>NZ_JBIVTK010000010.1:0-202392 GCF_044756725.1 Paenarthrobacter sp. NPDC091669
ACGGCGGCACCACCTCAACAGAGAACGGCACCCTGCTCTGCAGCCACCACCACCACCTCATCCACAAAGAACAATGGCGCATCGACATGAAAACCGGCGTCCCCTGGTTCATCCCCCCACCCCACATCGACCCACACCAAACACCCCGACGCAACCACCACCAAACACCCCACAGAACATAGAAAGCGTCGGCAGAACATCAACACGCCCAAAAACGGCGCCGGGCGGCGCCCAAGACTGTCCGAAGAACGTGAGGGCCGGCCTGATGCTGGCCGACCTGATGCTGGGCGGCGACTCCGTAGAACCAAGCCACAAGGGATCCCCGGAAAATGCCCAGGGGATCCCTTGCGTCAGTTGATCAGCTTGGCAGTGTCAGCGACCGCCTCCCCCAATGACTCCAGCCTCCACGGCTTTGGTCACGGCGTCGGCTTCTGCCTGCGTGAGTTTGCCGTCAGCGACAGCCTGGTCCAACTTTGATTTCAGTGCAGCGGAGCGTTCAGCTTGGCCCGCGGCCCGGATTTCTCCCAGTGCCGTGGTGACCTTGGCTTCGTCGACGCCCAAGGCGGCAGCGAGCGATTTCGCCAGTGCCGCGTCCTGCTCCGTCCGGTCCGGTTTGGTTCCTTCGGTTCCGTCTGTTCTTTCGGCAGGCGGCGTGGTGGGTTTGTTGGCCTCACGGAACGCCTTCAAGGCTTCGGTGACCTTGGCCTCGTCCACACCGAGCTTGGTTGCCAGCTCAGCAGCCATCTGTCCCAGATCGCGTCCGTGCCCACCAGGCTTTCCACTACGGTCTGAAGGGGTGGTTGCGTCCGCTGACGACGTGCCGTTCGGGGACGCCGTAGCGCTCGGCGACGGCGTGGTGGCCGCCGTCGCGATACTCGTCGCGCCCAATCCTGCGCCCAATGCCAGTGCTCCGGCTGCTACGCCCAGCGTGATTCTCTTGACTTTCGACATGTGCCTCTCCTCAATGAGCCGTCGGTACGGCTGGTGTCTGAGGGACGGTCAATGGTTCCGTCCTCCCTAACACAATGGGAGACGCACCACAGCCCGGGCTGTTCCCAACCTGTCATTCGGCTGTGAAAGTGAACCGGAGCCTGTGAGGGGCCTTCTTAGTGGACCCGGTCCAGCGCATCCAGAAGCCTCTTGACGGATCCACCCAAATTCCACTCTGTCGCCAGCTGCTCAAGTTCTGTGCGCGCGTCTCCGGTGACGGGACGCAACCCAGCACCCGCTTCATCAAGCGTCGGCACTTCCAAGTCGCGCACCACATTGACGACGGCGGGCGCCACCTTGAGGTAGTCAGCCGCCGCGGACAGCTTGGCGCGCACAGAAGCGGACAACCCGCCATCGGGAGCGTCCGCCGCTTCCAGCAGCCCCTTCAACGATCCGTGTTCGCCAAGCAATGACGCCGCCGTTTTTTCTCCGATGCCTGCGACGCCGGGTAGCCCATCGGACGCATCGCCCCGCAGTGTTGCGAAGTCGGCATACTGCTGGGGCAGCACACGGTACTTGCCCACCACAACGACGTCGGTGAGGACTTCCAGGTTCTTCATGCCGCGCGCTGTGTAAATGACGCGGACCGCACGGTCATCATCGACGAGCTGGAACAGGTCGCGGTCGCCGGTGACCACATCTGTCGGCATCCGGGACTGGCTCGCATAGGTTCCTATGACGTCATCTGCCTCATGCGCGTCGACGCCCACCACTGCGATCCCGGCGAGGTCCAGTACCCGCCGGATCATGGGAATCTGCGCTTCCAGCGGGTCAGGGACAACCTCTACATCCGGACCGGTTGGAACGATCTCCGCGACCCGGTGCGACTTGTAGCTGGGAATCAGGTCCACGCGCCATTGCGGGCGCCAATCGTTGTCCCAGCAGGCGACCAAGTGCGTGGCTTCGTAGTCGGTGGTGAGGCGGGCGATCATATCCATGAGGCCCCGCACTGCGTTCACGGGCGTTCCGTCGGGTCGGCGGATGGAATCGGGCACACCGTAAAAGGCGCGGAAATACAAAGAGGCAGTGTCCAAAAGCATCAGTCGCGGCATACCTGATCCTGACATGTCTGCAGCCTTTTGGGCAGGAAGCTTTGGCAGATTCGGTGGTGAGTCACTGCGAACACTTGAAGACTACTGTGAGCGGCATTACTATTATGTGAGCGATAATAGAACATCCTGTTCTATTATCGAACATCACAGCGATTGATTGCCCACAAAGAAGTGAGGAAAGCCCGTGCAGTTCCACCACCACGGTTACGTATCAGGTGACCCGCGAGTCGAACCGGCCGCCGGCGTCGGCATCAACCGCCCCACCGGGCTGCCCGACGAAGTCGACGTCCTCATTGTGGGCACCGGCCCTGCCGGAATGTTGACCGCGGCGCAACTGTCCCAGTTTCCTGACGTCACAACCCGCATCGTGGAGCGTCGCCCCGGCAGGCTCGCCATCGGCCAGGCCGATGGCATTCAGGCCCGCAGCGTCGAGACTTTCCAGGCTTTCGGCTTTGCCGAGCGCATCATTGCGGAGGCCTACCGCATCACCGAGATGGCCTTTTGGAAACCGGACCCGGCCGATCATTCCCGCATTGTCCGGGCTGCCAGGGCAGTGGATGATCCTGCGGGGATCAGTGAGTTCCCGCACCTGATTGTGAACCAGGCCCGCGTGCTGGACTACTTTGCGGAGTTCATGGCCAACTCCCCCACGCGTATGACGCCGGACTACGGCTACGAATTCCAGGGCCTCAAAGTCACCGGCGAGGGCGACTACCCAGTCACTGTCACACTGGTCCACACGTCCGGTCCCGATGAAGGCCGGGAGCGCACTATCCGCGCAAAATATGTGGTGGGCGCTGACGGTGCCCGCAGCAAGGTTCGGGAATCCATCGGCTGCCACCTTGCCGGCGACCAGGCCAACCACGCCTGGGGTGTCATGGACGTCCTCGCCGTCACCGATTTCCCGGACATCCGCACCAAGTGCGCCATCCAGTCCGGCGCCGGTGGCAGCATCCTGTTGATCCCCCGCGAAGGTGGCCATCTGTTCCGCATGTACGTGGACCTGGGCGAAGTGAATCCCAACGACAAAGGTGCCGTGCGGAAAACCACCATCGAGCAAATCATCGGCAAGGCTAACGACATCCTCCACCCCTACACCCTGGAGGTCCGCAACGTCGCCTGGCACAGCGTCTACGAGGTAGGCCACCGGCTGACGGACAGGTTCGACGACGTCCTGCCGGAGGACCGCGGTACGCGCACCCCGAGGGTGTTCATCACCGGCGACGCCTGCCACACCCACAGCGCCAAAGCCGGCCAAGGCATGAACGTCTCCATGCAGGACGGCTTCAATCTCGCCTGGAAACTCGGCCATGTCCTGGAAGGCCGCAGCCCCGAAAGCCTGCTGGACAGCTACTCGGCGGAACGCCAGGTGGTGGCCAAGAACCTCATCGACTTCGACAAGCAATGGTCCACCCTGATGGCCAGGAAACCCGAGGAGTTCGAAGACCCCGCCGAGCTGGAGACCTTCTACACCAGCACCGCCGAGTTCCCGGCCGGCTTCATGACCCAATACGCCCCGTCCATGCTGGTCGCCGAAGCACAGCACCAGGACCTCGCCACTGGCTTCCCCGTCGGCAAACGCTTCAAATCAGCGCCCGTCCTCCGCGTCTGCGACACCAACCCCATGCACCTTGGCCACCACGCCAAAGCAGACGGCCGCTGGCGGATCTACGTCTTCGCCGACACTGCACAGGCGGGCAGCCCAGGTCCGGTAGCCGACTTCGCCGAGTGGATCGCGAACTCGCCGGAATCACCGCTGGCCGCTACGCCGTCGGGCTCTGACCGGGACTCCTGGTTCGACGTGAAGGTGATCTACCAGCAGGACCACACCAACGTGGACATCAACGCCGTACCCGCGGCCTTTAAACCCACGGTGGGCCCTTTCAAGCTCACCTACCTCGAAAAAGTATTCGGTACCGACCCCAACAACGACATCTTCGACCTGCGCGGACTCAGCCGCGACGGCGTCGTGGTCGTTGTCCGCCCGGACCAGTACGTCGCCAACGTGTTGCCGCTGACCGCGACAGCCGAACTTGGCGGGTTTTTCGCGCCGCTGTTGGCTTCACAGCCCGGCGCTGGACTCATCCAGGCGTAGAAGCGTCAACGCTTGAAAACGGCCGGTGGGCTCAAACGCCACCGGCCGTTTCTCCGTGGTCTGGCATTCGCGGTGGCTTCGGCGTAGAACGGCTCTATGGGCGATTGGCGCGGGACGCTGCAGGCTGTCCTGTTCACTCCGGCACTTCTGTCGGCGGGAGGCCCCGTTGGCAAACCGGCTTCTGCGCCCCTCGGTCGATGGTGCAGGTGAGCGATGTGAACCAGGATGCCCGCAGTGAACCAGGATGCCCGCAAGATCCAACGCGTTTACCTCACGCTAACGCTGGGAAACACCATTGCTGCCTCTTTCATCTGGGGGATCAATACTCTCTTCCTGCTTGATGCCGGGCTGAGCAACCTTGAGGCATTCGCCGCCAATGCGTTCTTCACGGCAGGCATGGTTCTCTTTGAAGTTCCTACCGGAGTCATCGCCGACGGTTGGGGCCGACGGGTTTCCTTTTTGTTGGGCACGGTGACACTGGCCGCTTCCACCTATCTGTACTTTGTGATGTGGCAGATCTCGGCGCCGTTTTGGATGTGGGCGGTGGTTTCCGTCCTGCTCGGCTTGGGTTTTACGTTCTTCTCCGGGGCTGTGGAGGCCTGGCTTGTGGACGCCTTGCGCTTCTCGGGTTACGAAGGCGGGCTCGAGAGCGTGCTGGGCCGGGGGCAGATGGTTCAAGGCGTGGCCATGTTGCTCGGTTCCGTGGCCGGCGGCGTCATAGCCCAGGCAAGCAATCTCGGGGTTCCGTTCATCCTCCGGGTTGCTGTTTTGGCAGCGATGTTTGGGGTGGCGTTCGCTCTGATGCACGACGTCGGGTTCTCGCCTGAACGCTCGACGCACCCCCTTCGCGCTACTCGCGCAGTACTTTCTGCATCCATTGACAACGGCTTGAAAAACCCGCCAGTACGCTACGTGATGCTCGCCGCACCGTTCAGCGCCGGCGTCGGAATCTATGTTTTCTACGCCCTTCAGCCGTTCCTGCTTGATCTGTTCGGCGACCCGCGCGCCTATTCCATTGCCGGACTGGCCGCAGCCATCGTGGCTGGTTCGCAGATCCTGGGCGGCTGGCTCGCTCCCCACGCACGAACACTGTTCCACAAACGCACGTCCGTCCTGATTCTTGGGGGCCTGGTGGGCGCCGTCATCCTGCTGATCCTCGGGTTCACCCGTAACTTCTGGCTTGCGTTGGCGCTCCTGGCCCTGTGGGGCGTAGTGGGCTCCGCCGCCACACCGGTCAGACAGGCGTACATCAATGACATGATCCCTTCGAAACAACGGGCCACCGTACTCAGTTTCGATTCGCTCATGGGTTCCAGCGGTGGCGTGGTCATCCAGCCACTCCTTGGCCGGGGAGCTGATCTTTACGGCTACCCGGCATCCTTGGCCGTGGCGGGCGTTATCGAGCTGATCGCGGTGCCGTTCCTGCTGGCCAGCCGGAAGCAGGGCGCCGCGGCGGACACGGCCATCACAACTGAAACCGCCCCGGACACGGATTCCTTGCCGTGAGCAAGGTATTCGGGGGCATGGCCTCCAGGGCCAACACCTGTCGTGAGGTATCAAGACATCTGCCTGTTCGGCGGCGGTGGTGTTCCGTTCTTCGGCCGGGTGGGCCAGTGGACGAAGTTGGAACTCATGGAGTGCCGTCGCCAGCCGTCCGGAATCGTCCTGCTGAACTACCGGTTGGTGGGCCCCAGGACCTGGGAGTTCAGCGATGGCCAGTCACGGGAATGGTTCACTGCAGGGCATCCGAGATTGATTTCGCTCCGCCGTGGCTGCTCTGTCCACCGTCAACCGGCAGGTCCACTCCCGTGACGAAAGCGGCCATTGGGCTCAGGAGGAAAAGCACGACGGCCGCAACTTCTTCGGGTGTCCCGGTTCTCCCCAGCGGCGTCTCGGCTATGCTGGCTTCCCTGAAGGCCGGGTTGGCTCCGGACGTCATGGGCGTCTCGATAAATCCGGGATGAACCGAGTTCACCCGGATGCCCCGTGGCCCGAGTTCCGTGGCGGCGGCGATGGTAAGCCCTCGCAGCGCCCATTTACTGGCGGTGTAGGCAACCGGGTAATGCCCGCTGAGGGCCGCAACTGAGCCAACATTGACGATGGAAGCCCCGGGCTTCATCAACGGAACGCAGGCCTGTATTCCCAGCAGGGCCCCCGTGACGTTCACCTCCGATACCGCGGCGAGATCGGCCGGTGTTGCCTCGAGCAGGCGGCTGCGTCGGGTGATGCCGGCGTTGTTGACCAAGCCGTCCACCCGGGCGTGTTCGTCGTGGAGGAACTCCGCCAAGTCCGCCCACCCACCTGGCTCGGTGACATCGAGTTGGCGGTAGACAATGCGGTCAGGGTGTGAAACCGCTCCGGCCTTCAAAGCTGCGGAAGGCTCCGCGGTCAGGTCTGCCGCGAGCACAGTTGCCCCGGAAGTGGCCAGCAGCAGGGTTTCGGCCAGGCCTTGGCCGCCGTTGGCGCCCGTGATCACCACCACTGCGTCTGTCATATCAAACATGCTGTTGCGTCCTGGGGTAGAGGGAAGGAATAGCGCGCAATGGGCACCCTCGCAGCGTCACCCATCCGCCCCAACGGGATAGGTGGCTGCGACGGGTATGGGATGTGCCGTCACGGGAAAAATGACGTGCAGCTGGGAACAGGCCCGCTGAACCACTGACCGCAGCCAGGCGTTGGCTGGGTCTTCGGTCTGGGAGGGATGCCAGTACATGGCCTCCACCAACGCAGCTTCGAGCTCTTCGGTGAACTCAAGGACTTCGATGTTCGCCCCACGTTGGGCCCTGGACGCAAGCATCCGCGGGACCAAGGCCACCAAGTCTGTACCCTCAACCAGGAGGGGCAGGGACAGGAAGCCTGCCACTGTCGCTGCCACCCGCCGTCGAACGCCCCGGGACTCAAAAAGCTTGTCAGCCGGGGTGCTGATGCCCTCACCGAAGTACCCCACCGCGTGCGGGACGCCAACAAGATCCGTCAACGTCATGGCGGGCAGCTGGAGTAGAGGGTTGGCGGCATCGACCACTGCCACAAAACTGTCTCGGAACAGCTGCTTGGAGTCGCCTTGCATCTTGTAACCAGTGGGCCCCACCAACAGGTCCATCTTGGAATACTCGGCCATGGTGCCTTCAAGTCCGGAGGTTGGCACGAAGTCCACCACCACGCGTGGCGCCTCCTGCTGAAGGATGCCCCGCAACGGCCCCACGATGAGGGCCGCTGCATAATCGGACGCCGCAATGACGAACTCCCGTTCGCTTGTGGTGGCATCGAAGCCGGACCGGACACGCGTGGCCCGCTGGACATGAAGCATTGCCTCATCCACCAGCGGGACCAACGACTGCGCAAAGGGCGTGAGATCATACGTGCGGCCATGACGCACCAGGAGTTCGTCGTCGAAATGCCGCCTGAGCCTGGCCATGGCTGCGCTGGTTGCCGGCTGGCTGAGTTGGAGCCGCTCAGCCGCCCGGGAAACGTTCCGCAATTCCAGCAGCACCTGCAATTGGGGCAACAGGTTGAGGTCCAGGTTCTTCATCCTCCTAGGTTATCCAGCCACGGCCCCCATCAGTGGCTGACCGTGACCAGCCGCGGCCCGCGAATCAGCACAGCCAGCAACGCCAGCGCGCATGCCAGGCCCAGCGCCCCGAGTGCCAGGCCGAGGTTGCCGAGTGCCGCGGCTGTGGCGCCCAGGACAATAGGCGTCAGGAACTGGCCAATGAACAAGGTTCCGGTCCAGATGCCGGTGCCCCTGCCACGCTGGGAGAAGTCCAGTCCATTGACCGCCCACGTCAGCAGCGTCGGCAACAAGACACCGGTACCGGCACTGGCGATCACTGCCCCAAGGACGGCCACCGGAACGCTGCCTGCCACGGAAACAACGCAGAGCCCGACGGCGGCGAGGCCGAAAGCGCCTGCCAACAGTTTTCGGGTGCCCAGCTTGGCCAGGAAACGGAATGAGATGGCTCCTGCTGCCGTTGCAAGCGAAGCGATCGCAGCCGCACCGCCGATGAGGGCGGCATCCTGGACGCCCAACCCTGTGATGACGTAGGGCAGATGGACTATCAACGCGTAGAACACAATGCCGCCAAACAGTGTCACAGCAGCAGGTGCACCGATCTGACGCCAGGGCACCGGCTGTTTCGCTGCCAGGCCCGCGGCTTGGCTCTTGGCTGGTTCCCAGAGCTTGAAGATCATGGGAACCACCAGGACGGCGCTGACGGCGTACAACCAGAACGGCGTCCGCCAGCTGATACTGCCCAAGGCGCCACCGAGCGCAAAGAATGCCGTGGCAGCCAGGGCGCTCACCATGGTTTGGAGGCCCAGGTATTTGTTCCGTTGCTGCCCCGCGTAGTAGTCGGTGATCAGGGTTGTGCAGCACGTCATGATGGCTGCCTCTGCAATACCTACGCCGATCCGCGAGACAGCAATGGACTCGAGGGTGTCCAGCCATAGAGGTGCCGTGCCAAAGAGTGCGTAGGCCAGCATGGCGTAGATCAACAACTGCTTCCGGCCCATCCTGTCAGCGACGTAGCCTGCGAGGGGCGAGAACAGGGCCACGAACAGCGCTGGAAGCGTCAGGACCAGCGGCACCAGAATGGCGACTCCTGCGGTCTCCACGAAAACCTGGTTCAGCGTGGGCAGGACAGGTGCCAGCAAGACGGCGCCCAGGACCGGCATGCAGCTTCCGGCCACGAGAAGCGCGGCTTGCGCCTTGCCTGCTTCCCGGATGGGGACCGGACGGCGCGACTCGAGCGCAGTGGGATCAATGATGCTCATGGGGTGTTCCTTCGCCTTTGAAGAGTCCCGGGTACCGGCAGGGTCGCCGAGGGGATGCCCCTCACTGTGGCAAGGCTCACTCCATCGGAGAATAGCTGTTTGGGTATAGCTGGTATTCATGCGGCTGATAGAACCCTCTCCCCCGAAGTATCTGTTTGACGGATAGCTCCTATCAGATACTTGCTCTTCTCCGGATAGGTGATGTGGCTCATGGTGGTTACAGGACCTGCAGAGAACTGTCCGAGCCATCAGCACATAGAAGGAATTCATCGTGGAAACTCCCCTCTCCCATCTTGCCCACCTCGAGATCACCGCTCCGGACGTCGAAGCCTCGGCACGGTTCTACGAGGAGAAGTTCGGCATGCGCATTATCGACCGCGTGGATGGCAACGTTTACCTTCGCTGCTGGGGCGATTACTACCGCTACAGCCTGGTCATCACTGAAGGCCCTGAGGCATCCTTGGGCCGGATGGCGTGGCGCACCAACTCCCAGGCCGCACTCGAAGCAGCAGCATCCCGTGTTGAAGCGACCGGTGTTCAGGGCACGTGGACTGCAGGTGGTCACGGCTTTGGCAAGGCCTATGAGTTCACCGGTCCCTACGGCCACCACATGCGCCTGTTTTATGACGTAGAGAAGTTCGTTGCGGAGCCCGGCTTCGAATCCACCTATCCGGACCGTCCCGAGCGCCGCAGCAGCCACGCGGCCGCTCCCCGTTTCCTGGACCACGTCACGGTGGCTGCCTCCGATGTCAGGGGATTCGCCCAGTGGTACAACGAAGCTCTCGGCTTCCGCGTCATGGCCTTCGTAGATCTGGATGAAGCACCCATCACCGTCTTCTCAGTACTGACCACCAACGAGAAATCCCACAACCTCGGAGTGGTCCTGGACACGTCCAAGCGTGCCGGCCGCGTCAACCACATCGCCTTCTGGGTGGACGCCACCGAGGACCTGCTCCGCACTGCCGACGTCATGATGGAAAACGGCACCCCCATGGAATACGGCCCTTCCATCCACGGCGTGGGCGAGCAGAACTTCCTGTACTTCCGCGATCCGTCAGGCTTGCGGGTGGAGCTGAACTCCGGCGGCTACCGCAACTACGTCCCGGATTGGGATGCCAACACCTGGAAGCCGTCCGAAGGTTCCAACAACTTCTACAAGAACGGTGCCATGCCGCACTCCATGACAGAATCCTTCCCGCCGGCAGAGGGCTTCACGGCCACGGAGGAAGGTGCCTCCGAAGAGATGAAGGAAGCCCTCCTGAACCCCTACGCACAGCAGGGCCGCGGCTAATGACGCAGCCAAACTACGCACTGGTCCGCTTTCAGGAGCCCGGAGACACCAAACCCAAAACCGGTCTTGTGGTGGGCGAACGTGTCCTGCCCCTGGACGGAGACATTAACTCGCTCATCCAGCACTGGGGCACTACCGAAAGCGAACTGGATGCCATGGCCGCCTCGGCGGGTGACGAAACCGGCTTGGCGTTGTCCGGCGTCGAGGTCCTTGCTCCCGTGGAACCCGCGCAGGTTCTGCAAACAGGGGCCAACTACCGCAAGCACGTGATCGATCTCGCGGTGGCACACCGCGATGCCGGCCAGGATTCCGAGGAGGTGCGCACCAAGACCGCTGCCATGATGGACCAGCGCGCAGGTCAGGGCACGCCGTACTTCTTCATTGGCCTCCCGACGGCGATTGCCTCCGCTACTGACGACCTGACCCTGCCGGGGTACAGCAAGTCCCACGACTGGGAGCTGGAGCTCGCGGCCGTGATCGGTAAGGAAGCCTTCCGCGTGAGCCCCGAAGAGGCCCTTGAATATGTCTTTGGGTACACCATGGTCAATGACATCACCACGCGCGAGTATGTGTTCCGCAAGGACATGCCCGCCATTGGTTCGGATTGGTACCGCGCCAAGAATGCACCGGGCTTCCTGCCCACCGGTCCCCTGTTGGTACCGGCCAAGTTCTTCGGTGATCCCCAGGACGTCCAGGTCACACTGAAGCTCAACGGCAAAGCCATGCAGGACGAGTCCACCCAGGACATGATCTTCGGCGTGGCCAAGCTTGTCAGTGAAGCATCGGAGATCATGCCGCTGCGTCCGGGCGACCTCGTGTTGACCGGCAGCCCTGCCGGCAATGGCCAGCACTGGGGACGGCTCCTGCAGGACGGGGACGTCATGGAAGGCACCATCACCGGGCTGGGCACCCAAGTGATCCACTGCAAGGACGAACAGTGACCACTGATGCCGTGAACGTTTCCCTGATCCAGCGGAATGACCCGCTGGCCAGTATCACTGCCGCGGCCAGGCAGTACAACAACTGGGGCCGCTGGGGCGAAGGTGACGTGCTCGGCACGTTGAATTTCATTGATGCGGGTAAGCGGGTGGAGGCCGCGGCGTTGGTCACCACCGGCGAGGCCTTTTCCCTGTCCCAGCCCTTCGACACCAACGGCCCCCAAAAGGGGTGGCGTCGCCGAACCAATCCCGTGCACACCATGACGGACACCGGTGTGGATGCCGAGCGGGGCAACCAAGGTTTCCCCCACGGTTTCGGGGGCGCCGATGACGTCATTGCCATGCCCTTGCAGTGCTCCACCCAGTGGGATGGGCTGGGTCATATTTTTGATCGCGGCAAGGCCTGGAACGGGCGCGCAGCCGGGGATGTGGTCACCTCCGAGGGCGACCTCGTCACAGGGATCGAAACCGCCGCGGCCAAGATCGTCACCCGCGGCGTGCTGCTGGACGTCGGTCGCGCACTCGGCCCGGATGGTGGAAGCACCGATGGCGAACTGCCCGACGGTTTCGCGATCACCCCGGAGCACCTGGAACGCACCATTGAACTCCAGGGCCCTACCTCTGCTGTTCGCCGTGGCGACATCGTGGTGATCCGCACGGGCCAGTACAGCCGGGTCCGCCGCGACGGGTGGGGCGATTACGCCGGTGGGTTCGCGCCGGGCTTGTCCTTCAGCACCGCCGAATGGCTGCACACCTCGGAAATTGCTGGAATCGCCACGGATACCTGGGGCTTCGAGGTGCGGCCCAATGAGTTTGAGGGCGCGTTCCAACCCCTGCACCAGATCGCCATTCCCAACCTTGGTTTGTTCCTGGGGGAAATGTGGGATCCTGACGCACTGGCTCACGCGTGTGCCGCCGATGGCAGGTATGACTTCATGCTCACTGCCGCCCCGCTCCCCATCACCGGGGCTGTGGGCTCGCCGGTCAATCCCATCGCGGTCCGCTGACGCCCCGTCCGCCACCGCACGCAGCACAATAGGCAGTAACGCCGTCGACACAAAGGAGTCTTCAGATGGCAGCAGTACAGAGGGTCGGAATCGTCGGAGCGGGAGCTGCGGGGCTTACTGCCGCCATCCTCTTGGCCGAGGCAGGCATCGAGGTGGACGTCCTTGAAAAGGCCACGGAGCCGCAAACCCTGGGTTCCGGGATCACGCTTCAAGGCAACGCCCTGCGAATCCTCCGCGACCTGGGTGTTTGGGATCAGGTGCGGGCTCAAGGGTACGCCTTCAGCACCCTTGGACTGCGCGCCCCCGACCCCGCCGGCACAGTCGTCGCAGTCCTGGAGGATATCCGGACCGGTGGAGAGGATCTTCCGGCAACGCTGGGAATGTACCGGCCGGACTTGACTGCCATCCTCCGGGACCGCGCCCAACAAGCCGGCGCCCGGATCAGCTATGGCAAAGCTGTGGCCGGCATAACTGACGACGGCGGCACTGTCACGGTCCGCACGGCCGATGGCGCCACCGCCGCCTATGACCTCCTCATAGGCGCTGACGGACTCCATTCCGCAGTCCGCACAGCGATCGGCATCGACGTCGAACCCAAACCCACTGGCATGGGCATTTGGCGGGCCTTCGTCGAACGGCCGGAAGGGGTGGTCCGAACCGACCTCACCTATGGTGGCCCCTGCTTCATTGCCGGCTATTGCCCCACCGGCCCGGACACCATCTACGCCTACCTCGTGGAAAAGGCGCAGGAACGCAGGCATGAAGACGGCCCCAAGGTCATGGCGGAACTTGCTGCAGCGTACGGTGGCCCGTGGAACGAAATCCGCACCAATCTGGACCACAGTGCCCGCATCAATTACACATGGTTCACCTCGCACGTGGTGGAAGGCCCTTGGAATCGCGGCCGCACTGTCATCATTGGGGACGCCGCCCACAGCTGCCCTCCGACGGTTGCCCAAGGGGCGGCCATGGCCTTGGAAGATGCCGCGGTGCTTGCGGAACTCCTGATCAACGCCGACCACCTCACTGAGACCTTGTGGAAAGAGTTCACGGATCGACGCTTGGAGCGGGCGACAGCCGTGGTTAACGCGTCCGTCCAGTTGGGCCAGTGGATGCTGGACGGCGTCCGGGACGCAGATGTGCCCGGACTCATGAATTCTCTGTCCACCATGCTGAAGGAACCCGCGTGAACACCCTTTCCACAGACCACCAACCCGTCATCGATGTCCACGCACACGTCCTCATTCCGGCCCTCCAGCAAGCAGTGGCGGAGGGCGACCCGGAAGGATTTGCGGCACTCCAGGCGCTGGAAGTCCTGAGGAACGGGCCTGAATCCATGGCCGCCTCGGGCGCCATGATCAAGGAGCGTTGGCAACAGCTCACTGACCTCGACCGACGCCTGGCGGATATGGACACCCAAGGCGTGGATGTCCAACTGGTCTCCCCGTCGCCTTCGCATTTCTATTACTTTGCCGGTGCGGAGCTCGCGCTGACACTGGCCAAGCAGGCGAATGAGGCTGTTCGTGAGCTCGTCGACAGGGCGCCGGACCGGTTGAACGGATTGGGGCTGGTTCCTTTGCAGCATCCCCATCTCATGGTCGAAGCGCTGGAGCACGCCGTTAAGGAGTGCGGGCTGCCGGGCGTGGAAATCGGATCGTTCGCCGGCACGCCCGGCGATGCGGAGCGCACCACCGTGGAGCTGTCCGATCCCCGGTTGGAACCCTTCTGGAGCCGGGCGGAGGAACTGGGCGCACTGGTTTTCCTGCATCCCTTCGGTTGTTCCCTGGACGAGCGTCTTGACCGGTTCTACCTTGCCAACACTGTGTCCCAGCCCGCCGAGAACGCCGTGGCCCTGTCCCACCTCATCTTCAGCGGGGTCCTGGACCGTTACCCTCAGCTGCAGGTCCTCGCCGTCCACGGCGGGGGTTACCTTCCCACCACCATCGGCCGTTCGGACCATGCCTGGAAGGTCCGGCCCGAGGCGCGGCGGTGCGCCGAACCGCCGTCGTCGTATCTACAGCGGATCTACTTCGATTCGCTGGTCCACCATCCCCGCGAACTGAGGGCGCTCATCGAAGCAGCCGGGCCCTCCCAGGTGATGCTCGGCTCTGACTACCCCTTTGACATGGGCTCGGACCATCCTGTTGATGAGGTTTATGCTGCCGGACTCCCCGAAACCGATGCCTCCCGCGTTCTTGCCGGCAACGCCGCCCGGCTCGGGATCACCTCCGCGGCAGCCCTCACCGCCCGCCCCACCGCCTAAGGAAGAAACCATGGTCAAGATCGCCCGCTGGAACTACGACGGCGGTACCCGGGAAGGGTTTGTCGAGGAAGATAACTGCTTTGCCCTGCCTGGGGGAAGCACCGTCCAGCACTTGCTGCAGGCCGGCCTGGAAAAGACGTTGTCCATCGCCGCGGAAACGTGCCGGACCGTGCATCCTGTCGCTTTGGGGAACGTGCAACTGCTGGCACCGTTGCTACCGGGAACCATCAGGGATTTTGTTGCCTTCGAGGAACATGTTGAAGGCGTTCGTAAGAGCATCGATGGTGTAGCGGGCGTGGTGGCCGAATGGTACGAAGCGCCGACGTTCTATTTCACGAATCCGCATACGGTGACCGGCACCGGCGAGGTGATCGGCATTCCCGGTGGTTGCAGCGAACTGGACTTCGAGACCGAAGTCGCGGCCGTCGTCGGACACGTACCAGGCAGCGAGGGCAGGAATCTGTCGGCGTCGGACGCGCACCGGCACATCTTCGGTTACACCATTCTCAACGATTGGTCGGCGCGCGACCTTCAAAGGCGGGAGATGAAGGTCAGCCTTGGCCCCTGCAAAGGAAAGGACTTCGCCAATACCCTGGGGCCCTGGATCGTGACCGCTGATGAGTTTGAGCACCTGCACGACGACCAAGGTTTCCTTCCCCTCGCCATGGCGGTGGAGGTCAACGGCGAGGCCATCGGCCAGGACCTCCTGTCCAACATGGGGTGGCCTTTCGCAGAGCTCGTGGCCTACGCCTCCCAGGACTCCGTGGTCCGGCCAGGCGACGTTCTGGGTTCAGGAACCTGCGGCAGCGGATGCCTGGCCGAGCTATGGGGCCGGAACGGCGCCAAGACTCCCCCGCCCTTGAAGACCGGGGATTCCGTGGGAATGACAGTGGCCGGCATCGGCTCGATTCTCAACACCGTTGGTGAACGGCGCGAAGCCGTCACCCGGGTACCTGCCCGTAGCCGGCCAGGTACTAAAGACCGCGGCAGCCGGAAAGTGCGGGAAACTGTCACTAACCACTAAAGAAAGCGCGGTCCACCTTTGATCTCCCTGCAGCAAGACCCCGAAGGCTTCGTCCGGATGAAGAGACACTTCCCGGTCGGTGCCTCGGTTTCCATACTCTTCACTGACGGCACCCAGGAAGTATTTACCGGGCAACGGCTCAACGACATCTACGATGAAGCCCTGGCTGCCTATCGCGCCGGCAACAACCTTGACGCCAAAGGGTTCAATCGCGGACCCCGGAAGAAGGTCCAGCAAACCATCGAATTCATTCCCGTCTCGCCGGGCATGTCCACGTAGCTCACCGTCGCCGGCCGGAGGCGTGCTCCACGCAGAAGCACGTCCACGGCCGGGCCTCGAGCCTGGCCACCGGAATGGCCGCCCCGCACACCTGGCACCTTCCGTAGCTGCCCTCGGCAATCCGCTCCAGGGCCGCGTTGATCTCCTCCAGGCCGGCACGGCTTTGTTCCAAGAGGGCTTCAGCTTGCGACAGTTCGAACGCTATGGTGCTGCCCTCGGGATCATGCTCGTCGTCCACATTGGAGTCCTGCCGCGCAAGGCTCACCGAGGTGATGTCGCTCCGCAGCGCTGTTACCAGTGTCACTTTGCGGTCCCGCTCCTCCTCAAGGAGGACTCTGAACCGCCCCAAGTCCTCCACGACGGTTCAGAGTTCCACGGTCCCGCTCTCGCCCACGCTGAACCGGGAGTTGGTGACCTTGGACTTGACCCACTGAAGCACCGTTGCGGCTGTTCCGCCCGGACTGGTCCAATATTCCGCCGAGTCTGAATCGACGTGCAGCAGGCAAACCTCCGGAGTGTCAGGCCCATCGGGGTACCAGGCTTCCACCACTTGGTTCCACAGATCCCGGATCTTCTGGCGATCCGTAACGACTTCAGCGGCGCCAGCCACCGAAACCCACTCCGTGTTCTTGCCGAAGGACACGTTGACCCGGGCATCCTGCCGGACATGCGCCACCTGCGAGGTGTCCAATCCCGTAAAGAACCACATGTCGCCGTCGTCCTTGACGTCCTGAACGGCGAGCGGACGGCTGACCAACGCGCCGTCTTCGTTGATGGTGGTCAGCATTCCGATCCTGGAGTCGTTGATGATGTCCGTGACCTTCTTGATGTCCTGCTCTTCTGTCATGCCTCGCCTCACTCTTTTCCGTACCGGGGACTTTCCCCAAACGGTCAGCCTAATAGTAAGACTACTGATTTACTAGGAGGCCAAGGAATGTCTGTAAAAGGCCAGGAATACACAACACGCGGCCTGCCGGGAATCATGGCGGCTTGTTGTCCGTTCTCCTTGATGATGACGGCCGACGGCGGTCAGGCGTGCCTCCGCAGGGCACGCAAAAGACGGGAAGTTTGGGGACTGCCATGACGTTGGACGAAACACTTGCCCACCTGCGGGCCGCGCACCTCATGGTCCGCGACGCCCAGGAGTGGGACGGCCTCACCACAGCACTGGGCTCAGCCTATGAAGCCAGGGATGAGGACCTCATTGAACAACTGAGGCCGCCGTACCTGCAGTCGTGGCGGACTGTGACGGGCAATGCCCTCAGGGACACCTTTGACGCAGCAGGCATCTCAGTGGCCGATCCCGACCATCCTTGGGGAATTGCCACGTTAACCGCTAACGGTTTCAGCGCAGAACCGCTGCTGTGCCTTGTTGATGAAGCGGACGCCCACGCAACGGAAACTGCCGGGCCGGATACCATCCGGCTGCTCACCTTTTCCGAGGCAATGAACCACTACGCGGACTGCCTGGCGCCCTTCTTTGACAACCAGGTCCAGCACCCACGGTGAAGATCCTGTCTTCCCGCTCATCCCTCAGCCGCTACGAAGCGGCTGAGGGCTCCTCGAGCAGCGCAACCAGCCGTGAGCCCGCATCCGGGAGTTCGGGACCGTGGGAGAACACCATCCTGTCCGGAGACATGTGGGCGATCTTCCAGAGCGAACGTTCGGCCTCCGCTGGATCAGCGGTAAAAGGCGCGGGTGGTCGCACCATGATCCCCTCCATGACACCCACGGTGTCGCCCACGAACATCAAGCCCTCATCTTCCAACAACAAACTGATGTGGCCCTCGGTATGCCCGGGTGTCCGGATAACCCGCAGCCCACGAATCTGCTGACCCTCAGCGGCTGGCCGCATCAGCCCACCCGGGACCACGGCATCGGACTCGCCGTCGCCGGCCCACACCGCAACTCCCGTCGTCCTGGACAGGACGACGTCCAAACCGCCAACGTGATCCGGATGCGAATGCGTCAGCACGACGTCCGAGACATCACTCCAGCCCGCGCCAACCCGGTCCAGCGCCAGTTCGATCTCGACGATACTGCCGGTCAGGCCCGTATCGATCAGGACAATTCCTTCAGCCACGGGAAGCACGAAGCAGCGTACGTCGAAGCTGAGCTTGTCCGGTCCAGCCATTCCAGCGGGCAGATGCACTTGCTGGACGATCGTTTCCAGTGTCCGGCTCATGGCTGTCGGCTTCCCGGAGGTCCGTCGATAACCCTCGGAATGTATTCCAGTAGTTGGGACCGCCCATCAAAAGTCCGGCTGTCCACCAGCTCAAGTGCCACGTCCGGGTAGCCATCGTAAATCCGTTCATGCCCGGTCTTGCCGGTAATGACGGGAAAAACCACCAGCCGATACCTATCCACCAGACCGGCCGTCAGCACTGACCGGCAGAGGCTAAGACTGCCGAGGGTGCTCAGTGTGCCCGTGCGCGTCCGCTTCATTTCCTTCACCGCTTCAACGGCATCGCCGGACACCAACTCCGAATTGGGCCAGGCCAAGGGTTCTTTGAGGGTGGAGGAGAAGATGACTTTGGGCATGGCCGCCAGACCTGACAAGCTGGCGCCTTCCTCTTCGGAAAATCCGGATTCATCCCCCAAGGCTTGCTCGGACATGCTGGACATCACCCGATAGGTGTTGGCGCCCATCAGCATGGTGAGGTCCTTTTTGCCTTCCTCCTCAAGCCACGCAAGGTACTCAGGGCCTTCAAGGCCCCACCAACCAGGCCACCCCTCCGCGGAGGCGTAGCCGTCCAGGGAGATGATCAGGTCCACCATCAGGGTTGCCGATGACTCACTGACGGTTGACTCGCTCATGGGATGCCTCCTCGGATTTACCGTGCGGGCCATGCTAGCCCCGGAGCGGAGAGCCATTCAAGGGGGTCGCGGCTAAAACACCAGGAGGGCAAATCCGCCCAGTGTACTCAGGATGCCGACTCCAGTGAGGATCCACCCGACAATCAGCACTGTGTGGTCGTGCCGCGGTGGTTCAAGCGAGCAGCGCGAAGGGTGGCAGACGTCGTAGTGGACCACCACCGCCCGGGGCTCATAGCCCCCGGCGCCGGCAGGGACATCCAACAGGACTTTGCGTTCCTCATCTGACTGGTCAACCCAGTGGAGGCCCATGAATCCGCCCGCGGCGAAACGCTCACCGTCCGCGGTCACCCAAACGCACCGGCGCTTGGCGATGATCCAGGCAATGATCAACAACGGCACACCCGGGACAAACCCCACCCAGGTCATCATTTCCAGAATGGGGCCAAGAACATCCACGGTACCGGCCATAGAGTCGATCCTATGTGCTGGAGGCCGCTGTCCGGGAGGTCATGAAGCGGGAGGTCAGACGTTTCGGTCCACCCGGGACCGCCACAACAGATAGACGAAGTACGGTGCTCCCACCAGGGCCGTCATGATGCCCGCCGGAATCTGCGCGGGAGCAATGACCGTCCTGCCCATCACGTCTGCGAATACCACCGTGCCGGCCCCAATGAGGGCGGCCACCGGAAGCACGCGGGAGTGCCGCGCCCCCACCAAGGTACGGGCACCGTGGGGGGCCACCAGACCGACAAACGCGATCACGCCCACCGATGAAACAGCACCCGCCGTCAAGAGCACCGCGATTGAGAGCAGGAGGAGGCGCGATCCGGACAGCCCGATGCCCAGCACACGGGGAGAATCGTCATCCACCGCAATGAGGTCCAGGTCCCGCCGCATTCCCGCCAGCACGGGAAGCGAAACCAGTAGAGCTAGGAGCGGCGGCAGGACCGACGCGAAGTTACGGCCATATGTGGAGCCGGACAACCACGTGAGCGCCTTCGTCTGGTTGAACGGGTCGGTGCTCACCAAGAGGACAGTAATCATGGCGGCCAATCCCGCGGAGACACCGATGCCTATCAATACCAGGCGGTTCTGCTGGAGCCCTCCACGGAAGGCGAGGCCGAAGACCAGCAGCGCCGACAATGCCGCGCCGCCCAGCGCGGAGCCCGTGATGACCCATGAGCCGGCAGTGGGGACGGTGGTGATGACGAGGATTGCCGCCAGTCCGCCGCCGCCGGACACCCCCAGAATTCCAGGCTCGGCCAAGGAGTTCCGGGAGACTGCCTGGATGAGCGCACCGGCAAGAGCCAGGGCAGCTCCGGAAAGAACCGCTGCCAGGACCCGTGGCATACGCGTACCCAGCACGGCACTGACGCGGTTTCCGGACTGGCCCGTAAGCCAATTGACCAGATCACCGAGCAGGAGTTTCGCATCGCCCAGCAGCGCTCCGGCCACCAGTAAGCCAGTGAGCACCACCAGAAGCCCGATCAAGACAGTAAGGAAGAACCGCCGTGAACGCAGCCGCGCCAAGGCGTCGCCTGCAACACTCAATCCGGCATCGGACATCCGCATGGCCAGGACCACCAGAAAGACGGCGCCGAAGACCGTGGTGACCGCACCGGTGGGGACTTCGACGCCGGCTTGGGCACCAAAGAGGCCACGGACAAGAACGTCGGCTCCGATGACCACCACTGCACCGGCCAACCCGGAGATGGGCAGCAACGCCCGGTGCCGTCCCAGGCCGCGGAGCCGGGAGGCCAGCAGCCGAACGATTGCCGGGGCGCACAGACCCACGAACCCAATCGGCCCGGCGATGGTTACTGCCGCTGCGGACAGGCCAACGGCCAGCACGACGGCGCCGACCCGGGCCAGACGCGGATCCGCACCTGCCAGCCGGGAGGCGTCGTCGCCCAGGCCGAGTAAATCCATCCTCCGGGCGAGGAGGAACAAGCCTGCAATGGCCAGAAGAATGACCGGTGTGAACTGGATCAGCTCATCAGTGCGTGACTGGGCAAGGCTGCCCTGCCCCCAGGCGTAGAGTCCGGTGGTTTCCTGGCTGAACAACAGCAACAGGGCGCTGGTGGCCGAATGCAGGCCGAGGGCCAGTGCTGTGCCGGCCAGCACCAAGCGGATGGGACCGCCGTTGCCGTTGGCTCCCCCACCGGACAATGCCAGAACCAGCATTGCCGCAGCAAGTCCGCCGATGAAGGCGATACCCCCGGACAGCAGCGCCGGCAACGTCAGCCCGAACGCGGCCACTGCCACGATGGCAAAGTGGGCTCCGGCGTTGACTGCCAGGGTGTCCGGGGAAGCAAGAACGTTGCGGGTGGCCGACTGCAGTGCTGCACCGGCCACCCCCAACGCGATGCCGACCAACAGGCCGGCGAAAAGCCGCGGTACGCGCGAGGCGACCAACACTGCGGTTTCCTGGTCAGTTCCGCCACCGGTGACCAGCCCCAGCAACTGCAACGGCCCGACGTCGGCCGTTCCTTGCGTGAGGTGGATCGCCGACAACATAACCAGGACAACCATCCCGGCCGCAGCCGCGAGGACCGGGCCGGTAAGACGCCGAACGCCTTGGCGGGTGCCGTGTCCGGTGGGCGGTGTGAGGGCGGGAGCACCTGCCACGGCCGTGGGTACGGTCATGGCGGGCCTCTTCACAGTGTCGGTCATGTGGTGGGACTACTTGGTGAGGGACGCGACGATCGCGTCGACATACTGGGTCATCGAGGCAGGGCCCCCGAACATCCAGATGCCATCAGAAAGGCGGTGCACGTTGCCGGAGGTTACGAACGGAAGGGACTTCCACACGGCGTTGCCGGTCAGCTGCTCGGTGAAGTCACCGTCGGCACTGTTGGTGATGTAGACAAAGTGGTCGGCGTTGACGGCGGTCAGGCCTTCGACGTCCGTGGAACCCAAGCCGTAGGCAGGGTCACCTTCAACTGTCCAAGGGTCAACAAGCCCCAGTTCGGTATTGATGTCAGCCAGCAGGGATCCCTTGGTGTAGGGGCGGATGGAGACCTTGCCGTCAGCAACCCAGCCATCGGCGAAGGCCACGCGGGAACCGCCGAGGCCGGCCTTCTCAAGCTCCGCTTTGCCCTTGATAACGGCGGCATCAAACGCTGCGATGGCCTCGTCAGCCTTCTTCTCCGTGCCGGTTGCTTTGGCGACCAGCTTCAAGTTGTCTTCAGCCTGCGCAATTTGGCGGCTGCCATCGGCGGATTTCACCACAACAACTGGAGCCAACTCTTCGAGCTGTTTGATGACGGGTTCAGCGAGATCAGTGGTCGCAACGATCAGGTCAGGATCGAGGGATGCGATGGTGTCGAAGCTGGGCTCGTTGCGGGTTCCAATGTCCGTGGGAGTGCTGTCCAGCTTGCCGGCGGTAACCCAGGCGTTGTAGCCCTTGACGTCCGCCACGCCTACCGGCATGACACCGAGGGTGGTCAGGTTCTCCACTACGTTCCATTCGGTGCCCACCACGCGCTTGGCTGGGCCGTCGAGCTTGATCTCGGTGCCGCGGGCGTCAGTCACGGTGATGGCTTCGCCGGCCGCGGCGGTGTTGGACGCCTGGCTGGCGGGCCCTTCGGTAGTGCCGCAGCCGGTGAGCAGGACTGCCAAGGCAGCAGTGGCGGCCAGGGCCTTGTGGATCTTCATGGACACAGGGGTCCCTTTCATGTTGGGGTGCTGACGTTGGTTGGAGGTCTTCAGCTGTCGTTGTGCCGGCCCACCGCGCGGGTGCGCAGCCGGCCGGTCAGCGGATCAGTGTGGGTCACGATGCGGATTGAATAGATGTCGCTCAACAGCGCTGCGTCGAGGGCTTCGTGGGCCGGGCCCGCTGCTGCAATCCGACCCTCCGAGAGAACCACCACATGGTCGGCCAGCGCGGCTGCTTCATCGAGGTCGTGCAGGACCACGCCGACCGCCACACCGTGGATGCGGGCGAGGTCGTACATCAGGTCAAAGATCTCCACTTTGTACCGGAGGTCCAGGTGGTTGGTTGGTTCATCGAGGAGCAACACCGACGTATCCTGGGCCAGGCAGCTAGCCAGCCACACCCGTTGCAGTTGCCCGCCGGAGAGTTCCTGGACACCACGATCAGCAAGTTCAGCTACGCCTGTCAGCTCCATGGCGCGGTGGACAGCGGCGGGTCCCTCGGGATCGGCAGCACGCCACCGTCCGCGGTACGGATGGCGACCGAACTCCACGACGTCACGAACGCTCAGTCCGTGCGGCACGGGCCGGCTCTGCGACAACAGCGTTACGTGGCGGGCGAAGTCACTGCGCTTCATCATCAGCGCATCCGATGCCTCTCCACCGTCCGGCCGGACCCTGATATTTCCGGAGGAGGCCTCATGCAGCCGGGCGAGCGCACGCAGCAGCGTGGATTTGCCACTGCCGTTCGGACCCACCAGAGCCACGATGCGCCCTGGCTCCAGATGCAGCCCGGCGCCGTGTACCACGTCCTTGTCCCCATAGCGGAGGACCAGGTCTGTGGCTTCAAGCCCGGAGAGTTCACTCAGTTCAATCACAAAACGAAAGATTAGCTTAGGCTTACCTAATTTCTAAAACCGTGTCGGAGGATGCCTCCCACACGCCGTCTCCGGATGGCTCGGAACGTGCAAGGCTTGACCCATGGACTTGGACATCTCCCCCGCAGTGACCGTTCCCGCCTCGGAGTTGTCCTGGCGGTTTTCGCGGTCGTCGGGACCCGGCGGCCAGCACGTCAACACCACCGACAGCCGGGCCGAACTGATGTGGAACGTTGCCAGGACTGCGGCCCTGACGGATGGGCAACTCCAGCTGCTGCTCAGGCGACTGGGGCCGAAGCTTGTTGACGGAGTCATCACAGTGACGGCCTCCGAGGAGCGATCGCAACTGCGGAACCGCGAGATCGCCCTGGCCAAACTCGCTGACATTATCAGGGCCGGCCTTGTCCCGGAATCAATACGCCGCGCTTCCAAACCCACCCGCGGCTCGGCTCGCCGTCACCGCGCGGCCAAGGAACTCAGGTCCGCCACCAAGCAGCAACGACGCCGGCCCCCCGCAGAGTAGCAACGATTGCGGGCGGCCCTGAGCCTGACTAAGCCTTACTGACCTCAACCCACTGCGCGCGCCACTCGGGAGCTGGGAAGGCTTCGCTCCAGTAGGCGGTTTCCTTGGTGATCCTGCCGTCGCGGAATTCGAAGATGAAGACTGTCTCAAAGGTAGGTCCGCCATAGTCCAGCAGAGCCTCAGCAGTCACCAGGTTACCGCCGCTCAGGAGGCGGCGGGGCGTAATGGTGGGTAGTTGCGGGAAGGCGCTGTAGATGGCCCTGCGGTTCTCAGCCCCGCGAACCACTTCCCCGGATTGAGGCCAATGCATCACGGCGTCGTCATGGAACAGCTCATCCATGACCTCGATCTGGTGATCGTTGATGCAGTCGATCAGCCGCTTGACCACGTTCTCGTTGGTGCGCTGTTCATCCAGGATTTCGTCAGCCATGATCCGCATTGTCCTCCTGGGGACCCTGTTGCACTACCCTCAACCACCACAGCAACGCATCACCTGCCGGTAGGCGCGACTTCATCATTCCCGCCCCTTAGCGCCGAGGCTGGAAGCGGGCCCCGGCAAGCGCCCGGCTGCGAACGCCGCTAGAGTCATAGCAATGGACAGCGTACTGACAAATTCCCAGCGGCCCGTTCCCGAGATGCCGGCAACGCCGTCTACCGGACCCGATGATGGATTCGTCCGGGTACGGGGAGCACGCGAAAACAACCTCCGCACCGTTGACGTGGACGTGCCCAGGGATGCGATCGTCGCGTTCACCGGCGTCTCCGGCTCCGGAAAATCCTCCCTGGCCTTCGGCACCATCTTTGCCGAAGCACAGCGCCGCTACTTCGAATCCGTGGCCCCCTACGCCCGCCGCCTGATCCAACAGGGCCACAACCCCAAGGTGGAGACCATCACCGGGCTGCCACCCGCCGTCGCGCTCCAACAACGCCGCGGCACCGCTACCGCACGTTCCAGCGTGGGTACAGTGACAACCCTCTCCAACTCACTGCGCATGCTGTTCTCCCGGGCCGGGCGTTACCCGCAAGGCGCCAAGCAACTGGACTCAGACGCGTTCTCCCCCAACACCGCCGCCGGAGCATGCCCCGAGTGCCACGGCCTGGGCGTTGCCCACACGGTCAGCGAAGCATCCTTAGTTCCCGATCCCTCCCTCAGCATTCGCGACGGCGCCATAGCCGCTTGGCCGGGCGCCTGGCAAGGCAAGAACCTCCGGGACATCCTCACCCACCTGGGCTATGACGTGGACACGCCCTGGAAAAAACTGCCGAAAAAGGACCGAAACTGGATCCTCTTCACCGAAGACCAGCCAGTGGTGGAAGTGACACCCCAACGCGATCGCGTCGCCAAGCCCTATAAAGGACGGTTCTGGAGCGCTAAAAGCTATGTCCTCCACACGCTCGCGGACTCCAAGAGCACCACCATGCGGGACCGGGTGCTGCGCTTCATGGAGACCGGCCGGTGCCCACGGTGCGACGGCAGCGGACTCAGGCCCGACGCGCTCGCAGTCACCTTCGCCGGTAAGACGATCGCAGAGCTCAACGCCCTGCCCATGACCCAACTGGCAGAGATCATCAAGCCCACCGCCGGGCTCACCGCCGCGGGTACGGCGTCCCGCACCCAGACGTCCGGAGAAAGCAACGAGGTGGCGGTCGCCATCACCCGTGACCTGCTCGCCAGGGTTACCGTGCTCCTGGAACTTGGCCTGGGCTACCTGGCGCTGGGGCGCGCAACACCCACGCTCTCCCCCGGCGAGATGCAAAGGCTCAGGATCGCCACGCAGCTGCGCTCCGGCCTTTTCGGTGTCATCTACGTGCTGGATGAACCGTCCGCCGGGCTTCATCCTGCTGATGCCGAACCCTTGCTTGAGGTCCTGAACCAGCTCAAGGCGTCCGGGAACTCAGTGTTCGTTGTGGAGCACAACATGGACTTCGTCCGGGCCGCGGACTGGTTGGTGGACGTTGGACCGCATGCCGGTGAGGGCGGCGGACAGGTCCTCTACAGCGGCCCCGTGGGCGGTCTGGAAGATGTGCAGGATTCCGTGACCAGGCCCTTCCTTTTCCCCGACGGCAGCCTAGCCGGTACAGGTGCTGCCCGCTCATGGGATGAGTCGCTGGAGCTTCGCGGAATCACCCGGCACAACCTCCGCGGGCTTACGGTTGATTTTCCCTTGGGCGTGCTTACGGCTGTGACGGGCGTTTCCGGCTCGGGTAAGTCCACGTTGGTCAGCCAGGTCCTGGCCGATGTTGTCAGCGCCGAACTGCATCCGGAGTCCACGGACAGCGAGTCGCCCGCCGCGGCACCGGGGACCGCGGTCGTCTCCGGGCTGCACCGCCTGGATCGCCTCGTGAAAGTGGACCAAAGGCCCATCGGCCGCACTCCGCGCTCCAACCTGGCCACCTATACGGGGCTTTTCGATGGTGTACGGAAGGAATTCGCGGCCACTGACGGCGCCCGCGCCCGGGGTTTCGGCGCAGGAAGGTTCTCGTTCAACGTCGCCGGCGGCCGCTGCGAAACATGCCAGGGAGAGGGGTTCGTGGCGGTGGAGTTGTTGTTCCTGCCGGGAAGCTACGGCCCCTGCCCCGAGTGCAACGGTTCCCGCTTCAACCCGGAGACCCTGGAAGTTACCTACCGCGGCCGGACCATCGCCGAGGTCCTGGGCATGACCGTTTCAACAGCATCCGGGTTCCTCTCAGATCTGCCATCCGTGTCGCGAAGCCTGCAAACTTTGAAAGACGTGGGGCTGGGTTACCTCCGGTTGGGGCAGCCTGCCACGGAGCTATCCGGCGGGGAAGCCCAACGCATCAAACTCGCCACCGAACTTCAGCGCGTCCAGCGCGGGCACACCCTGTACCTGCTGGATGAACCCACCACGGGATTGCACCCCGCTGACGTGCAGCTGCTGATGAAGCAGCTTCACAGGCTGGTCGATGCCGGCAACACCGTGATCGTGGTGGAGCACGAAATGGACGTGGTGGCGGAGGCAGATTGGGTGATCGATTTGGGACCAGGCGGCGGCGACGCCGGTGGCGAGGTGATCGCCACCGGCACGCCCGCCGTCGTCGCGCGCTCAGCGGAAAGTCGGACGGCCCCGTACCTGGCTGCCGCGCTCCGGCAGTGAGTCAGCGCCGCGGGATGTTGCGCAGGTTGCTGCGGGCCATGCTGACGGCCTCGCCTGCGCCCCGGTTCAGGACCACTTTGGACATGGCTGTAGCAAATCCGATGACCTGGGACCCGGAGATCTTCGGCGGAATGGACAGCGCGTTCGGATCGGTGATGAGCTCCACCAGTGAGGGTCCAGGGTGCGCAAAGGCCTCCCTGTACGCAGCCTCGATATCCGCTGGATCAGTGACGCGCACTGCATGGAAGCCCAACGCTTTGGCAACTGCCGCGTAGTCAGCGTCCGGCACATCCACGCCGAAGTCAGGGAGTCCATCCACCAGCATCTCCAGCTTGACCATGCCCAGCGTGGAGTTGTTGAACACCACCACCTTCACGGGCAACTTGTGCGCGGCAACGGTGATGAGCTCACCCAGCAACATGGACAGGCCGCCATCACCGGAGACCGAAACCACCTGCCGGCCGGGATACGCCACTTGCGCACCAATCGCGTGCGGCAGGGCGTTGGCCATGGAGCCATGAAGGAAGGAACCGATCAGTCGCCGCGTGCCCAAAGGGTTGATGTAGCGCGCGGTCCAGACGTTGCACATGCCGGTGTCAGCCGTGAAGATGGCGTCCTCTGCTGCAACCTGGTCCAGCAAGGAGGCGGCATATTCGGGGTGGATCGGTTGCTTCTTCTCCACTTTGCGGGTGTAGGCACCCACGGCTTTGTTCATCAGGCGGTCGTGCTTCTTGAGCATCTGATCGAGGAATCGGCGGCTCTTCTTTGCCTGGACCAGTGGCAGCAGAGTTTTAAGTGTTGGGAGGACGTCGCCGTGGACGGCAATATCGACGTCGGTCCGTCGGCCCAGCCGCTGCGCGGCCCGGTCCACTTGGGCTGTCCGGGTATCCGGCAGGAATTGATCGTAGGGAAAGTCGGTGCCCAGCAGGATCAGCAGGTCAGCGTCCTCAATACCCTCTGCCGCAGCACCGTAACCGAGCAACCCGGTCATGCCAATGTCGAACGGATTGTCGTACTGGACAAAGTCCTTGCCCCGGAGGGAGTGCCCAATGGGAGCTTTGATGAGCTCTGCCAGCGCCATGAGTTCCCTATGGGCTCCCGCAACGCCGGCACCGGCAAAAATGGCCACCTTATCGGCGTCGTTAATGGCCTTGGCCAAATCCTGGACGCTCGTAGGATCGGGCACCACCGTTGCGGGCCGGAACGTGGCCGGCGCCGGCGTGGGGACCGTGGCTTCCAGGCCGGCGATGTCGCCTGGGAGAGTGACCACAGAGACTCCCCTCAGGGCAATGGCGTTCTGGATGGCACTGTGCATGACCCGTGGTGCCTGCTCCGCGGTACTGATCAGTTCCGAATACACCGAGCATTCGGTGAACAGACGGTCCGGATGGGTTTCCTGGAAGAAGCCGCTGCCGATCTGTTTGCTGGGAATATGCGAAGCGATGGCCAGCACGGGGGCTCCAGTGCGGTTGGCGTCGTACAAGCCGTTGATCAAGTGCAAGTTGCCAGGGCCGCACGATCCTGCGCAGACGGCAAGCCTGCCGGTAAGTTGCGCCTCCGCAGCGGCGGCGAACGCTGCGGCTTCCTCGTGGCGTACATGGATCCAGTCGATGCCTCCCTTTGCCGAACCTCCGGTCTGGCGGACAGCGTCAACGATCGGGTTGAGGCTGTCGCCGACTATGCCGTAGATCCGCTGCACTCCGGCAGCCTGGAGTTGTTCGATGAGTTGGGTGGCAAGTTCCTTGGCCATAGTGTGCAGACTCCCTCAGGGTGTGGTGGTGGGCTGACATGGCCAAATATAGTCGGCTTTGCTTTGCTCTGGCTGAGTGGCCCCTACGCCGCCAAACGGGTCCCGAAGAGGCGTTCCGCCATGGTCAACAGATGCTCCGGAGCGCAGGTGTCCTCACCGTTGCTTGCATGACCGAGGAAGACGGCGTCGCCACGGACGGTGTCCTCAATCCGGAGGCCCGCTTCGCGTATCAACACCTCTGCGCGCGGGTTGAGGGGCAGGGGAATGAACCTGGCCTCATCATTGAGGAAAACGTGCCATCCCGTGCCGTTAATTGTCTCAACATTTCCCTTGACCAATTTCTGCCGAATGTCCAGGCCACGCCCGATCCATTCCAATCCAACAGGCAAGGATATGCGGGCCGGCACAATAAGTGCCGAGACTTTTTGCTTCATGAACGCACTTTCATGACCTTAACGATTAATCCATCACGTCTGGGACGTCCGCACGAGGACTAGCCGGACCCATGGCTACCTCTGGTTCTTTCGCGGTTTGGAGAAGACGTTGTCGCTGCCCTCAGCCTTTGCCCTCTTTTCCGCACGCTTCTCCAATATGGTCTTTCCAGACTTTTTCGACTTTGCTCCGTTTGGGGATTTACCTGACATTCCGATCACTCCATTCGTAGATGCTTCATCATCACCATACCTACTTTTAATTTAAATGCCAGTTCTGCAATTCCGGTGGGTGCGGTAACGGCATGGAACCACTTTTTCTTCCATTCCTCTGGCTGGGACAGCCGTTCGTTGCTAGCGTGACCGCATGAGCCCCTCCAAGACCCCCGCGGAGATCCTCGACATTGACGGTGCTGAGGTTCGCGTCTCGAATCCGGACAAAGTGGTTTTCCCCGAACCCGGGCTGACTAAACTCGATCTGGTCCGCTACTACCTTGAGATGGCCGATGGTGCGCTGAGGGGAGCCGGCGGCCGGCCGATGGTCCTCAAGCGCTTCCCCAAAGGCATCGATGCAGAGCCGTTCTTCCAAAAGCGCGTACCGGAAAACCATCCCCCGTTCATCGACACAGCTACACTCCATTACTCCTCCGGAACCTCCGCTGAAGAAACGGTCATCCGGGACGCCGCGGGCTTGGCCTGGGTAGTGAACCTTGGCTGCCTTGACCTCAATCCGCACCCGGTCCGCGCCGAGGACCTGGAGCACCCTGACGAACTTCGCGTGGACCTGGACCCCATGCCGGGAGTGGATTGGTCACAGATCGTGGATACCGCATACGTCGCGCAGGACGTACTCGACGACGTCGGATTGGTGGGATGGCCGAAGACAAGCGGTTCGCGCGGGCTTCACATCCTGGTGCGGATCGCGCCGGACTGGTCCTACCGCGAGGTTCGTCTCGCCGCCGAAACCTTGGCCCGGGAGGTGGAGAACCGCGCTCCGGGGCTCGCCACCGCCAGATGGTGGAAAGAGGAACGGGGTGAAAGCGTGTTCGTCGACTTCAATCAGAACGCCAAGGACCGCACCGTTGCTTCTGCCTACTCGGTCCGGTCACTCCCCGATGCCCGCGTCTCAACACCACTGACCTGGGCAGAAGTACGCTCAGCCCGGCCGGACCAGTTCACGGTCCTCACTGTCCCTGGCCGCTATGCCGATGTGGGTGATCCGCATGCCGGCATCGACCACGCCGTGGGGTCACTCGACGGGCTCCTGGCGTTGGCTGCCGAGCTGGGTCCGGCAGAAAAGGCTCCGCGGAGCGGGGACGGCTCAGGCCGCCGGATGTCCACGATGCCGCTCATCGAGGTGGCCCGCACCAAAACAAAACCGGAGGCCCTCGCCGCGCTGGAAGAATGGAAAGAACGGCACCCGGACGTTGTCTCCGCATTGCACCCGGCAGACGTCCTTATTGACGGGATGAGGGGATCCAGCTCCCTCTGGTACAGGGTTCGGGTCAACCTGCAGCACGTTCCGGACAGCGAGCGCCCGCCGCAGGGGGAACTCCTTGCCGATTACGATCCGTGGGCGGGCAAGACATGGCCCGGACGGCCCGGGTCCTGACATGCAAGGCCTGTCCGCGTCACTGGTCCTCATCGCAGCGTTGGCAGTTGTAGCTCCCATAGCAGTTCGGCTGCTTGATCCCGTGGTCAAGGTGCCGATTGTGGTCTTCGAAATTGTCTTGGGGATCCTGCTTGGCCCCAGCTTGCTGGGCTGGATCGAATCCACTCCGTTCACGGACACCTTGGCGGATTTCGGGCTGGCGATGCTGTTTTTTGTTGCAGGGAACGAAATCGACTTCACGGCAATCCGCGGGCGCCCGATCAAACGTGCTTCGGCAGGATGGGTGATCTCCTTGGCCGCCGGAGTCGGCGCCGGCTTTGTGCTGGCTCCCTCTCCCGAGGCAGCCGTGATCATCGGAGTGGCCTTGTGCTCCACGGCATTGGGAACCCTGCTGCCCATCATCCGCGATGCCGGTGAATCCACCTCCCCCATCGGCACTGCCGTGGCAGCCTTGGGCGCCGTGGGTGAGTTCGGTCCCCTGATTGCGATTTCGCTGTTCTTCACAGGGAAGCAAGTGGGAATGGCCTCAGTGGTGTTGTTGGGTTTTGTCCTGCTGACCGGCGTGGCCATCTTCTTCGCTTCGAAGGCCCGCCACACCCTCTTCCACGCCCAGGTCACCAGGACACTCCACACCAGCAGCCAATTCGCCATGCGGTCCATCATGCTGGTCCTCAGCTCGCTGGTTGTCCTGAGCATGGTGTTGGGGCTGGACATGCTGCTTGGTGCCTTTGCGGCCGGCGTCCTCTGGCAGGTGACCATCGCGCGGGCTCCCGAAGCTGACCGAAGAGTCATCGAAACAAAAATCGATGCTGTCGCCTTCGGATTCCTGGTGCCCATCTTCTTCATCGATACCGGTATCGATTTTGACCTCGGCGCGTTGACGTCAAGCCCGGCTATCCTCGCTTTGGTCCCGCTGTTCCTGGTCCTCCTGCTGGTCATCCGCGGCCTGCCGTCCTTGTTGGCAGCGCCCCGGGGCTCGACTCGGGCACAAAAGCGGGCAATCCTGCTGTTCGGGGCAACGGGACTGCCCATCATCGTGGCCGTGACCACCATCGGACGGGAGCAGGGATTCATCACCAGCGGATTCTCCTCCGCGCTTGTAGGCGCCGGAATGCTCTCGGTTCTACTGTTCCCCCTGGTGGCCCTGATGCAACTCCAGCGCAAAGACGCAACAGCCCCTGCGGTGGCACGGCGGTCGGACATCAGTCCACAAGCCCAGCAGAAGCCCGACGGCGACCTCCCGCCGTCGGGCGCTTCCGGCAGCGACACTTAGGCGCAGCAAGCGTCGGGCAACAAGGAACCGCCACCAGGTTTTGCGCACGCACCCAGCCATGCTTAGGGTGGATTCATAAGCTTCCTTAGCTTCAGGGGCGCTTTATCCGCAGCGCTTCTCCCGTAGACAACAGGAGGACCACCATGACTGATCAGTACACCTTCCGAAACCCTGTCACCGCCTACGAACAAATCTCCCCACCGAAGCAGCACCAACCCGAGCCAGGATTGGACGCAGAGTTGACGCCCACCGCGGATCTTGGTGAGGAAACCTACCGCGGAACCGGCCGGCTCGAAGGCCGCAAGGCGATCGTCACCGGCGCGGACTCCGGCATCGGCGCGGCGACGGCCATTGCCTTCGCGCGGGAGGGTGCCGACGTCGTGCTGTCCTACCTCCCCGAAGAGGAAGAAGACGCCGCCCGGATTGCCGGCATCATTGAAGCCGCAGGCCGCAAGGCCGTCAAGGTGCCCGGCGACCTCAAAGATTCCGCAACATGCCAGGAAATAGTGGACACCGCCGTCGCCGTCCTCGGCGGGGTGGACATCCTGGTCAACAACGCAGGCAAGCAAGTGGCACAGGAAGACCTCGCAGACATCACCGACGAGCAATTCGACCACACACAGAAGACCAACGTGTATGCCATGTTCTGGCTGACCAGGGCAGCTCTGCCCCACCTGCCCGCCGGTTCGACCATCATCAACACAACGTCAATCCAGGCCTACAACCCTTCGCCCACACTGGTGGACTATGCAACCACCAAGGCCAGCATTAACAATTTCACCAAGGGACTGGCCCAGCAGCTCGCCCCCAAAGGCATCCGGGTCAACGCGGTGGCACCCGGCCCCATCTGGACACCACTGCAGGTGAGCAGCGGTCAGCCCAAAGAGGCCTTGCCGGAGTTCGGACACTCCACTCCCCTGGGCCGGGCCGGCCAGCCGGCGGAGCTTGCCCCCGCGTACGTATTCCTCGCTTCGCCCGAATCCAGCTACGTCGTTGGCGAAACCCTTAACGTCAACGGCGGCAGCCCCACGCCCTAGCCGGGAACCGGCAGTTTCGTGGCTGACGTGGTGGGAATGGACTCGTCCTTAAGCCCTGCCCTTGAGGATCATGTGCCAGTAGACCTGGGGAAACATGATGCGGTCCACCCACCACGACACCCGGCTTTCCTTCCACGTGGGAACTTTCGGGATGGTAGGCATAGGGCGATTGTGGTCGTCGAATTCAGCGAAGACCACCGTGGTGCGCGAAACAGTGAAGGGGCATACGGAGTAGCCGTCGTACTTCATCGCGGGAGGTTTTCCCTGGCGGGCTGCCACGAGGTTCTTCGCCACCACCTTGGTCTGCTTGCGCAGCGCACCGCCGGCCTTGGAGTTGGTGGTGGCTGCAGCGTCGCCCAGGGACCACACGTTGGAGTGGCGGACGTGGCGCAACGTTTTGGTGTCCACGTGGACGAACCCGTCCTGCCCTCCAGGGGCTGGAAGATCCGTAGCTTTGAGCCACTCCGGAGCAGACTGGGGCGGGACAGCGTTCAGGACGTCGTACGTCAGGTCCTCAGTGGTGTTGGTGACATTGTTGCGGATCGTCGCTCGCCTGCCGGCAGCGTCCACAGCCACCAATTCGCTGTTGGTCCGGAGCTCAATGCCGTATTCAACAATTTTCCGCTCAAGCTCCCTGTCCACCTCGGGGATGCCAAATACGGTGGGATAGGGCTGGACCATCACCACCCGGATCTTGTCCAAGACACCTTGTTCCCGCCAGTAGTCACACGCCAAGTACATCGGCTTCTGGCTTGCGCCCCCACACTTAATAGGTCCTGATGGCATGGTAAAAACCGCTGTGCCGGACCGCATACTGCTCAAGAGCGACCAGACTTTGGGTGCGAGCTCGAATTCGTAGTGGGACGCACCGTACGGGGAATGGACAGCCTCGGCCAAACCCGGCACAGAATCCCATCGGTACTGGAGCCCGGGACACACCACCAGATGGTGATAGCCCACGGTACTGCCTGAGGCCAGCATCACCGTGTTGGCCGTGGTGTCCACGTCCACCGCATGGTCTTTGATCCAGGCGACTCCTTTGGGCATCACGGATGCCTGGCTGCGGGTCGCTTCCTTGACCGCAGCCCTGCCGCCGGCGATGTGGGAAAACAGCGGCTGATAGAGGTGATGGTCTTTGGGTTCAATGAGGCCGATATTCTTGACCCCGTATCTGCTCAGCCGGGCCGCGAGCGAGACTCCCGCATTGCCCCCGCCGATGACGACTACATCGTACTGATGGGACATACCGCTAGTTCTTTTCGGTCAAAGCAGAGGCTTTGTGCGCCGCACGTGCGCCTGTTTTGTCTGATTCCACCACATACTGCGGCTCGTCTTCAGTGGCTCGGTGGGTGTTGCCGTCCAGTACGAAGTCGCTGGTCTTCTTCTCCACAATCTTTCCGTGCGTCTTGCCTTGGGAGGTATTCCACTCCACGCGCGTTCCCTTGCCCAGTGCCATGTCCGCTCCAATGTGTGGTGTTCAGCTCCGATTTCAAGCGCTCCACAATAGTAAGCATGATGATCTTTTTAGCGAAACCCTCCTGAGGACGTTGCCGGACGCAGCCTCAGCCGGGCGGGTCCTGCCCCACGAGGCCGTCCACGGATTCGCGGATAAGGTCTGCATGGCCATTGTGCCGGGCGTATTCCTCAATCATGTTCAGGAGGATGTAGCGAAGGCTGGGCAACTCGATGTCCGGACGGGATGCGATGCTGCCTTGCCGGGACGGGCCGCCTTCTTCCATGGCTGCTTCGAACAAGACCCGGGAACGGGCAACAGCGTCACGCCACCTTTCATACAACTCCTCCGGCGGGTCCCCGGCAGCGGAGTTCAAGTCCCAGTCGGGGTCATCGTCCCAATCAACTGAGTTCCACGGGGGAAGTTGCCTGCGGCCATGAAGCCACTCGGTGGACATATCGTCCTCGAAACGGGCCAGGTGCTTGAGCAGCCCGCCCAAAGTCAACGACGACGGTGAATGCCGGGTCCCAAGGCTGTCCCGGTCAAGCCCGCCTGTCTTCCAGGCGAACGTCGCCCTCTGCCGCTCAAGGAAGCCAAGCAGGGTGGCGGCTTCATCACCGTCCAGCGGAGGCTCGGCGTTGACCGGTCCGGTAGTGCCTGCTTGATCGTTCACAGCGGCTCTCCCCGCGATTCATCCGGAGGAGTTCCCGGCTCCCGGTCGCGTGGCCCTGCTGACGCGGCGGACTTTCTGGTGATCAGCCACGTGATGAACCAGAGCACAACGCCAATGGCCATGAGCCCGCCGGCCACCTGGTATTGGATGGGGTTCCTACCCACCCAGGGACCGGCAAGGAAGGCACAGAGAATCGCGGCCACCCACGGCAACTGACCGGGCGAGGTGAAAAACACCTTGCGGTCCGGGTCCCTCTTTCGGCGGAGCACCACGCACGCCACGTTGACCACAGTGAAGACGCACAGCAGCAGAAAAGCGGTTGTCCCCGAAAGGTTGGCCACGATGTTGCTGTCCGGATCGATGCTGACGTACCAGATCAGTCCCAAGGCCAGCACGGTGGAGAAAGTGATGCCGGCCCACGGTGAGCGGCGTCCGGGCAACACCTTGCCCAGGCCACGGGGAAGGACATGCTGGCGGGCCATCCCGTAGATCAGCCGGCTCGCCATCAGCATGTTGATCAAAGCAGTGTTGGCCACCGCGAAGACTGCCAGAAACGGAAAGACCTTGTCGATCGGGAAATCCGGGGAGCCCTTGTGGACGACCTCCAGGAGTGCCGCCCCCTCGGATTCCCTGATCTCCCCTAATTCTGTGGGCGACAACACACTGACAACAGACACCGCTACCAGCATGTAGAGCAACACTGCGATGCCGAGGCCAGTCAACATGGTTCGGGGAAAGATGCGCTCCGGGTTCTTGGTCTCCTCCACCATGTTCACCGAGTCTTCGAATCCAACCATGGCAAAAAAGGCAATGGACGTGGCGGCCGTAACAGCCAGGAACAACCCCTTGTCCTGATAATCGGTGAACACCGTGATTTCCTGGATGTTGCCTGTTCCCTGCGCCATCACGTAGAACCCGACACCGATCACAATGCACAGGGCGAGTACCTCAACCGCGGTCAGCACCACGTTGAACTTCACGCTTTCGCCAACCCCGCGGAGGTTAATCACTGCCAGCAACACCATGAAAGCCATGGCGACCAGAGTGATCATTCCTTTGTCCGGCGCGCCCATCCACCCGTTGACCTCCAGGCCCCCGAACAGATTCTGGGCCAGGACATTCGCGGAAGTCGACGCGCTGGTGATGCCGGAACACACCACGGCAAACGCCACAAGGAATGTGACAAAGTGGATCCCGAAGGCCTTGTGCGCATACAGGGCCGCACCCGCCGCCTGAGGGTACTGCGTCACCAGTTCCAAGTAGGAAAACGCCGTCAGCGTCGCCACGATGAAGGCCAGAAGGAACGGCAGCCAGACAATGCCGCCCACTGTCCCTGCCATCGTCCCGGTGACCGCGTAAACACCCGCTCCGAGAATGTCGCCCACAATGAAGAGGAGCAGGAGTTTGGGTCCCAGAACCCGCTTGAGCTGTGGTTCTTCATCAGGGGGTGAAGCTTGGTAGACGTCGTCGGATGTGGTGCTCATGGTGGACCTCCACGGCGGATACACAGTTCCTTGATCGTGTTCGTGACCTGACGTAACCCACTGTGAGCCTGTCCGTTGACTTTGGCAACACCGTCGGACCCGAAAACCTGCCCTTCCTCACAGTCGCACGCGTGCAATATTCTGGGCCCAACGGCCTGCGCCGGACGGCGGGCCGCTGGCCACAGGCCGTGGGCCGTGGGCCGCAGAAAACTGACAGCTCCGAAAGGACCATCCATGCTGATTTGCGCTGCCTGTGCGGTGGAACGTGATGAACCCGTCCCCAAGGTCTGCCCCATCTGCGCCGACGAACGGCAGTACGTCCCTGAGGAAGGGCAACGGTGGGTCACTCTTGACCAGCTCAGGACGGCTGGCCAGCGGTTGTCGCTCTCAGAAAGCGAGCCAGGTCTTGTGGGCATCAGCACCGACCCGAAGGTCGGAATCGGCCAGACGGCCCAGCTGGTAGTGACGTCCCAAGGCTCGCTGCTGTGGGATCCGGTGGGCTACGTTGACGACACCGCCGTGAAGGCGGTGCTGGAGTACGGACCTGTCCTGGCAATCGCCGCCAGCCATCCCCACATGTTCGGAGTGCAGGTCGAATGGTCGCGGCGGCTGGGCGGCGCCCCGGTATGGGTGGCTGAGGCAGACCGCCAATGGCTGGGACGCGATGATCCAAACATTGCTTATTGGTCTGGCAGCATGCTGGTCGTCCCAGGGCTGACCCTGCACCAAACCGGCGGACACTTTCCCGGCAGCGCCGTGGCGCACTGGGCGGCCGGCGCCGCCGGCCTGGGGGTTCTGCTGACCGGTGACAGCGTGTTTCCCAATCCGGATCGCCGTTCCATCTCATTTATGCGCAGCTACCCGAACCGCCTGCCATTGTCCGGAGCTGTGGTGTTGCGGATCGCCGCTCAGTTGGACACCCTTGGGTTCGATCGCATCTACGGGAATTTCAACAACGTCATAGCGTCCGGAGCCAAAGCCGTTTTGCACGATTCAGCTGAACGGCATGCTGCCTGGGTGCGGGGAGACTTCGATCATCTGACGTGAATTGCCGCTAGGGGGCGGTCCTCATCTTTTTCAGATGCAGTCCCCTGCAGGGAATCGCGGCCGAGACCAGGTCTTTGCTGTGCTGGTGCTGCGGGTCAGCGAAGAACTTATCGGTGTCGGTGAGTTCCACCAACCGCCCTTGGTAGAGGACGGCTACGCGCTGGCACATGTGGCGCACCACGTCCATGTCGTGGGTGATCATCATCAGGGACAGCCCCCGCTCGCGGTGCAGGCGTTGCAGCAGGTCAAGGATGGTTCTTTGTGTCAGTGCATCCAGGGCGGACGTTGCTTCGTCGCAGATGAGCACTTCGGGCTCCATCAGGAGCGCCCTGGCGATGGTGACCCGCTGCAACTGGCCGCCGGAGCATTGGCCCGGGCGCCTGTCAAGCAGCCCGGGCTCCAGTTCCACCTCTGTCATGGCGTCGTTCAGCCGCCGGGTTTTCCCGCTCGACGGGAGCCGCCGTGGCAAGGGTGCTTCCAGACTGGTGCGGAGCGTCATGCGGGGGTCGAAAGCGTCATGTGGTTCCTGGAACACCAATTGGACAGCAGTCGGATCTGTAAGCCGGTCTGTTGACAGAGCCCGGGTGATGCTGCCGCTGCTGATTCCCTCCAGACCAACGATGGCCCGGGCGAGGGTGCTTTTCCCGGACCCGGATTGGCCGAGCACCCCCAGGATCTCGCCCTTTTTCAGCTCGAGGGAAACAGCGTCCAGTGCTGGACTGCGACCCCGCCGGGCGCGGCCGAAATTCTTGACCACGCTGTTGAGGGTCAGGACGCTCCGCTGTGGGTGCACCAGCTTTGCCGTCCCTGATGGCAGGAGATTTGATGCTTCCAGAAGCTTTTGCGTGTACGCGCTCTTTGGACTTCCCAATACTTCCTCAGTGGTACCGGACTCCACGATCTTCCCTGCGTCCATCACCAGGACGCGGTCTGCGAAGGCCGCAACAGAGGCAAGGTTGTGCGTGATGTAGAGAATCCCCAGTCCACGCTGGCTCCGTTCGCGGTCCAGCAATTGCAGGATCTGGCGTTCCAGGACCTTGTCCAAAGCGGACGTCGGTTCGTCAGCAAGCAGGATTCCAGGCTGGCCCGCCAAGGCCATGGCTGTCATGGCACGCTGGGCCATGCCACCGGAAAGTTGGTGCGGGTAGGCCTTGGCGCCCCACTGTGGATCCTCGAACCCCACTTCAGCCAGCAGCTCCAGCACTTTGGCCTCCGCAGCTTTGCCGCGCAGGCCTGAATGGAGTCGGAGGGGTTCCCCCAGATGGGCACGAATGGTCTTGCTGGGGTTGAACATCTTCCTGGGCTGTTGGAACAGCATCCCCAACCGGCCACCCCGGATGCGGTTCAGTTCAGTTTCAGGGGCACGGGTCACGTCGACGGAGCCCACATGGATGGACCCCGAGGCGATCCGCAATTGCTGCGGCAGCAACTGCAGGACGGACCGGGCAGTCATGGTTTTGCCCGACCCCGAACCTCCCACGAGCGCTACAAACTCGCCGGAGTGAACTGCAAGGCTCACGTCCGAAAGAACCGGACGCCCAACGTCAGCGCCCATCACCGTTAGGTTCTCGATCACCAGTTCAGGCATGCCGGCCCTCCACCACCAGGACATCCACGGGGTCGGCTGCCCGCCGTGATGTCCGCTGACCGATCAGCGTTACACACAGGGCAACCAGGAAGATGGTGAGGCCCGGGGCAATGATCCCCCACGGTGCCCGCTCCGCGTACGGCTGGGCCGCTGCCACCATGGAACCCCAGTCGGATTGCGGCGGTTGAACGCCCAACCCCAGGTAGGACAGGGCTCCCACGCTGATCAGCAGCTGCCCGAAACGCAATGTCGCCTGCCCCAGCATCGGGGCTGCGAGGTGCGGGATGATGTGACGGAAGACAATGAACGACGGCGAACAGCCCACCACGCGCGCTGCTTCGACGAACCCGCGTGCAGAGACGTCATAGGCCAACGTCCGCGCCAGGCGCGCAAACGGCGTCCATCCAGTCACTGTCAGCGCGACCAGCAGGGACGTAAAGCCTGTGCCCATGGCGGCGACGATGAACAATGCCACCACCATCTCCGGCAGCGCCAACAAGACATCATTGGTACGGGTGAACAGTTCGTCTACCCAGCCCTTCCGCCGCGCGCTGAGCACACCGACCACCAAACCAATGATTCCTGTCAGGACCGTGGCCAGTGCCGCCACCACCAAAGAGAACCGACCGCCGTCGAGCAAGCGGCTGAGCGTATCCCGCCCAAGGTGGTCCGTCCCCAACCAGTGTGTGGCACTGGGCGGCGCGAGCCGTGCAGCGAGGTTCTGGTCGTCCGGCGGGAAAGGTGCCAGCCATGGCGCAGCCGCCACGGCGGCCACTATCAGGACAAGAATAACGACGGCGGCGCCGTCGGCCACTGACCGGTTACGCAAGGGCGCCACTCACCTTTGGGCTCAGAATCCGGTGCAGGAAGTCCGCAAGGGTAGTGATGGCGACAGCCAAAGCCACCACGACCACCACCCCACCCTGCGCCAAGGGGATGTCACTGTTGACCACGGCGTCGTAGAGAAGGCGTCCCATGCCGGGGATCGCGAAGATGACCTCCACAATGACCGAACCTCCCAGAAGTCCCGCGAACCACACCGCGAACAACGTGGACAAAGGAACCAGGCCGTTGGGAACAACGTGCCGCAGGACAGTTTGCACGTGGCTAAGGCCGCGGGCCCGGGCAGCGGGAATATGCTCCGCCTCAAGGGCATCGATCATGCCCGAGCGGACCGCAGAGGTGAAGAAGCTGATGGGCCGAAGGGACAGCGTGGCGGCCGGCAGGACAATGGACGACGCCGTGTTCCACCCTGCAGAGGGCAGCCAGGAAAGCTTGAGGGCAAAGACCAGCACCAGCAGCGGCGCCAACCAGTATTCGGGCATGGCAATAAAGGACTGTGTGACAGTGGTGATCAATTTGTCGGTTTTGCTGCCCTGCTTCAGGGCCGCCACAATGCCCAGGGGCAAGGACACCAGCACGGCCGTGCCCAAAGCCACCAGCACAAGGCTGAGCGTGATCCCCAAGGCCGGCAACACCTGATCAATCACTGGTGTACGGCTGATGTGCGACAACCCCATGTCTCCGGTGAAGAAGTCTCCCAACCACCGCAGATATTGGACGGGAAGCGGATCGTTGAGTCCCAGGCTTTCCGCCAGTGCCTGAACGGTGGCCTCGTCCACCACATCCCCGGCGACACGGGAACGGATGATTTTCCGGACCGGGTCCCCCGGGGTCACGTAAGGAATCAGGAAGACGGCAAAAGACGACAGCAGGACGGCGACCACCAGGGTCGCCGTCCGCTTCGCAAGGAACGTGAACATACGTACTTCGGTTGTCTCAGCCCGTTGCTAGGAGCCGGCCTTGGCCGTTTGCGCGGTCAGGACGTAACGGGACAGCGGATCCTGGACGTAGGACAGGACGTTGCTGCGGACAGCGTCCGTGGCTTGTTCATTGACCAGCCACAGGTTCACGGCTTGGTCGTTCAGGAGTTGACCGGCCGTGCCATACAGCTTGTACCGTTCCTCCGTGTTGGAGGTCCGGGCAGCTTCTGTAATGAGTGCGTCGTACTCTTCGTTGCAGAAGTGGCTCAAGTTGTACGTGCCCTTGCAGGTGTAGTCAGCCGTCAGGAAACCAATGGGATCGGCGATGTCAATCAGCCGGTTGCGCTGGCTCAGGATCATGTCATAGTTGCCGGCCAGAACGTCCGGTTCAGCCGAGGCGTATTCCTTGGCCTGAATGGCCACCGGAACACCGATGTCCTTGAGGTTGTCCTGAATCACGGTTGCTACGTCGGCGAACTCGGTCCGCTCCACGATGGCGATGATCTCCAACGGCTTGTCCGCGGTGTAGCCGGCATCGGCCAAGAGCTTCTTCGCCTCGTCCAGGCTCTGCCGGGGCGTTGTGGCTTCGCTGGATGCCCATGGTTCAGAGGGTGCAAAGGGGCCGGCTGCAGGCAACGCCGCGCCTTCGTAGACGCTGGCGGCCAGGGCTTCCAGGTCCAGAGCGGACCGCAGTGCCTTGCGGAAATCCACGTTGTTGAAAGGTGCCCGGCCGTTGTTCATGTACAAGGTAGCCGTGCGGGGCGAATCTGCCTTCAGGACCGAAACATCGGGTGCATTTTCAAGCGTGGACAGTGCGGAGGCCGGAATGGACAAGGAAATGTCGGCCTCACCGGTTTGTACTTGCGCGGCCCGGGTAGCGCCATTGGTGATGAAGCGGATTTCGGCGCCAGCCAACTGCACCTTTCCGCCCCAGTAGTTCTCGTTGCGGTCCAAGGTCAAGGACTGCTTCGCTTTCTCAGACACTGGTGTAAACGGCCCCGTGCAGTGACCGAAAGGATCAACCGTGGCACCGGCATAGGCAGCAGGCGCGAGGATGCCAGTGTTAACGCTCGCCAAGCGGAACGGCACCAAGGGATTCTCCACCGGCGTGGTCACGCGAACGGTCCTGGCGTCCGTTGCTTGAACTGCGCTGACAGTACCCGGGCTGAAGGCCCTTGCAGGTACCTTGGCCTTAAGGACTGCGTTCAGCGAAGCGGCGACGGTCTCTGCGGTGAGATCGGTGCCGTCCTGGAACTTCACGCCTTCACGGAGGGTGAAGTCCCACTCCAGCGGTGAGACCTGCTTCCACTCAGTGGCCAGGAACGGGACCACTTTGCCCTGCGCGGAATCGTATTTGGTCAGCGTTTCCAGGCAGCCGGACAGCGACAGGATGTACGCGGCGTCGGACTCCAGCGCCCAGTTGGCCACGGGGGCCCGGAAGTTATCCACGACGATACGCTGGTTGGTATCGGCCACCTTCCCGGTGGTGTCTGGCTGTCCACCGCTAAGACCACAACCGGTCAGCGAAAGAAGTGCAGCGACCCCAAGGGCTGCTGTGGAACGGCTGAGTGTGCGCAAAGGGAACCGCCTGCGGTGTATGCCCGGAACGGGAGGGCATGGGGAAATGGAGACTATTTAGGTTAGCCTTACCTCGGCGCTACACCAAAAACAGGACGCTTCGCAGACGCGTCACAATGTGCCTGACATCACCCGCCAGTCCAAAAAGGCAGCCCAACAAGCCGGCCCAATCATCCGCCGGTCCTGCATTCTGCGTCCGGGTCAGCCTTCCCGGGCTTTTCGGGTAGCCGCGTCATTGGCTTTCTGCAGTGCCTGCACCAGTTCCTCCTTGTTCATGGTTGAACGACCCTTGATGTCCAGCTCGCGGGCCCGCCGGTAGAGGTGCTCCTTGGAAGCGTTGGCGTCCACTCCGCCCGCCGTGGGCTTATCCGAGCTGATCCCTTCAGCCGCGTGGGCATCGGAAGGTCCACTTTCCTCTTTGGGCTCCCAATGGTCGCCCACCTTCTCGTAGCTGTGCTTCAGCGACGCGAAAGCCGTGCGGGCAGCCCTGCTCTCGTCGCCGTCATAGGAATCCATCGCCGAGTCGTAGGTCTTGGCGAAGGTGTCTTGGGCCTTCCGGTCCGAGCGCTGAAGAGTCGATGGCAATTCGTCTTTCCGGGCATGATCGTTCTTGCCGGTCTTGGGCATGGCACTCACACTCCTGATCCAGGGAACAACTGACGCATGTGACAACAAACGTATGGATGCTCCTCCAGCCTACTCAAGGGCCGGAAGTGGTGGGGCGTAGGGTGGGAGGTGGACGAAAGGAGCACTTCATGAAGAAAATCCTCATGGTACTAACCAGCGTTTCCGAGCTCGGCGACACGGGAGAGAAGACCGGCTACAACGTGGCCGAGGCCGCACATCCCTGGAAGGTCTTCAAAGACTCAGGCCACTTCGTCGATTTTGCTTCCATCAAAGGAGGCCAGCCTCCGCGCGACGAAGTGGACGCGGACGATCCCATCCAGGTCGCCTTTACCCAAGACGAGACAACGCGCGCCGGACTGTACAACACCGCCCGTGTCGACGTCGTGGATCCCGCTCAATACGACGCCATTTACCTCGTGGGAGGCCATGGCACCATGTGGGACTTCCCCGACAGCGAAGGCCTGCAGAATCTGGTGGCCAGCGTGTACAACGCCGGCGGCCTGGTGGGCGCCGTCTGCCACGGGCCGGCCGGCCTGTTGAACGTAGAACTGGACAACGGGTTCAGGCTGGTGGAAGGCCGCGACGTAGCCGCGTTCACCAACGACGAAGAAGTGGCTGCAGGGAAAGACAAGGTCATCCCGTTCTTTCTGGCGGACCGGCTTGAGGAACAGGGGGCCCGCCATGTCTCCGCAGGGGTCTTCGAGGAGAAGGTAGCGGTGGATGGCCGCTTGGTGACGGGCCAGAACCCAGCCTCGGCCGCCGGCGTGGCCAAGGAAATGGAAAAGCTCTTCGCCGAAGTCATCCACCAGGAAAAGGCAGAAGAGCAACATGAGGCAGAAGCAGTGCGCGCGGAGAAGGACGCGGAGAAAAGCGCCCGGAAGGCTGATTCCGACGCCGACCACTGATTACAGGTAGTCGCGCCCCCGTTCGCGGGCAATTTCCACCAGCGTGGAGTGGAATGCCACTTCGGCGGGGGCGTAGACCTTGTCTTGGCGTTGGGCCAGAAGTACCCGCCGCAAAGGGGCGTCCGGGCCCAGACTGAGGACGCGGACGTCGGGATGCTGCAGTGCCACAGCCGTCTTTGGCACCAATGCCACGCCCATGCCCACGCTGACCATGGCCTGCGCCTCCTGGTAGTCGTTGGCCAGGAACCCGATGGTTGGTTCGAATCCGGCATCGTGGGCAGATCGCTGTAGCACTTCCACTACCGGATGGGCTTCAGCGCGAACTATCCATGACTCCTTGCGGAGTTCACCCATGCTTACTTCATCACGGTCGGCCAAGGGGTGCCCCTTGGCCACCAGGATCACCGTGCTCTCCTGGAAGACCTCAGTGATGCGGATGGACTCGTCACTGAACCGGTTCCACGGATAATCCCAAAGCAAACACAGTCCCGTTACCCCGGACTCAAGGTCCGAGACCAACTCGTCGAAGCGGGCACTGCGAACAGAAAGTCCAATGGCGGGGTATCGCTTTTTGAACGCCCGGATGACCAGCGGAAGAAACGATCCCGCCAGCGTGGGGAAAGTACCAACGGTCAGTGAGCCGCGGCGCAGGCCCGCGATCTGATCCAGGTCCGCACGGGCCGCCCGCATCTGTCCAACGATCTTCCGTGCGTGCCCTGCCAGTATCTGGCCTGCCTCGGTGGGGACTACGCCGCGCGAACGGCGGTTCAGGAGAGGCTGGCCGACTTCCTGTTCGAGCTTGCGCAACTGCTGGGAAACCGCCGACGGCGTATACATCATGGTGTCGGCCGCAGCGGTGATGGATCCCTGCTCAACCACTTCCACCAGCAGCGCGAGCCGCCGAATGTCGAACAATTCCGGGCTTTCCTCATTAAGCATGTGTTCATGCTCCTGTCCAAGTGGTTCATTCACTGCATTTACTGGGGACCATGTCGCCATAGCGGCTGCTGTTCGGGACTTTGATGCATCAAAATCCATTCCACTCGCGTTGGTTCTCTTGTGAATTAAGCATCGCTACAGCCCCCATCATACATCCAACATTGTCTTCATTTGTGATCCGGATCATCCTCGTAACAGGAACACCATCAACGAGATGCAGGGAACACCATGAAGATAGAAGCGGAATGGATGCGCGGAGGCACCAGCAAGTGCTGGGTCTTTGAAACTGCCCATCTGGAACAAGCCGGCGCCGACGTCAACGAGCTGCTTCCCAGGCTCTTCGGAAGCCCGGACTCCCGCCAGATCGATGGGGTTGGCGGTGCCACCTCCACCACCAGCAAGGCGATGATCCTCAGCCGGCCCGACGACGATGAAGTGGATGTCGAATTCACCTTCGCCCAGGTAGGCATCGAAGAGGCAGCCGTGGACTGGGGCAGCAACTGCGGGAACTGCTCCGCGGTTGTGGGCCTCTACGCCATTGAAAAAGGCTGGGTTTCGCCCGACGGCGATTCCACCCGCATCGTCACCCGCAACACCAATACGGGCCAGATCATCATCCAGCGGGTTTCAACCCCCGACGGCGCCCTGCCGATCGTTCCGGATGCGGATATGCCCGGCGTCGTCTTTCCTGGGTACAGGGTGGGTCTGGGTTTCCGTGATCCGGCTGGAAAGACCACCGGGAAGCTCCTTCCTACCGGCGCACCAACGGACGTCATTGTCGCCAGCGGCACCCGCTGGACGGTATCAATGGTCGACGCCGGAGCGCCGGTGGTCATGGTGAGCGCCGAGGAGTTGGGACTGGACACTGCCCGCTATGAAACCTGGGGCGCCGGCGTCGAACTGCAACTGGATACTTTGGACGTGATCCGCCGCCAGGCGGCCGTCCGGATGGGATTGGCGCCCAGTCCTTCGCAAGCAGCGCGGGCCGTCCCCAAGCTTGCGATCGTGGGCGCACCCACCGGGGACGATCCGGAAGGCGACGTCAACGTCATGATGCTCTCCATGGGCAAACCGCATCCGGCGTTGGCCATCACGGGAAGCATCGCTTTGACACTTGCCGCCCGCACCCCGGGAACAGTGCTGAACCGCATCACCGGCACCATTTCCCGCTCCACGCTGAAACTCCGCACACCGGCCGGCGTGATCGAGACCTGGACCGAACACCGGGACGGTTCCCTCTTGGTGGGCGTCGACCGGACCGCCCGCACTATCGCGACCAGCATCATTCACCTCCCGGAGACTCTCGGCAGCGCCGTCGAAGCCCCGCTAGCATCAGCCACTCAATGAGGAGACACCACCATGGCTAAAGTTACTTACCAACCAGCTCCCGAATCTGAGAGCGAAACCTGGGAACAGAATTCCGGCAGTCCCAACCGCCGCCGCCGTATCCTGCTGGTAACGGTTGCCGCTTCCGTGATCCTGGGCCTGGTTGCCATCCTGTTCGGGGGCGCCATCTTCAACCCGGCGGCCACCCCGGAATCGGAGCCGACCATGACTGCCACACAGATCATCCCGCTGGTCATCCTCGTGGTGATGTTCGTCGTCGCCACTAAATGGCCGCTGAACATTGGCGTCATGGGACTGGTGGCATCCTTCGGTGTCGGCTACTTCATGCTGGGCATGACGGACAAGGAAATCCTGGCGGACTTCCCCGCCAACATCGTCATCACCATCATCGGTGTCACGTACTTCTTCAGCATGGCCCAGCGGAATGGGACCATCGACATCATCGTCCAGACGTGTGTTCGGCTGGTTCGCGGCAAAACCATGCTCCTGCCTTGGGTGTTCTTTCTCCTGGCAGCATCGCTGACAGCCCTTGGCACCTTCTCCCCTGCCGCCGTCGCCCTTCTGGCCCCGGCCGCCATCGGGCTGGCCTACGAGTCACGCATCCACCCCGTCCTCATGGGTGCCTTCATCATCAACGGTGCACATGCAGGTGGATTCTCACCGCTGTCAGTGGCGGGTGTCCTGGTGCACGATATCGCAGTGAAAAACGGCTTCCCCATCTCGCAAGGCTCACTCTTCGCCGCCAGCTTTGCGCTGAACCTCATCCTGTCAGTCCTGACCGTGGTGCTGTTTGCCCTCCTGGGCAAACTCCGCGACGGCGCCACAGGCCAACTCGCTGACCTGGACACCACACGGACCGCCCGGCCGCACGGCCAGCAGATCCTCACGCTGGCACTGATCGTCGCCATGCTTGTCTGCGCCTTGGGCTTCCATATGCCCATTGGCTTCGTGGCTCTCTCCGCAGGACTCCTCCTGGCACTGGTCAACATCAAGGAACACCAGACGTTCATCGGCGGAGTCTCCTGGTCCACCGTGCTCCTGGTCGCCGGCATGATCACCTACGTATCCCTGCTGCAGCACGTCGGCGTCATTGACACGCTCGCCGAGCAGGCCCTGGCACTCGGAGCCCCGCTGCTGATTGCACTGGTTCTTTGCTACGTCATCGGCGTCGGTTCGGCCTTCGCATCCTCCACCGCCCTGCTCACGGCCTTCATCCCCTTGGCGGGACCGTTGCTTGCCACCAGCTCACTGAGCGCCTCGGGCACAGTGGCCGCACTGGCCATCGCCGCCACCGTCGTCGATGTATCCCCGTTCTCCACCGACGGCGCGCTGGTTGTCGCCAATGCCCGCGAAGATGATCGCCAGCGTGTCTACAAGCAACTGATGATGTACGCCGGCGGAGTGGTCCTCGTAGCCCCCGCCCTGGCCTGGGCACTGCTGGTCCCCACCGGAATCATGTAAGTCCTGGACCTCACTGACCGCCGAAGAACAGGTTCGGCAAGCGTAGGGAACCATACCTGCACACCATCGCAACAGGAAGCCCGAACCGCGGGCGCAGGGACCGGTGCCATACGCACCAAAGGCAGGGCCACCGCTGGGGTGGCCCTGCCTTTGGCTTCTAACTATTCCATGGGTTCACAGTCCTTCAGGGATGAGGTTGCGGGCGCTGTCAAAGATCCCGGCCATCGTCCAGGCGTCGAAGGAGAGGAGCCGCACCGAACCTTCCGTGGCCGCCAGCGTCACGCGCCCGCCGCCCATGGTCGGGTAGACACGGGCGGTGAGCGGCTTGCCGTTGGCGAAAATTTCGACGGCGGACCGGTCCACCAGGACGCGGAGGTGGACCCGTCCGTCGGTCATGGGAAGGGGCCCGGACTTGTCTTCACCATCGACGTCAGGGTCGCGGCTGGAACGGCTGCGGTCCAGGCGAAGGGTACCGCTGGGGGTTCCGTCAGCAGCACGGCTCAGCACGATTAACGTCTCCTCGGCACCGTCCGGGGACGTGAGCACTCCGAGCCGAACCTCCGCACCGGGGGCAAGTTGCATGTCCAGCTCGAGGTCCAGCTGGTGTCCGGACACACCGGTCTCCACGGAGGTACCCGCGGCCACCATCACGTGGCCGGGGACGCTGACGTGGCTTCTGCGCAGCTTCTCTACTTCGGGAACCGGTGCGAACTCCAGGGTTCCGTCCTTCGCCAACGTGGTGACGCGCGGCAGGCTCATGACGCCCGACCAGCCGGCTTCCACCATGGCGGCATCGCTTCGTCCTTCCTGCATCCAGCCGAACATGACACGGCGGTTGGACTCATCCTGGAACGATTGCGGTGCGTAGAAGAAACGGCCCCCGTAGTCCAATCGGTGCAGCGCCTCCGGTTCGAAGGTATCGCCGATGTATCGGCCGGTCCAGTACAGCGGATGGCGGGTTTCGCCGTCGTCCCACGCGGAGAAGACCAGCACATCCGGCGCGCCGTCGGCGGGCGCAGACCCCAACGATCCCTCCCCTGCCCGGAACAAATCCACGCATTCCCACATGGTCCCGGTCCAATCAGTGTCGACGGGATCGCCCTGCGAGGAGTCCCCGATAAACAGTGGGCCCAGGTAGTCCCACGACCGCAGGTCCGACGACTCATAGAGGAACGCTGTGCCGCCGAGGCCGCGAATCCCTGAACCCACCAGTTGCCGCCAGGTGCTTCCCTCGCGCCATACGCAATGATCGCGGTAGGCCGTGATATCAACGCCGGCCGGCGGGGCGCCAATGACAGGATTCCCGGGATCCTTGGTCCAGCTCAGCAAGTCAGGGGTTCCCACAGCGACACATGGCAGCTCCTTGCCCTCTGCCCGTCCCGAGTACACCAAGGTGGGCGTGCCGCCGTCGTTCACCAGCACCCCGGACCAGCAACCGTCGGCGTCGGGCCCCTCGGACGGTTCCAAAGCAACAGGCTGGTCAACCCAGGTGACCAGGTCGGTGCTGGTGGCGTGACCCCACTGGATGCGGTGATGGAAAGCGCCCTCAGGGTTGTACTGGTAGAAGAGGTGGTAGGTGCCATCCCAGTGGCTGACGCCGTTGGGGTCATTGAGCCAACCGGCCGGTGAGACAAAGTGGAACCGCGGCCTCAGGGGATCGGCTTCGGCGCGGGCCACCAACTCATCCTGCGGAACGGTAGCGAGCGGATGGGTCAGTTCAGTCATGCGGAAGCCTCTTCTTGAGCGTTCGACGCCGGGTGGCCGGGTTGGAGTGGTTCACTCGCCAGGGCATGGCCGCCGGCAGCAGCCCAGGGGCGGTACAGGTGGCAGCGGACCCAGTGACGGTTTTCGGGGTCCCCCACCTGATGGCGGACGGGTTCTTCGGCCGAGCAGGCCTGATCCGGGTCGCCGTCGAAGGCGCAGTGCGTGGAGGCCATGACGGCCTGCCGCAATTCGGCCCTGCGAACGGGATCGTACGAGCCTGCCCGGGCGGGATCCGGGACAGCGGACACCAGGAGCTGCGTGTAAGGATGCGCGGGGTTGGCCAACAGGTCCAGGGACTCGCCTTCCTCCACCAGTTCACCGGCGAACATGACCGCCGTCCGGTCCGCCAGGTACCGGGCGGACGCGAGGTCGTGGGTGATGTAGAGCATGGAGATGCCTTGCTCGTCGCGGAGTTTGCGCATGAGGTTGAGCACGCCGATCCGCACGGAAACGTCCAGCATGGAGGTAGGCTCGTCGGCCAGGATGACCTGCGGTTCAACGGCGAGGGCCCGGGCTATCGCAACGCGTTGGCGCTGACCGCCGGAGAGCTCGTGCGGATACGAGTTCAGCATGTCGGCTTCCAAGCCCACCGTGGTCATCAGCTCTGCGAGCCGCCGCTGGGTCTCTTCCCCGGAACCACCGTTCTTTCCGTGGATCGCCAGGGAGCGCCGCAGAAAATGCTCGATCCTGTGGGCCGGGTTCAGGGAACCGAAAGGATCCTGGAACACCATCTGCAGCTGGGACCGAAACGCCCGTGACGCTTGGAAACGATCCCGCTTCAGGACATCGATCCCTTCAAGGAGAATCTCCCCGGAGCTCGGCTTTTCGAGCCGGGCTACACAGCGGGCCAAGGTGCTCTTGCCGGAACCGGACTCCCCCACGAGGGCCACGATTTCGCCCTTGCCAATGGTCAGGTCAACCCCATGCAGGGCGCGGACGGAATCGCGGGAGAACAAGCTGCCAATCGGGAAGGTCTTTCCCAGGCCTCGAATCTCAAGGGCAGCGGTGCCGGTTGTGGACACGGCGGCCGGGGTCGTCAGGGAGTGGCTCATCGTGCGGCTCCTTCCAGGTTTGCTGAGTCAACCACCGGGGCGTCGGCACCAAACGGAGCCACAAAATGGCCGGGTGCCACCTCGGCGAGGTCCGGAATGTTCCGGAACTTCACGCCGTCGGGCAATCCCGTCAGCGGGACGCGGGGACCGGTGAGCGGCGGGAACGCTCCCATCAACGCCTGGGTGTACGGGTGGCGCGGGGTGGAGTAGACGTCCTGCGCTTTGGCGGATTCCACGATCCGGCCTCCATACATCACGGCCATGCGGTGCGAGAGTTCCACCATGAGGGACATATCGTGCGTGATGAAGAGGACGGAGAAGCCGAGTTCGCGCTGAAGCTCCTTGATTTGAGCCATGATTTCCTGCTGCACCACCACATCCAGCGCGGTGGTGGGTTCGTCGAGGATCAACAGCGACGGCTTGAGCGCAACGGCCATGGCAATAACGGCACGTTGACGCATACCGCCGGAGAGCTGGTGCGGATAGGACTTAAGCCGTGCGGGGTCGATCCTCACCAGTTCCAGCAGTTCACCGGCACGCCGCATCGACTCTTTGCGGGAGTAACCGGCGTGGGTGGTGAAGATATCCACGATCTGTTCGCCGATGGTCAACACCGGGTTGAGCGAGTTCATGGCTGACTGGAAGACCATTGCCACGTCCTGCCAGCGGAAGCGCCGCAACTCCTCCGGGCTCATGGCCAGGACGTCCTTGCCGCCGAAGGAAATGCTTCCGCCGGCGATCTTTGCGGGATCCTTCAGGAGCCTCATGATGGAGTTGGCAATGGTGGACTTCCCGCAGCCGGACTCCCCTGCAAGGCCGAACACCTCACCGGTGCCGATGCTGAAGGAAACGCGGTCGACGGCGGTGGTGGAGCGGGTGTCGCCAACGTACTTGACGGTGAGGTTCCTGACGTCAAGGACCGGTTGGTGGGAGCCGAAGGAAACTTGGGAGACGGTCATTTGGCGGCGCTCCTTTCGGTGTTGGTGGGTGTTGTCTTCGGCGTTTTGATCTTCCGAAGCCGCGGATTGGTGACCTCGTCCACGGCGTAGTTGATGAGGGCAAGGGCGAAAGCTACCAGCGCGATGCACACGCCTGAAGGGACAAAGACCCACCAGCTTCCGGTGAGCAGGGCACCTTCGTTGCCGGCCCAGAAGAGGTTGTTGCCCCAGGAGACCGTGCTGACGTCTCCCAGGCCCAAGAACTCCAGGCCCGCTTGGGCGCCGATGCCGTAGATGACGCAAGCCAGCAGGGTGCCCATGACGATCGAGGCCATGTTGGGCAGGATCTCGCGGAACATGATCCGGCCGGCCCGTTCGCCGGACACCACGGCCGCGGCCACAAAATCCTTGGAGCGGATGGACAACGCCTGCGATCTCAGGACGCGGGCGGAACCGGCCCATCCGGTCACCACAAGTACCAGAATCACGGTCCCCAGTCCCGGCGGAAGGAACGCGGCCAGGATAACCAGGAGCGGCAGGCCGGGCAGGAGCAGGAAGACATTGGTGACCAGGGACAGTGCTTCGTCAATGAACTTTCCGAAGTACGCCGAGGCAAGGCCCACCAGGATGCCGATGAAAGTGGACGCCAAGCCCACGGTCAGTCCCACGAACAGTGAGCTCCGGGAACCATGGACAGTCAACGCGAGGACGTCCTGTCCCTTGGCCGTCGTTCCCAGCCAGTGCTCGGCCGATGGTTCAAGCGAGGCCATGGCCGTGATCCGCGACGGGTCGCCGGGAAACAGGATCGGTGCCAGGAGGGCCAGGGCGATGAAGATGATCATCACGGCCATGCCCGTCAGGGCTTTCTTGTTGGTGAGCAGGCCATGGACGAAGCTGCGGTTCGGCTTGCGGACCGGAGTTTGCGTTGGCTGCTTCAAAAGTGCGGTTGTCATGATCGGTCCCTCTAGTTGCTGCGCACGCGCGGGTCGAGGCGGACGTAGAGGATGTCCACCAGGAAATTGGCAAGCAGAACAGCGGCGGTGATGGTCAGGAACAGGCCCTGCATGAGCGGATAGTCGAGGCCTTGGACAGCGTTGAGGAGCTGGTATCCGACCCCGGGATAGGCGAACACCACCTCTGTGAGCAGGGCACCGCCCACCACGAATCCCAGTCCCATGCCGAAGCTGGTCACCGATGGGAGCATGGCGTTGCGTGCCGCGTAGCGGAGCATGATGCGTCCCGGGCGGAGTCCCTTGGCTTCTGCCATAGTGATGTAGTCCTCGGAATTCGTTGCGATCATGGTGTTCCGCATGCCGAGCATCCAGCCGCCGATGGACACCAGCACGATCGTCAGCGCCGGCAGCACAAGGTGCGCGCCGACGTCGCCGATGAACTCCCAGGTAAACGCAGGCTCCAGACCGTCAGTGAAAGCGTGGCGGATCGGGAACCAACCCAGCACCACGCCAAACAGGTAGAGCGCGCCCATGGCGAGCCAGAAGTACGGGAACGAGCCAATGAACACCAGCACCGGCGGAAGCGCGGAGTCGATCGCACCGCCGCGCTTCCACGCGGCCAGGATGCCCAGCAGGTTACCCACGACGGCGGCAATCACGAGTGCGGTTCCGCCCAGCAGGAGAGTCCAACCGATTTGGGACGAAATCACCTCGGTGACCGGGGTGGGGAAACGGGAGATGGAAACACCCATCTGCCCGGTGAAAATGTTCTGCAGGTAGTCGACGTATTGCTCCCAAATGGGTCGATCGTCAACACCCAGCAGCTTACGCAGGGCCTCGATTTGTTCGGGCTGCATTCGGTCCTGGGAGCGGGCGAACATGCGGGAGACAGGATCCCCGGGCATGAACCGCGGGAGCAGGAAATTAAGGGTGATGGATGCCCAGAAGGCGATCAGGTAGAAACCCAGACGGCGCAGGATGAAGCGCACGGTTCCCTCCATTCGGGAATTGCGGAAAGTGTGGGGGCACGCCCGGCGGCGTTGGCCGGTGAGCCGGCGTTCCGCCGGGCGTGCGGAGTGAGGCCTGCCAAGGCCGAAAGCGAACGAATCGTTACTTGCGCGGTTCCAGCGTGGTCAGAACCAGCACCGTTGTGGGTGAACGGACCGAGAGGGTGGCGTAAGGGTTCGCCTCGGTGGGCCAGCCGGTGAAGCGGGTGTCGTTGAAGGCGCCCCATTCAGGGCCGGAGAACAGCGGCACCAGGGGTGCGACGTCGTCGTATTCTTCCTGCAGTTTGTTGGCGATGTCCTTCTGCTGGGACAGATCGGCCTCCGCTGCGAAGTCAGCGAGCAAGGCATCCGCCGTGGTGTCGCCGAACCGGTGGTAATTATCGAACGTCTTGGTGCCCACGGGCTTCACGGTGCCTGTGCCCATGGAGGTGTTGAAGTACTTGTACGGGCTGGGGTCGTTGGCGCTCCAGACAATGCCGGAGTCGAAGTCGCCGGTCTCATAGCCGGCAACTACAGCGGCCCAGTCCGGGGATTCCACCTTGGTGGTGACGCCGACTTCGGCCAGGTTCTGCGAGATGACGTTGGCCACGGACAGCCAGTCGGACGAAGTGGCACCCACGGAGATCTTGAATTCGAAAGGCTTGCCGTCCTTCAGCGTGCGCTTCCCGTCAGCTCCCTTGGGGTAGCCCGCTTTGTCCAGCAGTTCGTTGGCCTTCTGGACATCGTGGTTGGTCCACGTGCAGTTGTCCTTGACCTGGGTGTTCTTCCAGGTCTCGTAGTTGCCGGACAGTCCGGTGCAGTCGGCCGGCTTGGCATAACCACTCATGCCGATTTTGGTAACTTGCTCACGGTCAACTGCCATGCTCAGTGCTTTGCGGACATCAACGTCGTTGAACGGTGCTTTGGTGGTGTTGAGCTGCCAGTTGATCATGGCACCCGTAGCCGGGAACCAGTACTGACGGTGTTCCTTGTCCTTGGAGACAAAGGTCTTTTCGATGTTGGGGATGTACTGGGGAGCCCAGTCCACGTCGCCGTTCGCTGCGGCGAGGTTGGCGCCGTCGTTTCCTGCGAAAGCGAGCATCTTGATACCGGCGATCTTCTGCTTTTCCGGCTGCCAATAGTTGGGGTTCTTCTTCAGCACGAAGGACTGGGCCTGGAAACTGTCTACCTCGGTATAAGGTCCGGTGCCCACGGGCTTGGCGTTGGCATCCTTTTCCGGGTCAGTCAGAGCGGACCAGATGTGCTTGGGCAGGATGGTGATTTGGCCGACGTCGTAAAGTGCCGGCGACCACGGCTTGTTGAAGTTGAAGGTGACCTTGTTGCCCTCAGCGGTGACGGTGTCCAGGTACTCGAAGCCGCCCTTGATCTTCTTCTGAAGTTCGAACGTATAGGCAACATCGTCTGCAACGAAAGGCTGCCCGTCGGACCATTTCACACCATCACGGAGGGTGAACGTGACGGACTTGCCATCCTCGGCTGCCTTCCACTCGGTTGCGAGCCACGGCACCGTGTCACCCTTGGCCGGATTGAAGATGAGGAGGGATTCGTAGATGGATTGCTGAACCATGGGGTTCACCGTGGGCGCGAAGGGGTTGAAGTTCTGCACGAACGTGCCCATGTCCTCACGCGGGATGGTGAGGAACGCGCCGGCGTTCGCACCGGCGTCGGAGGTGTTGGTCTTGGCAACGTTGGCTGTGCAGCCGGTGAGCAGCATAGCGCCTATTGCAAGGCTCGCCGCTGTTATCCGGGCAGCCCTGAATCGGGGTTGTGTCATGATGGTTATCTCTTTCCTATCTTCATCGTCCAAGGTGAAGGGGTGGGTAAGGGTTGCTCTTCGAGGTTGATTTCGCGGTCAGACCGAAGAGCGTTCTAGCAGCGGACAGTCGACCAATTGCTGGTCGGCAAGGATCGGCTGTCCTGCTGTAAGAGCGGCAAGCGTTTGGACGCCCAAGGCGCCCATTTTTTCGAATGGCAACGCAACCGTGGTCAATTTTGGCCTGAGGTAGGCCGCAATGAGTTCCTGGTTGTCGAAGCCGATCACGGCGATGTCCCCGGGGATGGTCAGGCCCCGTTCTTTGATGGCGTCATAAGCGCCCATCGCCATGCGGTCATTGAGGCAGAACAGGGCCGTTGGCCTGTCCTTCGGTGGATAGCGGTCCAGGATCCGGCATGCTGCGTCGTAGCCGCCGTCCGCCGTTGCGTATCCGGACACCACCAGTTCCGGGTCCAGTTCCAGTCCGGCGGTGGAGAGTGCTTCGCGCGCACCCTCCAACCGCCCTACTGCAGCAGGAATAACCGGGTCAAGGTTGATGACTCCGATCCGCTGGTGGCCGGCTTGGAGCAAACGTTCGACGGCGACCCTGCCACCCCCACGCTCGTCCGGGACGATCGAGGGCAGCTTTCCATCAGCGTCGAAGCAGTTGATCAAGACGGTGGGTACTTCATTGGCGGTCTCGGGAACCCGGACCCCCCGGTGAAAAGTGGCTGCGTAGAGAAGCCCTTCCACTCGTTGCTCCAACAGTTTTTCGATGGCAGCATCCTCCAGGCCCTGGTTGGGTCCTACGGCATCGGCCTGGTCCGATGGCGCGATGAGCAGGAACCGGCGGTCAAGCCAGGCTTGGTCCTGCGCACCCTTGATGATGTCGACGGCGAAGGGTGCCGTGACGATCTCCGTGACGATCCCGTACCAGTCACTGCGCTGTGAAGCCAGCGCACGGGCACCGGCGTTGGGGCGGTAGCCCAATTCCTGCACGGCGTCGTTGATCCGGGTGCGGGTTTCCGCTGAGATGCTGGCATTTTCGCGGTTGCTCAGCACAAAGGAAACAGCAGTCCGGGAAACACCGGCATGTTTGGCGACGTCTTTCATGGTGACCCCGCGCTGTCGGACAGCCGCAGTGCCAGGGGTGGTGCTTTTCGCCATCGAATGCTCCGGTGTTCTTCGGTGTTCTGAGTGTCGGACCAGACCTTCTTTGTCTGGTCCGCCTGCTTGGTAACGCGGAGTTGGTAACGCGCGTTACTAAGCGAGCATGTGACTTAGGTTACCCGCGTTACTTCGAGTCTGTCAACACTCCTGTGAGCCCCTCCGACAAACTAACGTGCGTCAGGTTCTTCCTTGGTTGGTTCCTTCTTGTCGTGGCCGGGGGCGTCGTGGACCTTTCTCGGCATTTTGCCCTCAAGGTGGGCAGGTACGGGAGGATCCTTCTCTTCATCAGTAGACATGAAGCCAGCATAGGTGGATCACGCCGGCGATACCCGGCAGGAAAAGCCCGCGCATGGGTGTATTTCAGGTGGCAATGTCATGGTGAAGGCGCGTCACGCCCACCCTTGTTTTAACCAGCCAACGTATAATCCGAGCATGCCTTTGATGCTCCTCGTACCAGTTATCCATGCCCAGCCTTCCGGCCTTAGCCAGGACGGAGCAGCTCTGTGAGCGGCGGTCTCGTCGCCCTCTTGGATGACATTGCTGCCCTGGCCCGCATCGCGGCCGCTTCAGTGGACGACATCGCAGCAGGAGCCGCCAAGGCCGGGGCCAAAGCCGCCGGCGTTGTGATCGACGACGCCGCCGTCACCCCGCAGTACGTCTCCGGGGCGGACCCATCCCGCGAACTGCCCATGATCAAAAAGATCTTCTGGGGCTCGCTGCGCAACAAGCTGGTGATCATCCTGCCGGCGCTGCTGCTCGTCAGCGCCTTCATCCCGGGAATCATTCCGTTCATCCTCATGCTGGGCGGTTCCTACCTCTGCTACGAGGGCGCCGAAAAGGTCTGGCACAAGCTCCGCGGCCATGCTGATGCCGAGAAAGCACCGGCTGTCCAACGCGGCCCTGAAGCCGAGGCCAAGGTGACCAAGGGCGCCATCACCACCGACTTCATCCTGTCCTGCGAGATCATGGTGATCGCCATGAACGAGGTAGCCACCGAGTCTCTCTGGGCCCGGGCGTTCATCCTGGTCGTCGTAGCGATCGCGATCACGGTCATCGTCTATGGTGCGGTAGGACTCATCGTCAAGATGGATGACATCGGCCTGCACCTGACCACCAAGGACTCCGCGGGCTCCCAACGCTTCGGCCGGCTTCTCGTCAAGGGAATGCCCGCTGTCCTGGCCGCGATCACCTTCATCGGGACCATCGCCATGCTCTGGGTTGGCGGCCACATCATGTTGCAGGGGGCACACGACCTCGGCTGGCACGGCCCGTACGACCTTGTCCATGTCCTCGAGACACCCTTTGCCGGAATTCCCGTTGTGGGTGGCTTCCTCGCATGGCTGGTCAACACACTGTGCTCAGCCATACTCGGCACCATCTGGGGCCTGGTCATCATGGTCATCCTGCACCCGCTTCTGAAGGTGCTGCCGTTCGGCAAGAAAAAGGACGGGCACAAAGAGGGCGATGTCCGTGCTGCGATCTCCGGTCACCGGCCTGCCAAAGGTCATGACGGTCCGGTGTCCTAGCGGGATTCACGGAGCGGAAACGAACCCCAGACTCTTGTCCACCACATTCTGCAGTGGTTCACCCCGGCTGAACCGCTTAAGGTTTTCCACGAAGAGCTTCCCCAGATCATCAAGATAGTCCTGGGTATCGCCGCTCATGTGAGGGGTGAGAATGACGTTGTCCATGATCCACAACGGGTGTTCCGCCGGAAGTGGCTCAGGATGGACCACGTCGAGTGCGGCCCCCGCAATGGATCCAGAGCGAAGCGCGTCCACCAACGCCTCGGTGCGCACCAGTTCCCCCCTGCCCACATTGATGAGGTGCGCCGTGGGCTTCATTGCTGAAAGGACATCCTTGTCCACCAAGCCTTTGGTGTCGTCGGTCAGCGGTGCAGCCAGCACCACGTAGTCAAAGTCGCGGACAACCAGGGCCAGGTGTTTGGAAGAGTGGATCTCTTCAAAGCACCCGTCACCTGGCCGGCTATTGCGCCCGGCACCGCTGACGCGAAGGCCAACGGCAGTGAACAATTCCGCGATTTCCTGCCCAATGGAGCCGGTTCCTACCACCAGCGCACGCTGGCCCTGGACCTTCCGGGTGACCCGATGCCGCCAACGCCTGCCCTGCTGAAGCTTGAGTGAACCTTGCGAATCCTTCGCGATATCCAGGACAAACCCCAGGGCGAACTCGGCTATTGCACGGCTCAGGACGCCGCGCGAGTTCGTGTAGGCAACGTCGCTGGCGATCAGATCATCGAACAGAAGCTGACTGACACCGGCCGCTGAAACGTGGACCCATTTCAGCGTCGAAGCTGCAGCCCAGTTCTCCCGCAGTGCCGGCGAAAAGGAATGCCACTGATACAGCACGTCCGCGCCGTTCATTGCTGCAGCGAGGCCCTCTGCCTTGGTCAGGCGAACTTCGGCCAGCTCTTCGATCTCGTCCAATCGGGGCGGCAAGTCTTCCCGGTACAGGACAGCAACAGTAGGTCGTTGAACGCCTGCGGGCGTCATGTTGACGACGCCGCTGCTGCCGCTGGCTTCGTTCCTGCGGCGGCTTCCGGCCGGCCGACAGCCGCCACGCCGTCGATGGCAGCCAGGACGGCGGCGGTGAACTCCGAGGTGGACGAGGGCCCTCCGACGTCCCGGGTGCCCAGGCCCTCCCGCAAGGCTGACTCGAAGGCCAGTTGCAGGTGCCCGGCAGCTTCCGGATGGCCCAGGTGCTGGAGCATCATTGCTCCGGACCAGATCTGGCCTACGGGGTTTGCCAGGCCCTTGCCCGCGATGTCCGGGGCTGATCCGTGGACGGGCTCGAAGAGGGACGGGAAGTCACCTTCGGGATTGAGATTGGCGCTGGGGGCTACGCCGATGGATCCGGTGACGGAGCTGCCCAGGTCCGAAAGAATGTCGCCCAGCAGGTTGGAGGCGACGATGACGTCAAAGGTCCAGGGTTTCAGGACCAGGTGCGCGGCCAGCGCGTCCACCAGTTCGCTGGTGAGCGTGACGTCGGGATAGAGGCGGGTGGTTTCTTCCACTACTTCGTCCCAGAAGGGCATGGTGTGGATGATGCCGTTGCTCTTGGTGGCCGAGGTCAGCTGCCCTTTCCGGGAAGATGCCAACGATGCGGCGTAGTGCGCGGCCCGTGATACCCCGAGGCGGGTGAAGATGGTTTCCTGGACGGCGGTCTCGTGGGGCAGCCCGCGGTAGGCGCGGCCACCGACCTCCGAGTACTCCCCTTCGTTATTTTCACGCACGATGAGGATATCGATCGGTTCCTTGTTCGCCAGCGGTGACTTGACGCCGTCGAGCGTTTTGACGGGACGCAGGTTGATGTACTGCTGGAATTCACGTCGGATGGGGATCAGGAGTCCCCACAGGGATTCGGCGTCCGGAACCTCCGGAGCGCCGACAGCGCCCAGGAAGATGGCATCGTACTGCGCGAGCTGCTCCAGACCGTCAGGCGGCATCATCCGCCCGTGCTCGACGTAGTAGTCCGAGCCCCAGTCGAAGTGCGTGAACTCGAGGTTGATGGTATGGAGGTGCGCGATCCGTTCGAGGCATTTGATGGCTGCAGGGACAACTTCCTTGCCGATTCCATCCCCCGCGATAACTGCGATTTTGTGGGTTGTCATGACTCATTCCGTTCTGAGGTGAGTTGCTGCCAGTGGGTGGCTGTCCCTGCCAAGGCGATGATGGTGCTTTTGGGTTCGGTCATCTCGCGTACCGCGTGTTTGACACCTTCGCGCCCGACACCGGACTTCTTAAACCCTCCGAAGGGCATGGAGTCAATGCGGACGTCGCTGGTCCCATTGATGACCACGGCACCCACGTGCAGCTTCTCGGCAATGGCCAGGGCCAGTCCGATCGACTCCGTAAAGACGCCGGCCTGCAGCCCGTAGTCCGAGTCGTTGGCAGCACGGATGGCATCAGAGACCTGGATGAATGGCATGATGCTGAGCACCGGACCAAATACTTCCTCGCTGATGACCAGCGCATCAGCCGGCACGTCCGTGAGGACGGTCGGCTGATAGAAGGCCCCACGGCGCTGACCACCCACGTGGACGGTGGCACCAAGCGCTTTGGCCTCCTCCACCCATTCCTCCACCCGGCGGGCTTCAGCTTCGCTGATGAGCGGGCCGACGTCCGTGGAACGATCCAGCTTGGCGCCGACGCGCAGCGCCCGGCTTCCAACGACCACTTTGTCCAGGACGTCATCGAACAAAGAGATATGAACGTAGACACGCTGCACCGACAGGCAGTTTTGGCCCGCCACGCCGAAGGCGCCGGCCACTATCGCCTCGGCAGCTGCCTCGGCGTCTGCGTCTGCGCAGACGATCGTGGCATTGTTGCCGCCGAGTTCAGAGAGGATCTTCTTCGCTCCTGCGGCGGCCGCGATGCGGTCGGCGGTCTTCGGCCCACCCGTGAAAGAGATGAGATCCACCTGGGGATCGGTCACAATAGCTTCCGAGACGCCGGGCCCCGAGACAACGGCCGCCAGGCGACCGGCAGGTACGCCAGCTTCCAACAACAGTTGGATGAAGGCAAGCCCGGTCAGCGGAGTGCGTCCTGAGGGTTTAAGTACGACGCCGTTGCCTCCGATCAACGCCGGGCCCAGCTTATGCGCCACAAGATTGAGCGGATCATTGAAAGGTGTGATCGCCGCGACAATGCCCACGGGCTTCCGGTTGTACCAGCCGATTTTATTGCCCCCGGCGATACTGTCTTCAAACGCCAGAGTCTCCCCTGTCAGTTCGCTCGACGCCCCAGCGGACAGCCGCAACGTCTCGATGCATCGGCGGACTTCACGCTCAGCTTCGGTAATGGTCTTGCTGCTTTCGGCGGCAATGATCTCCGCAAACCGCCCGGACTGGTCCGCTAGCAGCACTGCAGCACGGTCCAAGGCCTCCCGCCGTTCCCGGAGGGTCCACTCACCTTCCTGCAGATGGCGATAAACATAGGCAACCGCCCGCCGTACATCCTGTGGAGTGGAGGAACACACCGTCCCCAAAAGGACGCCGTCTTCGGGGTCCCGGACTTCAAGGATCCTGTCAGCCGTCTCCCAACGGCCCTCCAGGAACGCGCCGCCTGGCAGAGCAGCAATACTTGCCCGCCTGTACGCCGTTTCCTGCCCTGTTTCAGGGCGCGTTTGAGCCACTTTTGTTGATGAACTCATGGGTCCTGCCCTGCCTATTTGATGCGGTCGATGATCTTCGCGGCTCCGCCAATGAAAGGCAGGAACCACGGCGGGCCGAAGTGGCCGGGCACGGGCGGGTTCTTCAGGTCTTCCCACACGTTCGCCTGTTTGTCACCGGCCATGTAGTGCGCCATCCTCTTACCCATATGAGCGGCCATCTGTACGCCGTGTCCGCTATAGCAGAGCGAGTAGAACAGGCCGTCATGAACACCCGCGTGCACCATCTGGTCCATCGAAAGGTCCACCAGGCCGCCCCAGATGTAATCCACCCTGACGTTGGATAGATAGGGAAAAAGTTCGGTCATGGCCTTGTGCAGGATCTCTGCACTTTTGACATCGGAATCCGGGCTGGACAGCGCGAACCGGGCGCGACCACCGAACAGCAGCCTGTTGTCCGGGGTAATGCGGAAGTAGTAGGTGAGCATCTTGCTGTCAGATGCTTGTCGCCTGTTGGGAAGAATGCGGTTGACCACCTCTTCGGACAGCGGCTCAGTGCAGATGATGAAGCTGCCTACCGGAATCACACGACGCTGCAGCCACGGGGTGATGTTGCCCGTGTAGCCGCTTGTGGCCACCAGGACCTGCTTTGCACGGGTAATGCCGCGGGTGGTGTGGACGTCATGGACCGTGCCCGAAACCTTGTTCAGTTCAGTGACGGCTGCGGTCTCGCAGATGTCCACGCCCTTGTCGGCTGCCGCCTTCGCCAGCCCGTGTACGAACTTGCCCACATGAAGACCGGCACCCAGGGGGTCCATCATGGCGCCCTGATAGAAGTCCGTCCCGATTTCGGTGTGGATCTCTGCCTTCGGAATGATCTTCACGTGGTGATCCACGAGGTTCGCAAGCAGCTCCTGGGACTTCAAGAAGCCGTCGTAGTGCGACGTGTGGAACGCAAGCGAGAGCTTGCCGAAGCGCTTGAAGTCGCAGTCGATCCCGTTGTCGGACACCAGCTTCTCGATGGTTTCGATGGCGTCGTTGTATTCACGGAACATGTCAACGGCACGGGGAGCTCCGTAGCGTTTGACTGCCGTACTGAAACCAATGGCCAAACCAGTGGTAGCCATGCCCCCGTTGCGGCCCGACGCACCCCAGCCAACAGTGTGGCGCTCGAAGACAGCAACGCTGGCACCTTGCTTGGCGAATTCAAGGGCTGCGGATAGCCCGGTAAAGCCCGCGCCGATGATCGCAACATCAACATTCTCCGGGACCGGAGTGCGGCGGTAATCGCCGGATGGCTCTGCAGTGTCAAGCCAGTAGGGAACAAGTTTCACGGGGTGGCCTTTCGCCTCGTAGTCGTTTTTAGAGTCCGAGGTGCTTGTTGATCTCGTCCAGGGATTTCGCTGTGCTGAGGTCGTAGCCATGACCAATGGGGTCGTAGCCGCGGTCCAGCATCCAGAGGTTCCGGAAGCCCATGTCGTGCATGGGATGCATGTCGTAGCGGGTGTGGGAGGAGACGTGCAGGAAGTCTTCCGGCTTTGCGTTCAGGGTGTCCAACATGTACTCGAAAGCCTGGTAGCGCGGCTTGTATGCCTGGGCTTGTTCGGCGGTGAAGACTGCGTGGAAGTTTGCGCCGAGCTTGGGAATGCTGATGTCCAGGAAGCTGGTGTCCGCATTGGAAAGTGCCACGAGCTGGTAGTTGTCACCCATCAGCTTCAGCGGGGCCGGCACGTCCTCGTGGGCAACCCAGCCGCGGACTGCGTCAGCGAAAGCTGCGCCGGCACCTTCGGTCGGCCCAATCCCCCAGCGCTTGCACACACGGTCAAAAGAGTCCTGGAGGATCTGCTCGTATGGCTTGTAGTCGCCGAGGACTTCGTCGAAGCGGTATCCGCGGAACTGCTTCTTGAACGTGGGCCACTGCTCTTCAGAGATCCGTCCATCGAGCAGACGCCGGGTGGTGGGATCAATGTCGAAGTTGATCAGGGTGCCGTAGATGTCAAAGGAGATGTACTTCGGCCGGAAGTTGGTCTCTGCCATGTCGATTCCGTTCTTATCACGTGTCGGGGATGGGGGCGGGCTGGCCGCTCATGAAGGTGCCTAATTCGGCGGGGATGCGCCGCAATGTCCTGCACGGCGGGCCGGGAAGATGCTGGACCGCTGTTCCGACTCTAGGACCCGAAATTGTCAATTGTCAACAGTTTTGCCTGAAAACCGGAATGATTCTCAACTGAGGGAGCCGGTCAAAAAGTTTCTGTAAATTGTTGACAATCTACTGTTGAGAGGGTTGCATTGCAGTAGATGACGGAGAGATCCGGATCACATTTCAACTCAAGACTTCTCCCTCCCCACCCCAGACTCCCCTCGAAGGGAAACCACCATGAAGATTCGAACCAACGCGCAGACCGCAGCTGCAGGACTGGCCGTCCTCCTGGCACTGAGCGCATGTGGAGGAACCGCCAACAGCGACTCCGCAGATAACAGCAAGACCGCTGACACCACCGACATTTCCGAAGGTGTCCAGCCGGACTCAGCTGCCGTGGCACTCTTGCCGCAGTCCATCAAGGACAAAGGTGAGCTCACCGTTGCCATGGACCTGCACTACCCGCCCACCACCTTCCTGGCCGAGGACAATACAACCGCGATCGGCCTCAACCCCGATATCGCCAGGCTCATTGCAAAGAAGCTGGACCTGAAGTTGAAGTTCGTAGACACGAAATTCGACACCATTGTTCCCGGACTCGATGGCGGCCGCTTCGATTTCACCGCCACCACCATGTCCAAGACTGAAGAGCGCCTCAAGGTCCTGGACATGATCGACTACTTCAAGGCCGGCAACTCCGTGGCCGTTCCCAAAGGCAATCCGCTCAATCTCACCGTTGAAACCCTGTGCGGCAAGAACATCGCCGTCACCCAAGGATCAACAGGCCAGCTTAAGCGCCTCCCTGCACTCAGTGAACAGAGCTGCACGTCAAAGGGACAACCGGCCATCAATGGCGTGACGTTGCCCAATGTCCAGGACGCCCTGACCCAGCTGCACTCCAAGCGCATTGACGGCATCCTGTACGACACAACTGCACTTGCGTGGGCTGAGAAGCAGCAGCCGGGATCCTTCGAACTGGTCGGCCGCGTTGATGTGGGGGCCAGCGACCTGACGGCAATCGGTTTGAAGAAGGGCTCTCCCTTGACGCCGGCTTTCCAGACGGCGCTGCAGTCCGTTCTTCAGACTCCGGAGTATAAAGAGTCCCTCGACAACTGGGGCCTGGAGTCCGGAGCCATTACCGACGCCAAACTGAACTAGTGGGTGCTCCGATGAAGCAAGCGACCATGGAAAGAAGCAAAGCGATGAGCGGGTTGGATTCGGCGTTGAAGCCGCGGCTGAAGCGGCGCAGCACCTTCGAGTACGTTTCCTGGGTTGTGTGCATCCTGGTCGGGATCGGCGTCCTGAGCTCGGTCGCGACGAACCCGAACTTCAAATGGGACGTCGTAGCGAAGTACTTCACGCACGAATCCATCCTGCGCGGGCTGATGCTCACCATCTTCCTCACCGTGGCAAGCATGGCCCTGGGCACGCTCCTGGGACTTGGCCTGGCCATCATGAGGGCCTCCACCATCAAACCCATCGCAGCCCTCGCCGGGGTCTACATCACGATCTTCCGCGGCACGCCGGTCCTGGTCCAACTGATCTTCTGGTTCAACCTCTCCGCCCTCTACCCGAACCTGAGCATCGGGATCCCGTTCACCGACATCGGCACCGCGATCGACACCAACGCACTCATGGGCCCCATCACCGCGGCCCTGATCGGCCTGACCCTGAACGAAGCGGCCTACATGGCCGAAATCATCCGCGGCGGATTCTCCTCCGTGGGCAAAGGCCAAATCGAAGCGGCCGACTCCCTGGGCATGAGCGGGGCCATGAAAATGCGCAAAGTCATCATCCCCCAAGCCATGCCCTCCATCATCCCGGCCACCGGCAACCAGGTCATCGGCATGTTCAAAGGCACCTCCCTGGTCTCCGTCCTGGGCGTCGCCGAGCTCCTCCAAAGCGCTCAACTCATCTACGCCCGCACCTACGAAACCATCCCGCTGCTGATCGTCGCCAGCCTCTGGTACCTGGTGATGACCATGCTGCTGAGCTACCCCCAATCAAAACTCGAGCGAAAATACTCACACACCTCCGCCCGGGTCCCCCGCAAAGCCCGCAAAGTGACACTCACCGCACCGGAAGGCATCGCACGATGAACGCTGACGGCACCATCCAAGCCCACAAAATCCGGAAATCCTTCGGACCCAAGACAGTCCTCAAAGACGTCGACCTTGAGATCGCCAGCGGCGAAATCTGCTGCATCATCGGCCCCTCCGGCTCCGGGAAATCCACCCTGCTGCGTTGCATCAACGGCCTCGAAACCGTCGACTCCGGCATCCTGAAAGTCAATGGCGAAAACTTCGGCTACTACGAAACCGACAACGCCTACCACGCCCTGCCACCTAAAAAACTGGCCCAACAACGCACCCGCGTGGGCATGGTGTTCCAGTCCTTCAACCTCTTCCCCAACATGACTGCCCGCGACAACGTCATGGCCGGGCCCGTACTGGTCAAGCGTGCCGACAAAAAGCAATCAGCCAAACAAGCCCAGGAACTGCTCACCAGCGTCGGCCTCGGCGCCTTCGGTGACCGCTACCCTGCCGAACTCTCCGGGGGCCAACAACAACGCGTCGCCATCGCCCGGTCCCTGGCCATGAACCCCGAAATCATCCTCTTCGACGAGCCGACCTCCGCCTTGGACCCCGAAAAGGTCGGTGAAGTCCTGGCCGTCATGCAGGACCTCGCCAAAAAAGGCATGACCATGGTGGTCGTCACCCACGAGATGGGTTTTGCCCGCGAAGTAGCAGACTCCCTGATCTTCATGGACGACGGCAACGTCGTAGAACGCGGCGACGCCCGCGAAGTCCTCACCAATCCCAAAGAACCCCGCACCCAGGCCTTCCTCAAGCAGGTCCTCTAACCATGGACGGAAAGCTCGCAATCATCGGTTTGGGCAGCATTGGCAGCATGGCCCTCTGGCAAGCCTCCCGGCTCACCGACTCCGTGGTCGGATTCGAAGCGCACTCCCCTGCCCACGCACGCAGCGCCGCCGGCGGAGACACCCGGCTCTTCAGGATGATTTACCGGGGGAACCCTGTCTATTACCCCATCCTGAGCCGCTCCCGCGAACTCTGGGCGGAACTCGAAGCCGAGACGGGCCAAAGTATTCTGACCCGCTGCGGCGGACTCTCCATCGGCACAAGCGACGGGTCATACCTGAAAAGCCTTCTCGAAACCACACGGGTTACCGGAGCCATCCATCAGGTCCTCAGCCGCGGGGAAATGGCGGAACGCTACCCGCAACACAACCTCCGGCCCGACGACATCGCCGTTTACGACCCCCATGCCGGCGCCCTGCGAACCGATCGTGCCATCACCGCGGCCATCACCGCAGCCGAGGCCAACGGCGCAACAGTGAACACCAACACTCCTATTGACAGCATCACTGAAACCGACACTGGCGTCGTTATCACATCCGGTGCCAATTCCTGGACCTTCGAACGGGTCATTGTCGCCTCAGGGGCATGGTCCAAACAGCTCATGCCCGAATACCTCAGGGCCCACACCGAAACCAAGAGGATCTTCCTTTCATGGTTCGTCGCCCGTGAGGCAGAGCAATTCTCACCGGAGAAGTTTCCGGTCTTCATCAGGATTTCCGGTGATCGCTCCATGTACGGCGCACCAGCAGTGGATGGCGTCACCGTCAAAGCCACGCTCGATGGCCGAGGAGCACCAACTCCCGCCGCCGATTCAGTGCCCCGGGATCTCACCCCTGACGAGATTTCGGAGACAACAGAGACAGTTTCGGAATTCTTCCCTGGTTTGATTCCAAGTATCGTACGCTCCGATGCCTACCCGGACCTCTTCACTTCGGATTCGCAGCCGTTGATGGGCTTCCTCAGTGAGTCCAGCAGGATTTACTCCGCGACGGGGTATTCGGGAGCCGGTTTCAAGATGGCTACCGGCTACGGGGAAATTGCAGCCAGCGAGGCACTGGGCAAGCGCTGGTTTGACGGTTTGGACTTCCTTCGTCCACAGAGATTCCAAGAGTCCTGACGAGTACTGCCCTGATCGCGGAATACCTCATTGATCGCATATTGTTGACAATCTACAGTTCCTAAGAAAGTATGAAGCCATGGCAACACTTAGCCCCATCCTGAAGCAGGCAACCCCCGTGGTTGTCGACCACGCGGCCGGTAGCTGGATCCACGCGACCGACGGCAAGAAGTACCTGGATTTCACCACCGGGATTGGCGTGACGAGCACCGGTCACTGCCACCCCGATGTTGTGGCCGCTGCCCGCGAACAGGTGGGCAAGATTGTCCACGCCCAGTACACCACCGTGATGCATAAGCCACTGCTGGAACTCACCGAACTTCTTGGCAGCTTCTTGCCGCAAGGTTTGGACAGCGTCTTCTACGCCACATCAGGCTCTGAAGCCGTAGAGGCCTCCATTCGCCTCGCGCGTATGGCCACCGGCCGGCCTAACATCATCTCCTTTCAGGGTGGGTTCCACGGTCGGACCGTCGCAGCGGCATCGCTGACAACAGCCGGAACCAAGTTCCGCTCCGGGTTCTCCCCCATCATGGGCGGCGTGCACGTCGCCCCGTTTCCGCACTGGTACCGATACGGCTGGGACGAGGCCACCGCCGTGGAATTCGCGTTGAAGGAACTGGACCACCTCCTGCTGACCATCAGCGCACCAAGCGATACTGCCGGCTTCATCATCGAACCCGTGCTCGGTGACGGCGGCTATATCCCAACCCCCGTAGCCTTCCTCCAAGGACTCCGCGAACGCGCCGACAAGCACGGCATCGTGCTGGTCCTGGATGAGGTTCAGGCCGGGGTGGGCCGCACCGGCAAGTTCTGGGGCCACGACTGGGCCGGAATCACGCCCGACGTCGTCATCACCGCCAAGGGCCTCGCCAGCGGCTTCCCCATCTCGGCAATCGCAGCCTCAGCAGCGCTGATGGGCAAAGCCTGGCCGGGCTCCCAGGGCGGAACCTACGGTGGAAACGCCGTGGCGGCAGCCGCCGGCGTCGCCACTCTCGGCGTCATCCAGCGCGAAAACCTCGTGGAAAACGCGCTTCTTCGCGGCGACGAACTGCGGACGGGTTTGGAGGCACTGCAAACAGAATTCGCCGGAATCGGCAATGTCCGGGGCAGGGGCCTGATGCAGGGCGTCGAGTTCACTGCCGCCGACAAGACCCCGGATGCGTCGACTGCTTTGGCTGTCCAACAGGCCGCCATCAAGGAAGAACTCCTGCTTCTTACCTGCGGTCCGCACGGTAACGTCATCCGCCTCATCCCGGCGTTGAACGTCAGCAGCGACGAGATCCACGTCGGCCTGTCCAAGCTCTCGCAAGCACTCAAGTCGGCCACCTCCTAGTCCCCCTGATTCCTGAAAGAGCCACCATGACCCCCTCATTTGATTCCAGCTCACTGCAGACAGACTTGTTCATCGACGGTCGCTGGCAGCAGGCGGCAAACGGCGCCACCTTTGCGGTGGAAAACCCGGCCACCAACGAAGTCATCGCGCATGTTGCCGACGGCAGCGTTGAAGATGCCGCGTTGGCCATCGAAGCCGCAGGACGCGCCCAAGCAGAGTGGGGAAAGTCCACTCCCCGTGAGCGCGCAGACATCCTCCGCCGCGCCTTCGACCTCGTCATGGCAAACACGGACCGTTTGGCAGCGATCATGACCGCCGAGATGGGCAAGCCCTTGGCAGAAGCAAGGGGCGAGGTGGCCTATGGTGCCGAGATGCTCCGCTGGTTCTCTGAAGAGGCCGTGAGGATCGGTGGCGACAACACCTCATCCGTGGACGGCAACACACGCATCCTTATTACCAAGGAACCCGTTGGGCCTTCAGTGCTGGTGACGCCGTGGAACTTTCCGCTCGCCATGGGTGCGCGGAAGATCGCTCCGGCCGTAGCTGCCGGTTGCACCATGGTGTTCAAACCGGCGGAGCTGACGCCGCTCACGTCGTTGGCGCTCGTTGCGATCTTCAAGGAAGCAGGACTTCCCGACGGCGTGCTGAACGTTGTGACGACGTCGAGGGCTTCGGGCGTGGTCCGGACCTGGACTGACAGCGGCATCGCCCGCAAGATCAGCTTCACGGGTTCTACCGAAGTGGGTAAGGTTCTCCTGCGGCAGGCCGCGGACAACGTCATGCGATCCTCCATGGAACTCGGTGGAAACGCACCTTTCATCGTCCTTGCGGACGCGGACATTGAGAAGGCCGTTGACGGAGCCATGAAAGCCAAGATGCGGAACATGGGAGAGGCGTGCACGGCAGCCAACCGCTTCTTTGTCCACCGCTCCGTGGTGGAAGAGTTTGGCGGGAAGTTCTCTAAAAAGATGTCAGAATTGCAGGTGGGCAATGGCGCTTCGGCAGGGACCGACGTCGGACCCCTCATTGAGCAGAAGGGCCTGGAAAAGGTCGAAAGCCTTGTTGCGGACGCCGTTTCCAAGGGAGCGCGCATCCTCACCGGCGGAACCCGTCCGGAAGGACCGGGCTACTTCTACCCACCCACAGTTTTGGTGGATGTGCCTGCCAACGCGGCACTGATGTCCACGGAAATCTTCGGCCCCGTAGCTGCCATCACGGCGTTTGACAGCGAAGACGAAGTCCTGCGCCTGGCCAATGATACTGAGTGGGGCCTGGTGGGGTACGTGTTCACCGAGAGCATGGCAAAGGCATTGCGGTTCTCGGCTGACCTGGAAGTTGGCATGGTCGGACTGAACACCGGCCTGGTGTCCAATCCCGCCGCGCCGTTCGGCGGGGTCAAACAGTCAGGGCTGGGCCGCGAAGGCGGCAAAATTGGGATCGAAGAGTTTTTGGAATACAAGTACACCGCAGTAGCGGTCTAATAGATTCAACTTGCCGAGCATGGAATGAGGGGATGTCAATGGCGGCACCGGAGGGAATGTTCGTTTTGGAGGGCCGGCCCACGGCGCAGCTGATCGCTGACCAATTGCGGGAGCTTATTGTCCAGGGAGCCTTCAGGCCTGGACAGCAAGTCAACGAATCTGCACTGGCCAGTCAACTCAGCACGTCCAGGGGCCCGCTCCGCGAAGCACTGCAGCGACTGTGCCAGGAGGGCATCCTGGTGAGCAAGCGCAACCGGGGCGTCTTCGTACTGGAGCTCTCCACAGAGGACGTCAAGGAAATCTACGCCGTGCGCGAGGCAGTGGAATTGGCAGCCGCCAGCACACTTCTGGATTCTGAGCCGGATCAGGTCTCTGATACGTGCAGGGAACTCAAAGGCATCATCCGAGGCATGGCCAAGCAGGTTGCTGCTTCGGACTGGCAGGCTATCGCCCGGCTGGACATGCAGTTCCACACGGCGTTTGTGTCCGGAACCGGAAACACACGCCTGATCCGGATCTACGAGACCCTTGCTGCCGAATCCAGGATGTGTATCCTCAGCCTGGAGGTGGCGTACCCGCGCATCGATGCGCTGGTGCAGGAGCACCAGATGATCCTGGACCTGCTCGAAGCACGTGATCGGAGCGGTCTTCAGGACGCCATCAAACGCCACATGCACAAGGCCGTGGAGGACCTCACGTCCAAACCTGAAGTGACAGGAATAACCGCATAGTCACGTCGAATTCCGTATTAAGGAGGGGCCCGGTTCACTGAACCGGGCCCCTCCTTTCATCTATGGGACCTTCGCTGTTAGGCCTTGGGAAGATCGGCCACTACCCACATCTTCCGCAGTGTTTCGTGGATGGTCCACGTTCCCGTCCAACCGGCCGGCGTGACGAACAACGAGCCGGGGCCGACGTCGAAGCTGGTTCCATCTTCCTCGGTGATGGTCGCTGAGCCACTGAGGATCTGGCAAATCTCGTCATAGCCGGGCCTGGTACTCGTGGACACACCGGGCGTTGCCTCCCAAATACCGGTCTTGAGTCCTTCCCTGGCCCACAGGCGGAGGGACACTTCCGTCTGACCGGGAGTGCTTGATGTGGGCTTTGGCAGGTGCTCGCCAGGATCCTGGGTGTTGGCATTTGTCATGACAGTGGCCTTGACCATTGCTGCTCCTTCTGGGTCTCAGACCCGTGTAAATGTGCCCGCCGTCTTTGGAAGAGCACATGCCCCATCCTAACAATTGTCAACAATCGACGATAGCTTTGAGTGGAAATGGTTACGGTGTGGACACCGGAGGTACAACCGATAGAACCGGGTGGGCGGAAATTGAGCCGTCAGGCGTCCCTCAAAGCTCTGGCCCGCATCGCCGGGCAAGAGTAGCGTCATTTCAAGAATGCAGCAGGACACTGAGGATGCAGCAGGACCGCCAAAGGAGCCCGGACATGGCCGGATGGAATGCCGATACCGCCGCTGGCCCGCTGGGCTCCGGTACCGTCACCCTGGTGGAAGGGACCTCATTCTGCATCTCGCTGCCCAGCGGTGATATCAGTCCGGATCATCCGCACGGCCTGTTCTTCCAGGACACCCGGATACTCTCCGCATGGGGCCTGACGGTGAACGGGCAGGCCGTGGAACCCCTGACAGCCCAGACGAAGGAACCTTACAGAGCGGTCTTCGCCGGCCGGATCACCACGTCCGACGGATATGCGGACACCCCGCTGATCGTGGAGCGCGCCCGGGAGTTGGGCGTCGGCATGGTGGAGCACATCACCGTGCGTAACTATTCGACGAAGCCGGCGGATTGCTTCATCGCGCTCACCGTAGCTTCCGATTTCGCCGATGTCTTCGAGGTGAAGGAAGCGCGCGTGCAAACGCTGTGGGAAGAAAGCCGCGAAACCCACGCCACCACACTGGCAATCCGTGCCCGTTGGCAGGAAGTCCGGAAGTCCGTCGTCGTAAGTTCTGATCTGGCTGAAGCGAACCGCGACGGTTTCAGCTACCGGACAACTATCCCGGCGCGAGGCTCCTGGAGCACCGAACTCCTGGTCACTCCAGGGTTTGAAGCGGCAGCGCCGGCCGCACCCGTGGTGCGTCCCGCCGTTGGCAAATTATCCCGAAGCGATCGACGCCGGCAAGAGTGGGTCGCCAAGATTCCCGTCCTGCAGATGGGTAACCGCTCGATCGAAAGGACACTCCGACGGAGTTATGACGATCTCGGCGCCCTCCGGATAGAGGACCCAGCCCACCCGGAAAGAGTGGTTGTGGCCGCCGGAGCTCCGTGGTTCATGACGCTCTTTGGCCGGGACTCGTTGTGGGCGTCGGAAATGGCCATGCCGGTTGATCCCTCGCTTGCCTTGGGAACATTGCAGACGTTGGCTGAGCGGCAAGGCGCGGTGGTTGACCCGGTGACGGAGGAAGAACCGGGCAAGATTTTGCATGAGGTCCGGTTGGACGTCTCCAGCAGCCTGGCCCTGGGTGGGAAGTCCATCTACTACGGCAGCATCGATGCCACTCCCCTGTTTGTGGTGGTTCTGGGTTCGGTGAGCCGCTGGGGTTTCGCCAAGGACACCATCGCCGCCCTGCTGCCCCACGCAGACCGTGCCCTCGAATGGATCCGGGACTACGGCGACAGGGATGGCGATGGTTTCGTCGAATATGAGCGCCTCAACGATCGCGGGCTGATCAATCAAGGGTGGAAGGACTCATGGGACGGAATCAACTTCGCGGACGGGCGGCTCGCCAAACCGCCCATCGCGCTGTGCGAGGTCCAGGCATATGTCTATGACGCGTACATGGCCCGGGCGTGGATGGCCTACGACGCCGGTGACGCACCACTGGCGCGCGAACTCGCCGACCGCGCGGCACTGTTGAAGGAACGTTTCAACGAACAATTTTGGATGCCGGACCGGGGCTACTACGCGATTGCGCTGGATGGTAATAAGCGGCAGGTGGACGCGTGCGCCTCCAACATGGGCCACTGCCTCTGGGTCGGCTTGGTGGACGAGGACAAGGCGCCCCTCGTAGCAGAGCGGCTGATGTCACCAGAGATGTTCAGCGGCTGGGGTGTGCGCACGCTGGCAACCGACATGGGTGCCTTCAACCCCGCCAGCTACCACAACGGATCCGTTTGGCCGCACGATAACGCAGTCATCGCGGCGGGGCTGATGCGCTACGGATTCGTAGAGGAGGCTCAACGGATCGCCACAGCCCTGCTCGATGCGGCCGACCACTCCGAAGGCCGTCTCCCCGAGCTGTTCTGCGGGTTCAGCCGCGAGGAGTACAGCGAACCCGTGCCCTATCCCACAGCCTGCTCACCCCAAGCCTGGGCCGCCACCTCTCCCATCCAGCTGATCACGAGCCTGATGAGGTACGACGCCCACGTGTCCCACGGCGGATTCTGGATGGATCCCCAGCTGCCGGCCTCTTACGGCGACTTGCACATCACCAACGCGCCCATGGCGGGCGGCAGGGTGACCATCGACATTGCCGATTCGGTCCCCACGGTGCAGGGACTGCCCGATGGGATGGTGTTCCATCAAGGACACCGGCCGTGGCTGACCGAACTCGTCGAACAGGCAGGGCTTCGCAAGAACGGCTAGGACGCGTGAAGCAGGGAGGCCGCGCTACCCCGGGTGCGCGTAGCCGCTTGACGCAGAATCCAAACAGCCGGTGGGCCTGCCCCGGCGGGCATCATCTGACAGGTCAGGCGAGCCAGCGCCACCAGCGTGAAGGTTCCGGTTCCGGAGCAGGTTCCGGCTGCGGCTCCTGGCCCAGGGCCAGGGCAGCCCCGACGATGTCATCCTCGGTGAGCGTGATGACCGCTTCACGATCAAGGCCGTCGAGGCCCGGTTCTTCGTCGCGCGTCAGCCGCAGCGCCTGGCGATTAAGTGACTGCTCAAACAGGGTGCGGGCGAACCGCGCGTTCCCGGAGTCTTCTCCCGCGTGAAGCCCGGCGAGGATGCGGCGCAGCATGTGATCCGCGCCTGGCTCCAGCGTGTACTCGTGCTGGGCCAGCATCTGCTGGAATATCGTTTCGAGTTCGTCCACGGAGTAGTCGGGGAAGGTGATCTCGCGGGCGAACCGGGAGCGCAGCCCGGGGTTGGAGAGCAGGAAGGCTTCCATGAGCCGCGGGTAACCGGCCACGATCACCACCAAACGGTGGCGGTGGTCCTCCATCCGCTTGAGCAGGACCTCGATCGCCTCGGGGCCGAAGTCCATCCGGCCGTCCTCCGGGGCAAGCGCGTAGGCCTCGTCGATGAACAGGACGCCGTCCAGGGCCCGCCGGATCACCCGGTCCGTCTTGATGGCAGTTGCCCCAACGTACTGCCCCACCAGGCCGGAACGGTCCACCTCAACCAGGTGTCCTTTCTGCAGCAGGCCCACCGCACGGTACATTTCGGCCAGGAGCCGCGCCACGGTGGTCTTGCCCGTGCCCGGGTTTCCGAGAAACACAAGATGCTGGGATGTGGCCACCTCCGGCAGTCCGTGGGCTTTGCGACGGGCCTGAACCTGGAGCAATGCCACCAAGGCCCTGACCTGTTCCTTCACAGTCTCCAGCCCGACCAGCGCATCGAGCTCGGCCTGCACCTCGGACAACGGCCGGGCCGGACCTGGCCGCGCGCCGATGAAATCGCCCACCAGGTCGTCAACGCGTTCTGAACCAGGCAGCTTGAGCTGATTGGCCAGATGGCCAATGGTTTCCCTCAGCTCATCGAGCGGATTGCGGCTTGCAGCCATACATCCACTGTAATACTCGCGATGTGAAGCGACCACGGATCAAACTGTCCGCGTTTGGGCGTTTCGGCATCTCCGACGGGCAATTCGCCCATAGGTAACTGACACTCCTGGGGCTGAGGCTTAGAGGACAACATCACCGCCCTACCCAAGGAGATCCCGTGACTACTTACAACCTGGCCCTGATCGGTTTCGGAGGCGTTAACCGCGCCCTGGCAGAACTGATCCGCGACGAACCGCAGCGCTTCTCTTCCCTGGGGTTCGAGCTCCGCGTCGTAGCCATCACCGACCTCGCCTTTGGCTCACTGGTCCAGGGCGATGGCATTGACCTTGCAGCTGTTCTGGCAATGCCTTGCGGTTCTTCTTTCGACAGGCTTCCGGGCGGCAGCTCCGCCCCCCGCAACGAAGAGGTCATCAAGAACAGCCCCGCCGACATCGTCGTCGAGGCCACCTTCACCAGCCCGGTCGACGGCGAACCCGCGGTCTCGCACGTGAGGTGGGCTATAGAGTCGGGCAAGCACGTGGTGACCACCAACAAGGGACCGGTAGCGTTGCAGGGCACGTCACTGTCCAAGCTCGCTGCAGGCAACGGCGTCCGGTTCGAGTACGAAGGCGCCGTCATGAGCGGCACGCCGGTGATCCGTCTGGCACACAAGATGCTCGGCGGCCTGGAACTGAACGCCGTGCAGGGAATCCTGAACGGAACCAGCAATTACGTCCTGGGCCGGATGGAAGCCGGCCTGCGCCTGGACGAGGCCATCGCCGAAGCCCAGAACCTCGGATATGCCGAAGCCGACCCGACCGCTGACATCGGCGGTTCCGACGTTCGGCTCAAGGTCGCCATTTTGGCCAACGAACTTCTCGGCGCCACCATCCATCCGAGTGACGTTCACACCACCGGCATTCAGGACATCACCAGCGATGACGTAGCCCAGGCCCTGGCCAACGGCCTCCGCTGGAAACTGATCGGCGAAGCCCGCCGCGAGAGCGACGGCCGCATCGTTGCCAGCGTCCAGCCCATCGCCCTTGAAGCCGATCACCCCCTCGCCGGCATTTCCGGTGCCACCAACGCCGTCTCCTTCATCACCGACCTGCTCGGGGCCGTCACCGTCTCCGGTCCGGGTGCTGGTCGCGTCGAGACCGCGTACGCCCTCATTTCCGACATCATTGCCGTCGACGAATTCGTCAAAGGAGCCGTCCGTGCCTGAAACAGCCATCGCCGAGACCATCAGCGAAGCCACCGTCAATCAACTGGTGGTGCGCAACAAGTTTGACGGCACCGTCCTGGCCACCTTGGACCAGTGCTCCGAGGCGGACGTCCGCGTGGAGCTCATCCGCGCGGCGGCGTCCGCTCCCGCAGCGGCCGCCATGCCGCGTCACGAGCGTGGCCGGATTTTGGACACCGCAGCTGACCTGCTCCAAGAACGGTCCCAAAAAGTCGCGGAACTGATCGTCGCCGAAGCCGGCAAGACCATCAAGCAGGCCCGCAAGGAAGTCTCCCGCGCGGTCAACACCCTCAAACTCTCGGCAGCGGAAACGCGTCGCAATGTCGGAGAAGTCGTTCCGTTCGACTCCTTCGCCGGTTCTGAAAACCGGCAGGGCTGGTTCACCCGTGAACCGCTGGGCCTCATTGCAGCGATCACCCCGTACAACGACGCGTTGAACTTGGTGGCGCACAAGCTCGGACCGGCGATCGCCGGTGGGAACGCCGTCATTCTTAAGCCGTCCCAGCTGACTCCGTTGACAGCCATTCTTCTGGTGGACCTTCTCCGCGAGGCCGGGCTGCCCGCGGAGCTCGTCACCGTTGTCCTGGGCGACCGCACGATCGCTCAAACCATCATTTCTTCCAAACTGGTCCGTATGGTCTCCTTCACCGGCGGCTTCGCCACCGGCCGGGCTATCGCGGCGAACGCCGGCCTTAAGCGCCTGTCCATGGAACTTGGCGGCAACGCACCGGTCATCGTCTTTGACGACGCAGACCTTCCAGCCGCCGTCGATGCCAGCGTCTCCGGTTCCTTCTGGGCCGCCGGGCAGAACTGCATCGGTGCCCAGCGGATCCTCGTCCAACGATCAGTCTTTGACACCTTCGTGCAGGACTTCGTCACCCAAACCGCGGCGCTGAAGACCGGGGACCCGGGTAACGAACAAACCGACGTCGGGCCCATGATCAGCAATGCCTCCGCCGCCGAAGCGAAACGGAAGATCGACGAGGCTGTGGCCGCCGGGGCACAACTCCTCACGGGCGGAGACCTGAACGGGCCGGTCCTCACACCCGCTGTTCTCACCGGGGTGCCCCGCAACTGCGAGGCCTGGAGCGAGGAACTGTTCGCCCCGGTCGTCCTGATCGAGCCTTTCGACACCACCGAGGAAGCCATCGCACTGGCCAACGACAGTGAATACGCCCTGCAGGCAGGGGTTTTCACCAAGGACCTGGGCCGGGCCTTGGCCACCGCGAAGGCGATCGACGCGGGTGGCGTAATGATCAACGACTCCTCCGACTACCGGCATGACGCCATGCCCTTCGGCGGTTCCAAGTACGGCAGCATGGGCCGCGAAGGCGTCCACTTTGCCTACGAGGAAATGACCCAGCCCAAAGTCATCGCGATCGCCTCATGACCACAGGCGTAAGAATCGAACAAGACAGCCTCGGCTCCCTGGCTGTCCCGAAATCCGCCCTGTGGGGAATCCACACCGAACGGGCCATCCTCAACTTCCCCATCAGCGGCATGCAACTCGGAACCCACCGACACCTTGTCCGCGCCCTCGCGTTCGTGAAGAAAGCCGCAGCGCTGACCAACACCGAACTTGGCCTCATCCCGGCGGACATTGGCCACGCCATCGCCGCAGCCTGCGACACTGTGGCCGCCGGCGACGTCGACCACGCTTTTCCTGTGGACGTCATCCAAGGCGGCGCCGGAACATCCACCAACATGAACGCCAACGAGGTCATGGCCAACCTCGCACTGGAAGCCTTGGGCCACCCCCGCGGCACCTATGACGTGGTGGACCCGATCGGGCATGTCAACAAATGCCAGTCCACCAATGACGTCTACCCGACGGCGGTGCGCCTGGCCCTGGTGTTCGCACTGGAGGATCTGCTGGAACGCCTGGCACTGCTTTCGGCAGCATTCGCCGAACGGGGCCTGGCCTTCGCAGCCATCCCCAAGGTTGGCCGCACGCAACTGCAGGACGCCGTGCCGATGACCCTCGGACAAGAGTTCACCGCCTTCTCCGTCACGCTCGAGGAAGACCAACGGCGGCTAAGCGAAGCGGCCGCACTTTTGCTCGAGTGCAGCCTCGGGGCCACAGCAATCGGAACCGGCATCACCGCCGACCCCATGTATGTTGAGCGCATCATCGACAAGCTCTCAGCCGTGAGCGGCGTCCAACTGGTCCGTGCCCACGATTTCGTCGAAGCAACCTGGGACACCGGTGCGTTCATGACGTTCTCCGGAGCGCTCAAACGTACCGCCATCAAGCTCTCCAAGATCTGCAGCGACCTTCGCCTGCTCTCCAGCGGTCCGCAAACAGGGCTCGCGGAGATCCGCTTGCCTCCTCGGCAGGCGGGCTCCTCGATCATGCCCGGCAAGGTCAACCCGGTGATTCCGGAGGTCGTGAACCAGATCGCCTTCTTCGTCGCCGGGGCCGACCTCACCGTCACCATGGCCGCCGACAACGGACAGCTCCAGCTCAACGCGTTCGAACCGGTCATCGCTCACGCCCTGCTGCAATCACTGAGCTGGCTCACCAACGGAACCGATGTGCTGCGGGATCTGTGCGTTGAGGGCATCGAAGCGAACGAAGCGTTGTTGCGGTTAAGGGCACGGGCCTCCACAGCACAAGCCACGGCACTGCTCCCAATGCTGGGATACGCCGTTGCGGCCGACATCGCCCACAAGGCGGTCGTGTCCGGACAGAGTGTCCTCGACATCGCTGTCGCTGAAGGCCTCCTGCTGCCCGAACAAGCTGCGGCCCTGATGACGGCCTGACGGGAAGACGCGATTCACCGGATCACGCCGGGACGTGCGGGGAACTAGGCTGGTTGCATGGCGACAGTTCTTCTCGTGCGGCACGGCCGCACCACAGCCAATGCAACTGGACTGCTGGCTGGCCGGACCGTCGGTGTGAGCTTGGACCAGACGGGGCGCGAGCAGGCGGCTCTGGCGGCAGACCGGCTCGCAGCCGTGCCGCTAGTCGGGGTGGTGACGAGTCCTCTTGAGCGCTGCCGGGAGACCGCCGAGCTAATTCTCGCCCACCAGGCCGGCTCGCCGCACGCTCCCGTCGAAATCGATATCACCGAGTGCGATTACGGCAAGTGGCAGGGCCGCATGCTCAGTGAGCTGGCAACCGAGGACTTGTGGCCGGTGGTGCAAACGCAACCATCCGCCGTCGTGTTTCCCGGCGGTGAATCAATGGCGGCAATGCAGGCCAGGTCCGTGGCAGCCATCAGGCGCCACGATGCGGCTTTCGAAGCCGAGCATGGGCCGGGGGCAGTGTGGGTGGCGGTGAGTCACGGCGACATCATCAAGTCGATCCTTGCCGACGCGCTCGGCATGCACCTTGACCTGTTCCAGCGCATTAATGTGGGTCCCGCCTCCGTATCGATCGTCCGTTACGGCGCTGATCGGCCGAGCGTCTACGCGACCAACACCGATGCGGGTGATCTGTCTTGGCTGTCCAACGGCATTCATTCCGGGGACGCGCCGGTGGGCGGCGGTGCAGGACAGAACGCGCCGTGAACCTTATGTGCCTAAAATACTGACATGCCTACAAGTGTTCACGAGTTTGCCTGGCCTGATCGGGTTGTAGTTGGGACCATTGGCGTTCCAGGGTCGCGGACGTTCTACCTGCAGGTGCGTGCAGGAAAACAGATAGTGAGCATTGCCCTGGAGAAGCAACAGTCGGCCCAGCTCGCAGAGAAAATCGACGAGATCCTTGACCAGCTCATCACGGTTCAGGGCAACCCGTTCAGCGTTCCGACGAGCACTCCCATTGAGCTTGTCGATAACGATCCCCTTGAGGCAGTTGACGAGCAGTTTCGCGCCGGAGCCATGAGCTTGGGTTGGGATCCAACCACGGCCCAGGTAGTGATTGAGGCCTACCCCATGGTCGAGGTCGATGCTGATGACAACGACGAACCGCTGGTTGAGGACGGCGCAATCGAAGCGGAAATGCTGCTGGTGCGCATGCCGGTCGGTACCGCCCGCGCATTCGCCAAGCGCACCCGTGAAATCGTCGGAGCCGGGCGCCCGACGTGCCCGCTCTGTGGGTACCCCATGGACGCCGACGGGCATAGTTGCACCCTTCCCGAGGCGTGATGCCGGCGCCTGATTTGGCGGCCACCGAGCTGACGCTCACTGGCCGCATCACGACGGCTTCAAACGCGACATTCTTGGGCGCCATCGGCGACGTGAAGGTCGTTTATAAGCCGATAGCAGGCGAAAGTCCGCTCTGGGATTTTCCCCATGGAAATCTTGCCCACCGGGAGGTTGCCGCCTACTTGGTATCGCAGGTATTCGGTGGGGATATCGTGCCGCGCACCTGGCTGCGCGATGGCCCTTTGGGTGAAGGAATGGTCCAACTCTGGCAAGAGCAAGACCCTGCCCAGCGCGCCGTCGACTTGGTCGTCAAGGACCACGCGCCGGAGACGGGATGGAAGCACGTTCTCGAAGGACAGGATGAGAAGGGACGGATGGTCACCCTCATTCACGAAGACTTGCCAGCGCTACGACGCATGGCGGTCTTCGACGTGATCGTCAACAACGCCGACCGTAAAGGCGACCACATTCTTGCCATGCCGGACGGACACCGGCACGGCGTGGACCATGGACTGACATTCCACCAGGACCACAAGTTGCGCACGGTGCTGTGGGGTTGGCTGGGCGACCCGCTGGCCGCCGGGGAACTCGAAGGCATAGATCGTGTCGCTGAGGGTCTGAACGGTGGGCTCGGTCAAGACCTGGCGGACTTGCTGAGCGCCGAAGAAGTCGCATCACTCGCCACACGCTGCGCCCGGTTGCGCCTGCTTGGACGGTTTCCGGCTCCAAGCGGTGACATGCCGGCGGTCCCCTGGCCTCTGTTCTAGGGAATTCCGGATACCGGATCCCCCACGAAAACCACCCCACCCACTACTCCGCGAGAAATGAATATGGAACTTTTTGACGCCCACACCGTTGTGATTTCTGCCGTGCTCCTGGTGCACATCACAGGGGTGATGATCGTGGCCGCCTCAGTTGCCGGCCTGGTGGTCTCACTCTTCGTCGTCGTCCTCGCCGTGCACTCCATTCGAACCACGTGGGAACTGACGCAAAACCTGCGAAGCAAGGGACGCTTCAGTGACGCCCTCGGTAAGCTCCTGACTTCTGTGAAGTCAGGAGCCTTGGCAGCACGTCCGCTGATAGCTGCCGCACGACAGAGGATCAGCCGGCTGTCACCGTTCAAGCCACAGTAGAAGCCGGTACACCGAGGCCCTGGGACCGGGATTGCGCCTCGGACGGGCACTCAACCGGCAGGACTAGGGCACGGCGAGCTTGAAAACTTTAGCCCAGGCAGAGCCGACCTGTTTCAGCAGTGGCCCTGTGGTGTACTTCAAGCCGTAGCGCTGGCATATGTCACGGACCTTGGGCGCAATCTCGGCGTAGCGGTTGGACGGCAGGTCAGGGAAGAGATGGTGCTCAATCTGGTGCGACAGATTCCCCGTCATGAGGTGCATGAACGGTGACCCGGAAATGTTGGCGGATCCGATCATCTGACGGACGTACCAGTCGCCGCGGGTCTCGCCTTCCACCATTTCCTCGGTGAACGTGTCCGTTCCTTCCGGGAAGTGGCCGCAGAAGATGACGGCGTGGGCCCATACGTTGCGAATGGCGTTGGCAGTGAGAGTGCCGTAGAGCGCTTGCTTCCCGGAGCCCGACAGCATGGCCAAGGCTGGGGTGGCTGCATAGTCCTTGGCGAACTGTTTGAGCGCCTTCCGTCCCAAGGCTTTGAGGTCCTTGTTCATGGCCTCTTTCGACTTCAGCCCTTCCTTGTACTCAGGGATCTCCAAGTCGTAGAGGGCTATGCCCCATTCAAAAACGGGCGCAAGCAAGGCGTTGTAAAGAGGGTTGCCCAGGTTGAAGGGCTTCCACTCCTGGTCAGGGTCCATGCGCAGAAGGTTGTATCCGACGTCGCGGTCCTTGCCTACGACGTTGGTCCAACGATGGTGGAGGTCGTTGTGCGTGTGCTGCCACGAACGCGAGGGGGTAACGAAGTCCCACTCCCAAGTGGTGGAGTGGATGTCCGGATCACGCATCCAGTCCCACTGGCCGTGGAGGATGTTGTGGCCAAGTTCCATGTTCTCCAGGATTTTTGCCAGGCTGAGGAGTGTTGTCCCGGTGAACCAGGCAGCCTTGTTCTTGCCTACCAGCAGTGCGGCTCGACCTGAGATTTCCAACCCACGTTGGATCTTGATCATGCGCCTGATGTAGGCGGCGTCGCTGGAGCCGCGCTTGGCAAGGACTTCGTCACGGATTGCATCGAGCTCACGGCCCAGTTGGGCTACTTGCTCGTCGCTCAGGTGCGCGGCCGCAGGCGGCCTCACCGTGGGCCTTCCCTCGTCGGCAAGGGCACCAGGCCGGGTTTTGGTTCCGACGGCGGTGGCGGAGCTTTTGGCTGAAACTACTGACATGCGGTTGTACTCCTCAGATTTCCAGGTTGACGGGCCCGGCGGCTGCCGAGACACAGGTTTGGATGAGTTCCCCGGGCGCCCCGTGAATCTCCCCGGTGCGCAGATCACGGACCCTGCCGGCAAGCAATGGAGTCAGGCAGCTGTGACAAATACCCATCCGGCAGCCGCTGGGCATCAGTACCCCGGCGTCCTCGCCGACGTCGAGGAGGGGAACGCCACCGTCGGCCTGGACCTCGCGATCGGAAGTTTCGAACGTGACCATGCCGCCTTCACTGCCGTCCCCTCCCATGAGTTCGGTGCTGAACCGTTCGATGGTGAGCGAGCCGTGCCCTGTTCCACCGATGGTTGTCTTCCCCGACGTGGCGGCAGGAGTCAACGCCGCCTGTTTCCACATGGCTTCGGCGTCATCCAGGAAAGACTCAGGGCCGCACGCGTACGCCGCCCTGTCACGCCAGTCCGGGCACACTTCCTCGAGAACGGCCGTAGACGCGAAGTTCATGCGGCCACGTCCACCGGTGAGCCACTGCACCACGCGGAAGTTGGGAAATTGGTCAGCAAGTTCGTCCAGTTCCTCGCGGAAGATACTGTCGCCTTCTTCACGGGCGGAGTGGATCAGGACGACGTCCGCGTCAGGGCGGCTTGGGACAAGCGTCCGAATCATTGACATGACGGGCGTGATGCCACTTCCCGCCGTGAGCATGAGAAGCGAACGGGGGTGCTCAGGGAGGACAAAATCGCCCTGAGGCGGTGCCAGGAAGAGAACGTCACCCACCTTGGTCTTACGGACCAAGGTTCCGGACACGGTTCCTACGTCAGTAACCGTGATCGCCGGACCTTTGCCTGCCGGCGCACTCAGCGAATAGGACCGCCATTGGCGTACACCGTCGATTTCGACGCCTATTCTTGCCCACTGGCCGGCGAGGTGGGCATGCCAGCCACGGCCCGGCCGGAAGAAAATGGTGGCTGATTGAGCTGTTTCGCGGACTACCTCGGTGACGACTCCACGCAATTGACGGGACGAGTAGACCGGGTTAAACAGCGCCAGGACATCCTCAGGCGCAAGCGGGGTGGTAAAAACCGAGGCGATGCGGGCCAGGGGACGAAAGCTGACCATGAACTACTCCTCGCAACGACGGAGACCAAAAACCTCGACAACGTGTGCCGGGATATTCGAACTGGCAATATGATAAGTATACTTACAAATCTCATCCCCCGAAACATAGGGAAAGCCCCTCAGGAGGGGCTTTCAACGGGAATGGGACTAAATGCTTGGATTGGTCAGCGGTGATGCGCTCCTCCCCTCCGGGCGATTGTGCCCATGCCGGTTTCAGTAGCAAGACAGTAATACGCGCAGCGAATGACATGCAAACCCACAACCTCCCAGGACCACCAGTGCGGTAGCCCATGTATCCGGATCCGGGTCATTGGCCATGGGGGTAGCCGGCTGATTCGAGAGTCCTTGAGCAGGCTGCTCGGCTTTTGATATATTAGTTAAGTATTAGATGCCTATGAAGGACCCTAAACTCAACGAGGAGTAAACAGCATGCAGCAACTCGCGCATCGACTCGAACGGCTCGGCACGGAAACCGCCTTTAGCGTCGCCCAAGCTGCGGCCGCCTGGAAGGCGAAGGGAAATCTGGTTTACCCCTTCCACCTCGGCGACATCAACATCCCGACCGCCCCACATATCGTCGAAGCCATGACCAAGGCGATCGCTGACGGTTACACGGGCTACTGCCCCGGACCAGGCATCCCGCAACTCCGTGAAGCCCTCGCCGAGGACCTCGGCTCACGCCGTGGCATGACTTTCTCTGCCGACAACGTCGTGGTGATGACGGGCGGCAAGCCGGTCATCACCAAGTTCCTTCAAGCTGTGATGAACCCCGGGCAGGAGGTGCTCTACCCGAATCCAGGCTTCCCCATCTATGAGTCGCAGATCGAATACCTCGGAGGCACAGCCGTACCCTACCGCTACCTCCCCACGAGCCAGGGCTTTTCGATCGACCTCGATCAGGTGCGCGCGTCCATCACCCCCAACACGGTGGCGATCATTTACAACGACCTGCAAAACCCGATCTCAGCGGAGTCGACCACAGCTGAGCGCGAGGCCATCGCGCAGATCGCCCAGGAACACAACCTGTGGGTACTCTCCGACGAGGCTTACTTCGAGACCCGCTATGAGGGAGTCTCCAGCTCGATCGCCTCCATTCCCGGCATGGCAGAACGTACTGTCATCCTCTACACCTTCAGCAAGAAGTTCGCCATGACCGGCTCACGGCTGGGCTGCGCAGTTGCACCACTTGAGATCGCAAAAGTCCTCAGCACCCTCAACACCAACGATGAATCATGCACCACCCACTACGTGCAGTGGGCAGGCATCGAAGCACTGCGGGGCACACAGGAACCCGTCCAGCAGATGCTGGATATCCTGCGTGAACGCCGGGATGCTGCCTGCGAGCTCGTAAATTCCGTCCCTGGAATGCACGTCGCCGTGCCGCAATCGACCTTCTACCTGTTCCCCGACGTCACCGACGTCATGCAGAAAATGGGGTACACGGCAGTGGGCGACTTCGCCAGCGACGCTCTGTACAAAACCGGGGTTTCGTTCTGCACTCGCGAGCACTTCGGCCGACGCCAACCTGGAGAAGAACGGCAGTACATCCGGCTCGCCTACTCCGGCATCGACGTCGCGGACATCCGCGACGGCCTCGGCCGCCTCCGCGAATGGATCGTGACCGCATGAGCCGGGTTGTCGTCACGGGACGCATCCCGGAAGCTGCGATCGAAAAGCTTCGCGCCGAGCACGACGTCGATGCCTGGAGTGGCCCGGAGTCCATTGGGCGCGAGGAACTCCTGCGTCGCGTAGCCGGTGCAGACGCGATCGTGAGCCTGCTGACCGAACGCGTTGATGCCGAACTGCTCGACGCCGCCGGGCCACAGCTCAAAGTCGTGGCCAACGTCGCCGTCGGATATGACAACATCGACGTGTCCGCCTGCACCGCACGCGGTGTCGTTGCCACCAACACTCCCGGTGTGCTCACCGACGCCACGGCGGACATCGCGTTCGGCCTCATCCTGATGGCGACCCGTCGGCTCGGCGAGGGCGAACGGCTTATCCGCTCAGGCGAGGCATGGAAGTGGGGCATGTTCTTCCTGCTGGGGTCCAGCCTTCAAGGAAAGACCCTCGGCGTCGTGGGCATGGGCGGCATCGGCCAGGCAACCGCGCGTCGGGCCAAGGCCTTTGGCATGGAGATCGTGTACCAGTCCCGCAGCGAAATCGATCCCACGATCACCGCCGAGTTGAATGCACGACGCGTCGATCTCGACGAGCTCCTGGCCGTTTCCGACGTCGTCTCACTGCACTGCCCCTATGGTCCTGCCACTCATCACCTGATCGGAGCCGAGCAACTCGCTGCGATGAAGAGCTCCGCGTTCCTCGTCAACACCGCCCGCGGACCTATCGTCGATGAAGACGCGCTTGCTACAGCACTCCGGGACCGGACCATCGCTGGAGCCGGACTCGACGTCTACGAACAGGAGCCGCGGGTCCATCCGGGGCTCCTGGAACTGGACAACGTTGCGCTCCTGCCGCACCTTGGCTCGGCGACAGTGGAGACTCGCACCGCCATGGCCATGCTCGCCGCCGACAACGCCCTCGCAGTGCTGAGCGGGGAACAACCCCCCGCACCCATCACTTAGGGCGTCGGGGGTACCCCACCGGAAGAACCGGCCAGCAAAAAGTTGACCCCATGACGTCATGATCGGGCGGCTGGGTAACTCGGCAGGGGGTGTCCGTGCTTCACGGGCGCCCCCTGGCGTGTCCCCTGACCCGGGATGGCACCCAGCTCACCCTTATCGAACAGCGGCCCTGAGGACAGGGCTACGCCCCCGCCCTCCCGGTGTGCGGCCTGCTAGCCTCTCCCCATGCGCACAACGTCGGCACGAACCACAGCCTCTGCCAGCGGACAGCGCATTCTCATACTGTCCGCAGGCGTGGGATCCGGACATAACAGCGCCGCGGCGGCGGTGCAGCAAGCATGCACCACCCGCGCTGACATCGCCGAAGTGCAGGTGCTGGACGTGCTGCAGGTCAGCAGCGTTCTCTACCGTGCACTGCTGGCCAAGGGCTACTTCGTCCTCGTAGAAGACTTGCCTTGGCTGGTCGAGTGGGGCTACGACATCAGCAACCCGCCGTACCGGCGTCGTGGCCCGATCGACCCCTGGACGCGGGTGAACGCCGCCCCGGTTGTCAGTGCCATCAAGCGTTTCCGGCCCACCGCAATTATCTGCACGCATTTCCTCCCTGCCCAGCTGTTGGCCTCACTGCTCCTTCGCGGCGTGATCGACGCGAAAACCGCTGTGGTGACCACCGACTATGACTTCCAGGGCCTGTCGCTCTCAGGCGCCTTCCATAAGATCTTTGTGGCCAGGGAGGAGGGAAAGGTGGAGCTCATGGCGCTCGGCCTTCCTCCCGACCGTGTCGCTGCTACTGGAATTCCGATCAGTAAACAGCTCACCCCAGCGCCCGTGCGCGATGCCGACAAGCCGCCGATGTTGCTCATCTCGGCGGGCGCGACAGGTGGCGACTACGCTGTCTCGGTGGTGCGGCAGACGATGCATATGCGCTCGGCGTTCACAGCCACAGTCGTGTGCGGACACAATGACGCGCTGCGTCAGCGCATCGAGACGCTCGTGGCGCCGGCCGGCGACCGCTACAGCGTACTCGGCTTCACGACGGAGATGCCGCAACTACTGCAGCGCGCGGACCTGTTCGTGGGCAAGCCGGGCGGGCTCTCGGCGTCGGAATGCATGGCCGCGGGGCTCCCCATGGTGCTTGTGAACCCGATCCCTGGTCAGGAGGTCCGCAACGGCGATTACCTCATGGAGCAGGGTGCGGCCGTCCGCTGCAACGCAGCTGCAACCATCGGCTGGAAAATCGATGAAGTGCTGCGCGAACCCGGCCGTTTACAGATGATGCAGGCGGCGGCGCAGAGAACAGGTCGCCCCGACGCCGCGGCCGACGTACTAAGCGCCCTGCTGGACGGGCCCTCCCGTCCGCTGGTCGTGACGCGGGCGGCTCAAAGGACAATTCTTGCCGCCAGCGAGCAGCGCTTCGTCGCGACCGATCTCACGGGGCCCTCGTCCTTGGTCCGTTTCGTTGACCAGACTTCGGGCAGCACGGTTGCCCTCCTGCAAGAGGAAGAGCTGGCGGACCTGCAAAAGCGGTACGCGACGTCGGACGGAGACTTGGTGCTGCGGCCGGGCCAAGCGTCCCTGCTTCTGCATTGGGAGGAACGTCGGTTGCTCCGCGCCATGCTGCAGGGCGACGACGAACTGCCAGTCCGGGTCGAAGGGCCGTGGGTGCCGTTCCGCGATCTTAACGCCTAAATGGTGGAACGCTTGACTACATCAGGCCGGCTTGACCCGGGATATCTTCCTGGTCCATCAGAACCTCCTTGTGCCGCAAACGGACGGCGTTCTCCCAGCTGCCCGGGCTATGCTGGCCCGCTTGCAGGGCCCACTCCCCTCCGCGGGGAGACCAGCGCCGTGTTGTCGGATCGCGCTGCAGGGTGGGGCCCGCATCCAAAACGACCCGCACAGTGGTCTCCGCGCCGGGCTGCAGGGACACCTTCTGGAATCCCAGGAGCTGAGCCACAGGTCTGCGGAGGGACACATCTGCAGCGTAGACCTGAACGACTGTTGAGCCCTTCCGGTCGCCTTTGTTTGTAAGGAGCACGTCCGCATGGCCCCCTGTATTGTCGAACGTGTGGCCGAGAAGCCGGTGCTCGATCCTTGTGTAGCCCAGGCCGAACCCGAACGGGAACGCCGGCCTATGCCCCTCGCCGTCGAGCCTGCGCTGACCCCATTGGTTGTCATAGACAACAGACTTTGCCGTGGAGTCGAAGAATGGCAGGTGTGCGGCCTCCGTTGGCAGCACAAAGGGCAGCCGTCCGCCGGGCTCCTCGCCGCCGGTCAGCACACTCGCGAGCGCGCGGCCGCCCTCCATACCGCCGTACCAGGCAAAGAGGAGCGCTGGCACGCGGTCACGCCACGCCTCGGTGAGGATCGCACTGCCGCTGACAAGCACCACGACGGTCCGGGGGTTCGCTGCGACGACCGCCTGGATAAGCCGCTCGTCAGAGGGGCGGAGCGTCAGCGAGCTGCGGTCGCCGCCCCGGACGAAGCGGGAGGCAAGGTGCGCCAGTCCGATGACCAACCGGCGGAGGGGGCCTGAGCCGAATTCCCGACCGAGCACACCCACGTCGACCCCTCCGGTAACGACGGATTCGCCCTCGTCGTGCTGGTCCAGGCCTACGACGACGATCGCCGTCTCTGCTGCAGCGGCCAAAGCCGCCGCGCGGTGCTCGTTCCTCCCGGTGGTAGAAGTGATCCGAACCCCTGGAAGCGCCGCACGCAGCCCCCGCAGCGGCGAGACTGTAGAGGGAGGCCGAACGCGTGACGAGCCGTGATCGCCGAGGTTCGCTTGTGACGCGAGTCGTCCGATCACGGCGAGATGCCGGGTAGCGGGAGCCAACGGCAGCAGCGGCGCCGCGCCGACGGCTTCGTTCTTCAGCAGGACGATCGACTCCGTCGCGACCTCGTGGGCAAGGGCCCGGTGGGCCGGAGAGGCGATGACGGTGCGGGAAGGAACCGCTGATTCACGGGTGGCGGCGTGCTGAACGCACGTGCGCAGAATGCGGCGTGCGGACTCCAGCACGGTGGCGCGGGCCAAGACACCGTTGCGCAGCGCGGCCGGCAGGGCGCGGGCGCGCAGCAACCGGAGGGGCATCTCCACGTCCATTCCCGCCTCGAGGCTGACCACCGCGTCGTGCGTCCCGAACACCCAGTCGCTCGTCACGAACCCGGAGAAGCCCCACTCGTGCCTCAAAACGTCCGTGAGCAGGGCTCGATTGACATCCATGTACTCGCCTCTCACACGGTTGTAGGCACTCATGACGGAGTCTGCGCCGGCGTCAATGACCGCTTTGAAGTGGGGCAGATACACCTCGTGCAGGGAGTGCTCGTCCACCGCCACGTCCACTTCAAAGCGCTCGTTCTCCATCGAGTTGAGCGCAAAGTGCTTGACGCACGCCATCGTGTTCACCCGCACACCTCGGGTAAGGGCCGATCCCATCCGGGCTGTGAGTACTGGATCCTCCCCATAGCACTCCTGCGCCCGGCCCCATGCTGCGTGGCGAAGCAGGTTCACGCAGACCGAGGCCGAGTAGTTCGCTCCACGCGCCCTGGTTTCCAGACCGATGGCGACTCCGACGCGTTCTTCCAGCGATGGATCCCAGGTCGCTGCCCGTGCAATAGTGACCGGGAAAGCCGTGCAGGCACCGATCACTACGCCGCGACCCCCGTCGCTGAACCGAATGCCCGGTATACCGAGCCGCGGGACGGCCCCGGCCACGAAGGGCACCCTGTCCAACAGGATCGGGATGAAGGGGAGCAGCAATCTGGGCGAGTCGCCGTCGAGCAGCCCGAGGATCTCCTGATCCGTCATCTGGCCGATCAGCTGGTTTGCCGCTTCATCCGCGTTGATCCCGCCCCCACGGACTGCCCGGACTGCGTCGTCGTACGCGGTCCCCGTCATCGTCGTCGCGTCCATCAATGCCGGTTCTTGCGTTCGCGGCGCCGTAAGCCCGCAGCCATCTTCATGAACCTCATTCTGCACCCTTTGCGTGCAGGTACACCTGCGTGAGGTTATCCCGTTTGGGTCGTGTTCAGTAGGGTTGGGAAGACCCCACAGTGAGGACCATCCCTATGCACACCGCTGCCGGCAAGACCGCCGTAGACCAGCACTACGACCTGGTCATCATTGGCACCGGGTCAGGGAACTCCATTCCCGGACCCGAATTCGAAGACCAGTCGATCGCCATCATCGAGGAAGGGACGTTCGGCGGCACCTGCCTGAACGCCGGCTGCATCCCCTCGAAAATGTACGTGCACACCGCCGATACCGCGCTGCAGACCACCAGGTCCGGACGGCTGGGCCTCCACGCCGAGGTCAACTCCGTAGACTGGCCGGGCATAGTGAGCCGGATCTTCGAGAACCGGGTCAACCCCATCGCCGCCGCCGGTGAGGAGTACCGCCGCGGCCCAAAGACCCCGAACATCGACGTCTACGATCAACACGCAGTGTTCGTCGGAGAACGGACCTTGCGCACAGGCCAAGGCGCCCGGCAGAGAATAATCTCAGGTGACCAAGTAGTCATCGCCGCAGGTTCCCGGCCCGTCGTCCCCGAGGCCATCTCTGCTTCGGGTGTGCGGTACCACACCAACGAGGACATCATGCGGCTCCCCCGGCTGCCCAAATCCTTGGTCATCATCGGTGGTGGCTACATCGCCATGGAGTTCGCCCACGTCTTCGACGCCCTCGGCACGGACGTCACGATCATCGCCCGCTCCACGCTCCTGCGGAACCTCGATCCGGACCTTCACGGCCCGTTCAACGACCTCGCCGCAGAACGCTTCGATATCCGCACCGGCCGGACCACCATTGGTGCGGACCAGACAGACCAAGGCATAACCGTCAGGCTCGACGACGGCTCCTCCGCCACCGGGGAGGTACTGTTGGTGGCCACCGGGCGCATCCCCAACGGGGACCTGCTGGACTTGCCCTCCGGCGGGATCGAGACGAGAGGCGCCGGGCGCATCAAGGTCGATGAGTACGGCCGATCAACCTCCGCTGCAGGCGTCTGGGCCCTCGGCGACGTCTCCTCGCCCTACATGCTTAAACACGTCGCCAACGCCGAGATGCGCGCGGTGCGCCACAACCTCCTGAACCCGGAAAAACTGCAGAAAATGCCGCACGACCACGTCCCTGCCGCGGTCTTCACCCACCCCCAGATCGCCACCGTCGGAATGACCGAGTCCCAAGCCCGCGAACACGGCCACAACGTGACAACCACGGTCCAGAACTACGGGGATGTTGCCTACGGCTGGGCCTTGGAGGACACCACCGGCATGTGCAAACTCATCGCCGACCAAGACACCGGAAAACTCCTGGGCGCCCACTACATGGGCCCGCAAGCATCAACCCTGATCCAGCAGATGATCACCGTCCTGGCCTTCGACCTCGACGTCCGACAGTTCGCTGCCAACCAATACTGGATCCACCCCGCCTTGCCCGAAGTCACCGAAAATGCCCTGCTCGGCCTCACCTTCAACCAGCCAGACCGCACCAAATAGGCTCCGGGGACCCGGGCCTCCGCCAGGGCCTCTGAGCACCCATCGCAACTTTGCCGTACGCTGTGCGGAGTTGCTGCTCTCCTACCCGTGAGGATGAAGCCATGTCAGGTGAGATCACCGTCCCACTGTTGCCCTGCCGATCCATCGACGAGCAGCGGGATAGCTTGAGCGGGGCGCTTGCCAACGCGGCCGATTTGGAACAAGCACGGACCACCGGAGACGAGGAACAGACATGGGCAAAGTAGCCTGGGGATTCACATGCTCCATCGACGGCTTCATCGCTGGACCCGGACATGACATGAGCTGGTTAGCCGATGCCGAACCACTCGACAATGGCACCACCGAGCAGATGGCGGGCGAGGTCGCCGTGATCATCTCCGGCAGGGACGGCTACGACGCCGCGAAAGCCCAAAGGAACCAGCGGGATCAGATGACCGCCGAGGCTTATGGCGGTGCCTGGTCCGGGACCGAGATCATCCTTACCCACCGGCCGGAGGAGATCGCCGACGACCCCACCATCATTGCGCTTAACTGCGACGTTGTGGAGGCGGTCCGCCGCGCCCAGGAGATTGCCGGCGACAACGACGTTCAGATCATCAGCGCCGACATCGCCCGACAAGCACTGGAGCTCGACCTCATCGACGAACTGCAGGTCTTCGTAGCCCCAGTGTTCCTCGGCGATGGCACCCGCATCTTCGATGTCCCCGGCGGGCGCCGCTACGACTGGGAACTCGTCCGGATTTACGAGGGCGCCGAACGCAGTTTTGGTCGAACCTACCGGCCGAAGCGGCGCTGACCTCAGCCGGATGGCCCAGGTGTTGCTGCGTCAAGGGGAAGAACGGGATCGCTTGGACTTTGGCAGCGCCGTCCAACATGGAGCCGTCGAACGTGTCGGCGACCCCGGGAACCGGTGGTCCCGGTCGGAAGAACCGGCCTTCGTATCTTCTATGGGGCTGCTCAGTCCCTGAGGCTCAGGGTGGCTTGAAAACGGCCGCTGCGGTCACGGATTGCCGCGAGGTCATCGAACGTTCCGATTCGTACAATCCCGGTGTAATGCCCCACGGGTTCGTAGTAGAGGACAAGGGTCCGGCCGGGGGCGTAGTAGCCAATCGTCAGCGGATCAGCGTCATCGCCAGCGGGAACGCCGTCGAGCGACAGCGGCTGAGGTAGTTCTGCGTGCTTCTCCTGTCCGCCGAATTCGCTGAAGGTCAGCGTCAGGGGAAGCTGGTCCATCAATGAGCGCGCGGTCGCGTTCCCTGACAGGGTTCCGTTCACGGTCCGGCCGTCAATCCGGATGGTGATCGGAGTCCTTTCCTGGTTCCCGCTGGCTGTCATCCTTTCTGTTCCTTCCGGGCTGGCAGTTTCCTGCGGGGTCGTCGTAGGGTTCGCGGGGATAGTGTCCCCGCTGGTCGTACTCGTCGAGGCCGGGCTGTCCGACGCGCTGCTGCACCCGGCAAGGGAAAGCGCCAGCGCAGTGATCATCACCAGTGCCTGCTTCTTCATTTGCATGGCAGGTAGTCCTTTTCAAAGGCATAACTCGGTCCGTTCCAGCAAAGCAGCCGCCGACGGCGGGCAGGAGCCACTGTTGTTACGGGTACTCGGAGGGACCTTTGGCAGGAGACCGTAGCGCAACGACGCCTGTGGATCCGGCACCGGGTACCAGCCGCAACAAACCACTCACGGCTGGAAGCGGTACCCCATCCCGGGTTCGGTGATGAAGTGTCGCGGATTCCCTGGCTCCGGTTCGAGTTTGCGCCGAAGCTGCGCCATGTAAACCCGGAGGTAGTTTGATTCCTTGGCATAGGCCGGCCCCCATACCTCGGTGAGGAGCTGTTGCTGGGTGATGAGTTTCCCGGGGTTCCGTACAAGGACGTCCAGAATGCTCCATTCGGTGGGAGTCAATCGAACGTCGTCACCATCGCGGTTGGCTTTTCGCCCGGACAGATCGAGGGTGAAGGAAGACGTCGCCACCAGGGCTTCTTCGTCAGCGGGTTCAACCGTCCGCCGAAGGATCGCGCGAAGGCGGGCCAGAAGTTCCTCCAGGCCAAAGGGCTTGGTGATGTAGTCGTCTGCTCCGGCATCGAGTGCTTCCACCTTGTCGGTGGAACCGTGACGTGCGGAAAGTACCAGAATTGGCACATCGCTCCATTCCCGGAGCCTGATAATGACCTCGGTGCCGTCGATGTCGGGCAGTCCAAGGTCCAGGACGACGACGGCGACCGGGTGCTGGGCCGCTGACAGCAGCGCGGCTTCACCGTTGTCGGCCATCGCTACTCCATAGCCGTGGGCCTTCAGTGTGATCTGCAATGCCTTGAGGATGTGCGGATCGTCATCCACCACCAGAATATTGTTCATCAAACGGTCCGCCGGATGTCAGCAGGTGGGACATGAGGGTGGTGAAGCAGCACAGATTGCCCCTCCATGGGCACCTCGCCAGAAGCCCGTTCCAGCGGCGCCCCCGTGGAGAGCGGCATCCGGATGACCATGGTCAGGCCTCCGCCCGGTGTGGCCTCGGCCGTCAAGGTGCCTCCCATGGCTTCCGCGAAGCCCTTCGCGACAGCCAGGCCCAATCCGACACCGGTGCTCGCGGGCACGTCATCCAGCCGCTGGAATGGTTGGAACATGCGCACGACGCCGTCGGCGGGAACACCTTGGCCGTGATCGATGATCCGCAGCTCTCCCGAGGGTCGCCCGGCCAAGGTCGTTGTGCTCAACCCGCCACCCGAAGCGACTATCACTGTGTCCGAACCCGGCGCATACTTGACGGCGTTCTCCGCGATGTTGGCAATCACACGTTCCAGCATGCCCGCATCTGCGTCGATGGCGGGGAGGTTCGCCGGCAGGTCCACGCGCACACTGCCGGCAGGTACTCCGCGCAAGGCGGGCGGGATGACTTCAGACCACCGGACGGGCTTGATGAGAGCGTTGACGGAATCGGAGGTGATTCTGGACATGTCAAGGAGGTTTCCCACCAGGACGTCGAGCCGATCCGAACACTCGTCAATGGTAGTCAGCAGGTCCTGCTCTTCTTCGGGCGTGTACTCCACGTCATGTTGTTTCAGCCCTCCTACGGCCAGTTTGATGCCGGCCAGCGGCGTGCGGAGATCGTGGGAAACGGCTCGAAGGATGGACGTTCGCATGATGTTGCTTTCTGCCAGCCGCATGACTTCGCGGCGACTGGCCGCAAGCTGCCTGCGCTCGAGCTGGGCAGCAAGATGCGTGCCGAAGGCTCCCAGCAAGCGGCGGTCGCTCGCTGGAAGCGTCCTGCCGTAAAGAACCAGCCTGGTCCGATCATCGATCCGCTCCGTGGTGTCGCCGACAAGCTGTTCATGGCTTTCAGGTATCACTGCGGCTGTTTCTCCGGCCTTGGCCAGCAGGCTCCAGCCACCTTCCGGGTCCGACCTGTCGTCGGCGGTGAACAATGCCGCACCGCGCATTTGGAAGACGTCCAAGGCCTGCGCCAACAGTCCCTGGACGGTGTCCTCCGCGTCCGTTGCTCCGCGTGTCAGGTCAGCCATGGTTGCAGCTTCTGCGCGGGCGCGCCTGGCCTCTTTTGATCGCCTTGCAGAGATGTCGACGACGGCCGCCACCGCGGCTGAGACGCCGACGAAGACCAGGAGGGCCAGAAGGTTTTGGGGATCGCTGATGGTCAGGTTTCCAATAGGTGGCGTGGAGAAGTAGTTCACCAGGAGGCTGCTCCAGACTGCGCCCAGAAGCGCTGGCCAGAGCCCGCCGACCAAGGCGACGGCGACAGAACCAGTGAGTTGGACGAGGACTGCCGTCGCGATGTTGTGGGATGGACTGGCCGCCAGGACAAACTGCAACAATGTCGGAAGGACGACGGCCAGCCCAAACCCTACGACTACGCGAGCCTTGCCCAGCTCACCGCGGTGGGGGCGGTCCACACCTTGGCCACCCAGCGGATGGGAGACCATGTGGACATCGATGTCTCCCGATTCCCGAACGACCCTGTTACCGACACCGCTGCCCATCAACCGCCCGGCCAGGGAACGGTGGCGGGACACGCCCACCACGATTTGGGTTGCGTTGACGCTGCGGGCGAACTCCAGAAGCGCTTGGGCCGGGTCCTCCCCCGCCACTGTGTGATAGCTCCCGCCGAGGTCCCGGATCAGGTGCCGCTGCGATTCGAGATCCTGTGGTGACTCAGCGGAAACACCATCGGCTGCGCGGACGTGGACTGCCAGGAGGTCGCCGCCGTTGACCCGTTTGAGTATTCTGGCGGCGCGCCGGATCAGGACTTCGCCTTCGGGACCGCCGGTCAACCCGATAACGATGCGCTCCCGGGCTGGCCAGCTGGCGTCGATGTTGTTCTCTGCCCGGTACTTCGCCAGTCCTTCATCCACGCGGTCGGCGAGCCAGAGCAGGGCGAGCTCCCGCAACGCCGTCAGATTTCCGAGCCGGAAGTAGTTCGACAGGGCTGCATCCACTTTGTCAGCAGCATAGATTTTTCCGTCTCCCAGGCGCTGGCGGAGCAGTTCCGGGGAGATGTCCACCAGATGGATCTGGTCGGCACGACGCACGACGTCGTCGGGAACGGTCTCTGCTTGGCGGACTTCCGTGATGGCCAGAACAACGTCGCCCAGTGACGCCAGATGTTGTACGTTCACGGTGGACAGCACGTTGATGCCAGCCTCGAGAAGTTCCTCGATGTCCTGCCAGCGTTTTTCATTGCGGCTGCCCGGGATGTTGGTGTGTGCGTACTCATCGACGACGGCGGTGTGAGGCCGCCGGGCCAGAACGGCCTCGAGATCCATCTCCTCAAAGGCCGTCCCCCGGTACTGGATGGTCCGTGATGGGATTGATTCCAGCCCCTGGGTCAGTGCCCGCGTATCGCTTCGGCCGTGATCCATGGCGAAGGCCACCGCGACGTCCTCGCCGCGGCCCACCAGCCGGTGGGCCTCTTCGAGCATGGCGTAAGTCTTGCCGACACCCGGGGCAGCCCCCAGGAAGATTCTCAGTGTCGCCCGTGCCATAGCCTCATTCTTCCACCCTGAACGCTTTCCACTCCGGCGGTCGGGCGCCTCACCGTGCGGCCTCCGCAACGGCCAGGTTCAGTTCGGTGACATTCACCGATGGTTGGCTCAGAAATGCTTCCAGTCCATCGCTCGTGTTGTTGTCCACGAGGCCCTGAACAGCTTCGGGACTGAGCCCATGGGCTCGCGCCACACGCGGGATCTGGAGTGTGGCGTACTCAACGGAGATGTCCGGGTCCAGTCCGGATCCGCTGGCCGTCACGGCATCTGCAGGCACTGCGGCCTCGCTGACATCTTCCAACTCCGCAACGGCGGCGCGGTTGGCGGTGACGGCGTCGAGCAATTCTGCGTCGTTGGGGCCTAGATTGCTGGCCGAGGACGACGCCGGGTCCCAGCCAACGGCCGAGGGACGCGCGTGGAACCAGGCCGGGTCTTGTGTCCCTGCGTCGTCTGCGGAGGCCTGTGCGATCAGTGCTGACGCCGCCGGATTTCCGGCATCGTCTTTGACGATGGAGCCGTTGGCCTGGAACGGGGCAACAGCCTGTCCCACTCCGAAGATTGCCAGCGGATAGGCGAGTCCCAGGATGAGGGTGGAGAGCAGGAGGAACCGGATGGCGGTGCCTGCCTGTCGGAAATAGCCGAGCAGCATGTTCATGATGGGTGTCCTAGCCGATGCCGGGGATGAGGGAAATGATCAGGTCAATCAGTTTGATGCCGATGAACGGGGCCACGAGCCCGCCGAGTCCGTAGAGGAGCAGGTTCCGTCCGAGTGCTTGGTTTGCCGACACCGCCCGGTACTTCACCCCACGCAGGGCCAGCGGCACCAGCACAATGATGATGAGGGCGTTGAAGATCACGGCTGACAGGATGGCTGAGGCCGGCGTGGCCAGGCCCATGATGTTCAGCAGTCCAAGGCCCGGGAACGCTGCGGTAAACAATGCCGGGACTATCGCGAAGTACTTTGCGACGTCGTTCGCCACCGAGAACGTGGTCAACGCTCCCCGGGTGATGAGCAACTGTTTACCGATGCCGACGATGTTGATCAGCTTGGTGGGATCGGAATCCAGGTCCACCATGTTCGCCGCTTCCTTGGCAGCCGGTGTCCCGGAGTTCATGGCCACGCCAACGTCGGCGGCGGCAAGGGCCGGTGCGTCGTTGGTGCCGTCGCCGGTCATCGCAACAAGGCGGCCTTCTCCCTGCTCGCGGCGGATGACGTCCAGTTTGTCTTCGGGGGTGGCTTCAGCGACGAAATCGTCGACACCGGCCTCCGCCGCAATCGCTTTTGCCGTGACAGGGTTGTCTCCAGTGATCATGACCGTCCGGATCCCCATGTTGCGGAGTTCGGCGAACCGGGCGTGCATGCCCGGCTTGACCACGTCGGCCAGGTGCACTGTTCCTAAAACCCGGGCTCCGCCGTCGTGCGTGGTTTCGGCTACCAGCAGCGGCGTGCCGCCCTCAGCTGATATCTCCTGCACCCGACGCTGGACCTCTGCGGGCATGCGCCCGCCTGCCTCCGTGACATAACGTTCGACGGCGGACGCAGCACCTTTGCGGATGCGGCGACCGTCAACGTCCAACCCGCTCATGCGCGTGCTGGCCGTGAACTCAACAATGACAATCTCCTTGGAGGCTTTCCGGATCTGCTCCAAGTCGGGACCGTTCACGCCCCTGTCACCGGCGAGGTCCACGATGGAGCGCCCTTCCGGGGTCTCATCGGCCAAGCTTGACAGGCGTGCGGCCGAGATGAGTTCGGAGCGTTCCACGTCATTGGCCGGGAAGAAATTGACGGCGCGCCGGTTGCCGTAAGTGATGGTGCCGGTCTTGTCCAGCAACAACGTGGTGATATCGCCGGCCGTTTCCACCGCACGCCCGGAGGTTGCCAGGACATTGTGCTGGACCAGCCGGTCCATGCCTGCGATGCCGATGGCTGGTACCAGCGCCCCAATAGTTGTGGGAATCAAACAGACCAGCAGGGCCACCAGCACGATGGGCGACGGCGTGGCCCCGGCCAAGGAGGCGAATGGCGCCAGCGTCATGGTGACCACCAGGAAGACGATGGTGAGGGACACCAGCAGTACGTGCAAAGCGATCTCGTTGGGCGTTTTTTGCCTGACAGCGCCTTCAACGAGCTTGATCATCCTGTCGATGAACGTGGCCCCCGGCTCTGCCGTAATACGGACCAGGATGCGGTCGGAGAGAACCTTGGTGCCACCGGTGACGGACGAACGGTCACCCCCGGATTCACGGATCACGGGCGCTGATTCGCCCGTGATGGTGGACTCGTCAACGCTGGCCAGGCCCTCGATGATCTCGCCGTCGGACGGGATGACGTCGCCGGCTTCACAGATGACCACATCGTTCAATCCCAGGTCCGTTCCAGGGACCTCCTTGGTGCTCCCATCCTCCAAACGGAGCCTCGCGAAAACACCCTGGCGACTGGCCCGGAGACTATCGGCCTGGGCCTTCCCCCGGCCTTCGGCAATAGCCTCGGACAGCGTGCCGAACAGCACTGTGAGCCAGAGCCAAACAGTCACGGCGATGCCGAATACGTCTGGCCTAACCACACAGATCACCGTGCAGATGGCGGCGCCCGCCAGCACCACGAACATCACTGGTGAATGGATCATCTGCCGCGGGGAAAGTTTTTTCAGGGCGACGGGAAGGGCGGACCGGATAGTGGCTGCGTTCAGCTTCGCCGGCGCTTTGGTGTGGTGTTTATGTTCTCCCGGAGTACCAAGAGGGTTGCCGTCGGCGTAGGTCAGCGCGGCAGTATCCGATGCGGATGCCGTGGTGGACCGGGTCATTTGAGGAGTCCTTCTGCGAGGGGGCCCAGTGCGAGGGCCGGGAAGTAGCTTAGTGCGGTCATGATCACGGTCACGCTGAGCAACAGTGATCCGAAGAGCCAGCCGTGGCTGGGTACGGTTCCGGACGACGCCGGGATCTTGCGCTGCCTGGCCAAGGAACCAGCCAGCGCCAGCACGAGCGCGATGGGCAGGAAGCGTCCAAGCAGCATGGCGATCCCGAGCATCACCGAGAGGTAGGGGCCGGAACTGGTGATGCCGCCGAAGGCAGAACCATTGTTGTTCGCACCCGAGGTAAAGGCGTAGAGCACCTCGCTGAATTGGTGCGGGCCGGATGCCGGCGCGTTGGCCATGACGTCCGGCAGCAGCACTGTGACGCCGGCCATGGCCAGCACCAAAGTAGGTGTCACCAGGATGTAGAGGGCAGCGAGTTTCATCTCCCGCGGACCGATCTTCTTGCCCAGGAACTCGGGCGTGCGGCCCACCATGAGGCCGGCAATGAAGACGGCGATTATGGCCAGGACCAGCATTCCGTACAGTCCGGATCCCGTTCCTCCGGGGGCCACCTCACCAAGCATCATGTTCAGCATGGCGATGCCGCCGGCCAGGGGGGATAACGAGTCGTGCGCGACGTTGACCGCTCCGGTGGACGTCAGGGTGGTGGAGGCTGCAAAAATCGAGCTGGCAGCCGGTCCCAGACGCTGTTCGAAACCTTCGCCCAGACCGCCGGCCGCCGCCGTCGCAGTTCCTTGGCCCGTAGCAACGGCCCAACCCATCAAGGCCGTGGACGTCAGCCAGAGAGCTGCCATGACACCGGCAATGGTGTAGCCCTGGCGCTGGTCCCCCACCATGCGCCCGTACATGTACGGGAGAGCCGAAGGGATCAGCAGAATCAGGAAGACCTGGAACATGCTTGTGAAAATGCTCGGGTTCTCCAACGGATGCGCGGAGTTTGCATTGAAGTAGCCTCCACCGTTGGTGCCCAAGACCTTGATTGCTTCCTGGGAAGCGACCGGCCCGCCGGGAATCACCTGGGTAACTCCGCCAGCAGCGCTGGTGACCTCCGTGGACCAGAAGTTCTGGACGACGCCGCCGATCACCAACGCGATGGCCCCCACGGTTGCCAGGGGCAGCAGGACACGGAAGGAGGCCCGCGCGAGGTCAACCCAGAAGTTGCCAAGACGGTCGGTTTTGGTTCGCATGATGCCGCGGATCAGGGCGACCACCACCACGATCCCCACGGCGGCCGAGAGGAAGTTCTGGACGGCCAGCAAGCACATCTGGACGAAAATGCCCACAGTGGCCTCTGGCACGTACGTTTGCCAGTTGGTATTGGTGACGAACGAGATAGCCGTGTTCATCGCGATCCACGGGTCGACGCCCGGAAGGTCATTGCTGCCGGGAAGCACCCCTTGGAGACGCTGCAGCAGGAAAATCATCAGAATGGAGACCGCCGAAAACACCAGAACGCTGCGCAGATACACAGTCCAGCTCTGTTCAGTTCCGGCATCGACCCCGGCCAAGCGGTAGAACAACCTCTCAGGCCGCGACGATTCAGTGCCCGAGAAAACCCGCTCCAGATACACGCCCAAGGGCTTGTGCAAGAGCAGGAGAACGAGCAAAAGGACAACTATTTGAGTGATGAAGGAAGCAGTGCTGAAGACCATCGGCCATCACCACTTTTCCGGGTGAAGCAACACTGCCAGCAGATAGCCCATCGTTGCGAGGCCTGCCAGGAGCAGTCCGATCCACATGATCGCATCCAGCGTCATTGCCCGCTCACCGGACCATCGCCGTCGACCATTTTGCCCAAGAGGTGGGCAACCCACATCACGATTCCCATGCACACCATAAGAATCACCACAACAGCCACGTCGGCCACTGGAACGTCCTTTCATCAGCGCCCCGTTCGCGGGGCTGACCTCAGTCAATCCCTTGAACGGGGCCGAAAAGACGATCCTTACGGTTCCTTAATGCCGGCGGGGGGATTCTTGACGAATCCTTAACGCCGCTCCAGACCAGATCCGGATTCAGCCGACGTGGACCCAGGGCAACCGGGTGACATCCGGTCCAGCTTGCCGCAGCACTTCCCGTGTTACATGGGCAATTTCTCCTTCCCCCAGGACCAGACTCGGGGCTGCTCTTGCCAAGGCCTCCGGGGCGTCGAATATTGGATGTGGGAGCATCGCGTCGGAGGCAAACGAATATGCACAGCACTTTTCCGGGGCGGTGGATGCTGGCGGTCACAGCAGGTGAAGCGGTCGGGTTCAATCTCGGGGCTGCAAGGACTGTGGTTAGCGGCTTGGACAACGCCCACAACCGGTACCGTTCGCGCCCCAAAGCTGAGAAATCAGCGCGCACCTGACGACCGGGACGGCAGCCAACGTGGGAAACCGTTAGCCCTGCGAACCCGAAGCCACCGCTCGGCGCTGGCCATGGCGCGGGTGGCGGCAGCCCAGTAAGCCACACCCACTGCCAAGGAAGCGAGGACGGCAAACCCTTGATCCCCCTCCACCAACAGGGGGTAAATCAGCCAGTGGGTGACGTAGACATACAGGGAAGACGTAGCCAGCAGAGCCGTAATTCGGTGCAGTCCGCGGGGCACGGGCAGGGTGGGGATCCAGAGCAGAACAAGGAATCCGACCAGGATGGTTGCACTGCGGTACTCATCCGAAAATGATCCCGGGATCGTCAATAGGGCCAGGGCAGTCACGACGGCGCGCTGCCGGACGTTTCGCGACGCTGCGGCCGCCCACCCCAGCGCAAAGAGCCACAGCACAGGCCCCTGCCCGGGATACGGGAGTTCGACGACGTCGAAGCGCTGCAGTAAGTCCACTCCTGCCAATGCCAGCGGGAAGCCCCAGGGCCACCTGCGCTGGGCCCGGTGAGCCGCCGGTATCGCGAGCAGCACAGCCAAGCCGAGCAAGATGTGGACGAGGACCTCAACGAACCAGAATCGGGACATATCCGTCCACCCCTGGGGACCCAGGAGAGAGTTCAGCAAAAACACGTTGTGCCAGCCATAATCGTCCGTGAGCACGAACGCGACGGCAATCACGACCACGCTCGGCATCACGAGTCGCCCGATAGTACGCAGCTGCCTCAGCAGCCGCTCCTTGCGGGAACCGGACAACTGGAAGCGGGCAAAGTTATAGCCGGCCAGCGCCATCAGGACGTGCGCTGTTCCTTCCCAGTCGAAGAATTTGAAGTGCGTGGACACTATGAAGACGATTGCCACTGCGCGCAGAACAATACTTGTCTCCATGCGGGCGAACAGCCGTCCCCGTAAAGTCCTGGCTTTGCCCGTTTCGCTGGTCACCGCGCCGGACGTGCGACCAGCGGATGAAGGGACGGGCGTGAGCTCACACACAGGCATGACGTGCCATCCGGTCGGAACACAGCCGAGAGCGCGCTCCAGGCGGACCGAAGCAGCCACATAGGAAAGCGAGTCACCACCCAAGGAAACAAATGTGTCGGCGTCTTTGACGTCCTGGCATTCAAGGACATCCTCGAAAATCTCCCGCGCTGTGTCCGTCGATGACGCTGAACCCGTTCGTGCTGCCGATTCCGGTTGCCGATCTGAATCGGGCTGGCGGGAAAATGCCAGGATGGCCGGGTAGTCGGGTTTCCCATTGGCGAGCCGCGGAATGGACGGTACAGAATGAAGTTCGACGGCGGCACGCGGCACCCCCAGGTCGTGCGCCAATGTTTTGGCAACCAAGGCGAGGTCGTGGTCCCCTTCCACGGCCGCCACCACCATCTCGTCCGAGCCGGTAGCGGCGGCGCTAAGGCCAAGCTCTGCAAGGAGCCGTTCTACGCGCCCCAGATCAACCCGCAGGCCAACGATCTTGACGAATCTGCTGCGACGGCCAACGATCTCATAGAGTCCGTCAGGACCTTGCCGGGCAAGATCTCCCGTGTAGAGCTCGGTGACTTCGCGGCCAGTAGCAAGATCCTCGGGCCGCTCCGCATAGCCCATCATGACGTTGGGGCCGCTGAATACGAGTTCGCTGGCATCGAGCCCCGGAACTGGTTCAAGCCGGAACGCTCCGCCTGGTACTGGCACTCCGATAGCGTGCGGGCGGACTACCGCTTGGTCGGGTGGCAGGTACGCCATCCGGGCTGTCGCCTCCGTCTGCCCGTACATGACAAAAAGGTCCCAGCCGCGTTTTTGGCCCAGCTCTGCATAGCAACGGACGCGCTCCGGTGCGAGACGGCCCCCGGCCTGGGTGATGTAGCGCAGGCTTGGAAGGTCCATGTGCTTGAAGCCGACCCGGTCCAGAAGATCGAAAGTGTACGGCACGGCGGCAAATGACGTCACATGCCGTGATCGGACCAAGTCCCAAAAACAGGGATCCACCACCGAAAGGTCCGTCAGTGCCAACGATGCCCCCACCAGCAGGTGGCTGTTGAGCACGCTCATCCCGTAGCAGTACGAGAGGGGAAGCGTGGTGGCTGCGGTGTCACTGGGACGCAGGTGCAAGTACTCGGCGATAGCGGCGGCGTTTGCCTGAACGGAGGCACCGGAGAGACGCACAAGTTTCGGTGATCCGGTGGAACCTGAGGTGCTGACCAAGAGCGCCAACTCAGGGTGTAAATCGTGCCGGGTCTCATCCCTCCGCACGTCCAGGACACAATCGCCCAAGCCTGAACGGGCAACAATGTCGGGATCATAGGCGGCAATGAGGGCTTCGGACGCTTGGCCGCCACCCGGAGGTAATATCAGCAATGGATGTCCGGACGCCATAGCGGCGAGATAAACCGTCAAAGCCGACAGTGTGTTCTCGGCTTCCAAGGCAATCAGCCGTCGGGCGGGACCGAAAGAGAGCGCCATCGACCCGACGATTTGGGCCAGCTCACCATAGCTGATTGAGCGGTCCCCGACGCTTATGGCGGTATGGTCTCCGAACGAGGCCAGGTTGGCGGCGAACGAGACTCCGGCCAAATCCGGTTGAATAGTCACGTCGGAAATTAGACAGGTATACCTAACCTAACTCAACTGGATAATGCCTGGGGAACGAAAATGACCTTGGCTAAGCGCTCACCGGGAACGCGACGCCCTCACCGACCACTCGCAGGCAGAGCTCCGTTCCAGGCTTGGTGATGGATGCATTCCAATGCCTGATGGTGATCACTTCGCCGCCGCCAGGGTAGCGATGACCGTTGCCGGAACTTCCTCCGTCGGGAGCGGCATAAGCGCCGAGTTTGATGCGCACGGTGGTTTCCGGGCCGAAGTAGTCGGTGTCCACTACGACGCCACGAATGGGGCCGTCCGGGGCGATACGGATTTGTTCCGGCCGCAGCATGAGCTGGACCTTTCCTTGGGCAGGTGGTCGCCTCACGGGAATGCCGCCCAGCGAGCACGTGGCCAGGGAGCCCTCCATCCAGGCGTCCAGAATGACTGCCTCTCCCAGGAACTCCGCGGTGGCACGGTCCGCGGGACGAGTGTAGACAACGAACGGGTTACCAATCTGGGCCAGTGTTCCGTCACGCATGATGGCCACCTGGTCCGCGAAGGACAAAGCTTCGGCTTGGTCGTGTGTGACCAGGATGGTGGTCACACCCGCTTCGTTCAGAACCTTGGCCACGGCTCTCCGCGTCGCGACGCGAAGCCCGGCGTCGAGTGCTGAGAATGGCTCGTCGAGCAGCATCAATTCAGGCTCGCGGGCCAGAGCCCTGGCCAGAGCAACCCTCTGCTGTTGACCGCCCGACAACTGATGGGGCCGGCGCTTTGCCATGGACGCATCGAGCGAAACCATTGCGAGCAGCTCCTCAACGCGTCCCCGCACGCTGCGGCGACCGCCGTCGAGATTTCCAACGTCCAGGCCGAAGGAGATGTTCTGCCCCACCGAAAGATGGGGGAAGAGGGCGCCGTCCTGGGCGACGTAGCCAACGTGGCGTTTGTGCGCGGGAACTCGGACGCCGTTTCCGGCCACCAGGGTTCCGTTGAGGCTGATCGCTCCGCTGGTGGGATGTTCAAAACCGGCGATGAGCCTGAGCAACGTAGTCTTGCCCGAGCCTGACGGACCCACAATGGCCGTGGTGCCACCTTTGGATACGGAGAGGTCAATTCCCCCTAACACCGCCTGCGGACCAAAATTCTTGGTGACGCCGGCAATGTCGAGGTGAGTGTCCGTTGTTGGCGCAACAGAGGGTGCAACGCGCGGAGCCGCGAGTCCCGGGGTGGAATGAGTAGTCACTGTCCGGCCACTTTCTTGGACTGTTGGAAGAGCAGGTATGTCATGGGGGCCGAGAGCAGGATCATCAGCAGCGCGTAGGGTGCCGCGCCGGTGTAGTCGATTTCGCTGCTCTTGCTCCAGAACTCTGTTGCGAGCGTCCGGGTGCCGTTGGGTGAAAGCAGGAGTGTGGCCGTAAGTTCATTGACGATGGCAAGGAAGACCAAGGCCGCTCCCCCGGCTGCTGCAGGCGCCGTCAACCGCAGGGTTACTTTGAAGAAGGACACCAGCGGAGCCTTACCCAGGGACTGGGCGGCCTCGTCGAGCTCCTTGGGCGCCTGGGCCAGGCCGGAACGGAGGTTGACCAGGGCACGGGGAACAAAAAGCAGCACGTAGGCAGCGATCAGGACACCCGCAGTTTGGTAGACACCCGGAATGGCACGGATGCTCACGGTGACGAACGCAAGGCCCACCACGATCCCCGGCATCGAGCTGGTCACGTAATTGGCGAGCTCAAGCATTTTGCTGAACCAGCTCGGATGCCGGACAGCCAGATAGGCCAGGGGGAAGGCCACCACTGTGGTAACTGCGGCGCCCGCTGCCCCGTACATGAGGGTTTGCAGGAGTGCCGGGACGAACTCGTCCGCTGCCCAAACCTCCGGCCCTCCAGCTACGGTCCAGCGCAGCACAAACCACACCGGGAGCCCGAAAGCCAGGACGGTCAGACTCAACAACCCCAGTTGCGCCGGCGCTTGATAGTGTCCAAGCGGAGTTCGGGTGGCTTTGGCTTGAGCACCGGAACCTATGCGTGCGTAGCGGGCGGTGCCGCGGCTCTTCACCTCGGCGAGCAACAGAATGAGGCAGAGAAGGACCAGCACGCTGGCCAGCATATTTCCAGCCGTGCCGTTGAACGTCGACTGGAACTGGACCATGATCGCAGTGGTGAAGGTATCGAAACGGATCATGGCGAAGGCTCCATATTCCGCCAAGAGGTGCAACGCCACCAACAGAGCACCGCCGGTCATGGCGATGCGAAGTTGCGGCAGCACCACACGGAAAAACACGGCCCACGGGCCAAGACCCATCGAAGCGGCGGATTGTTCGATCGCCGGGTCCAGCCTGCCCAGAGTGGCGGCTGCGGGGATGTAGACCAGCGGGAAGTAGGACAGCGTGGCGATCAGCACGCCGGACCAGACTCCCTCCAGCGAAGGAACCGCCGAAACCCATGAGTAGCTGTTCACAAACGCAGGGATTGCCAAGGGTGCTGCCAACGCGACGGCCCACCAGCGGTGACCGCGGAGATTGGTCCGCTCCACCAGCCAAGCGCCTCCAACCCCCAGCACCAGGCACAAGGGAACTGTCAGGACCATCAGCATGATGGTGTTCAGCAGCAGCTCGCCGACCCGTGGCCGGACAATAAGTTCGACGGCGGTGTCCCAGCCTGTCGCTGCTGTCATATAGACGACGTAACCCAACGGCACCAGCGAAAACAGCGCAATGAACACTGCCAGCAAGGACACAGCGGAAACGCCGAAAGGCGGGCCGGGGCGCTTGCCCCCACCCGCCGTCGTCGTGCTTTCCGGTCTCTGCGAGCCGGGAGCCGAAAGTCGAACGGTCACGGAATTACAGCAGCCCTGCCTTGGTCATCAGTTCGGTGACCTTGGTGGAATTCAGCTTGGCCGGGTCAACGGCAGGTGCCTGCAGCTCCTTGATGGGAACAAGCTTCTCGTTGGCATCAACCTGCGATGCGATGGCGTACTCGAACGACGTACCGTTCTTGAGGATCTCCTGGCCTTCCTTGCCCGTGACGAACTTCAGGAACGCCTGGGCGTCCGCTGACTTCTTGGAGGACTTCAGGACACCGCCACCGGAGATGGAGAGGAACGCTCCCGGATCCTGGTTCTTGAAGTAGTACGGCGTGACGTTCTTGGAGTTCTCGCCGGTCTTGGCCTGATCGCCGTAATAGTAGTAGTGGTAAATCAGTGCTGAGTCGACTTCTCCGGCGTTGACCGCCTTCATGGCCGTGCCGTTGCCCTTGTAAGCCTTGAAGTTTTCCTTCATGCCCTTGAGCCAGGCTTCCGTAGCGGCCTCACCCTTGAGCTCGAGCAGGGCGGCAACGATTGCCTGGTAGTCAGCGCCGGTGGGCGAAGCAGCCCACTTGCCCTTCCATTCGGGGTTGGCCAGATCAAGCATGGACTTGGGCAGCTTGTCTTCACTGATCTTGTTCTTGTCAAAAACCAAAACCGTGGAGCGAGCGGCAATGCCGGTCCACTTACCCGTGGACGGGCGGAACTCTGCCGGAACCTGATCGATCGTGGCCGCATCGACATCAGCGAAGAGGCCAGCGTTCTCAACCTGCGCCATTGCAGGTGAGTTCTCCGTGAGGAAAACGTCGGCCGGGGACGCCGCGCCTTCCTGGACGATCTGATTGGACATCTCAGTGTCCGAGCCCTGCCGAAGGGTGACCTTGATGCCGGTCTCCTTGCTGAAGGCGTCGATCCATTCCTTGGTCAGGCTCTCATGCTGGGCGTTGTACACCGTGATGCCATCGCCTGAAGCAGCGGCATCCGAGGCGGCAGGTGCGGTGCCGGCGTCGGAGCCACAGGCTGTGAGGCCTAGGGTTGCGGTGGCTGCGAGTGCGACTCCGGCCAACGCATTTTTGCGGAACTTCATGGGGGCTACTTTCTTGGGGAAGAGGGGATGGTGGGGACTATCTCCTCCGAGAACTTTAGGTTAGCCATGCCTAAGCATTCAACGCGAGCCCGAACCGCTGCGACGGGAATCGCGATTGTTACGACGAAATCGCGGCCTATCTTGCCGTTGCGGTGATGGATGCAGGCAGGGATGGAGTTTCCGCCGATGGATATCGTTACTCTTCTGGCCTTGTGCGGTGTCGCGCTGGCAGGGCTCGTTTGTGTGTGGCTGGGCGTGATGCGGCATCGGGGGATCTCCGCCCGAGGCTCCTTAGCCCGAACCAGCGACTGGCCACGATTTTCCGGCAGGATGCAGCAGATTTTTTCCTCGCTGGCGGCCCGCTTGACCTGCGGTCAGTCGAGCAGCGCTACGCCGAACTCAGCGACGACGGCCCGCAATTCCCTGAGGTAGTGCTGCGCCTGGTCGGTGAGCGGAATCGCGGCGTGGCCGATCCAGCCGATCTCGATGCGTTCGTCAACGTCGAGCGGGATGGCGACGATCTCCGGGTCGAGCTGCCCACTGATGATGCCCGTCGAGATCGTGTAGCCGTGGAGCCCGATCATGAGGTTGAAGATCGTGGCACGGTCAGAGACCCGGATCTCCTGCTTACTGGACATGGTGGAGAGAATCTCCTCCGCGAAGTAGAAAGAGTTGTTCGCACCTTGATCGAAGGTCAGCCGCGGCAAGCCGGCGAGATCATCGAGGGTCGCACGCTCTTTTGAGGCGAGCGGGTTGTTCCGTGCAACGAAAATGTGCGGATCGGCGAGGAAAAGCGGAGTAAACGCCAGCCCGGATTCCCGGAGCAGCTTGTCGATGACCTTCCGGTTGAAATCGTTCCGGTACAGGATGCCTATCTCGCTGCGCAGCGTCCGGACATCCTCGATGATGTCCCACGTGCGGGACTCACGGAGCGAGAACTCGTACTCGGCCACATCAGTGGCCTTGACCATCCGGACGAAGGCGTCCACTGCGAACGAGTAGTGCTGTGTTGACACCCCGAGCAGACGTCGCCTCGGTGGCCTGCCAAGGTAGCGCTGCTCCAGGAGAGCGAACTGCTCGACGACCTGCCTCGCGTAGCCAAGGAACTCTACCCCGTCGGCGGTGAGGGTAGCCCCGCGGGCGGAACGAACCAGGAGCGCACGGCCCACCCTGGCCTCAAGGTCCTTCATCGATGCAGACATTGTCGGCTGCGCGACGTAAAGAAGATCGGCAGCCGCGGAGATCGACCCCTCCGCTGCAACCTCTATGAAGTAGCGGAGCTGTTGCAGGGTCAATCCGCTCGAAATCTGGGCCATAGGAAAATTCTATATCAATGCATAGCAACCACTAGTTACCTGATACCCCGCCCCAGGCTGCACCATGGATACATCACCTTCGGAAAGGCCGTCTCCGGCCCATCAACGGAATGGCAGCACATGGCAGACGACTTCACCTTCAGCATCACCACGACCCCCTTCGACGAGGACTACTCCCCCTCGGAAGGATCGCGGATCACCACGAATTTCGCCAACCTGGCACGCGGCGAGCACCGCCAGGAGAACCTCCGCAACGCCTTGACCATGATCCGGCGCCGCTTCAACGATCTCGCCAGCTGGGACAACCCGGACCGGAACCGTTACACGCTCGAGCTTGAGATCGTTTCCGTGCAAATAGAGTTCACTGCCGAAGGTACGGATCAGAAGTTCCCCCTGTTCGAGGTTCTCGACATCCAGATCGTCGACCAGCTGAACGGGGTCCGCCACCAAGGGATCGTGGGGAACAACTTCTCCTCCTACGTCCGTGACTTCGACTTCAGCGTCGTACTGCCAGCGGCATCAGCGGAGGCAGGCAAGCCCACCGTTCCTGAGGACTTCGGCGATCTTCACGGCAAACTGTTCCAGCAATTCCTCGATTCCCCGGCATGCCAGGAACGCTTTCCGCAGCCGCCCGTCGTGTGCATCAGCGTCTCCACGACCAAGACGTACCGGCGAACGGAGAACCATCACCCCGTCCTGGGCGTCGAGTACCAGCAGGACGAGTTCTCACTGACGGACGCCTACTTCGCAAAGATGGGGCTGCAGGTCCGCTACTTCATGCCACGCGGCAGCGTTGCGCCGCTCGCCTTCTACTTCCGCGGCGACCTGCTCAACGACTACTCCAACCTGCAGCTCATCGGCACGATCAGCACCATGGAGACGTTCCAGAAGATCTACCGCCCGGAGGTCTACAACGCGAACTCCGCCGCCGCCGTCGTCTATCAGCCGAGCCTGGGCGAGCAGGATTACTCGCGGACCCAGATCGATTACGACCGCGTCGAGCGTAGTCAGCTCGCGGTCACTCAGGCGAAGTACACGGAGGAACACTTCATCACGCCCCACAAGGATCTATTGGACCAGTGGACCGCCAAATACCCCGCTCTCGTCAACTGACCCACGGAGAATCGTCAATCATGAACACACTTTTGCCCACCACCGTTGTTGGAAGCCTGCCCAAACCATCGTGGCTCGCACAGCCGGAGACCCTGTGGTCTCCCTGGAAGCTGGAGGGAGATGCGCTGCTCGAGGGCAAGCAGGATGCGCTGCGCATTGCAATCCACGAGCAGAGCCGACGCGGCATCGACATCGTCAGCGACGGCGAGCAAACCCGCCAGCACTTCGTCACGACCTTCATCGAACATCTCAGCGGGGTCGACTTTGAACAGCGCAAGACCGTGCGCATCCGCGATCGCTACGACGCGAGCGTGCCGACCGTCGTCGGGCCGGTGCGCCGCGAGCGGCCGGTGTTCGTCGAGGACGCGAAGTTCCTCCGCGCAACCACCGACCGGCCGATCAAATGGACTCTTCCCGGTCCCATGACCATGGTGGACACGCTCTTCGATGACCACTACAAGAGCCGCGAGAAGCTGGCCTGGGAGTTCGCTGCGATCCTGAACCAGGAAGCGAAAGAGCTGGAGGCGGCCGGCGTGGACATCATCCAGTTCGACGAGCCCGCGTTCAATGTCTTCCTCGATGAGGTCAAGGACTGGGGCGTGGCTGCGCTTGAGAGAGCGGCAGAGGGGCTGCGTGCGGAGACCGCTGTGCATATCTGCTACGGCTATGGGATCAAGGCGAATAATGACTGGAAGGCGACGCTCGGGTCGCAGTGGCGGCAGTACGAGGAAACGTTCCCGCTGCTTCAGAGCTCCAGCATCGACATCATCTCGCTGGAATCCCAGAACTCCCACGTGCCCATGGACCTCATCGAGCTCCTCCGCGGCAAGAAAGTCATGCTCGGGGCAATCGACGTCGCAAGCGAGACCATCGAGACCCCGGAGGACGTCGCCAACACCCTCCGCAAGGCCCTGCAGTTCGTCGATGCGGACAAGCTCATCGCCAGCTCCAACTGCGGCATGGCCCCGTTCCCCCGGGACGTCGCACTGGCCAAACTCAGTGCCCTCAGCGCAGGGACGGACATCGTTCGCGAGGAACTCGCCCGCTCCACCACCAGGGTGTCATAACGATGTTTCACGCCTACCCCCCAGACACTTGGCTCGGGGCTCCGAACCAGAGCTTCCCGTCCTCCCTCTCGGCCGACGAATTCAAAGCACTGTTTCGTGGCCACCCAGGTGGTGTCGCCGTCATCACGGCGGATGCCGGCGAAGGGCCGGTGGCACTGACGGTATCGTCGGTGGTGTCAGTGAGTGCGGAACCTCCGTTGCTGATTTTCTCGGTGTCGGCATTGTCCTCTGCGTCGGAGGTCCTTTCGCGCGCCGACACCGTCGTCGTGCACCTGCTGGACGCGCACGACGTCGACTTGGCGAAGTTTGGAGCGACCCCCGGCGCCGACCGCTTCAACCAAACGCACCGCTGGTCGGCCCTGGCAACCGGCGAAGCGGTGTATGACGATGTCCGCGCCTGGGTGCGCTGCGCCGTCATTAATCGCATGGAGGTGGGGACCTCCACTATCGTCGCCGTTCACGCCCTGGAGTCCCGCGTGATGCGTGAGGTCCCAGCGGGAGAACCCGGCGACGCTCTGGTCTACCACAACCGTTCATGGCACCGTCTTGGCGACCATTCCAAGCTTGACGGCTAAGCGCCGCGCCAACAACGCGGGGCGCCAAGCTGAACAGCGCACGACGGCGGGAGGAAAACTCCCGCCGTCGTCCTCGTTAACAACGGAGCGTCCATCGACTTCCTGAACGGCTCGGATGCCCCCCTTGGAAGGAACTGGTCCGGCTGGCCGAGCACTACGGCGTCATGATCCTGGCAGACAACCCGTACCGCGAACTCCGTTTTGCCGGTGAACAGGATTCCGAAGCAGCGCAGGACAGGGACCTCGGACTCTATTTGTGGCTCGGGTTCGGGCTAAGACTGGGAGTAAATCCCAGGAGGGAAAGGTGCCGATCATGATGTGGGGTTATGGACAAGGCATGGTGTGGATGTGGCTTTGGGTTCCTCTGCTAGTTGTCGGCATCGCTTTGCTTGCACTTCTGGCAATAAGGGTCTTAGGCGGCGGCCGTGGCGGTTACGTGCCTACAGGCCCACAGGGGCCAGGCGACCCGCCACTGGTTAAAGGGAGCAGGGCTCGCCAGATCCTCGATGAGCGATTTGCGAAGGGGGAACTCACGGCAGACCAGTACCGCGAGTACCTCAATGTGCTCGGTGAGGACCGATAGTGCGAGCCATCAGCCGTCGCCAGGTTCTGTTTCTGGGCGGGTTCGGCGTTGCAGGTACAGCAGCCGGTGGTGCCGGGCTGGTCTGGGCCCTGACCTCGCGGCAGAATCCCGTTACGGGACGTGAGCTGACCCAACCTCCGGAGGAACGGAGTGCAAATGGCCAGCTGCAGGTGCGGCTCGAAGCCGCACCCGGAAAAATTCTGCTTGCCGGCCAGCAGGTCGCAGCCCTTGGCTATAACGGCGGCATCCCCGGCCCAACGCTTCGGGTACAGCCGGGCGATGTCCTGAGGATCGGGCTGGTCAACAACCTGGCCCAGGCCACTAACCTTCACGTGCACGGACTCCACGTCTCCCCGGAAGGCAACGGAGACAATGTATTCGTCTCGGTGGACCCCGGTGAAACCTTCGACTACGAATACAAACTTCCCGTGGATCACCCCTCGGGCGTGTACTGGTACCACCCCCACCATCACGGCATGGTCGCCGATCAGATCTTCGCGGGCCTCTTTGGAGCCATCATTGTCGAGGACCTCGCGCCGATCGAGTCAAGTGTGGAGCGGGTGCTGGTCATTTCGGACACCACTCTGGACGGCCTGGGCAATATCGCTGCGATCCCGGAAATGGAGCGAATGATGGGCCGGGAGGGTGACCTGATCCTGGTCAACGGTCAAAGCAATCCGCAATTCAGTGCCCGCCCCGGGCAGCGCGAAAGGTGGCGCATCATCAACGCATGCGTTGCCCGCTACCTCCGGCTACGGCTCGACGGTCAGCAGTTGCAGCTCATTGGCGTGGACTCCGGCCGCTTCCCGACACCGAAGACACTGGCTGAACTTCTACTCACTCCCGGAAACCGGGCAGACCTTCTCGTGACCACAGCAACCGGCGGCTCCGTCCTCCGCGCGTTCTATCAGGACCGGGGAACCATGGAGCGAATGATAAGACCGGGGCGCGGAACACGGAGCCCCGCAGACCAGTCGGACGGTACCGCACTGGCCACTCTTCATGTGTCCGGCGAACCGGTCGCTTCCCTCCCGTCAGTGCCCACCCAAAAAGTGCCCGGAGACTTACGGGCAGCGCCCGTAGCTGCTCGCCGGCAGATCATCCTGGCTACCGGCATGAACATGGGCGGGGGCAGCATGAGTTTCACGATCAACGGCAAGAATTTCGACAAAACCCGAACAGACACGACGGTATCGGCCGGGGATGTGGAGGAGTGGACGCTGACCAACGCCGGCCCCATGGATCATCCGTTCCACCTCCATATCTGGCCAATGCAAATCATCGGGGAGAACGGCCACGACTACGACCAGGTCATCTGGCAGGACGTGGTGAACGTACCCGCGAACGGGCATGTAAAGGTCAGAATCGCCTTCAAGGACTTCAGCGGACGCTCCGTCTATCACTGCCACATCGTGGATCACGAAGACCTCGGCATGATGGGCGCCATCGAGGTCCGTTGAATATCGCTTCGGAAATCTCGAACCATCCGGTGAGAAATCAGCACTTGTCCTTCATACCCCCCAGGGGTATATTGATGATGTTGTCAGTGAGAGGCGTGTCGCGGAGAGCTTATGGCTCCTCTTTACAGCCGTTCAACCACAGCACCCATCGCATCTTCTGCAATGAATGGAACTGACATGCAAACACCACCACGTACCGAACTGTCCTTGACCGCATCGTCGTCGGGCTGCGGTTGCTGCTCCACAGAAGCCCCCTCCGCTTCGTCCACAGAAGCGGGCGTTGAGTATGGCGTCGAAGGACTGACCTGTGGAGGCTGCGTGGCCAGCGTTCAGCGTTCGGTCTCCACCGTCGAAGGCGTCGATTCCGCAACTGTTGACCTTGTTCCGGGCGGGGTTTCCCGCCTGGTCATCACCGGATCCGCAGAACCGTCTGCGGTCAAGGACGCCGTCACCTCGGCCGGATACAGCCTGGCCAACAGCTAGTCCAGACATCACGGTCCTGCGCGCCTATCCGTGCTGCGTGGCCGTCATTGGAGGAGCACACCATGACAGAGCACTCCCATCACCAAACTCAACATGCCGGCCCGGTAGGCGAGGCCGGACCAGATCCCGCCGACGCGCACCAAGTAACCAGCGCAGCCTCACCGGATCACCATCACGGGCACGATTCCGATGATCACGCGGTGCATAGCCATGGCCAGCATGCCGGGCACAGCACCGCGATGTTCAAAGACAGGTTCTGGCTGACGCTGGCCTTGTCGGTCCCCGTCGTATATTTCAGCCCGATGTTCGGGCATCTGCTGGGGTACGTGCCCCCACAGTTCCCTGGCTCGACCTGGATCCCGCCCATCCTGGGCACCGTGATCTTCATCTATGGGGGCATGCCGTTCCTCAAGGGCGGTATCAACGAACTGAAGAACCGGCAGCCGGGGATGATGCTGCTAATCGCGATGGCCATCACCGTCGCGTTCGCCGCGTCTTGGGCCACCAGCTTGCGGATCGGAAACTTCGATCTGGACTTCTGGTGGGAACTGGCTCTGCTGGTTGCCATCATGCTGTTGGGCCACTGGATCGAAATGCGAGCCCTCGGCTCCGCCCGGGGCGCTCTGGATGCTTTGGCGGCACTGCTCCCGGACGAAGCCGAACGCGTCACCGACGCCGGCGTCGAAACCGTCCCGGTGTCAGACCTGACACAAGGGGACGTTGTTCTGGTCCGGTCCGGGGCCCGGATGCCCGCCGACGGGACAATCGTTGACGGACAAGCCGAGTTCGATGAATCCATGATCACCGGTGAATCCAAAACAGTACCGCGCTCCGTGGGCGATCCGGTTGTGGCCGGGACCGTGGCCACCGACAACACCGTCCGAGTCACCGTGACGGCCATCGGGGACGACACGGCATTGGCCGGCATCCAGCGACTGGTCGCCGAAGCCCAGGCCTCGTCCTCGAAAGCCCAGGCCCTCGCGGACCGGGCAGCGGCGTTCTTGTTCTACTTCGCCACCATCGCCGCCGTGATCACCTTCATCGCGTGGATCCTGCTCGGAAGCCTGCCCGAAGCGGTCACTCGCACCGTGACTGTGCTCGTGATCGCCTGCCCGCACGCGCTCGGCCTGGCCATTCCACTGGTGATCGCGATCTCCACTGAACAGGCCGCCCGGGCCGGGGTGCTGATCAAGAACCGGATGGCCTTGGAGCGGATGCGCACCGTCGACGTCGTTCTGTTCGACAAGACCGGCACGCTGACCAAGGGCGAGCCAGACGTCAGGGACACGGCTACCGTCAACGGCGGTGCCGTCGATGAACTGCTGGCCTTGGCAGCGGCAGTTGAGTCCGACAGCGAACACCCCGTGGCGCGGGCCATCGTCCGCGCTGCCCGGAGCAAGGACCTGGACCTCCCGCACGCCACGGGCTTCTCGTCCATGACCGGCCGGGGCGTGCGCGCCACGATCAATGGACGCGTCGTCCAAGTCGGCGGCCCGGCGCTGCTGCGCGAACTGGAGCTGAGCGAACCGGAGCCGTTGGCCGGTTCAACACGTCAGTGGATGGGCCGTGGCGCGGTCGTGTTGCACGTCATTGACGGGGACCGGATATTGGGGGCGGTCAGTCTTGAGGACGCGATCCGTCCCGAATCCCGGCAGGCTGTGGCCGCACTGCAAAGCAGGGGTATCAAGGTTGCCATGATCACCGGCGACGCGCAGCAGGTCGCGACGGCGGTGGGCGCGGAACTGAACATCGATGAGGTCTTCGCCGAGGTGCTTCCTGCCGATAAGGACAAGAAGGTAGCCCAGTTGCAGGCCCGCGGCCTGAAAGTGGCCATGGTCGGCGACGGTGTCAACGACTCCCCGGCGCTGGCCCGGGCCGAAGTAGGCATCGCGATCGGCGCCGGCACTGACGTGGCCATGGAATCGGCCGGAGTCATCTTGGCCGGCAACGACCCCCGGGCCGTTCTGTCCATGGTGGATCTGTCCCGGGCGAGCTACACCAAAATGTGGCAGAACCTGGTGTGGGCCACCGGATACAACATCATCGCCGTCCCGCTGGCCGCCGGCGTCCTGGCTTTCGCCGGGATCGTGCTCTCCCCCGCAGCCGGGGCGGTGCTGATGTCGGTGTCCACGATCGTGGTCGCCCTCAACGCCCAGCTGCTCAGGCGGGTGAAACTGAACCCCTCGCAGGTTCGTTGACCACTTAGCGCCACCGGCACCGACGTGCTCCGTCCCACACGGACCCAGGCGTTGGTGCCGGTAGCCTTGAAAGAACCAGTACGCAGGGAGGAGCACCAGTATGGCCGCACGACGGACCATCGCCGGTTCCGCCCTGCTCACGGCGGTACTGCTGGCCGTGGTCCAGGCCCTCATCACCGGAATCCTTGGCATGCACGTCATGGCCGGCACCCACTCAGCGCACTCGAGCGCGACGGTTCCCGGAGACCTGGCGGCCCTGACCGCGTCGGCTCCGGCCATGTCCGGAAGCCCGTCCGGCCATGCAGGCCATCAGTCCTCATCATCCGGGCCCAGTTCCCTGCAGGAGCTGTCCGCTTCCAATGGCGCAGCCTCTCCGGCCCAGTGCTCTTGTTCAGGGAACTGCTCCAGTGAGCACTCCATGAGCGCGACCTGTATCCCCTCGGCGGCGGCCGGTGTTCTGGCTGCGCCGGTACCCGCCGAAACGCCGTCTGTTTCGGCCCCGTCGCAAACGTCCACCGCCATGGTCTGGAACCAGTGGCCCTACCGTCCCGGCAGTCCTTCACCGGGCGAACTCTCGATCAGCAGAACATAGACGCCCTAAACCGCCCGGCTTGAAGCCGGCAACATTTCTTGCGACCGGAAGCGAATTTGTCCTTCCGGCGCGTCTTTGATGGCTTCCCCACCCCCTCTTTTTTGTGGACGCCTTTGCGTCCCTGAAAACCACTTTGAAGGACCTGATCATGATGAACACGAAGAAGTTTTTACCCCTTGCAGGTACTGCCGTCGCCGCCGTGATCGCCCTCGCGGGCTGTGGTTCCGCCAGCGGTTCCGGTTCCTCCGCGACCTCCATGCCGGGTATGGACCACGGCAACAGCACGTCCAACCCGTCAACCCCGTTCGCGAACGCTGCTGCCCACAACTCTGCGGACGTAATGTTCGCCCAGATGATGATCCCGCACCACGCCCAAGCCTTGGAGATGAGCGACATGATCCTCAAGAAGCCGAATATCCCCGCCGAGGTCACCGCCCTGGCTACCCGTATCAAAGACGCGCAGGGACCGGAAATCGAGAAGATGACCGGCTGGTTGCAGAGTTGGGGCGAATCTACGCAGATGCCCACCGGGCACAGCATGGACGGCATGATGGGCGCCAAAGACATAACCAAGCTGGAAGCCGCCCAAGGCGTGGACGCCGCGAAACTGTTCCTGACCCAAATGATCGTCCACCACGAGGGCGCCGTGACCATGGCCAGGACCGAGACCACGGACGGCAAAGACCCCGCAGCTGTCCAACTGAGCAAGGACATCACCAGCGCCCAGGAGGCGGAGATCAAGGAAATGCAGACACTGCTGGCCAGCTTTTAGCCAGCCACCGTGGCGCCGGGCCTCCTCAAAAAGTCCACGGTTTGACCTTGAACCCCGACACCCGCCAAGTACTGCTGGCCACCCCACGACGGGCTCTTCGACGTCACAAAACAGCCCGCTACCAAGATCGGTGGCACCAACATGGACAGGAAGGGATTCAGCAGGATGAAAGATCCAACAAAGACCAACTGTCCATGCCATTGCGGAGGTAGTCGGCTGCACGTTCTCCCCTGCTCAGGCCGGCCTGGTGCTGACCGTGCCAGGTACTCCCCCGCTCACTCATGAGCACAGACTATGAACACTCGACCTGTGTTGGAAGCCTATTACTGCTGCGCCCACACCCAGTCCCTGATTTCGGGGAGGTCCTCGAAGTGCTCCCGGATGTAGCGGTAATGGGCGTCCAACTGCGTCCGGCAATGCTGCAGCAGTCGGTCTGCCCCCGCAAATTGCCCACGAGCCCGTCGCAGTGCTTCCATCACCAGGTGGTACCGGCTGACCTTGTTCAGGACCACCATGTCGAACGGTGTGGTGGTGGTGCCTTGCTCGTTGTAACCGCGAACATGGAACCGCTCGGGATGCGGGCGGCCGTGCAGGAGTTGGTGCAGGGCCCTTGCGTATCCATGCCACGCCATCACCACGTCCACGTCGGCCGTGAAGAGTTCTTGGAACTTGTCGCCCGCCAAGCCATGTGGATGCGTGTCTGGAGGTGGCAAGACCATGGCGTCCATGACGTTGACCACTCGGACGGATAAGTCCGGGACGTGCTTCTTAAGGAGCCATGCAGCCGCCAAAGTCTCCTGAGTAGGTACATCTCCGGCACATGCAAGGACAATGTCCGGTGCCTTGCGAGCTGAGGTTCCGGGATTCTCATTTCCCGCCCAATCCCAGGTGGATGCGCCCACGGCTGCATGCTCGCGTGCCTCGTCGAGAGTCAGGTATTGCGGATGTTCCTGCTTATCTATCACCACCAGATTCACGTAGTCCTTGCTGTGCAGCATATGTTCCGCGGTGACCAGCAACGTGTTTGCATCAGGAGGGAAGTAGACACGGATGACGGTGCTGGACAGAGACAGAACCGTATCGATGAGACCAGGCCCTTGATGGCTGAACCCATTATGATCATTGCGCCAACACGTAGAGGTCAGAAGGATGTTCAGGCTCGGCACGGGCTGCCGCCAGTCCAGGTCCCTTGCGTGCTGCAGCCATTTGGCGTGCTGAATGGTCATGGATGCACTCACCATTGCAAATGCCTCGTAGCTCGCGAACAGGCCGTGGCGGCCCGTCAGCGCGTATCCTTCCAGCCACCCTTGACACAAATGTTCGGACAGGACTTCCATCACGCGTCCGCCGGCGGAAACATGATCGTCCGCGAGCGCGGCTTCGGGAGTCGCGGCTGGTTCGAGGAGGCATCTGTCGGTGGCTTCAAAGACTGCTCCGAGTCTGTTGCTGTTGGTTTCGTCTGGGCAGAAGAGGCGGAACCTGGGGTCGTCGGCAGTGTCGAGGTAGATATCCCGGAGCATTTCCCCTAACGGTTTGGTGCTCTGGTGCATCACGCCTCCGCGGGGAAGAGCTTCGAGTGCGTATCGATCGAGCGAGGGTATGGCCAGGTCGCGGCTTCCCCATCCGCGGCTGGCGGGCAGTGCGCCCATGCGTAAATCGCCGTCCGGGGCGAGCTGTGCGAGTTCGGGGATAAGGCGCCCGTCGGCGTCGAAGAGTTCTTCCGGCCGGTAGGAACGCATCCACGTTTCGAGTTGCTTCAGGTGCTCGGGGTTTTCCTTGACTCCGGCGAGTGGGACTTGGTGGGAGCGGTGGGTTCCTTCTACGGGTTGTCCGTCTACTGTCACCGGTCCTGTCCATCCTTTGGGGGTGCGCAGGATGATGGCGGGCCATCGTGCGGGTCCTGTGACTCCCTCTATGCGGGCGTGGGACTGGATGGCGCGGATGGAGGCGTAGGCCGAGTCCAGCGCTGAAGCGAGGGCAGGGTGGACGATGGCGGGGTTGTCGCCGGAGACGATGATGGGATCCCAGCCGTGTGCTTCGAGCAATGACGCCACGTCAGCGTTCGATCGTCTGCCCAGCACGGTGGGGCCGGAGATCTTATGCCCGTTGAGGTGGAGGATGGGAAGTACTGCCCCGTCCCTTTGTGGGTTGATGAACGAGGGTGCCTTCCATGAGCCTTCGAGGGGACCGGTTTCTGCCTCTCCATCACCGACGACGCAGGCAACGATCAGGTCCGGATTGTCCATGGCCGCGCCGGTGGCATGCATGAGGGAGTAGCCCAGTTCGCCGCCCTCATGGATGGAGCCGGGCGTGGCCGGGCCGACGTGGCTGGCGATGCCTCCCGGCGTCGAAAACTGCCGGACCAGTCTCCGAAGCCCTTTCAGCTCTTGGCCAACGGCTGGGTAAATCTCGGAGTAGCTGCCTTCCAGATAGGTATTGGCGACGACGGCGGGACCTCCGTGGCCGGGACCGGTGACGAACAGAACTTCCGCACTCGTGCGACGAATGAGGCGGTTGAGGTGTGCATAGATCAGGGACAATCCGGGGCTCGTGCCCCAATGACCCAGAAGCCTGGGTTTGATGTGCTCTGCTCGCAGCGGCTCCCGGAGAAGCGGGTTCTCCTGTAGATAGATCTGGGCAACTGTCAGGTAGTTGGCCGCGGACCAATACCGGTGCAGGAGGTCAAAGTTCTCAACTTCCGGTTCAGTGTCGGTAGCGGTGGCGTTCTCGTGCAGGCTCATGGTGGGATCAACCTTCCATAGGGGGCATGGCGAGCAAGGCCGCCGTCGATTCTGCAATGGCGCGTTCTTCGTCGCTGGGCACTACCAGCACAGGAAAGGCGGAGTCGGCGGTGCTGATTTTGCGGATGCCTTCCTGGGCGGACGTATTCAGGTCCTCATCAAGGCCAAGCCCCAGCGGTCCCAACCAGGAGACCACCTTGGCCCTGAACAGCGCAGAGTTCTCACCCACGCCGCCGGTGAACACCAGTGCGTCAGGCCGGCCAACCACCATGGAGTAGGCCGCTATGTACTTGGCGAGACGGTAGGCGGCCATCTCCAAAGCGAGGATCGCACCTGGTTCTCCGTGGCGGGCAGCTACGCCAACTTCACGCATGTCAGCGGTTCCTGCCAGAGCTAACAGGCCAGAGCGGTGGTTCAGAAGCTGGTAAACCTCGTCGGCAGTTGCGCCTTCTTGCTGCAGCAGTAGGACCACGGACGGGTCCAGATCTCCGGAGCGTGTGCCCATAACAAGCCCTTCCAACGGGGTCATTCCCATGGAGGTGTCCACGCTGAGCCCGTTCTTGACAGCGGTGACGGAGGCACCGTTGCCCACGTGGGCCACTATCGCATTCAAAGGCGCGACGTCGAGAAACTCTGCTGTGTCATGGCAGGCCATCTCCACCGAGATACCGTGAAAGCCATAGCGCCTTATTGGATGAACCCGGTAGGCGTCCTCCGGAATGGCATAGCGGGCGGCGAAGTCGGGAATGGAGCGGTGGAACGCCGTGTCAAAGACGGCCACTTGTGGGAGGGCGGGCCAGTGTTTGCCCGCGGCGTCAATGCAGGCAACACTGGCCGGGTTGTGGAGCGGCGCCATGGGACTTAGTTCTTCAATGGCGGCTATCACGTCCGCCGTGACACGAACCGGGGTGCGGAACCGCACGCCGCCGTGGACGACGCGGTGTCCAATAGCCTCCGGATGCACGGCACCGAGGCGCTTCACGGTGTCATTCAGCTCTTCAAAGCCAGCGTGCAGGCGGGTCGCGCTGGAACGCTCGTCCGGTGGCCAGTCAACCTGTCCGGACGCGAGAATGCCAGCAGCCGGGTTGGTAGCTGCTGTGTCACGCAGGTGGTATTTCAGCGATGAGGACCCGGGATTCAGCACAAGAACACGCATGTTCTCCTCTCACTTCCGCGGGAAGGCTACGGTCGAGGCCTCTCCTCTGGACCCTAATGCACTGAGCCGTTCAGTGGGAGGGCCTTACGGCCCTTGCGACGGCGGGCCGTCCCGCCGATAGTGGAGACCACTACCGTTGGCAATCCGAAGGGAACGTCGGTTCGTGAAGATGCAGATTCTGGTTGCCCTTGACGGCTCACGGGCGGGCTCACCTGTGGCTGACTGGGCTGCGGCCCGCGCGGGTTCCCTTGATCTTGGCCTCACCCTGGTCCACGTGGTCCCCGGGGAGTGGGCTTACCCCCGGGAGAACGACCATCAACTGGCCCTAAGCCGCGCTGAGGACCTTCTCAACAGCGAAGCGCAACGGCTGGCGGCAGCCTTCCCCAACGTGGGCATGACGACTCAGCGGTTATCTGGCGAACCTGCCGCAACTATTGCTGCCGTGTCACCGGCTTACTCGATGGTGGTGGTAGGCACGGACCGCGGACCCGGCACGGAAGGGCAGGGACGCGGTTCGGTCAGTTTCCAAGTTGCTGTGACCAGCAAAGGCGATGTCGCCGTTGTCCCGGCGCTTGCGCCTCAACAGCGTTCCGGCGTAGTGGTTGGCGTTGACGGCTCCGCTGAGTCACTCGATGCCCTGGACCAAGCGGCCAAGGAGGCTCAACGTTTGGCTGATGAATTGATCATTGTCCATGCAACAGGTCCCGCGAGTGTGCTTGCCGAGGGTGGGTATGTCCTGAGCGCGGCTGTCCAGCAGATCAACCACAGGTTCCCGTCCGTCGTCGTGAAGGAAGTATTGGATACCACTCGTAGCCCCGGAGAGGCGCTGATAGCTGCCGCAAGAGAAGCACAGCTGCTGGTCATGGGCTGCAAAGGGCGGGGAGGTTTGAGTGTGCTGTTGGGCTCCGTTGCCCAGCATGTGCTCCTGCATGTGCAGTGCCCCACCCTCCTGACCCGTCCCTAGCCAGCGGTGCCGGGCGGGACGTCCTGGGTTTCGTCGTCGTGCGCGTCAGAGGCGGTCGGATCCAGCGGCGGCCACCACTTCGACGGAGGCGCAATGACGAACCGGCGACCACTGATCTCCGTGGGCGTGATCCTGACCAGAACGTCCTTGGCGCCGGGCTGCCAAGGAGAAAGGCCGGCTTCCACGGCCTCCTGGATGTCTTCAGGCTGGGTCACGAACTCCGGGCTTCCTTTGAGGATGACACTCCAGGCTACGGTTCCGTAACGGTTGAACCCATCGGCTTCCAGCGCAATGACCGTCCCTTCCCGAAGGACGTCGAGCTTGGTCCCCGGTCCGGTCCTGAAAAGAACGGTCCCGTAGTTCGGAACAAAGTTCACCGGAAAGATCTCCGGTACCTCGCCGTTGATAAGGGCGATCCTGCCGATGGACACCGACTGCAGGTACTTCCAGCAGTCGTGGACGCTGAGTTCTTTGGTGTCCTGATCCGTCGATGTGTTCTCCATGGGCCGAGCCTATCCCGTCCGGCTACGCCCTTATAGGGCAGAAGGTCCCTCCCGACCGTGACCTTCGGCCCTGCTGAGGCGCTATGCGTGTTCCACCCCGCTGGCCCTCATCACCAGAGTCGAAGGTCATGGTGGCTGCTTCGCCCTTGGGACTTTGGACTCTGTTGGAGGCGGGGAGCCAGCCATAGGCTCGGGAGCACCGAAACCAACGGCGAAGCGGCGAATCGCCAGCAGCCACCACCCCACCCAGGAGACATAGACCATGGAAACCGACGAACGCCCCGGAACCGTCCTATCCGAAGCCGACTCATGGAAGGTTCTGGAACGTAACCAACATGGTCGTTTGGCTGTCAGTGTCCTGGGCGAGCCAGACATCTACCCCCTGAATTTCATCGCCCACAAGCGGCGGCTGCTGCTGAGGACGAACCCGGGAACAAAGCTCGCTGAGCTGACCGTCAATGAGAAGGTCGCCTTCGAAGTGGAGGAGATCGTCGACGCCGAAGCCTGGAGCGTTGTCCTCAAGGGGACTGCCAGAGTGATCGAGTCACAATCGGAGATCGACGAGGCCGACAAACTGCCCCTGAAGCCGTGGATTCCGACGCGCAAGTACACCTACGTGGAGATCACTCCAACCCGGGTCCATGGCCGCCACTTTGAACTCGGTGATGAGCCGGAGCGGTATTGACCCCACGGCCCTCCGCAATCTGCACTGATGCAACAGACCGTCCAGGACCCAAGGCCCTGAGTGCATTGAGAATAGTGGCAAGATCCACCAGCTCCTGCAGCAGCGCTCCGGCGACGGCCGGAATCATGCCAAGCGAGGCCATCACCATCAGGCCCAGGCTCAGCAGTATCCCAGTCCAAATGCTGGTCCGCGCGATTCGAAGGGTCCGCTGCCCGATGTCAACCGCGACCGCAGCCTTGGACAGGTCATCGACCATAATCACCACGTCCGCCGACTCGCTGGCCGCAGTGGCGCCTTTGGCACCCATGGCTATGCCGACGTCGGCCGCTGCCAGTACCGGAGCGTCGTTGACGCCGTCGCCCACCATCATCACGGGCCTGCGCGGAAGTGCGGCTACGGCAGTAACTTTGTCAGCAGGCAGGCATTCGGCAATGACGTTGCTGATACCCGCCTCCGCGGCGATGTGTTGGGCTGTCGTTGCAGCGTCTCCGGTCAGGAGCATCGTCTCCGCAACCCCGAGCCTCCGAAGTTCCGTCAGGGTGTCCTTCGCATTTGGGCGCAATGGATCGCTCATGATCAGAGCGCCGGCAAACCGACCATCCACCCCGACGTAAATCCCGAGATGGCCTCCGGGCAGTGCCGTCATGTCGAAGCCGCTCACCAGGGAACCGACGTAAGCAGGTTTTCCGACGACTACTTGGTGGTTTCCGCAGTCGGCCGTGACCCCGTTGGTTGCATGTTCACTCGCTCTCATTGCCGGTACCAGCGCCAGGCCGCGCGCTCGGGCTGCTGCCATGACTGAAGCCGCCAGGACGTGGGTGGAATACTGCTCAGCGGAGGCGGCCAACTGCAGCAGTGCGTCTTCGGACAGATTTGAGGCCGGGGCCACCCGGATTCCGGCCAGGGAAGGATTGCCTTGGGTGAGGGTCCCGGTCTTGTCGAACACGGCGGTCTTGACTCCGCTGAGTTGCTCCAGCGTCCCGGCGTTTTTGATAATGATGCCGGCATGTGCGGCCCTGCTGGTCCCCGCAAGGAACGCGACAGGTGCAGCAATCAGCAATGGGCATGGGGTGGCTACCACCAGAACTTCAGCGAACCGTCCTGGATCCTGGCTGAAGAACCACGCAGCACCGGCCAGCACCAAGGCCACCAGGGTGAACGGCACCGCGTACTTGTCTGCAAGCCGTACTGTCGGCGCGCGGCTTGCCGCAGCTTCCTGAACCAAGGCAACTATTTGGCTGTACTGGGAATCCGCTGCGGTGGCCGTGGCCTTCATACGCACGGCATCGGCCCCGTTGATCGAACCGCTGAGCAGCAGTTCGCCCCTGGTTCGCTCAGCAGGCAGGCTTTCGCCCGTCAGCGCTGACTCGTCAAAGATTCCGACGTCGGACAGCAAGCTACCGTCCACCGGAACCAACTCTGACGGCCTGACCAGCAGCACGTCCCCCGGCATCACGGCATCGACCAGGATATCTTCCACGGGCAGGCCGGGACGTTCCCGGTGCGCGTTCCGTGGGGACCGATCCAGGAGTGCACGGAGCTCCTTGGTTGCGCGGCCTTGGGCAAATTGTTCCAGCGCTTCGCCGCCAGTCAGCATCAGCACCACGATCAGGGATGCCAGGTATTCCCCCACCGCAACAGTTGAGCAGATAGCCATCACGGCCAGGAGGTCTATACCCCAGCGTCCGTGCAGGAGCCCTTTGATCATGGTGCCGGCCCGGTAGAGGGCAGCACTAAGGGCAAAAATGCTCGCCAGCCCTTGGGCTGCCGGCATGAGTCCGATGACTGTCAGGACCGCGACGGTGGCGAGCACCACCAAGGTTACTGTCACTAGCGGAAAGCGCAAGGCCGAGTGCAGCAGGCGTTGTGTCATGTCCGCTGGTCAGTCATGAGGGTTTCGGCTGGTCTCCGGTACACCGACGGCTTCCATGGCCGCCAGGCCAATGGATCCCGCCCCCACGATGCCCACGACGTCTTCCGGGGCCACGTGCCCGGCCTGGACTCCGATTTCGAAGGCACAATTGCGTCGGTGGGGTGCAGGATGACGGGATCCGGAGCGTCTGTCCAGGACTTTTCGCCGGGGCCACCGTAGACGAGTGCCTTCATAGTGTATTTCCGTCCTTGTCATGCCAGGCTGAAACACCGGGCGTGGGTGCTAGTGGAAATCGCTCAGGCGGGCGTCGTTCAAGGGGGTCCCCCAGAGATCTGGCCTTTTGGTCTTGAACCGCCGCCCAGTGACCGCCTCCGGAGTCAGCCTCAGGTAGCAGTCCTTGGCGCCTGGTTGCCAGGGATCCAGGCCCAAGGCGTCGACGTCGGACCTTTCCTGCCGGTCGAGTATCAGGTGCGTCTGCCCTCGGACAATCACGCTCCACGCCTTTCCGCTGAAAGCCCGGTAGCCATCACTTTCCAGAGCGCAAGGGGTTGTCAGCGTGCTCCAAAACTTGGTGCCCGCCCCGGTGCGGAACACGATGCTGTCGCCATCAAGCACATAGTTCACTGGAAATATATCGGGATGTCCGTCTACCAGGACGGCCAGGCGACCTACGTTGGTTTGCGCCAGCAGGTCCCAGCATTCGTCCGGTGCCAGACGTTCGACGGCGGCACTTGGCCGTGTGTTCATTCCAAACCCGCCCTGGTGGCGTCGTCGAGCGGACTCCACCACGTCAGTGGGGGTGTCACTTTGAAGCGGCGCCCGGACAACGAGGTGGGAACGATCCGGACAAAATGATCCTTCCGCCCAGCCTGCCACGGGAACAGCAGCAGACCGACAGTGTCCAGTACTTCCTGGGTCAGCTTAATGCTCTCTGCTTTTCCCTTGACCACCACACTCCACGCGACTCCCGCCTGTGGGTCTACCCCGTCAGCTTCCAGCGCCACCGGTGTGGAACTGAGGGCGGCGTGGAGCTTACTCCCCTCGCCAGTGCGGAAGACCAGCGTGCCGTGGTCTGCTTTGTAATTGATGGGAAAGATGTCCGGATGGTCCTGCGCCCAAACTGCGAGGCGGCCCACCGAGACGCTGCGCAACAGTTCCCAACACTGGTTGTTGTCCAGGATCTCGGCTTCCGGAACCGTGGCTTTGTTCGTCATGGTTAGACCGTAGGTCTGGTGGCGCCGGGACAACAGGGCACAAAGGCCCACATGCACAGTGTCCATGGCTGACGGACGGGCGCCAGAGTAGTCTGGCAACAGGACGCCGTTCGGGCACCTCACAGGATTTCCAGCAGTCTTCGAAAGGAACTGGTGAACGACTCAGAAGCACCTGAGCCCCAGCCCAACGTTACGCCGCGGATCCGGATTGAGGACCTCCTGAAGGACTTCGTAGGCCGCGCCGGCGAGCTTCTCCAGGCGCAGGAAAGAACACGGGGTTTACTCGAAGCGGTTGTGGCAGTGGCAGAAGACCTGAGCCTGGAAGCGGTGCTGGACCGCGTGGTGACCTCTGCATGCAGGCTGCTTCAGGCGCGCTATGGCGCCTTGGGTGTCATCGGCGAGGACAACGCTCTCAGTCATTTCATTACGGTAGGTATAGACGGCGAGCTCGCCCAACGCATCGGCCCACTCCCTACTGGACACGGTGTCCTCGGACTGCTCATCACAGAGCCGGCTCCGCTGCGCCTCCACGACCTCGGCCAGCACCCGAGAGCCTACGGATTCCCGCAGCACCACCCGCCCATGAAGTCGTTCCTCGGAGTTCCGGTACGGGTAAGGGATGTGGTGTTCGGGAACCTCTACCTGACCGAAAAAGAAGGCGGCGGAGACTTTACGCCGGAAGATGAGGACCTTGCCGTGGCGTTGGCCGCGGCAGCCGGCGTGGCAATCGAGAACGCCCGGCTGTATGAAGATGCCCGCCGCCGCTCCTCTTGGCTTGAAGCCTGCATGGACGTCACGGGAACAATGCTCGGCGCAGACCAACTGGGGCAGGCCGAGGACTCGGCCTTGGACCTGATCGCGGCGAGGGCACTCCGGGAATCGGGTTCCCATCTGGCCTTGATCCTGGTTCCGTCCCCACATGAGCCGTACGTCGTGGCGGGCACGGCTGGAGCCCGTGCCGCTGAGTTCGCCGGCGCGTCATTGGCGATGGAAGCCACGGAAGTGCAGGGCGTCGCAAGCACCGGAAAGCCCACTTGCCTTGATGATTCCAAGGATCTCCTCGGCCTCGCCATCGAAGGGGTGTCGGCCAGGCTGCTGATCATCGACCTCAGCGCCCAAGGAGCCCATCACGGTCTCTTGGTCCTTGCCCGCGATCCCGGTACGGGCAATTTTTCGAAGACCGATGTGGAGATGGGGGCGGTCTTCGGTTCTCACGTGGCCCTCGCGCTGGCGCTGGAACGGATTCACCGGCTCCGGGAACAAGTGGTGGTGTTCTCCGACAGGGACAGGATCGCAAGGGATCTCCATGACCTGGTCATACAACGGCTGTTTGCAGCTGGGCTGAGCATCCAAAGCCTCCGGCGTTTCACAACCGGCGAGGCTGCCTTGAGCAGGATTGACTCTGTGACGGAAGAGCTGGACACAAGTATCCGCGATCTCCGTAACACCATCTATTCGCTGCAGGCCAGTACCCGCGAGCGGGAGCCGTTGAGCGGCCGCATCCTCCAGTCGATCCAGGCTGGTGCCAAGTCCCTGGCCTTCGCGCCGCATCTGACTCTGGCTGGCGCCGTTGACTCGGTGGATGACGAAGCCATCATCAAACACCTGCTGGCCGTCTTATCTGAAGGCCTCAGCAATGCTGTGCGCCACTCAGGAGCCCAATCCATCAACGTTTCTGTATCAGTGGCCGAAGGACAGCTGACTCTGGAAGTGGTGGACGACGGATGCGGGTTCGTCGATCCTGTCCCGGGAAACGGCCTGGCCAACATAGCTCTGCGCGCAAAGGAGATGAACGGCAGTAGTACGATCACCAGTGCGCCTGGAAACGGGACATCGTTGACATGGTCTGCCCCGCTGAGCTGATCCTTTAGCGCAGGGAACCGGCGTCCTCTTCAGGTGCTTGAGCCATGAACACCGCCGCCTGGGTTCGGCGTTCAAACCCTAGTTTGGCCAGCAGGGATGAGACGTAGTTCTTGACCGTTTTTTCTGCCAGAAGCATTTCTTCGCCAATCTGGCGGTTGGTCATGCCTTGACCAACAAATTCAAGGACTCGGCGCTCTTGCGGCGTGAGGGAAGCTGTCCTGGGATCCTGCCGCTTTGGCACCGTGAGCCCCTGGATGATTCTCGTTTTGACGGCTTCGTCGAACAACGACTCGCCGTGGGCGGCTTTGCGTAAGGCGCCGAGCAGGTCTGTGCCCCCGATTTCCTTCAGGACGTAGCCTGCGGCCCCGGCAAGAACAGCGGCGCGGAGGGCCTGTTCGTCGTCGTAGCTTGTCAAGATCAGGCAGTTCAGTCCAGGGTCGACGGAGCGAACGTCCCGGCAGACCTCGATTCCGGTGCCGTCGGGCAACCGTGCGTCCAGAACAGCGACATCGGGACGCAATGCGGGAATCCGGCGCGTCGCTTCTTCCGCCGAACCGGACATGCCGACAACCACGAAACCTTCGCCTTCCAAAAGTTCCTGGAGGCCCCTGCGCACCAACTCGTGGTCGTCGAGGATGAAAACGCGGATTGGTTCTCCGGGGGAAACGCCGGTGGTTTGACCGGCTGTTTCTGGGCGATCCATGATGCTCCTGTCCGGCGGCCGATGGCCGCAATATCGAGAGCTCCGTGTTGGCGGCTCCTGCCAAATTCTCGCCGACTGCCTGCCCCGCCCACAAGGGCCCAAGGACCCTGCCGGCGCGTGTGACTTTAGGCCGCCGCGTCACCACGCGGGGACAATGGCTTCGTTGCACTGAACAGCCCTCAACGGCCCGGCTTTGGTTCACCCCGTGCAGCCGTACCCTGTCCGCAGCATGGGTCATGGTCATGGCCACGAGGCCTTCATCTCGACCATGGCATGGAGGCCACGTTCGTACCGGCCGGTCACGTCCTGGGAGCAGCGCAGCTGGCCCGCGTCCCGGAATACCAAGAGACCATCTCCATAGCCACACCGGAATAAGGACTTCCGGCCCTAACCGGGCGGTCTGAACCCGGTACAAACTGGCAACTAGGCCCCGGCCGACGTCCGGGGAACCCATCAACGAAGAACGGGCCAAGCCATGAATGAAGCAATCGTCGTCGGCGTCAATGATTCACCCAGCAGCGAGGCCGCCATGCGTTGGGCCATGCATAGAGCAGCCACCTTGAAGCTGCCGGTACAGCTTGTCCATGCTGTGGATGACCGCTGGGCGTACGATTCTGTGGGGTACAACGAGTGGATACGGGAATCCGGCATCAATTTTCTTGCTGCTGCGAAGGACCGGGCCGCAAAGATGGAACCCATTGTCGATGTCACCACCGACCTCGTCTCGGGCGGAGCAGGCTACGCATTGGGCAAGAGGTCCAAAGAGGCCGCCATGGTGGTCATAGGTTCCGGCCATGGTTGGGCTGGCGGTTCCCTGACCGATCGCGCTTTGCAGGTCGCCGCCGTTGCGCGTTGTCCTGTAGCAGTTGTCGGCGAGCACGACATGACAAACCGCCAAGGAATTGTTGTCGGCGTAGATGGTTCTGAAGAGTCCACACAGGCCGTCGCGTTTGCCGCGGCGGAGGCTGACCGTCAGGGCCAGGAGCTGACGGTTCTTCATGCCTTCCTCACACCGGAACCATGGGTAACCCGCGGTGTACCCCACACCAACTACTTCGAGGTCATCACGGAAGAGGAGCGCGTGGTCTTAGCCGAGACTGTCGCCGGATTGGCAGACAAGTACCCTGATTTGGTGGTGCACCAGGTTCTCGACACTCACACACGGCCCGCCGAAGCACTGCTCGCGGCCGGAGCTACGGCACAATTGCTGGTGGTAGGCAGCCGCGGACGGGGCAGTTTTAAACGCCTCTTGTTGGGCTCGACAGCGCATGCGGTTCTCACCAAATTGCCATGTCCCACGATTATCGCGAGGATCAGCCCGGTCAAGCACTCCGACTGAAAGCAACCGTTGCACCCCAAACCGGGGTCACTGAAAGTGCGGGCTTGCCGGTTCCCCGGTCAAGCCCGCACTTTCGCGTTACAGCTAGGCGAGATATACGTGCTTCCCTGTAATGATGGTGGGCTGGATACAGATGAAGAGGCCTCGGTCTCCACCGGCCCATGGTTCTGCCGTCATATGGCCCCAGAGACGCGTGAGTAACTCCCGGTCAACCACATGGGATGAGGACCCGCTGACCAACACCGACCACCCTTCGCTTCGATCAGCCCTGGCATCGTCGATTTGGAAAGATGTCTGTATCCGGGCCACCGGCCCACCAATCAACCCTTCCAGCGAGGTACGGAAGTAAAGGGCGTGATCGTGAACCAGATAGTTGACAGGCAAGATCATCACCCGGCCGTGGTGGACGAAACCTATCCGCCCTGTGTCGTGCGAATGCAGCCTCTCCCAGCACTGCACCTCGCTAAGGTCTTCGCTGACGTGACGGGCACCGTCGATGCGTACAGGTTCTTGGCTGGGCACACTCATTTCATGCTTCCTTTTCGGGGGTGTGCACTACAAGAACGGGGCAATGTGCGTGGGCGACGCAGGCCGAACTGACCGATCCCATCAAGAGACCGCCGAATCCGCCATGGCCGCGCCTGCCCACGACTACCATCTCAGCCCCGCGGCTTGCTTTGATCAGTCCTTGCCGGGGATGGCCCTGTTCCAGGTGCGAAGTGACGTTGTCCGGCACGTCAATGCCGAACGCCTTTTCGACTGACTCCATGAGGACTTGCCCGGCTGCCTCCTCAAATCCCGTGATCCCCACGGCGAGATAGCCCTCATAGTCCGGCGGAAAATCCCAGTAGGCAATCGCCTCGACTGTTGCCCCCAAGGGGACTGCCAAACGTTGGGCTTCGCGGAGCGCCTCGATGGACGGCTCCGAACCATCCACCCCCACAATAATCTTCCCTGGTGATCCGTCCTTGCTCATTATTTTTTCTCCTGGGATCAGTAAACGTTCGGTCCTGTGCTGAAAGAGCCCTGCTACCCCTCACGCGCCCGGCAGTCTCCGGACGTTGGGCTTCGGTTGTTTGCCTAGCCGCTTTTCGAGTTTGGCTTCAGCGGCCTCACGGCGTTTTCCGAGCCGGAGAAGCTGTTGAGCCAGTGGATTGAACAGGATCGCGGGGTACGCTGCATGCTGTTTCGTCCCCTTGATTCCACCGATTCTGGCTTGATCAGAGAAAGTTCGGCGAGCGTGCTTGGCTGGTTTCTGCACCTGAGGTCTGCTTTTATTCATCCTGGCTCCCTGACGCGCTCGAGCTGCATTTCGTTCTGGCTCAGGAGTTTGACCGGGTGAGGGTTCCGACTTCATGGCTGCGGCGGTGAGCAGTGGTCTTCTACGAGGCCCAAGCCGGCGCACTCACGGACCTGAGATATGCCCTGCACTGCAGCGCCCATGTCCAAGAAAGCGCAAGAAACGGCTAGTTCCCGCCCGGCTTCATCCATCAAGCGAAACCGGACATTGGCTTGGTTATCCCTAAATAGTTCAAAGGTCCCAGTCACCAGAGACCCTCCTTTCTGCTGTCGACAATCCGGGCGCATCTTCGTTCGCTCGCGATGCCCATCATCAGCATGGATGAGTAGGCCGTTCACCGTAAGGGCCCAAAGTCCCTCGAAACTTTCCTGGCCTCCCGTTTATCTGGACGGCAACGTCGTATCTCGGTTGTTCGGAAGAGCAGACGGCGGCCTCGATCAAAGCGATTCTTTGTGTCCGATTTGAGGCACCCGACCCTGACTTCAGCCCGGCGGCCAGGGTCCTTTAGTGCTGCGGGCTGCTTCACACAGCTATGCCCCACTGATGGTTGCCGGTACATTTCTGCGCGAAGCGCGTCTCGGATGGGACGACTGCTGTGACTTTAGGCCCTGTTTGTCGCGCCCCTTGCCGCTCATGCTTGAGAGGACAGCAGGAGGCGAATCATGGGACGCTCAGAGTTCGACGATGTCGAAGTGAACGGCAATGCAAGGCGTGTCCACGTAGATACCCCCCAGCCAGCCGCAGTCTTGGGCTTGACGGATCGAAGTTGGGTCGCTGGCGACCATGCGATCAATGGATTGCATGAAAAGACCCTGCTTCAGGACGATGCCTGACTACCAGGAGAATCCAGGTGAAGCCACAGTACAGGTCCCTCCACGGCCGGGTTCACTCCGCCCGAATCCCAATGACTTCCAGGCGGGCCCTAAATCCGGTCTACGGACGATTCCGATTTTTCACGTCGGCGGACATCCCATTGTCGCCAAACACCGACGGTAAACGCATTCAGACAAGTCGTAGGTGCTCCGACAACTCAGGCTCGCCCTCGAGCCCCCACCATCTCTCCCTCCAGGACGGCACGCTATGAGCACAGATCCATCCACGCGCAACGCCACACGCCCCACAAATAGGCTGAGACCAACCTCTGTATCCGCGGCTGTCGCCATAGTTACCGGCACACTACTGGCAGTGCTCGGTATTGGGGGAACAGTACTGGGTGCAGCAGCGCTAAGCGCAGTCTCCCCCAACGGAGCAGATACCTACGTGCAGTCCTCGGCGCGGTCCTTCGCCACTGAATCCTACGCGCTCGTCTCCCCGACGCTCGAACTGGTCATCGACGAGCCAGCCATAGCCCGGACACCATTCGATCTTGGTGAAGTTCGCTTGCAAGCAGAAGCCGCAGGGTCCGAGCAGGACATCTTCATAGGTATCGGTGCGCGAGCTGACGTGGACAAGTACCTCGGCGATGTTGCTCGGGCTGAGATCCAAAGCATCACCTCCTTTCCCTCCGACGTACGCTACGAGGAGAAGTCCGGTAACGACACTCCGACAAACCCTGCAACCGAGACATTCTGGCTGGCCTCCGCTCACGGGCCCGGGCTCCAAACCCTTGTCACCCCTGTACATAGTGGTGAATGGGTAGTCGTTGTCATGAACGCCGACGCCACCCCTAGTGTGGCCACGAATCTGCAGGCAGGCTACCATTCCGATCAACTCGGAATCCTTCCACTGATCGCCCTTCTCGTCGGGGCCATGACGTTTCTGATCGGCGTGGGTCTGATCTGGCTCGGGGCGGCCCGAGCGGGGAAAAACCTGAGCCAGTCGCAGATCGGATCGGACAAGAAACCGTTGGCTGACGGCGAGACAGCTACTATCAACAGCGTCCTCGGGCATCCCTCTGAGACCATGTTCTACGGCAAGCTGGGCAACGAGCTGTCACGGGGTCTGTGGCTGGTGAAGTGGCTACTCGCCGTGCCTCACTTTGTTGTCCTCTTCTTCCTATGGTTCGCGTTATTCGTGACGACGGTCATCGCTGGTCTGGCCGTTCTCTTCACCGGGCGATACCCTCGAAGCCTCTTTGCCTTCAACGTCGGTGTACTTCGATGGAACTGGCGCGTAGCGTTCTACGCCCACTCGGCTCTCGGCACAGACGTTTACCCACCCTTCACGCTCGCCTCGACTGATTACCCTGCCGACTTGAATGTCGCCTACCCCGAACGACTTTCCCGCGGTCTTGTCCTGATCAAGGGATGGATTCTGGCCGTACCGCATCTGTTGATCGTTGCCATTTTCACGGGCGCCGGAGTCATCTGGTTCGGTCAGAACTCACCAACGAATCCCGGACAGCCCGGCCTTGAGTATTCCCTGCTGGGGACTCTGGTCCTCATCGCCGGCTTGATACTGCTTTTCACAGGTACATACCGTCAGGGTCTCTTCGGCCTCATCATGGGCATCAACCGGTGGATCTTCCGAGTGACCATTTACGTAGCGCTGATGCGCGACGAATATCCTCCCTTCAGGCTTGACCAAGGCGGGGACGACCCGTCTATGACAACCACCAACCCGGAAAACGTGGAGGTGTTGTCGTGAAATGGATCTTCGAAGGCTTCCTGGGATTGCATGCCCTGATTCACCTCTTCGGCGCCTCAAAGGGGTTGGGAATCAGTACTGTCCCGCAGCTGAGTCAGCAGATAACCCCAGTGCTAGGTGTCCTTTGGCTTTCGGCAGCGGTCCTGCTCCTGACGGCAGCCATCTGCATCATCGCCAAGGCACAGCAGTGGTGGGTCGTCGGGGCCGCGGGAGTCATCATCTCCCAGAGCGTGATCATCACTTCTTGGGTTGACGCAGCTTATGGGACGGTCGCCAATGTGATCGTGCTTGCTGGGGTCATCTACGCATTCATCACACAGACCAAAGGACATTCAACGCCCAAGCCGCACACGGTGTCAGTCACTGGCCGGCCCCATGCCATCACGCCCGCCCGTAAGGATTGACATGAGAAGAGTGTTGCACCTCAACCCAATACGCCTGGCGTACGCGCCGCACCGCGCTTTCCCGATGATCCCCTTAACGGCACGGACGAACGGGCATAGCGGCTTACTGAAGGCTGTGAAGGCGTTTCACACCCTTGCCTGGTTCATAATCGAGGGCTGCATGGTCTACGTCCTGTACGCGGGAATCCGCGGACAATCGGACCGCCGGGCCGGGGCTGCAGCGTCCGTCGTTGCTCTGGAAACACTGGTGTTCGCCGCAAACGGCTTTCATTGCCCTCTGACAGCCGTCGCCCGCAACCTCGGAGACAACACCGGATCCGTCACTGACATTTATCTCCCACCATGGCTGTCCAGGAATCTCCCGGCAATCCACGTCCCCCTGATACTGATCGCAGCAGCCCTCCACTGGCGGAATCTCGCCGTCACGAGCAGGCGATTGAAACCCAGGCGAATCGCGTTGGGCTCCCACGAACGATCACGGCTGTCCGCGCGTAAGAATTTGATCCCCAAAACCTAAAGCCAGACGGCACATAGCCATGCGGCACACAAAAAACAATTCAAAAGAAGACCCACTCCTTTGGGTCATGTACTAGGAGTAACGATGCGTGCACTGGTTGTTTATGAGTCCCTATGGGGCAACACCGAGAAAGTCGCGCGAACGATAGGCGCTCAGCTGGCCATCGATGCCGACGTCGATGTGACGGACTCGGATGCCGCGCCACTTTCAGTCGACGGGTACGACCTGTTAGTCGTCGGCGGCCCGACGCACGCGTTCTCGATGACGCGAGCAGCCACCCGCGCCGAAGCGGTCAAGTCGCACTCCGCACCGCACGAACCTGACCGCGGCATCCGCGAATGGCTCAACCAACTCGAACGCCCCAAGGCTGAAATCCCGGTTATTGTCTTTGATACCCGGGTCGACAAACCGAGGGTGCCCGGCTCCGCGGCCAAAGCGGCGAAACACGAACTACATTCCCTTGGATTCGACACGTCTGTGAAGCAGCGCACCTTCCGTGTCCATGGCTACGAAGGGCCATTGCTCGACGGTGAGCTCGACCGTGCAGCGGAATGGGCCGGCGATTCATTTGCCCGGCTTGGCGTTGGTTCGTGATGCTGCCGACTGATCCCATGCCGCAGGACCATGTTCAGGTCTCCTCCGGCAGGTTGCCGCGGATCTGGACGTGGCTCTCAGCCTCCGCCGGTGTGCTTGCGTTCACCGGTAGCGTCCTTGGCATCCTCCAGCCGGCCGCGATTTACGGGCGTGAGACGGATCTGCTCTTCAACGCCGCTCTTGCCCAGGACGTGGTGAACGGGCTGCTGGTTTCTCCGCTGCTCGTGATCCTTGCCTTCCTGGCCAGAAGAGGATCGATGGGGTCGTGGTTGTCATTGGCCGGTTGTCTGGGTTTTACCGCGTACAACTACTCGATCTACGCCTTCTCGATCCAGTTCGGTCCTTTGTTTCTGGTTTGGACAGCCGTTCTTGGCCTCTCGGTATTCGCGTTGGCCGGCACCCTGGCTAGCGTCGTGCCAGAAGCGGCTCACCTGGTCGGTCGGACGGCCACCGGTCTAACCGGGTGGGTTCTCATTGTTACCAGTGCCCTGTTCACGCTTCTCTGGCTAAACGAGATCTTCGGTGACCTTCTGACAGGAGCTCCATCGAGAAGTGCCTCGAGCTGGAATGTGCCGACTAGTCCAGTTCACGTACTTGATCTGGCATTCTTCCTTCCCGCCGTTTTCACCTCAGGGGTGCTCCTGATCCGCGGACACGTCTGGGGACACGCAACAGCGGTGGGGTCTCTTGTCTTCCTCGGGCTGACGACGTTACCGATCCTCGTCACTCCGATCATCTCTTACCTTCGGGAAAGTCCTGCCGGATGGGGCATGATGATGCCGATCGGCGCCCTCTCCATAGCCCTCTGCGTGGTCTTCATTCGGCAGCTCCGCTCAACACGAAGACAACCACGCAGCCCGTCAATGGAACCCGTCCCCGTTCATGGCTGAAGGCCACGAGCGGGTCCCAAGGGAGGTTGAGCACATGAAGAGGACGTTCCTGCGTCACTGGGGTCTCACCAGCAGACCCCGAAGTCGTTGAGGGTGAGCACCTGGCCGCAGCGGCGGGGACCCGCGTAAAGGGTTCGGGCCAGTAGATCCGCAATCCATCGTTACCAAGTCCCCGCTGACATGCCCTAAGGGCCGCCGCCAGCGCGAACGCAGGAGAGCCCCCCGACCGGTTCCGGTTGGGGGGCTCTCCGTTCTTCAGGATCAAAACGAACCTGAAGCCCGTGTTCAGGGCGCCTTGCCGGCGAAAATCCGGGCACGCAGCCGCGGCAAGAGGACGACGGCGGGAGGTACCGCCGTCGCCCACTGTCCCGTCTGTTCCTACCCGCCGGACGCCGGCTCCGCACCGGCCGATGACACAAGCGGCCCGAACATCAGACTTCCTTGGGCGAATTCTTCACCGCACACCGCACAGGAGACCACCGGCTGCAGGTCGGCACCGCAACTGTGCTGGTAGGAAGCACGGGGCGTCTCGTCTCGCATCCATGCACTGCTCCAGGCTGCGAGTGAGATGAGGATGGGGGCTACCTCGGCCCCGGAAGTTGTGAGGTGGTACTCGTAGCGCGGGGGATGTTCGGAGTACTGGACGCGCTCAATCACGCCGCGACTTTCGAGGGTGCGCAGTCGGCCCGTAAGTATGTCACGGGACGCCCCGGTATTTCGCGCGATCTGATCGAACCGGTGTACGCCCAATGACATCTCGCGAAGCGCCAGCAGCGCCCACCGCTCCCCCAGAACGTCGAGCCCGGCCGCGATAAAACACGCCCTGGGCCCATCAAGTTCCTTGTCGATTGGACGGTTCACCTGGCACCTGCTTTCGTTACGTTTTTCAAGTATACAAGTGGGTTGGAAAATCCAACTTACTCCATTACTCTGATGTTCTGAGGTCGCGACAACCGCGTCGCCTCCAATCTGAGTTCAGGAGAATCCATGCCGCTGCTATTTGGCGCCGTCGTCCTTGTTACCGGTGCAAATGGAGGCCTGGGCCACGAGCTCGTGCAACAGGCCCTCGCCCGGGGTGCCGCGAAGGTTTATGCGACGGCCCGCCGACCGCAGGAGTGGAGCGACTCCCGAGTCGTCCCCCTCGCACTCGATGTCACCAACCCTGACTCGATCCGGGCCGCCGTTACTCAGGCCCAGGACGTCACCGTTCTGATCAACAACGCCGGCATCAGCGTCGAATCGGATTCGTTCCTGGCTCTCTCCGACGAGAAGTTGCGCGAAATCATGGAGACTAACTTCTTCGGACCTGTTACCTTGACCAGGGCATTCGCACCGGTGCTTGCCACAAGTGGTACGTCAGCGGTCCTCAACATTCACTCGGTGCTCAGCTGGATCGCCCTGACCGGTGCCTACAGTGCGTCAAAGGCAGGGCTGTGGTCGGCTACCAACTCCTTCCGCCAGGAATTGGCGCCCCAAGGCACGCATGTCACTGGTGTTCACGTCGGCTTCATGGACACAGCCATGGCCAAGGGCGTCAGCGCCCCGAAGACCTCGGCCGAGGAAGCGGCGCGGAAGTCCTTCGATGGGCTCGAACAGGGTGACTACGAGGTCATCGTGGACGAAATCAGCGCAGGGGTGAAGCTCGGCCTATCTGGGCCGATCTCGGACCTTTACCCCGCATTGGCAGCCACCACCCCGGTATGACCGCTGCAAAACCTGAAGTCATGAGAGCCCCAAGGAGAAACCCGTGACAACCGACGCCTCAGCACAACGCTCTGAAACATTCACGTGGACGGATCCAGCAATCGCGCTCGAAAAGCTGCCACGGCTATCGGGTATGGACTACTTCTCCGGCCTCCGAGACGGCAGCATTGCTCCGCCACCGATCGCTTCCCTCATGAATTTTGATCTGGTCGACGTGAGATACGGCCACGTCGAGTTCCAGTGCTTGCCTGGAGAAGCGCACTACAACCCCCTCGGGATGGTGCACGGCGGCCTGGCCTGCACCCTTCTCGACACTGTGCTCGGCTGTGCCGCACACAGCACCTTGGAAGCAGGGATCGGTTACACCTCCATCGATCTGGCGGTCAAGTACCTGCGACCCATCACGCTTCAGAAGGGTGCTCTGCGCGCAGAGGGCTCAGTTGTAAAAGCCGGCCCGCGGGCAATCTTCACCGAAGGACGCCTCAGCACCGCCGACGGAAAACTCCTCGCCACTGCCACAAGCACGCTGCTGGTCTTCCCGCACCAACCGGGCGGGAACTAACTACAGCCGCTCCTCAGAGGACCAGCCTATAAAGACCATGAAACAGGCCCATCCGGGGGTGGTATTTCCATCACGAAGACACCTGAGTCCGGAGACACTCGGCCAAGTGGTGCTTCCGCCGAGTGTCTCCGGTCTTTTCAGAGGACGTTCAGGTTTACTGCGTAGCGGGACTCTATCGGGCCTTGTTGTGCATGACGTGCTTGGTGCGCGAGTAGTCGTCCAGGGCGTAGGCGGAGAGGTCGCGTCCATAGCCGGAGCTCTTGAAGCCGGACCACGGCATTTCGTTGGCCAGCACCAGGTGGGAGTTGACCCAGACTGTACCTGCGTCCAGCTTGGAAGCGACATCGTGCCCACGTTGGGGATTCAGTGTCCACGCCGAAGCAGCCAGTCCATAGGGAACTGCATTGGCCCGGGTGATGGCCTCATCCTCGTTGGCGAAGGTCTCTACGGTGACTACGGGGCCGAAAATTTCTTCCAAGGTACAGGCGGCGCCTTCGGACACGTTGGTGAGGACGGTCGGTGCCACGAAGTAGCCAGCTCCCTCCAAAGCCCCGCCACCGAGGGCAGCTGTGGCCCCTTCAGATTGGGCACGTTCCAAGTGCGATTGCGGAATTGGCCGGAAACGGATACCGGATTTTTGAGGTTCCAGTGAGTTCTCCGCACTGTTGGCCCGACGAAATCTCCAAGGCGGAGCGCTCCGAAATCTATGGCCGGCTCAATGAGTACGGCGCCTCCATCAGGTCTCTGAACGCCGGTGGATACGACATCAATCTCGCCAGCCCCGCAGCAAATATGCGGCGAAAGAGCATCGAGCACATCACGTCAGTGATTGAGCTTGCCGAAGGTTGGGGGGTCTCGGAGGTAGTCATATCCCCCGGGACACGCCGCCCCATGATCTCCCCCTCGCTGGAGAAAACCTACGGGTGGATGTTTGAGAGTCTGGAAAGCCTGATTCCGCTGGCCAAACAGGCCGGCACGCGTCTCCTCTTCGAGAACACCCCCTATTGCTTCACGCCTACCATCGAAGATCTGGCAGGCGTCGTCAGCACGATCAACGATGACTCTGTCAAGATCGTGTATGACGTCGCAAACGCAGCCTACATAGGTGAGGACCCAGTAGAGAGCCTTCTCTTCCATCACAAATCCATTGGCCTGGTGCATATTTCTGATAGAGGCACTGAAACCTGGGGGCACGATCCGATCGGCACAGGAGTGATCGATTGGAACGGACTCGGCAAGGCCGTAAAGGAAACGTGCGGGGTGGACAACGTTGTTCTTGAGATTATTCGCGAGGAGAACCCCCTGCAGGAATTCAAGACGGCGATGCAAGACCTCAAGGATCAAGGCTGGGAACTGGGAAACTAACCGAACGCCTGAGATCACGGCATTTCCGCCGAAGATCTACGAGAGAAATAGTCAATAGGTCACATTGCTCATCGTGCCGCAATGCCAATGGACGTTGCGGAGTGATCCGGAATATTCCCGAATGTGACCGCTGTATAAGGAGTCTTTTCAATGAGAGCATTGGTTAGTGGCGGCAGTAGCGGCATTGGAGCATCCGCCTGCCTGAGAATTGCAGAGGCGGCTCTCGCCCGGGGCGAACACCCCCGGATAGCAGTGGCAGGACACGACACAAACAGCAGCCAAGAGCAGGTAGTGCGTTCAATCGAGTCAATGGGCGGCTCCGCGATCGCTTTGGCGGGAGACCTCGGCGACCCGGAGGTGCCCGGCAAATTGGTCGACGCCGCCGTGGCTGAGTTTGGGGGGCTGGATGCACTGATTGCGAATGCCGGGATTGCCAATCCTGGCGCGATCTGCGATGTGACAATAGAGGACTGGGACGACATGTTCTCCGTTAATCTTCGCGACGCGTGGCTCCTGGCCAAAGCCAGCCACCCGCACTTGCGGCAGAGTCGGGGTGCCGCCTGCTTCACCTCGTCAATGTCAGGTCAGATCCCCCACGCTGGATCAGGCGCCTACAGCCCCAGCAAGGCTGCGTTGACAATGCTTGCCCAAACACTCGCTCTGGAATGGGCACCTGAAGGAATTCGCGTCAACGTAGTCTCCCCCGGCATGACTCACACCCGGATGACCGAAAAGATGTACGCGGATCCCGACATCAAGAAAGCAAGGGAAAATATTATCCCCTTGGCCCGAATTGGAGATCCCAAGGACATTGCGAATGTGATTGAGTTCCTTGTAAGCCCGCTGGCCGGCTACGTCACCGGGCAAGACATTTGTGTCGATGGCGGCTTCTCAAAGTCCATTCTGAGCCATATTCCGGGACGGCCAAGTTCCAAACCCTGAGGCCCAAGTTGTACAGACACCCCAGAATATGAGGTTTGCCCCGCCACCGCTACCGTCACCACCGGCTGCGCCAGACATGGCGGATGCCCGGTTCGACAAGCCGGTAATGCATCGTTGCGCTGGCGGGGCTCGTCTCGCGCCACCCACGGGTCCGGCCACTCAGTGGACCAGCGACAGACTTCGGCATATCGCTATTTAGGAGCTCGGCAACGACCCTATTCAAAATCCAAAGCAAAACCAATCGTCCCCCAAACAGCTGCACTAAAGGAGGCGCCGTGTTCATGGCAAAGAATATCTTGGATGGCACGGAATGGACCGCCACTGACTTCGCGGTTCTTCTTCCACAAGAACAGAAATTGGCCCGACAGGAGCTGGCTTGCCTGTCTTGTGACGGCCCGGCTGTATTTCGGGCAGGACCGAAGCGTCGGCCATCGTTCGCCGCGCAGCATCAGCACGGATGCCAATTGAATGCGCCAGCGTGGAGCGCCTTCAAGTACTTGGCTGGCCAGGGATACGCACCAGCCTGAATGCCGAAAAGCAATGGATCGAACCCCACGATCGCCAACGTCTTCAGATACGGCCCAGCTGCGCATGTCAGTTGGGCAGTCGGGTTGGTGACAGGTTGTCCGGACAGATCGAAGTAGCGCAGACAATAAACCTGCCACGGTGATTGCGAACTTCCAGTTTCCCAGATCCGCAACCGGACCATGGCAGACGTCCCGGCATCAACGAACCACCCCCTTCGCCCAAACAGAGACCGCACCTCAATGGTCGGGGCCCAAAAGGGCTCAACAACTCCGACCATCGGCGATAGCATCATCGCTGACTGGAACACCAATAAAGGCACCCCTGCTCAACGCATCACGACGTGCCTTAACCGGATCGAATTTCGCCTGCTGGTGTGCCCGCGGCTCATGCCAAGGCCACGTCTATGCGGTGCGGCGTAGACCGGCACCGCCCTTAGCGGGCACCTCGTTCAATATCTGCCAGTTCGGATTCAAGTTGCCGCGTCAGGCTCCGCAGGCGGCTGATGTGATCCTGCGACACTCGTCCTGGCTGTGAGGTTACCTGCGCGTCGACGTCGAAGACGGTGTTGGGGCTGTGCCACACGCTGAACCATTCGAGGCCATGACCGAGCGCGTCACTCGTTACCCCTTGAAGCAGGAGCAGGGGTTCACGCGCATTGGATTCGAGTTTTTGTGCAAGGTCGGCATCTGCTGCCACCGCCTGAACCTGCCGGGGTCCGCCTGCCGGGTGATAGCCGTGTTCCCGCATGAGGCCAAGAAGTGATGCGTTCTCCAGCAACTCCTTGGTGAAGTGCGGAAAGAGGTCACGGGGAACCCAAGTGCGCATGAACGCCACTGGGGTCTCTTCCAGGTAGCGGATGCGTTCGATTTTCCAGGTGTTGGTGGTATTCAGAGCCTCTACCGCCGGCTCAGGCGGGGTGGCGTGTTCCACGGAGATGACGTGGGTTCGGAGGCGCTGACCGTGCGCCGCTGCTTGTTCGTCAAGTCCGCCGGCCTGTTGCAGATGCCTTCGCAGGACAGGAGCGGCGGCCACCACGCTGCCGCGGCCGCGTTGGCGGCGGATCAGGCCGAGGTCGGAAAGTCCGGACAACGCCTGGCGCACAACGCTACGCGAGACGCCGAACTGTTTCTGGAGTTCCTCCTCAGTGGGAAGCGGCGAACCGGGCAACAGAGGCCTGTCCAGGATCTGCCGGTGAAGGATGTCCCGGATCTGCGCGTGAAGAGGCGGCCCTTCCGCACGGTTCAGGCCGTTGGACCGCTCCCGGGGCTCTCCCCCGGTGGTTTGCACACTCACACTGACTCCTTTGGCGTTCGAGCACATCATAGCCCGCCCGGACTTCTTCTTACCCTTGACGCGTGATCCATCCCACATGTAATGTACGTACTAATTGTACGGACTTGATCCGTCGGCTGGAACATACAATGACGTAGAGAGGTCGAATAATGACGCAGATGCATTTGAGGTCAGGTCGTTCACGGTTGCCGATGTTTGCCTTCCTCCAGAAGGTGCCCGCCGGCATGATGCTGATCCCGCTCATGCTGGGCGTGCTGATGAACACTTTCGCGCCCGAAGCCCTGAAAATCGGCGGTTTCACCACGGCGCTCTTCAAGGACGGGGCCCTGACGCTGATCGCGGTGCTGATCCTGGCCACCGGAGCCCAAATCACCGGAAGCCACAGCGGCAAGGCCGCCGCGTCCACCACCACGGTTGTCTTGGTCTGCAAGACCTTGATCCCGGCCACCATTGCCGTGATCCTGGGCCTGGTAGTCGGCATCGATGGCATCGCGGGGGTATCGATCCTGGCCATGTTGGCGATCTTTGGTAACAGCAACGGCGCCCTGTGGCTGGCCTTCGCCGGCCAGTACGGCGACGAAAGGGACACCGGCGCGTACGTGGCCAGCGCCTTTGACGATGGCCCGTTCCTGGCCCTGATCTTCCTGGGCGCATCAGGGCTGGGCGATATTCCCGTGCTCGCCTTCGCCGCGGCACTGATCCCGTTCATCATCGGCCTGTTCATCGGCGCCGTTGACCGGGAGTGGACGAAGGCCCTGGACCATGTTCCGAACATCGTGATCCCTTTCATGTCCTTCGCTGTTGGAACGGGCATCAACCTGAAAACCGTGCTCACCGGCGGATTCGCCGGGATCTTCCTCGGCCTGATCGTCGTGGTCTTCACCGGCGGCCTGACGTATCTCGGATACCGGTTCGTCCTCCGGCGCGGGTCCAAGAGCGGTATCGGGTTCGCGGCGGGCACCACGGCCGGCAACGCCGTCGCCGTACCTGCGGTAGTCGCCGTCGCAGATCCAAGGTTCGAACCCTTCGTCGCTTCCGCGTCAGCCCAGGCCGCCACGGCCGTTCTCGTGACAGCGCTGCTGGCCCCAATCGTCGCATCCTGGGCCTTGAAGCGGGCCGGTGGCCTGCAGCCGGCGGATCCTGTACCAGCAGCTGTCTAAGACTTTCCTTGTACATCCCCTTCACGGACGGAGAACCCATGCGCGATCCGCGCTCGGTGCGATGCACCTACTACCTGGAGTCGGAAATCGACCCTGCAAAAGCCGCAGCCATCATGGCAGGCGAACAATCCAGCGGCACGTTCATGCCAGTACCCGGCGAGTCAGCCCGAATCCGGGAGCGGCACGCCGCACGTGTCTCAGAGGTCCAGGAGCTCGGCTTCTGCCGCCCCTCACTGCCGTCACGGTCCACCCCGGAGAAGGTCCGCGCAGCGCTCGTCACAGTCGAGTTCCCGATGGAAAATATCGGTACCGATCTGGCCACCCTGCAGACCGCAATCGCCGGCAACCTCTTCGAACTGGGCGATCTCTACGCTTGCAGGCTGCAGGACATCGCCCTCCCCGAGGACTTTGTTGCCGCCCATCCCGGCCCGGCTTTCGGCATCGAAGGGACGCGCAAACTCATCAGCGACGTTCAGGGCGTCATGGTGGGAACCATCGTCAAACCCAACGTCGGGCTTTCCGAAGAGGAATTCCGGCTCGTGGTGCGGGACTTGGCCATGGCATCCATCGACCTGATCAAAGACGACGAGTTGATGACCGACCCCGCGTACCTGCCCTTGGAACGCCGGATTGCTGTCGCTACCGAAGAAATTCGTGCCGCGGAACAGGCCACCGGCCACTCCACCATGTATGCCTTCAACATCACCGGGGACCTCGCCGGCCTCAAAAGGCGCCATGACCTGGCGGTCGAAGCCGGCGGCCGGTGCGTGATGCTGAACATCCCGGTCATGGGCCTTCCTGCATTGGCCCTGCTGCGCAGCTTCGCCGAAGTTCCCATCCACGGCCACCGCGCCGGCCTCGCCGCCTCCATGCGGTCCAAGGGTCTCGGCATGGACTACCGGGTGTGGCAGCAGATGGCACGCCTAGCCGGCGCGGACCATCTCCATGCCAGCGGACTCGGGAGCAAGTTCTACGAGCTGGACGAAGAAGTCGCCGCGAACATCCGCAGCCTGCTCCAACCCTTGGGACAGACCGTCGCACCCCTGCCCGTCCTGTCCTCGGGCCAAAACGTCACCACCCCAGGGCCCACTTTCGAGGCCGTAGGCTCCACAGACCTCATGATGCTCGCCGGCGGCGGCGTTGCTGCCCACCCGGACGGCCCCGGGGCCGGGGTGCGCAGCCTGCGTCAGGCCTGGGAAGCTGCCGTAGCCGGCGTACCTTTGCAGGAAGCTGCACACAAACGCTCCCACAGCGGGGACGACGCCCTCCTGCACGCAGTCCAAACCTTCGGGAAAGGTGTCTGAAGATGCCCGCCTTCGGTTTCGTCGCCGACGACCTCACGGGAGCCGCCGATGTCCTGGCCCAGTCCCACCGCTACGGGCTGGAAGCAGTCCTCGTCATAGGCGATGCATCGCTACCCACCGATGCTGACGTCGTCGGAATCGCCGGGCCCGCCAGGTCCCTGGCCGGTGAGGCCTTCGATGCCTTGGTTGCCCGTGACCTTGGCGCCATTGCACAACTGAACCTGGAAGTGCTGCTCTACAAGGTCTGTTCCACGTTCGATAGTTCCCCCACCGTCGGCAGCATCGGCCGCGGAATTCAGTTGCTGCATCGGCAGTTTCCCCTCCACGGACCAATCCCTGTAGTGCCGGCCCAGCCCGGGTTCGGTCGCTACACAGCCTTCAGCAACCACTACGCGAGCTACGCCGGCAAGACCTACCGGCTGGACCGCCACCCCGTCATGTCCAGGCATCCCTCCACCCCCATGGCCGAAGCCGACCTGCGCCAAGTCCTCGCCGAACAGCTCGGTAGCGCCGCCCGGGAACCGGGTGCCATTCACCTGCCCACCTATGACGACGGGACGTTCAAGGACGCCTGGGCAGACCGGCGCCGGGACCCCAACGCACAGGCCTTCGTGGTGGATGCAGTTGACGAACAGCACATGGATACAGTCGCCGAAGCCCTGACCCGCGAGGGTCATGGCAATAGGCCCTCCCTTGTTGTGGGCTCCGGTGGAATCATGGCAGCCCTCGCCAGGTCTGTTTCGGACCAGGCTCCCCGCACTTCGGGCCCGCAGCAGCCATCAGGACCCGTGCTGGCCATCAGCGCCTCCGCTTCCAGCACCACAGCAGAGCAGATCAAAGACGCCGTCTCCCACGGTTGGGAGGACGCGCCTGTTTCGGCTGAGCTACTACAGGGTCACGATGCCGGAGCCCTGGCCGCGCTGGATCGGCACGTTTCAGAGGCCCTTGAGTTGGGCCGCAACGTGGTGGTCCACACCACCCGGGGTCCTGGAGATCCCCGGTACGGCGCGGCCAAACCGGCCGACCCCGGGTACGTTGGGGCATTAATCGGAGGGATCGCCGCCCGGATGGCCCAAGCCGGACTTACCCACGACATCGCCGTCTGTGGCGGCGACACCTCCAGCCACGCACTTATCGCCATGGGCGTTCGCCAGCTGCGGGTATCTGACCAGTTCGTCACAGCCGGCCCCATTCTGCAGGCCGACGACGACTCCGCAGTGGGCGGGTGCAGGCTCCTGCTCAAAGGCGGGCAGGTGGGCCCCACAGACATCCTGCGCCGATTCACCGGCCAGCTCCCCCGCTGACTCCCCCAACAAAACTCATCACCAGAACCAACGAAAGGCGGCCCCCATGCGGGCAGTAGTCAAAAACTCAGCTGAACGAGGCGTCTCGTACGTCACCGATGCCGGCGACCCCAAGGCAACCGAGGGATCGGTGGTCATCGAAGTCGGCGCGGCCTCCCTCTGCGGCACCGACCGCGAACTCTACGAATGGACCCCCTCGGCCCAGGCCTTCAACCTCAACCTTCCGGTGGTCCTCGGTCACGAAGGCGCGGGCACCGTCGTCGAAATCGGTCCCGGCGTCACCGGCCTCAATGTCGGCGACCAAGTTGCCCTCGAAAGCCACCTGACCTGTGGCCAGTGCTTCCCCTGCCGCACAGGAGACGCGCACACCTGCGAACGCACAGGCATCTTGGGCATGCACATCGACGGCGTCTTCGCCCAGTACGCCGCCGTGCCGCAGGACATCTGCGTCAAACTCCCTACTGGCCTGTCCCTGGAATCCGGCGCTCTTCTTGAAGCAGCCGGCGTCGCAGTCCACGCCATCCAGAGGGCCGACTACTCCGTCGCGGGGAGGGCAGTTCTCGTCAGCGGAGCAGGACCAGTGGGCCTCGTCGTGGTGAACCTCGCACTACTCATGGGCGCTTCCCACGTCATCGCCGTCGACCCCAATCCCTACCGCCGCGCCCAAGCCGAAAAGCTCGGCGCAACCGCGCTGCACCCCAACGACGGGATCGTTGAGCGCTGCCGCGAACTGACCGGGCGCCGTGGCGGATTCGACGTCGCCTTCGAATGCTCCGGAGCACCAGGCACACTGGCAACCCTCTTCGAAGCCGTCCGCCGCGAAGCCACCGTCATCACCGTCGGACACCCCAGCCGCCCCGCGGAAGTTGATATTGCGGCATACATCAACAAGAAGGGCATCGCATTGCGTGGCATCTTCGGACGTCGGCTCTGGGAAACCTGGGAGCAAAGCCTGCTGCTGCTGGACTCCGGAAAACTGGACCTCGACTGGCTCATCACCCACCGCATGAAACTCAGCCAAATCGACGAAGCCGTAGAACTCCTCACAGGAGACGCCTGCAAAGTCCTGCTCATCCCGAACCTCGGCTAAATGGTCCCTCAGGCCACGGGGTTTGGTCCGTTTTGCGCGGCCTGGGCAGATTAGAGGAGAGGCGGGGTGTGCACGTATGAGCACACCCCACTGTCCTTGGCGCAACGGGCCGGGCCATGGCGGCCGCACTCTCACGTCGGAAAATGTACGCAGACTCGGCTGACAAAGCAACGGTCAGCCTGGCTTCCTAAATCCAGAAAAGAGCCAAGGCTGCGGTTCTCCGCGGGATGCTCTAGAAGTCATGTTGCGCTCCGCCCCTCTACCCATGAAGAGGTGTAGGCCAACCACGAACTACCCGACGAGCCAAGAGAGGAACACCTAACCCCAGGTCACAGCAAGCGGACGACCCACCAGCCACGACCCTGAACCCGCTCCCCACAACCGAACAGGCCAACCGGCGGCCAGGCACAAGCCGGCACCACACGTCAGAGACCCGTGTCAACAATTGTCAACACGTTAAAGCAAAAACCCCCTCCGTAGAGGGGGTTTTTCTGTGCCCGAGGTGGGACTCGAACGGGATTCCAGGCCTTGGAAACACTAGGAAGTGGCGAAAAGATGCGGAATCCGGGCCAGTCCGGTGGTTGCACGGGCGAGTCCGAGGCCGAAAGTGTGGACATTGTCCACACCTCCATTTGCCCCTGTCGGCGGTCGTCGGGTCGCCGTCCTTGGCTGGGAAACGAAATGCAGAACGCAGCAGGCGACGGGCAATCCTCGGTAGTCGGAAGTGCCTGGGAGCACTGACAAAGACTTGTTCATCCGATTTCCTCCTTCGAAACATTCATAGCGGCTCAACCCAAGCAACGACGTGACGTGCTCAAGCCCCGTTTCCAACCCCATCGCTCGTCGCGACTCCCAACGGTAGCCGGTCGCTTTGACGGCAAAGAACAATGACCTTCTCAGCGACGCAATCAGCGGCGTCATCGGCTTGATCAAACCGGAATGCAACACACCATCAAGGCTGGAGTCAAGACGCGGGCGCCCTACTCAATTGCTGCCTTGACGTCAAAAGAGGTCGATGGGTAGGCAGGACCGGTCGGCATCACTGCACCAGTCCTCTGAACAAGACCTGGGAGCCAAGACATTAATGGTCAAAGGCCATCTGCTGAGCGTTCCCTGACTCGGCCGGGAAACAGTCACGGTCATACGTTTCACAACACCACTGCCATCGGTGGCTACTGTTATCGGCTTCCTACATGGGCAGCTAGCCCCACGGACTGACATTGAGAGGACTCCGGGGGCAGGTGCCGAGTTTAGTCGCTTCGGCACCTGCCCCACTCGAGTTTCCGTCGCTACATTCCCGCGATCCCCTGCTGCATCAGTGCGCTCAGAGCGTTAACGGTAGCCTGGATCGTCCCGGTCCCTGCCAGCTCTGCCAATTTCAATAGCAGACCCTTCACCTTGCCGGAGTTGGGAGACGATGCCTGAATCTCTTCCTCAACCTCACCAACGATTGCTTGAGCCTGATCAGCTACTTCAGCCGTCACCCCAATGACTGCCGGGGTCAGCATGGCGCGCACTGACGCGAGTATGCGCTCGACCTGTTCGATCTGACCGTGGGTCATAGTGTTGGACTGGTTGACGTGGCTACTTGCCACGGAAACGTTGACTCCCTGAGAGCCGCTGATGTTGACCTCGTTCACTGTCATCCCTGCTTGTTTGAGTACTGCGTTTACTGATTGACCGGTTTCAACGACACTCGTGCCATCTGAGGTAATGGAAGGCCTCAGAACTTCCCCGCCCATAACCTTGTGCCCCTTGATGTACCCTTTGTCCATCAGCCATTGGGCCGCACGGAATAGTTCCTCCTGGCTGTACTGAGCACCCAAGTACTGGCATCCGCGGCAATAGAGGAAGTCGCTGATTCCTTGCGGGGTCTCATTAAGCAGATGTCCGTCATAGAGCCACTTGAGCACTGCGTCCCGACATTCCAGGACACGGCGGCGAGGGTCGGTCCGGAGAGCTGTGAAGTTTCTTGCGGCGTCAAGACCCGGCTGCTTGAGGACGACCGAGCCGATGCCGCTTAGTGACGGCCAGAAGTCAACCCAGCCCCATTCCTTCAGAAGTTCGAGGTCGCCCTCAAGTTCAGACTCGGTCAGCCCCTTCAAGAGCGGGTCGCGCTCCATCTCCTCAATGTTCACCTGGTTGTCCCTGTCTGCGGGCATCTCGGTGAGCATGATGAGCAGATCTAACTGGCGCATCCCAGAGTCTGACTGGACGAGCGATTCAACTGTGGGCAATGGTCCCCCTAATGCGTGATGGCTATTTCCAGTCAACTCTAATGATGGGGCCCGACATTTTTCCGCGATCCCCTATGGATGCAGCTGTGAATCACGCTTATTCGAACAGAAATTCTAATTTTAGCCCATGAAACCGAAGCAAGACTCCGCCGTCTTCACCCGCCTGATAATGCAACTAAACGCCCACGATAACCACCCCACGCCTGGCGACGGCAAGATCATGGAGCTACCCAGGTGACGAAGTGAAAATAATTCTCAACGCGGAGTTCCCTTATGAGGATCGAAACATCAAGATCCTTTGGGGGACTAGAGCAGGCGAAGCTCAGTTCCGACAGCTGAATTTGCCTTGATTCAAAATAGCGGCAGCCCTCATTGTGGCTGCTAACACTGATCCTGAAGTGAAGTGCAGAGTGCGTTCGTAGCGCTTTCCCCATGGCGTGCCTATGCAGATTGCACTCGTCTTGCAACGAACGGACTCGTGTGAGTTCGGCCTCTCGTCGAGTGGGCTCACATCCCCTGTTCGAGCGTTCGGGTTTTCGACAAGTCAGGCGGGTATGCAGGAAGGCGCCGGGCCACCCCGCGCATGCATACACTTGGTTCCGGCGGTCAACAGCAGAGAACGTGACCGCGATCCGTCTCAACAGCAGAAGATGGCACAATGGCTCCGAAGATGGGCTCCGAGACCATACTGGCCGAATGGCTATTCGTCGAGACAGTCGCCGATATCCGACGGCGGAGCGAGGATCCTGGCGGGCGGAGCCGATACGAGCTGCTCGGGATTGCGCCCCTTCTCCGCAAGCTCCTCATTGATGCCAGTCCCCTTCTCAACACTGTTCGGGCCGCTCGCCCGGAGGTACCCACGGAGTTCCGCATCAGACAGTGGACCGTTCCTGACTGGGGCCGCGACGACGCAGACCTGCCGTACCTCCTCCGGCTAGGCGGTCCAGAGCTGGTTGGCCGACCTGAGGACCCGGCACTCCCCAAACTGAAACACTTCATTGGGGCGACGGTGGGGTTAGTTCGGGGGCGCCCACTGACCGTCATGGCGACCCGCCAACCATGGACTGGCCGGGGAGTCAACCATCCGCCACGTCCAGAGCTGTATGTCTGACTCCCTCTGGCCGATAACGGCGCATATGTCGGGACTGGAAGCAGTCCCCCGGCCGGCATCCGGCGCAGCGATCCCGCCGAGCGATGGCACACCGAAGAACAGGGCCGCTCACGTCATGACGCAGCGCATCAAGCTCCCCATGAACAGCCAGAAGCAACAACGCTGTTTGTCATTCTGATATCCCGATCATCGCGGGACGGGCCTCCGCGGAACCAATCCGCTGACAGGCCAGCGCCGATCTGGAAACTTCGCTCGGTGCTCCGACGCCACTTGGATCCTTCCGAGCTTTCCAGACCAGCCCCGGTCCTCCGAGTTGCACTCCAGCCCCTTACCAGCGCACAGGTCCCCTATCAGAACGGCCCACAAGACCAAAGACACAACGCACGCACAAAGGAAAAGGACAATGAATGCGCTCACCATCAAAGACCCAGCGGACCTGCTCAGCTTCATCGGGCACACCCTAGGGTTCTGGCCCAACGAGAGCCTCGTCTGCATCACCCTGGACAAGGGCAAAGTCGGCGCCACCCTCCGCATCGACCTCCCCCGCCAACCCGGAACAGAACTCCCCTACGCCCGCACCGTCAGCAGCTACCTCACCAGCGACACCAGCGCGACAAGCATCGTCTTCGCCCTCTACACCTCAACCCATTGCGAACCCGGCCAGCCCAAACCGCATGCAGCCACCATCGCGGCACTCACCGGGGTCCTCGCCGAAAACGGCATCACCATACGCGACGGGATCTTCGTCAGCGACGACACATACTCCCCCTACGACAGCGAACCCGGACAAGACATCAGCCTGCCCATCAGCACCACCGAATACAGCCGCGTCAACGCCGAATTCATCTACCGCGGCAGCACCATCGAACCCACCAATCGAATCATCCTTCCCACACCGACCGACGAAGCAGACCACGCCATCGCCGTCGAGAATCTCATGAACACCATCCGAGCCCAGACACCTCATCAAGCTGCGGAACATGCCAGCCAACTCTGGACGAGCATGCTCGTGAGCAATGACTTCCCCACAGACGAGGACTGCGCCACCCTCATCGCGAACTTCCAATTCCCCCACATCAGGGACCGGCTCATGGCCGACATCCCAGGCATCGACGAACCACCCCAACACATCCTCTTCTCCCAAACCGCCACGGCACCGCAATGGTCACGAGTCGAATGGGCCCAACAACTCCTCCTCCACGCGTACACCAGAACCAGCCCGCAACACGCCGCACCCATCCTCACCACCATCGGCTACATCAACTGGTGGGAAGGCCGAGGCTCCAAAGCACACCAATACATGCAACTCGCCCTCGACACCGACCCCGGCTACCGCTTCGCCAGACTCACCGACCAAATGCTCGGCGCCGGCATCATCGCCGGCTGGAACATCAACAAAACCACCGCCTACAAAACCCAACTCGACATGCCCTAAGAACAGGTTTACCGAAGATCGGTTATCGGCGTTTTCGCCGGATCCGGGAGGGGCGGGAACCAGCACTCCTGCGGCCCGTGCGCACTATGTTCATCGATGATGACTCCGCAACGTAGAGGATCCCAAGCGTTCTCTATCGAACTGCTAGGCGGGCCAGTCCATGAGAGTGGATCAGGAACCGTTTGCCTTCCGGTGCCTCCACCGAAAAACCACTGCCCCGCCCCGGCACACATCAACTGTCAGATGCGTGTGGCTCCAGTAGTTGAACTGCTCCCGGGACATCCGGAACTCATGAGGCCAGGGGTCAAGGCCATCCGAAACATTCGAACAGGCCCAGCAGGACATCGGAGTCACCGGTGAGGAAGTCGCCCGCAGGAAAACACATGGGCGATGAACCGTCGCAGCACCCGCCGGGCTGGTGAAACATCAGCGGCCCGTGCCGGAGCCAGAGCTTCCGCAAGAGTTCCGCGGCCTAGGGTGTGAGCGCCAACCGGGAAAAGTCCTCCCCGGGCAGCGTCACCACGGCGTCGATCGCGCCGCTGGGGCCATGCCCCCTGTCATACCGACGATTGCATCCTCCGTCGGATTGATTGGGTATTGGCCCAGCCTGGTGCGGTCTGCTGGACCATCCACCGTAAAACTTGGCCCACATTTGGTTGACGAGGATCACAGCCAACCCTAAACTGGCCTGACCAATCAATCGATCGATTGAGGGGTCCTCGAAGGGATTATCGATGTCTTCAGTTATTGAGCGGGATACGTACTTTACGAGTCTTCCGCAAAACTATTACCTGTCCCCCGACTTGTATGAAGTGGATCTTTCCAAAGTTTGGCGGAATCAATGGCTCCTGGCTGGTCACGTTTCGCAGATCCCTCGGAAAGGCAGTTACTTCACCTTCGAGATGGCTAACGAGAGCTTGATCATCACCCGGGGTGCTAACGACAGCGTCAACGCACTACATAACACGTGCCGCCACCGCGGATTCCGTATCTGCGAGGCGGGAAGCAGTGGGCAGACGCGCCGTGTCGTGTGCCCGTATCACGCTTGGTCTTTCGAATTAGACGGCCAACTTATGGCGGCGCCGTCGCACAGTGACGGGGAGGGCTTCGACTTCCGCGATTTTGGTCTGCACCGTGCTCAGGTAGAGGTGTGGCAAGGCTTTATTTTTGTGAACTTCTCGGAGGAGCCGCTATCTTCACTGGCCGACGAACTCAAGAACGCGGATGACTCCTTCTGTACCATGAAGGGGGATCGGATGAAGATTGCGGCGACGATCGAATATCCGTGTGCAGCTAACTGGAAGCTGCTGATGGAGAACATTCTTGAGTGTTATCACTGCGCACCGTCACACCCTGAGCTGTGTCAGGTTCTGGATCTGGAAGAAATGCACAACCATCATCAGGAATGGACCGCAGCGAGGCCCTACGACCACAGCTATATGCCGTTGAAGAAGGGGCTACAATCGCTTACTCGAGATGGCAGCGTCGTCTCGAAAAAGCTGCTTGGCGAATATGCCGATGGTCGCCCAGTGCCGGAGGGCTTCGCCACGGGGTTCGTTTTCCAGCCCACCGGGATCTTCTCTGAGTTTTACGTAGACCACGGGATCACGACGAAAGTGTTCCCGGTTTCGCCGACGGAGTCCAAGTTGATAGTGGACTGGTATGTAAATGCTGAGGCGGAAGAGGGTGTCGACTATCAACTGGAGGAGCTGACTTTTCTATGGGATGTCACCACCCAGCAGGACATCGCACTTACCGAAGGCCAGCAACTCGGCGTGAATTCGTCGAAATATACACCAGGTCCTAATAGCTCTACGCGCGAACCGGGGATCCGCAGCTCTTTGGAGTTGTACTTGTCCATGATTGGCGATCCGGCGTCTGTAAAGGAGATCTAGGCCAATGTTGAGCGAGGTAGCGACGGCGCCCAAGACTCCCCTGTCCTACCAAGCAATAGTCGCGGACGCGAGCCTCGCAGCAGAGGGTATTCTCACTCTTACGCTGGAAGCAAAGGATGGTGTATTGCCGCGGTGGACACCTGGGGCTCACATCGACTTCGAGCTGGCCCCGGGAGTGGTGAGACAGTATTCCCTGTGTGGCAATCCTGAAGACGTATTCAGATGGAGAATCGCAGTATTGCGTAACGAAGCTGGTCGGGGCGGCTCGCGCTATATCCACGAACGCATACGCATAGGTCAGCAGGTTGGGGTGAGTGAACCACGCAACCATTTTTCGCTGGTGGATGCGACGTCGCATTTCCTGGTGGCAGGTGGCATCGGTATAACTCCCCTCCTTCCGATGGTGTATGAACTTGAAGCAAGGGGTTCTGCCTGGCAGCTCATTTACTTGGGGCGGTCCAGGGAGAAAATGGCGTTTCTGGACGAACTTGAGAAGTACGGCGATCGGGTGCAGGCGTGGCCGAGTGATGAGCGGGGCCGATTCCCGGTCAGTCAATTCCTTACTTCCCCGTCCTTCGGCGCTCGAGTGTACTGCTGTGGTCCTGCACCTCTGCTCGCTGCAATGACGGAAGCATCAGCAACATGGCCGTCAGCATCACTCCATGCAGAGCGCTTCCAGCCAGTGCTGCAGGACACGAAAAGCCCCTCAACCGAGTTCGAGGTCGAGCTGGCGAAATCAGGTGAGGTCTTCACCATTCCGAAGGATAAATCGATCTTGGAGGTACTTGAAACTAGCGGCATATCAGTCAAGACATCGTGCCGCGAAGGCACCTGTGGTACCTGCGAGGTTTATCTCGTGGACGGCGAAGCGGAGCACCGGGACAGCGTTCTCACCCCTGAGGAGCAGGTCGCGAATGAGTCGCTGATGATCTGCTGTTCGCGCGCCAAGTCACGCCGGCTGGTTCTAGACATCTGAACTTCTGTGTGTGTGCCTACCCGGAAACAAAATTCCGGAGAAGGAGCGGAGCGATCGTACATGAATATCTCCTCAACCCGGGCCCTTAGTATGGACTCCATGCGCCCTCAGCAGTCGGAACCCCAGAACCTGTCGTCGTCTATTGGGGCAGATCCAGCACCTGCCGTCCGTGAACGTGAAGGGGTGATAAGGATTGCTGCCGTTGACCTGTTCTTCAGCTACGGCTATAACGCTGTGGGAATACGGCAGATCGCCTCGGCCGCTTCCATAAACTCTGCGACTCTCTACCATTACTACGCTTCCAAACGTGCGATCCTCGAATCCATCATGGAGGACTCCAACCAAACTATTTTGGAGGCAGGTGTAGCCTCGGTGAGGGCTTCGTCCGGAGCTCGACTGGGGTTCACCCAGTTGGCTGGGGCGTTGATCGCGGCACAAGTCAGCAGCCCGAGGACCTGTTACATCATCGACAATGAGCTACGGGCGATTGACCGGGAAGCGGAGACAGGACAGCGAATCCTCAATCTGCGGCGAAGCTATGAAGCCCTTTGGCAGGATGCAATTTTGGCTGGTGTGGCAACTGGCGAATTCGAGTGCGAAGACCTTAACGTTGCCCGCCTCAGCTTACTAGGCATGTACTCAGCAACCAGCCTGTGGTACCGCCCTAACAAAGCGCTCAGCCCATCTGCCCTTTGTATCCATCTCGTAAACCACGGGCTGAGACTACTGCAGGCCGAGCCGCTGTCTACAACGGAAAGCGTCACCTTGGTGGAGAGCCTTGATTTCTCTCCGTGGGAGTGCGAACCGCAGAGGCCCCAACTCCTTCCCGAACTACCCGCCTATGCAGATCTGTTGACCGCTTAGCATCCTGCAAATCTGCCGATAATCCACCTTCCCAAGGGGCCACTGCCCCCACCCATGCATCTCCGATTCATCGACCAGATCGGAAACCATCGGGCGGCTATAAGACTTCACCTCGGCCCTGCTGTATTCGGCCCAGCTGTCCTCGACCATCGCCTTAGTCCGGCCCGAAGTATGCTCGAGGATCGCAGCGACGGCCGACAAGTCCAGGGCCACGCGCGTATTGGCCACGTCATGATGGCCGCAGAATCGAGCGTGTGCCACACGGAGACCACGATAGGACTCTTGAGCAAGTACACCTTTCTGACCCACCTGGTTCAAGGCTTCAAGTCCTGTGGGACGGCTGAACAGCGGATTTCGCTACTGACTCCGTTCGACGCGAGACAGAGGCCACGGTGTCATTCTCAAGGGCAGAGCCGCCGTATCTGGTGTGAGGCGCGTTTCCGCCGTCGGCTTCCCTAATACTCTAGGTAGGCCTGCAGTACAGAATCCTAGGCGCGCGTGAATGGTCAGCGCGCGAGATCCTCAAACATTTTCACGGTCGACTGCTCCTGGCCGCGAAGCCAAAGGATTGACTGGCCACCCACAGCGGGCATAACGCTTCCCTCCCCGATGAACCTTGCTCCAGAAGTGTCCGCCGAAAGCACTTCAGCCAATTCTGGCTGGACCGGGTACCACCACCCACTATGCGGGCAGTGCTCACCGGTGCGGACGGCGGTGTTCTCCGCCGAAGAGCGGGCGAGATGCTCGGATTCCGCGGTGCCTCACGCTATTTGGACTCCTCATTCCGGGACTGCTTCGACCTCGAGTGTGAGGCCCTGTCCTTCGTCCGCAATAACATGGGTCTGACCAACGTCAAGCTCATGATCCCCTTCGTGCGGACCCTCGATGAGGCCCGCAGCGTCATCGATCTGCTGGCAGAAAACGGCCTGGTCCGGGGGCAGAACGGCCTGGAAGTGATCATGATGTGCGAGATCCCCTCCAACGCGCTGCTGGGCGGCGATTTCCTGGAGTACTTCGACGGGTTCTCCATAGGCTTCAACGACATGACACAGCTGACCCTGGGGCTGGACCGGGACTCCGCCACCGTCGCAGCAGGCTTCGACGAGCGCGATCCTGCCGTCAAGAAGCTCCTAAGCATGGCCATCAAGGCATGCAAGGAACGCGGGAAATACGTCGGTATCTGCGGCCAAGGCCCGAGCGACCATGCCGACTTTGCTGAGTGGCTGGTGGCCGAAGGCATCGACTCCGTCTCCCTGAACCCCGACACCGTAGTGGATACCTGGCTCCGCCTCGCTGGCGCAACAGTCGAAGTAAGGGGCGGGGTCCCGGCGAGCTGACGAGCCTCGGCTGTGTCACGGGTTTGGTCTTCGGCCTGACCTGGACCCAGTAGGCACTGCCCGCCGGTGCACTGGCGAAATAGATTGTGTATGGCACGTTGTACCGCTGCGTCCCTGCTAACGGTGCCTCCTATTACGGCACGCCCCTGAATTCCGTCACCTCCCGTCTCCGCTAGAAAGGACTACCCGTGGGCATTGCTTCCATCCATCGTCGTTACGCGTTGTTCGCTCTATTTTTTTCCCTACCAGGCTTGAGCATCTCGTCCTGGGTCACCCGAACGCCGGCCATACGCGACATCCTCGGGGTTTCAACAGCCGAAATGGGTTTCATCCTCTTTGGCCTGTCGGTGGGTTCAATGATTGGCGTTCTCTCCTCAGGAGCATTGGTCGCCAGGCTTGGAACCCAGCCCGTCGTCTTGGGCGGAATGATCGGCATCGTGCTCAGCACACCGGCAATCGGGTTTGGAGCTGCTACGTCGTCGGCCTTAACTGTTTGCGCTGGACTCGTTTTGTTCGGTCTGGGAATGGGATGCAGCGAAGTCGCTATGAATGTCGAGGGAGTGGACGTGGAAGCTACTCTCGGAGTAACCACTCTGCCACCGATGCACGGATTTTTCAGCCTCGGAATGCTCATTGGAGCCACAATAGGCTTGGTCCTGACAGCGATTGATTTCCCGGTCGCAATTCATCTCCTTAGCATCGGGATCTTTGCTGCAGTTGTTATGGCGACTTCGATTCGAAAAATACCATCCGGCGTGGGGCGGATCCAAGGGTGTAGCCGGACGAAGAGCCACGCAACAGCCCTTTGCAAGGAATCCAAGCTCTTACTTTTAGGCCTCATAGTCCTTGCCATGGCTTTCTCTGAGGGAACCGCAAACGACTGGCTCCCACTTCTGATGGTCGACGGGCATGGTCTTACCCCCAGCGGCGGTGCCGCCATGTACGCCGTATTTGCCGCGGCCATGGCACTGGGCAGATTTCTTGGAGCGCCCGTGCTCACACGGTTTGGACGCATCTCCACCATCCGCGGCAGTGCCTTAGTCGGGGGCGTTGGCCTGATCCTTGTAATATTCCCGGACAACCAATTGCTTGCCGTAATCGGCGTTGTTCTTTGGGGAATGGGCGCGGCTTTAGGATTTCCAGTTGCAATATCGGCGGCGGGTGAATCCGGGCCAAATGAAGCCGCCCGCGTTGCATCGGTTTCCGCGGCTGGTTACGTCGCATTCCTGGTAGGACCACCCGCGCTGGGAATCCTGGGGGAACACTTCGGCCTCCGACTCGCTACAACAGTGGTCTTAGTTCTTCTGGTTCTTGCTGCAATAGCTTCTGCTGCTCTCGGAACGGCGACGCAGATTCCTGCAACTACCACTCCAGATCCTGCAAGACTTCCGGCCGAGGTTTGGCCCCCTGACGACAACCAAACACTGCATGAGACCGTCCGCCCTGTAGGTGGCCCCACACCTGACCGCCGCTTCTAAGGCACGGCGGGCATCCGCACCAATATGCTGGCACCCTGGATCGCAGTGAATGCCTGCCCTTGGTATTTCTGATCAAGAGCCGTGGAAGTCTGGAACTCGAACAAATGCAATTGTCAGGCTTGCCATCGACCAGCTCCATAATTCTCCTCTAGACCGTTTTCTCCTCAGAGGAACGAGGCAAGGTTCAAACTGCCTTCAATGGATATATATTCTCAGGCGAATACCTGCCTGTCCCTTGTCTATCAGTCGCCCGTCAGGCCACTCACCAGAAGAAAAGCTCCGGCAATTGCGCTAAGGACCGCTGCGGCTGAGGGCGATATCGTATGCATAGTTCGCCCAGATGCCGCCCTCGCCGGTGGGAGCCGGCGAGCCCAGACTACGGGCTCCTTTGACAAAACAACAAAGGCTAAGAGCATCAGGGCCAAGCCTAGATAGTGCATTTAGTCATACCCTTCACGCAGGGGCCGCAAGCTTGCAAGTAAGCTAACGGGCCGGTGCATCGGTGATACTCCGGCACCTAAAAGGTTAGTTTCTTTGGCCGTTTCTGGCAATGGAGTAGTTATTAAATCCAGTTCCAGGACTTGGGCGACCTACGCCCCAGCATCCGCTTCTCTTAGCTCGCCAGGAAGGCTGAGGATATCGGCACCCATCCGGACGGGAGTTATGATGCAAGGATCTTCTGTACTTCCCGGGCCAACGCGATGCCCAGCTTCCGGTTGTTTTCTTCGCTTAAGTGCAGGCCGTCGACCTCTTCAGTGCTGACCACTGAGCCGGCATCGAAGAAGTGGTGACCATAGAACTGGGCAAATTCTCTGTATGCCGGCGCAAGCCCTGCCGTTTTGGCCCTGGCCCCTTCAGATACGTTCGATGTCCAGGCATCCGTCAGGGGACTGATTGAGGGAGGGGCGACAACCAAGACTTCGGGAGCGGGATAATTTGTTCCCACTCCCCGGTTGATGCGAGCACTTGACTCACAAGCGCTGCCATTCCGACGGATATGTCCTCTACGGTTCGATCGAAGTATGCCTTCGTGTCGTTAGTTCCCAACATGAGCACGACCAAATCCAAGGGAAGGTGGCCGGCCAAGCAGGCTGGGAGGTACGCTGCACCATTCAGTCGCGATCAAGCGGATCTTCAGCGTTTGTTGTGCGTCCGCTTAGTCCTGCTTCAATAGCGGCATGTCCTTCTCCGCGCAGGTCTGCTACTACGCCAGTCCGGCGAAGAGGCCTTGGGAAGCGCGTCGTAGGCAGGCACCACTTCACCAGTGGGGTCCAGCCCCATGTCAGGGAGTCCCCAAAACAAAGGAACGCTTTTTCGTTTATGGGCTTCTCCTTTTGAGGTGCCGTCCCGTCTGCAGAGGAGCCAATGAGTATTCGCGGGTCAAAGCCGTTCAGCATTAAGCGGGGCCACATCTGGCAGGCCGCGTTCGCCACGCCGCGACCCGCCACCACTTCACATGGTTACGCGGTCGTGTAGAGACTCGCGAGAATCCCGCCGTCAACCGTGATGGCGCTGCCATTGACGAAGGAGGATTCGTCGGAAACCAGGAACCTGACTACTCGGGCTACTTCCATGGGGTCAGAGATGCGTTCTGCCGGATAGGCAGAGGCTATTTGCTGCCGAGCAGCGTCAGGGTCATCGTGGGATGCGAAGTATTGGGCGACCATAGGGGTTTCCATGTCGCCTGGAAGGACTGCATTCGCTCTGACCCCTGCGCGGGCATACTCCCTGGTTACAGCGATGCTTCGTGTTAGCCCCAAGACGGCGTGCTTGCTCGCGGTATAAGCCGGAAGCATTGGGTCTGCACTAACTGAGAGAACTGATGCGATGTTCACGATGCTGCCTCCGCCATTGGCGATCATCCATGCAATGGCGTATTTGCAGGACCAGAAGGTTGCTCGCACGTTTGTCACATCGACGAGGTCCCAGTCCTCGTTGGTAGTGTCCAAAAGAGACCTTTCGACTTGGACGCCGGCATTGTTGACTACATAGTCCAAGCCCCCGAACTCGCTGACACAGCGATCCACCAGTGCCTTGACCTCGGCTTCGCTGGTTACATCTGCGACGACTCCGATAATTTTTCCAGGCAGATCGGAGGCCAGTTCGCAGGTTTCTAGGAGGGCGTCCTGATCGCGGGCGGCGGCCAGGATCAGGGCCCCCGCTTCAGCTAGGGCCAAGGCTGTTGATCGGCCGAGCCCCCGGGATGCACCCGTGACAATGCCACGTTTTTGGTCCATCGGGTGTAGTTGCATATTCGACATTTCTTAATCCATCATCAATCCGCCGTTGACGGCAACGGCTTCTCCGGTCACTTGCGAAGCTCGGCTACTTGCCATGAATCAGATAGCTTCGGTTCAATTTCTTCGGCCAGGACCATCTGAAACTTTCCATTGTGATCCATCCTTAGCAGGGGGTCGTAGAGTTGGGCTCTGCCAGCAAAGGGCGCGTGGGCGGTGAGGCAGTGATGTGTAGGGGCAAACCTGGGTCTGTATTGCGGACTCGAATCTCACGGCACTTGGATTGGAACCTGAGCGGGCGGGGCGTCTGTTTAGCCAGCAGGGCGCTTGATAAGGCGCCTAAAGTGGCAGCCGTCTAGCGACGGAAGAGATGCTTGAAGTGCCTGTTGAGAAAGATGCCTTGCGGGTCAAACTTGTCCCTGATGGAGAGGAAGCGCGTCAGTCCCGGGTATAGAAGTGCGACGTCTTCAGGGCCGAGATAGTGCATCTTTCCCCAGTGAGGCCTTGCACTGAATGGACGGAGCTCTGCATCCACTGCGCGGAGAAACTTGTCGTAGTCTCCAGCCCTCGACCCAGAAACTGATATTGACACTGAATCTCGCTGGTATTGGGCGGATAGAAAGGCTGAGTCGGCTTGCTGCCACCTGACTTGGACGGGCGATTGGTCGGGGTACTTTGTCAGCATCAGGTCGCGAACAGCCAAGAACGCTTCTTTCGCATGCCGCTCATCAACCATGTATTCCAGTTCGACGTACTCCCCGGACTGCTCCCCCGTTATGTCCGGGTATATGAGGTACGAGCGGCCGTTTCTGTTGCCCCAAGCCCCTTCGATGCTCGGTCTCTTGAGATCCCCATTTTCAGCAGGTTCTTCTGAAAGGAACTTCACCCAGGCATGATCCGCGGGAGTGGGCGGAAGTGAGTACATTTCTGATGAGGCGTCCCTTGGGGACCAAAAGAATGAAAAGTGGCGGTACTGCTCTACCGCAGAATCCCAATCCGCAAGCAGGTCATCGATACCCATGATGCGGTTTGACTCCTGTAGCCGGTAGGCGGGTACGACCTCGATGGTAATTTCGGTGACTATGCCTAGCAGGCCGAGGGAGACTTGCGCGGATTGCAAGAGTTCGGGATCGGTGCCGTCGATATCGACAATTTCGCCGTGACCGTTGACCAGGCGCAGGCCGCGGATCATCGATGAGAGAGTGCCGAGCCTCTTTCCGGATCCCTTGGTGCCCGTTGCGGTCGCCCCAGCGAGAGTTTGTCCGTGGGTGTCGCCTTGATTCGCAAGGGAATATCCGGCCTTCCAAAGTGGCTCTCCGAGATCTGCCAGTATCGTGCCTGAGCGGACAAAGGCCTGACGCTTCGCTTGGTCCAAGGAGACGATTCCCGAGATTCTCCTGAGATCCAGAAGAGTGTGCTCTGTCTCAACAACAGGGGTATAGGAATGACCGGAACCGGCCGCGCGGACTGATTCACCCTTGCTGATTGCCGAGCGGACGGCGTCCCGGACCCCGATCTCCGTCCCCGGGTGGCGGACTTCTTGAGGACGGAACCTCTGATTCTGTCCCCAGTTATTCCATTCGGCAGCTTCTGGTCGTGTCCGTGGAGGACCAGGGAAGTTCTCGAGCATAAAACACCCATCGTTTCTTAGCTGTGATGACGGTTGGTACACTCAGGAGCCAGTTGCTGTTGGTGCCGCCGATGAGCCGAGGACCGGTCACCTTCTGATTGCGGTGCCGAGCGTACGTCTTTCCGTAGAAGGTAACATCAACTAGAGACAACGGCCATAGTAATTGGCCTTTTTCGTCTAGGAGCACATCATCCGTGGTCTCAAAGTTGCCCCTACTGAACCATTATCGCGATAGGTCTATCCAAAATTGGTAACTTCATCTAGCCTTTCAACGTATAAGAACTGCCGTCGGTGGTTGCTCCCGCAACTTAACCCGGCGGTGGGCGGAGAATTGGAGCGATCATGCATTCAGGACAACATACGGATGTGGGACGCAGGCGCTTCCTGCAGTTGAGCGCGCTCAGTGTCGGGGCCTTGGGAGTCAGCCTCAGTGCCTGCACGTCCGGGGGGAGCACTGCCCTCCGGTCTTCGGGCCCTTCTGGGCCTGCTCAGCGGGGTGGGCATTTGCGCATCGGCGCGTCCGGAGGTGCCGCTACTGATTCACTTGATCCGCACTTGGGTATCAGTAACACGGACTATGTGCGCCTGCCCCAAGTTTACGATCCGCTGGTCAAGCTCTCTCATGATGGAAAGAGCATCAAGTATTTCCTCGCGGAGTCCATGCAGGCTGATGCCCAGGGCACGCGGTGGACTATTAAGATCCGCCCGAACGCCAAAACGCATGATGGCAATCCGTTCACTGCCGAAGACGTGTTGTGGAATTTCAAGCGCATCATCGACAACAACTACCAGGGGGCAGTGCCTCTGGGTCCAATCAACATGGGCGCGTCCCGCGCTGTTGACAGCACGACCGTTGAACTTGCGTTTAATTCTCCCTTTACAATTCTCGAAGAAGTATTGGCGGGGCTGCCCTTCTACTACATGGCGCCTCAAAGCTGGACGGCGGAAAAGCCAGTGGGTACCGGCCCGTTTGTTCTTGAGTCCTTCAAGCCTGGAGTCAGCAGCTCAGTGAAGCGCTTTGACGGATATTGGGATTCCGGCAAGCCCTACTTGGACCAGATTACGGTCCTGAACATGGCGGACGAAACCACCCAGCTGAACGCCCTTCAGAACGGACAAGTGGACGCCATTAACTACCTGTCCGCCCAGTCCGTACGTCAGGTCCAAACCGGAAAATACCAAGTGGTAATTTCCAAGACCGGCGGTTGGGCGCCGATCACGATGCGCTGCGACACAGCACCTTTCGATGACCCCAAAGTAAGAGAGGCGTTGCGTTTGGTCATTGACAGGGACCAGATCAACCAGAATGTCTACGGCGGGTACGGAACCCTAGGTAATGATGTATTTGGTGTCGCTGACCCACTATCTGCCGGTGCGGCGACAAGAAACCGGGACGTCAACAAGGCGAAGCAGCTGCTCGCCGAGGCTGGGCACGAAAATCTGAAGCTCACCCTTATCACAAATGACGTCGTTCCCGCACAGCGCAGTGTCGCTACCCTTTTCGCAGCCCAGGCCAAGGAAGCCGGCATCGATATCTCGGTGGAGTTTCAGACAGCAACGACGTTTTTCGCGCAAAGCTATCTGAAGGCGCCCTTCGCCCAAGACTACTGGTATTACGTTCCCTACCTGGCAAACGTGGTGGGCGCTACGCTCTCGACCGCTCCATTCAACGCCACAGCATTCAAGGATGATGAGTACGACCAGCTGTTCCAAAAGGCCATCTCTACCCTCGATACCAACGAGCGTTCAGGCTATGTGCAAGCCATGCAGAAGATCGACTACGACCGTGGCGGAAACATCATCCCTGCATTCTACCCCGTCATCGATGCAGTCACTCCCAAAGTCGGCGGCGTGGTGGAAGATATATCCGGTTTTCCCCTCAGCAACAACACGTACCAAGACATCTGGCTCCAGCCCTGAAAAAGATTGTTCTGGCAACGCCGGAGAAGCCTCGCCCGGCTTCTCCGGCCGAAGTCCCTGGACCAGGCAAGCCTCTCCGACTGAGAACGCGCCGATACAAAATGCAGTGCACTTGGAACCGGCAATGTGTGGTCGAAGCAAGGGTCCGGCGATGAGGGCAACACGTAAAGCAGGGGAAGGCACCGCTCCGGACCTAGAAGCCATTTCCGGAAAAGACTTCAATGTAGGACGCAGGAGTAGCATGCATTATTCGAATGCAGAATCGCACGGCATCCTGGACGGAAGGGACCGGATTACCCTGGACGTTCTCGACTCTCATTCCGGCGGCAACCCTACACGCGTGCTCATCGGTGGTATTCCGAAGCTTGCAGGAAATAACGTTGCCAACGCTCAGGCTGAATTCCGTGAGCGCTTCGATTACATACGTACTGCCTTGGTTCTGGAGCCGCGGGGTGGCGCACTCACAAGCGCAGCTGTCCTGGTTGAACCGGGTGACAAACGGGCGGACATAGGGCTTTTCTACATGGAGGCACACGGCTATCTGGACATGTGCGGTAGCGACACTATCGCCGCCGTCACTGCGCTCTTGGAGGCAGGCGTGGTGCATATGTCCGAACCCCTAACAGAACTGGTAATAGAGACGCCGGCAGGACTTGTGGAGGCTACGGCAAGCATCCGCGGCGCGCGCGTGAAAAGCGTTACCTTTACTAACGTCCCGGCCCGCAGCATAGCGCTGGATCAGAAAATTCCCCTTTCTGACGGCAGTGCAGTCGCAGCCGATATCGCATGGGGCGGCAATCATTTCGCTCTAGTAGACGCCACCAACCTTGGCCTGGACGTCAGGGGCGACCTCCCCGCTTTGAAGGTCGCGGGTGTGACCCTCTTGCGCGCCCTCGCAAAGTCCGAAGACCCAGCTTTGCGGAGAGTGGATCACGTCCTCTTCTATAACCAGCACCGAATGTCCGAAGTGGCTTGTCCCATCGTCGTGATCGTCACGCCAGGCATCATCGATCGCTCACCTTGTGGAACGGGCACAACAGCGAGGATCGCCTCCTTGGTTGCGAGCGGCCACATGTCTTCCGGGGATGTCTTAATTCACGAAGGACCTCTTGGCGAGAGATTCACCGGGACTGTTCACCGTGTGGACCATATAGGCGGGAACCTGCAAACAACTGTCAAAATATCCGGCCGCGGCTACCTTACTGGCACCGGACAGGTCCACATATACGGCGATGATCCCCTAGGGTCAGGCTTCTCAATCACTGAGCTCCCGCCCTTGGAATGAAAAACCAGATCCCCGCAGGAGCGCGAGAAACCGGAAACCTTAACCGGTGTATCGGGCGATGGGCTCGACAAGTTTTGCCTAATCTGACTCCCAGGTATCAGCTCATTCACGGAGTTAGGAAAAGGTAGAAAGGCCTCGAGCGCACATCGACATTGCGGATACGCCCAATCTTTCGCCGCCAGCGCTGGAGGACAAGTCTTGCCGCCGCTGGGTTGGCCCAAGCCGCTTCAAAGGGTAACTGCAGGCCGACTGCCGGATCGACTCCAACACCAACGGCACAGCGGTTCACGAAATCGGTCAGGAAATATACCGCTAAACAGTAAAAAGCTATTGCCATAAATGGCCACTAGATCTAGCCTTAAGTGAGCTAGAGCACGACGCACAACTGAGCACACGGAGGCACTGATGAAGAAATTCCGCCCAACGCCTGAATATCCTGAACAGGACCGGACATGAGTGCAACGACGCCCTACGTTCACAGTCGGTCTCGTTTTCGGTTGCCCCCGCTTCTTCGGCTGGCTCTTTCACGTCTGGGTACAGGCATCTTGTCGATCACTGCAGTTAGCGTCATTGTTTTCTGGGCGACACTCGTTCTGCCTGGCACTGCCGCAACAGCGATTCTTGGGCAGAGCGCCACGCCTGAGCGGCTGGCCGCGCTGACGGAACAACTAAAGCTGGATCAGCCACCGTTGGAGCAGTTTTTGTCATGGATTGGCAATGCTCTGACCCTGAATTTCGGGAATTCCCTAGCTAACGGCGAGTCCGTCGTCGCCTTGCTCGCTCCGAGGCTGATCAACACGGGAGTCCTTCTGCTTATCGCCACAGTGGTTTCAACTGTCCTTGGCATTGTCTTTGGTCTGTTGGCGGCAGCCCGCCGCGATGGCTGGTTTGACCATGTCTCAAGTGTGGCCGCCCTGGTCGCTAGCGCCCTCCCCGAGTTCGTTGTGGCGATCTTCGTGATCCTCGTGTTCTCGGTAGCTGTGTTCCATTGGTTTCCAGCCGTGTCCGTCATGCCGCCCGGGGACACCGTGCTTGGTCACCTCGATCAGTTGGTGTTGCCCGCCCTCACTTTGGTCATTGTTGTAACGCCATATGTTTTCCGGATGATGCGGGCCGCTACCATCGAGGCGCTTTCGAGCGAATATGCAGAGCTGGCGACACTCAAGGGGCTTTCCAGAGGGCGGATCCTGCTGCGGCATGCCATGCCGAATGCCCTTGCCCCCACCGTTCAGGTAGTCGGCCTCAACATCTTGTATTTGGCCGGAGGCGTCGTCCTCGTGGAGTCCGTTTTCAACTATCAGGGCGTCGGCCTGGCCCTGGTAAGTGCCGTCACAACCCGGGATGTCCCTGTTATTCAGTACGTAGTACTGCTCCTGGCAGTCTTTTACGTTCTGCTGAACATTGCCACTGACCTGGTTGTTCTTGCCCTTACGCCTCGTCGCAGGAAGTCGGTGTAATGATGTCCGCTGTTGAACTACCGGCATCTCCCGCCGCGCCCGCCTCTGACGTTGAGCGCTCCCGATCCGGGGCCTTGATCATCTTCAAGCGCACTATGCGCAGTACCAGAGGCAAAGTAGGAGCTGGCCTGCTCCTGTTCATTGTGCTCTTGGCAGCAATCGGTCCTTTCGTGGCGCCGTTCCCTTCCGACAAGGTAGTCACCTTGACCTTCGGCAGCCCGGATGCCTCCTTCCTCTTTGGAAGTGACTCCCTCGGACGGGATGTGCTGTCCAGAGTTCTCAATGGCGGTTGGGTTCTGCTCCTATTAGCCGCCTCAGCGACTGCTATCGGAGTGATCCTGGGCGCAACTGCTGGCCTGATTGCCGCCTACGTTGGTGGCTGGGCGGAGACGGTCATCATGCGCCTTGTCGATATCGTGCTCGCACTTCCTCAGATTATTTTCGCACTGCTGCTGCTGAGCGTCGCCGGCCCGCAGCTGTGGCTACTTGTTCTCGCAGTAGGCTTCTCCCACGCGCCCCAGGTTGCACGGGTGATTTTCGCGGCCGCCCAGGATGTAACCGAAAGAGATTTCGTGAAAATTTCGAGGCTGTGGGGAGTAAGCGTTGCCAGAGTGCTACGGCGTGACGTCCTTCCCAACCTTCTGGGACCGATGATTGTCGAGTTCGGTCTTCGACTGAGCTTCTCAATCATTATCCTTGCCGGCCTTAGCTTTCTGGGATTTGGCCGGCAGGCTCCAGCTGCAGATTGGGGACTGATGATTAACGAGAACAGGCTTGGCCTTGAGCTCAACTCGCTGGCTGTCGTCATCCCAGCCCTCCTGCTTGCGATACTTGCCGTGGGAGCAAACACCTTCGGTGATGCCATAGCCCGTGCCTGCATGGGAGACGAAAGCGGCGAAGAAGCAGTCATTGCAAGCTCACTAGGAACGGTTATTGACCGATGATCAAAGCAATCAGCCACGACGTTGCCGAATCGCCACGCGTTCAGGTCAAGGACCTCACGATTACCCTCAAAAAAGGAGGGAAAAGCGTTGTTCGATCGGCTTCCTTCGACATACTCAAGGGTCAGGTCCTAGGTCTCGTAGGGGAATCCGGGTCCGGAAAGACAACAACCGGACTCGCCCTGCTCAACTACGTCCGCTCCGGCCTGAAAATTCAAAGCGGCTCTGTCCTTGTCGATGGGGAAGACATACTCTCTCTGGGCAGCAGAGCCCTCCGGCAAGCCCGAGGTGGCACTGTGGCATATGTGCCCCAAGACCCGGCCAGCGCACTGAATCCCTCGATGCAAGTAGGCGTCCAACTTGCCGAAGCTGTCGCCGCACACACGGGCTGCCTTGAAGAAAACGAAACTGTGGAGACAAGAATTAGTTCTCTGCTGGATCAGGTGGGATTACCAGGCGGTGAGAGAACACTGCGGGCATACCCTCACCAACTATCCGGCGGCCAGCAACAGCGCGTCGGCATCGCCATAGCACTGGCGGCCCGGCCGGCGCTCGTGGTCTTTGATGAACCCACCACCGGCCTCGACGTAACCACTCAGCGCAAATTCCTGGAGTTGGTCCGGAACCTCACAGTCACAACTGGCATCTCAGCGGTCTATGTCAGCCATGACCTGCCCGTCGTTTCGGAAATCGCTGACAGAACTGCCGTCATGTTTAACGGCGAAATCGTGGAAATCAGCGATTCCGCCCGAATATTCGGTGATCCCCAGCACGAGTACACCAAAAAGCTCCTGGCCGCCGCACCATCAGTCGACAAGGAAGTCGCGTCCACTCTGCCACAGGACGATAAAGCGCGTCCCCCGGTTGTACTGGCCGCCAGCGGCGTAAAAGCATCCTACGGATCCCGCCAGGTGCTCAGTGAGGTCACGGTTGAACTGTCGAAAGGTTGCTGCGTAGCCGTTGTCGGCGAATCCGGATCCGGCAAGTCGACATTCGCTAGATCCCTTATCGGTCTTCACCACGAGTGGCAAGGCAAAGTGCTCTTGGACGGGGAACCCCTGAAAACCAAGAGTTCCAAAAGAACCAAAGACCAGAGACGCCGGTTTCAGTACATCTTCCAGAGCCCCTACAACTCCCTGAACCCTCGACGCACTGTTGCCGATATCGTCAACGAGCCACTGGAATACTTCTTCGACCTACCGCGCGACGAACGGGACCGGCGAGTACGGGCGGCGCTTGCAAGCGTCTCCCTTCCCGCCAGCTTCCTAAACCGCTATCCCTCCCAGCTAAGCGGCGGCCAGCGGCAACGCGTTTCAATCGCCCGTGCCTTAGTGGTCGAGCCCGAGGTCATTCTGTGTGATGAAGTCACTTCTGCACTCGATGTCTCTGTCCAGGCCTCGATTTTGGAAGAACTGAAAGAGCTACAAAAGAACAGGGAATTGTCCCTTCTATTCATCACCCACAACTTGGCCGTTGTCCGGGAAATCGCCCAAGAAATCGTGGTTCTCCGCGATGGAACCATCGTTGAACATGGTTCGACGGACCAGGTGCTGGATAACCCTCAACACCCATACACGCGACGGCTCCTCGCCGACGTTCCGCGCCTCAAATCCTCTCTCAACACCAGCCTGAAGAACGGAAGCCATGCAACTAACTGATAGGGACCAGGCTTTCCTGGATGGTTATTTCGGGCCGGGAGCCCAACTAGCAATGAACCTTGTCTGTGACCTAGCCACGGCAATGGGCGCCGAGTCGCTGGTGGACATCGCGTCGGCACACGTTGACGGATGCTTCTACGTCGGCGACTCCAGCGTTGACTTCGTTCGGACCCTTGTGGAAGGCGGTGCACAAGTAGCAGTACCAACGACCCTTAACGTCGGCTCTGTCGATCTTCTGCATGGCCTGCTCGAACCCCTGGTGGGTGCAGGCGAAGCGGCCAAAGAGCTCATGGACCTATACACTCGGCTCGGCTGCTCTCCCACGTGGACCTGCACGCCTTACCAGGTGCAACACAGGCCAAACCTTGGACAGCACGTGGCCTGGGGTGAGTCCAACGCCATAATTTATGCCAACTCCGTACTTGGGGCTCGCACAGAACGTTATGGTGATTTCGTCGATGTCGCTTGCGCCATTACCGGCAGGGCTCCGCACGCCGGACTTCATCTGACAGAAAATCGGCGTGCAACAGTTCGATTCGACGCAGCAGGAATACCGGCGGACCGAAGCACTGACGACGTACTGTTTTCCCTTATAGGGCATATCGTTGGGAAGCGTGCTGACGGACGGGTACCAGTCATCACCGGCCTGCCGCCAGCGACATCGGATCAGATGAAAGCTCTCGGCGCCGCGGCCGCGAGCTCGGGCTCTACGGCGTTGTTTCACCTGGTGGGCTCTACCCCGGAAGCACCAACTCTGGATACCATTGCAGCCGGCCCCGACATTCCGGTCATCGCACTGACCGACACCGACCTAATTGAAGCTTGGCGGGAGCTGACTACCGCAACCCAAGGGGAGCTGGCATTTGTCTGCCTGGGAACTCCCCATTTCTCGCTTCAGGAGTTTGTCGCCTTCCACCGCGCCTTGGACGGCCGGTCCATTGCCTCGAACGTCCGCCTAGTAATCAGCACAAGCCGGCGGACTCTTGAAGAAGTGGATGCCGCCGGCATATACCCTGAACTCATCAAAAGCGGGGTCGAAGTCGTGGTGGACACCTGCACGTACAATTCGAGGGTTCTAGGTCCTATGACCGGCCTCGTCATGACCAACTCAGCAAAGTGGGCCTGGTACGGCCCCATGAACATCGGAGCAGAGGTAATTTTTGCCGGCCTCAGCGCCTGCGTGGACGCTGCTGTGACTGGAAAGGTCCCCGAAAATGCCTTCTGCTAAAGCTTCTCCCTTTAAAGTCCTCAACGAAGGACAAGCAGAAGGGTCAACCATCCGTCTCACTGCACCTCTTAATATCTGGGGCGGTTTGGACCCCGCGAGCGGCATGATCGTTGACCCCCGTCATCCCCAATATGGCCTCTGCCTTGCCGGACACATCGTATTAACTCCCCCGACGAGGGGCTCTGGTACCAATGCCCAGATCTTTGCCCAAGCCTGCGCTCGGGGTGTGGGCCCGGCCGCTGTAGTTCTGTTCGCGCCGGACTATGTTGTCGCCGTGGGGGCCATGGTGGCCAAAAGACTCTACGGTCTCCAATGCCCTGTCATCGCCGGACCCGACGACGGCTGGGACGAACATGCCAGCGTTGTGCTTCGCGTGTCGGCGGCTGCACAGGGAGCAGCCAAGATAACTGTAGTTTCAGCTTCTTCCAGCTAGCCGCGAAGGATCTGGCTTCCTCCTTGTCGAATTGGCAAATAACCACCCTTGCCGATTTTGGCAACCTATGTATACCATTCAGGGGATGATGAGGAGCTGCTTCCAATGATTGCTGAGTTCAGCCCGGTGCGCAGCCGGCGTGTGAGTGCCGATGTGATGAACCAGATTCTTGACCGGATTAAGTCCGGCGAGTTGCGTGAGGGTGACGTCCTGCCCGGAGAGCGGACGCTCGCGGCTCAGATGGATGTATCGAGGCCAACGGTCAGCACCGCGCTCACCAAGCTGGTAGAAGCGGGAATCCTGCGAACAGGGCAAGGTCGCGGGGGTAACTCCGAAATTGTCTCGATCTGGATCCCGTCCTGGCTTGAGGAACGGGGGCCGGACCAGAAAGATGAGCCGGGAGCTGAAGCAATCTTCCGGGTCCTGGAGGCCCGCAAGGCTGTCGAGCCCAGGGTCGCTCAATTGGCAGCCCTGCGCGCCACCGATGCCCACTTCCGGTCCATGCAGAATTCCATTGACCTGCTGCGGCAACAGCGCGATGACCTCAACAAGGCCGAACAGGCAGAAATCCTCTTCCACCGCATTATGTGGCGGGCTGCTGACAACCCGTCGCTGGAGCGGATGATGAAAAACCTGGCACGCGAACTGTCACCCATTCACGACATGATGCTGCGGACGCCCGACGACTACGAAGCCGGCATCGAACTCCACGAGCGGACCTTAAGGGCGCTCAAACGGGGCGACCCCAAAGAAATAGAACGCGAAATGATTCATCACCTCGAGCACTTCGAGGGCATCGTGTCTGACGTCCTTCAGCGCACTCCCCACAGGCGAATACCTGAATTCATGCTCCCCTCGCTCGGATAGCCAGAGTCTTCATTCCGAGAATAGGCCAAGCCCTTTTCGTTTTTAGGGGCGATTACCACTGCTCGGCAGCTACCTCATTCGCTATCCGTTCCTGGATAATGGCCGTTTCCCTGAAGCCATCGCGAAGGTGGCGCCGCGTCAGAGGGTCTAAACGCTCTGGAGTAATTGATAGTTGCGGGCTGCTCCCCCGCCGAAGGGCCGCAACCTGCTGATCGGTGACCAGCGAATGGTACAGCGTGAACGCTGACTTTAACGTTTCGGTCTCATTCCTGGTGAGCATTCCCGTGGCCTCAGCGGTTTCGAGGCGGTGAAAAGTGGATCCCCCAACATTGCCCGCCCTCAGTGCAAGTGCACGGGCGAGGGAAGCGATGGGACGCAGTCCCGATTCTTTGAGGTTAAGGCTGCGCTTGCCATCACCAAGGCGTTCGATAACCCTGTTGCGGACAAAACCAACCGGTGGGCGATCACTGAGGGCAGAGCGGATCATGCTCCTCACAAACCGGCCGTTCACGGCTGCGCGTTCAGCCATTTAACTGCTCAGGAGCGTACCCAGACCGGGTTTATTCAACGCCCGGGAATCCGCCGCCACTGCAGCCGCAACCAGATGCTTGGGGGTATCAGGGCGGGAAACCCAGGTGGCTATGGATCGTTCCCAGTCGCCTAGTGATTTGTTGAACAATGGAGAGGAAGCGTTGGCACCTTTCGGGTAGGGCTGCAGTCCGGTGAACTTCAGGTCCTGGACAAATACACGGGACGACGTCAACGGGCTTGCCGTGTCAGGTATCAGCTTGGCTGTTGCTGCACGCCACACAACGGCAGTGGCGACATCGGAGTCAGGAAGGGCCTCGGACCGGGCCATGGAACCCGTAACAAGCCACGACTGTTCGACACCCAACACCTGGGTCTGATCGTCAAGGTCCAGAATGCGAAGCAGCACCGAGTCCACGACCGCGGCGACCACGGCACTGAGCTGCATGGAAGACACGTCCGCGTCCCACAATTCAACGATCGTTGGCCGGAGTAGGGCCGACGCCTCTTTCAATTCCGACAGGGACGATGCCGCGGCAACCGCGCTCCTCACGACAAGGGGGTGTTTCACGTCAGCGGCCGCCATATCCAACACGTTGACCACACCCACAGGGTCTCCGCTAATTCCCGTAACCACCATATGATGAATGCCCTGCCTGACCATCCTCAAGTACGTGTTCCACATAGTCGATTCGGCCGGCATTGTGTAGACGGGTGTACTGGCAATGAGGTGTGCCGGGGCTTCCAAAGCAACTTTGCCGGTGGCAACGCGGGACCGAAAATCATCATCCGTGATGATCCCAAGAGCTTCCCCTATCCGCATCACGGCACTGCGGAAGCCGCCGGCTGTCATTTTCTCGGCAACCTCCCGAACCGTTTCGTTGGGTCCGCACCACAGCAGGTCCTTCATGTATGAAGACGTCTGCTTGTCCATCCGACTGGTAACACCGCCGGCAGCGATCAAACGATGACGGGCAGCCAGCGTGCTGTAGTGAGCAAACTGGAGCTTCGTAGGATCCTTTACGACACCCCTGGGATCCGGGAGCCTGTAGCAGAGCGTGTCCTCAGCCGCGGCGACACTCATTGCCGCCGGCAAACCCGACAACACAGCAACATGCCCGAATGTGTCACCCGAGGTCAGGACATCGACCACCCGGCCACGGTCCGATACTTCGACGCTTCCAGTCCGGATGATGAAGATATGGTCAATACCACTTTCCCCATACTTGATAATCTCGTGGCCGCAAGGGAAAAATTATACCTCCAGTGTGCGGGCCAGCAGTTCCAGGTCCTCGTTGTCGAGCTGGTTATAGGGAGACTGGCTACCCAGAAAATCGACAAATTCTTTCACTTCATCTCCAGCCGGGATGCAGCCGCCATTGGTGGACGGGTCTTTGAGAGCGTAATGAGGTCACCCAGCATCAGGGGTTCCCGCGATGCGAGTCTGTGTGCCAGCACCAGAAAGACCTGGGCCGTGGTCAAGGCGTCGGACAGGGCTTCATGGGGAGTATGAGTTGGCAGTCCAAGGGATTGCGAGAGGTACTCCAGTGAAACATCGGCACGGCCCAGTGGTGGCAGCTCAAGCGCTTCCGCAGCCATACGGGCGGTGTCGATGATCGGGAGGTGGAAGGGCAGATTCCGACGTCCGAAGGCACGTGTGAGGAAGCTTTCTTCCATCCAGGCAGAGTGAGCAACGACGACTTTTCCTTCAACGGCCGAGGCAATATCCGAGGCGTAGCTCTCGATGCTCGGCATGTCGCTGAGATCCTGATCGCGCAGCATATGGATCTTGGCGGATTCAATGCCGACTGCGCAGTCCGGTTTTGTGAGGAAGCTGGTCGCTTGCGGCACGGAAATGCGACCTTCGATTATGGGAACCGCGCCAAACGCGATGATGTTGTCCTTGTCTGGATCCAGACCCGTGGTTTCAATATCAATTACGCAGTAATTGAGCTCAGTCCAGTCGCGGGCCAGTGAAGCGCGCCAAGCTCTCGCTTCACGGAATTGATAGCGGAGTGGCGTCACCATTGTTGTGCCTCCGGCTATTCTCCATGGGTAAGGTCAGCTCTCGGCCATACTGGGACGGAAACGGCACCGGTTTATCTCAATCGATCAACCGGTGCCGCTGGTGTCTGTCCCCAAGTCGCTTCAGAGGCTAAAGACAGTCCGATGCCATGCCTTGGCTTTCGCACCAGTGAGATCGAACATCACATGTTTGATAACGGTGTATTCGTCAAAGGAGTAGGTCGACATGTCTTTGCCGAAGCCCGATTCCTTCATCCCGCCATGGGGCATTTCGCTGATGATCGGGATGTGATCATTGACCCATACGCAACCGGAGCGGATTTCACGGGTGGCGCGAAGGGCTCGGTAGACGTCCTTGGTCCAGGCCGAGGCCGCAAGGCCAAAGGGAGTATCGTTGGCCAACGCGATACCCTCATCGTCGGTATCAAACGGCGTCACAGCCAGGACCGGACCGAACACTTCTTCCCGGAAAATTTCACTGTCAGCCGTCGCGTCAGCCACCAGGGTTGGCCGGTAGTATGACCCGTCGGCCAGGTCGCCTTCCGGGATGCCGCCGCCGAGAACTCGGGCATAGCCACGTGCCCGGTCCACCATGCCGGCAACCTTGTCCCGGTGGTCCATGGAGATCAGGGGACCCATGTCCGTGGCCGGATCCGCGGTAGGCCCGAGCCGGACCTTGGAGTACAGGTCCGCAACACCATCAACGAACTCCTTGTAGAGGGAACGGTGCACGATTGCGCGTGTAGCTGCGGTGCAGTCCTGGCCACTGTTGATCAGACTCCCAGCAACTGCACCATTGATTGCCGCTTCGAGGTCGGCGTCATCAAACACGACGAACGGCGCCTTCCCACCAAGCTCCAAGTGGACGCGCTTTGCTGTGGTGGCCGCCGCTTCCAGAACGGTCCGGCCCACGCCGGTTGAGCCGGTGAACGAGAGCATGTCGACGTCCGGGTGTCGCAGCAATTCAGCTCCAACGACTGAACCGCGCCCGTTAATGACGTTGATGACGCCGGCCGGGATGCCCGCTTCCGTGGCTACCTCGGCAAACAAAAGGCTTGTCAGCGGTGTGATCTCCGCGGGCTTCAGCACAACGGTATTGCCCGCGGCAATGGCAGGCAGGATCTTCCAGGCGGCCATCTGCAACGGATAGTTCCATGGTGAGATCGAGCCGATCACGCCAATGGCCTCCCGCCGAATGGAGGACGTGTGATCCGTCGAGTACTCACCGGTAGCCTTGCCCTCGAGATTGCGGGCGGCGCCGGCGAAGAAGGCGATGTTGTCGATGGTACCGGGTACGTCGAACTCCCGGGTCAGACGAATCGGCTTTCCTGCCTGACGACTTTCCAGCTGGGCAAATTCTTCGGCACGCTCTGACATGAGCGCGGCGAACTGGATCAAGACGGCGGACCGTTCACCCGGTGTTGCCCGGGACCAGGCCGGAAACGCGTCCCGGGCGGCCTGAACTGCGAGCTTTACGTCGTCACTGCCAGCCAGGGTAATAGTGTCAACTGTGGTGCCGTTGGATGGATCGATAACGTCCTTCGTCTGTCCTGACGTTCCAGGGCGTCGGGTGCCGTTGATGAATTGGCTCACAATTCCTGCTTTCATATGGTGCGGGGCGCCGATGCGTTTTTGCTGCATGTGGGGGAAGTGGATAGATGGTCGGCCCTCTGAGGGGCGTGTAGGGATCTGGCGTTGGTGACGTTACGCACTTTTGGAGGTGTGGGTTGTGGCGATGTGATATTGCACGGCGAGGTCGTCTGCCGCAGCCCACGCCTGGAACCAGTCGGCCTTTTCAAACAGCCGCCGGGTCCCTGCGGGTGGGCAAATCCATAAGATAGTGCCGTCGGGTGTGACAGCATCGACGATCCCCGAGCACACCGTGCCACCTTGGCGGCGAACGTCGATGTCCATGCCAACGAGTGCTGTCCAGTCTTCAACTTGCACAAAGTTCATAGCTGGGACTTTCTGGCTAAGTGTTCTGTGATCGGGGAAAACCTTGTCAACTAACGAGATCCCCCATCTGAGAATTGAGGCACTTGCCCCGGCAGGAAGCTGTCCTGCCGGGAGCAAGAATTCCTAAAGAGCTGCCAGGTGCTTGCTGAGGATGGTGCGTCGTTCCTCGTCCATATCCTGGCCAGGTGCACGCTGCGGACCAGCCGAGTACCCGATAAGTTCGAGTGCACCCTTGATGCCGGCGTTGTATCCACCGCTCACAAAGCTGTCCATGATGGGGAACAGCTTGGACCACAGGAAATGCGCCTCTTCCAACCGGCCAGCCTGAACCGCGTCGTACACAGCAACCAGTTCCTTCGGCACAACGTTTGCAGCGCCAATGACCGAACCGGCTGCCCCCTCAAACAAGGCTGCGAGGAAAAGCGTGTCCCAGCCGACGAATACAGAGATATTGTTACCGAACTCATGGATGAGCTCAGCTGCAGCGGTGAAATCACCGCTGGTGTCCTTGACGTATTTAACGTTTGGAACTTCCTTGACCAATTCCCCCAGGATTTTCGGCGTCAGGTTTACACCCGTGGCAGCGGGGAGATTGTAGGCCATGACGGGAATACTCACCGAGCCGGCAATATCCCGGTAGTAGGACTTCACCTCGGCGATGGAAAACGGCTCGTAGTAGGGAGCCACCACCATGATGGCGTCCGCCCCGGATGCCTCTGCATGCTTGGACAGTTCAATGGCTTCTCGGGTGCTGGTCGCACCAGTCTGGGCGATCACCGGTACGCGGTTATCGGTTTCGTCGAGAACGATCTCAAGAACCTGCTTCCGCTCTCCCTGGGTGAGGGCCGCGAACTCTCCGGTCGAACCACACGGCACCAAGCCGTGTATGCCGCCGTCAATGGTACGTGAAACAAGCGACCTCAGGCCTTGCTCGTCCAGGGCTTCGTTTGTGTCAAAGGGCGTGGCAACAGCCGAATAGACGCCTTTTAGGGTTTGTGACATTTTTTCCTCCGGTTCTTGGCACTCGCATGGCTCACCGCCCGAGTGGGTGCAGACCAGACCGTTTGTGCAGCATGCGCAGTACCTGCTTCGCACGCTACAAACTGTCTATGCCAGCAATGGTAATTCAAACTGTCCAAAAACGGTAGTGGAAAATTCGTCATCCTGGTGGGTTAGTTCAGCGAGGGCTGCATGAACTCGGGGATGCGGGGGTGGGGCGTACGCTGCAGTACGTCCGCGACGATAGCTTCGAAGTGCTGCAGGTGGTGAACCATCTCCGCTTCTATTTCGTTCGGGTCGCCTCGCTTGAGCGCCACTAGCGTCCGCTCGTGCAGTTCGATTGCGGCCGCATAGTCCTCGGGTGTCCGCATCATCATGTCCCGGATAGGCGAGAGCTCCCGTGCCAGGTTTTTCATCATCCGCTCCAGGGACGGGTTGTCAGCAGCCCGCCACATAATGCGGTGGAAGAGGATTTCTGCCTGTTCGGCCTTGTTGAGGTCATCGCGCTGTTGCCGCAGCAGGTCAATGGAGTTCTGCATGGACTGGAAGTGGGCATCGGTGGCGCGCAGGGCTGCCAATTGAGCGACCCTGGGCTCGACAGCTTTGCGGGCTTCCAGGACCCGGAAGATTGCTTCAGCCTGAGGTTCGTCGGCCTGGTCCGGAGCGCGTTCTTCGAGCCATGGCGGGATCCAGATCGAGACAATCTCGGAGTTGCCGCCGCGACCATGTCCGGTGCGGAGAATTCCCGCTTTCGCCAGGCGGGCCAGCGCGCTGCTCACCGTGGGCCTCGATACATCCATCTGCGCCGCCAGCGTCCGCTCCCCTGGCAGGACGTCCCCCTCCCGAAGCTCACCCGACCTGATCCGATCGAGAATCTGGTTCATCACATCGGCGCTGACGCGCCGGCTGCGCACCGGACTGAACTCAGCGACCATGATGTCACCTCCCTTATCTCTCCCGAAATGGTATGCCTAAGATGCTTTATTGGCCATACGTATTGGCATAAACGGTTAATTCTTGGCAGCATCCTCCGGCCCTTACTCATCAACGCCCCACACCGCCGTGAAAGTACAATGGCCAATCCATCTATCCTTTTCAGGCAATGTTTGATTACAATACTTGCAACCCCCGTCAGAGAGGGTGACGAAGATGCCGGTACTTTCTCGGCATCTGACCAACCTGACAGATCGCAAAAAGAAGGAAGCATCGTGAATTCTCTATCGACCATGGATACCTCGGAGGCGGTGGATGTGCTGGTCATCGGCGGCGGACCTTCCGGCGCGGTGGTTGCCGGTCAGATGGCCGCCGCAGGCTTCTCTGTTACCTGCCTGGAGCAAGGCCGCTGGCACAACAACAGTGAGTTCCCCGGCGACAAGCAGGAGTGGGAGCTTTTGTCGCAGCAGAAGTGGCATCACGAGCCGAATGTCCGCATGACGACCGACGACTATCCCACTAACATTGCCGAAAGTGATGTACACCCGGTCATGATGGCAGGTGTCGGTGGAAGCTCGCTCCTTTACGGCGGACACTGGATGCGCCTTTTACCCTCAGACTTCCGCATGAAGAGCCTGGACGGGGTGGCAGATGACTGGCCGCTGACATATCACGATCTGGCCCCCTACTATGACCGGCTGGACAAGGCCGTCGGCACCGCGGGCGTCGAAGGTGATCCAATGTATCCGGAAGGAATGGAGGTCCCCATGCCTCCTCATCCAATCGGCAAAGTCGGACGCCGTGCCGCCGCTGGCATGAACAAGCTCGGGTGGCACTGGTGGCCAGCTCCCAATGCGATAGCGTCACAGCGTCTGGGCGAAATGGCACGATGTGTCCGTTGGGGAACCTGTGAAACCGGCTGCCCTGAAGGAGCCAAAGCCTCCTTTGACATCACCCACTGGCCCGGCGCGATGCGTAGTGGAGCTCGGCTTATAACGGGAGCCCGAGTTCACAAAATCACCGTCGACGCTAAAGGCCTCGCCGACGGTGCTCTCTACTACGACGAAAACGGCAAGGAACAGCGCCAGCGGGCCCGCTTCGTGGTTCTGGCCGCCAATGGCATCGGCACTCCCCGACTGCTGCTGCTCTCAGCCCACGCTGGAGCATCTGACGGGCTTGCCAACTCTTCCGGACTGGTCGGCAAGCGGCTTATGCTTCACCCCAACGCAGAGGTGACCGGAATTTATGACGAGTCGCTGGAAAGCTGGCTTGGCCCAGCCGGGCAGTCCATTCATTCCCTTGAATTCTACGAGACAGACGCCTCTCGAGGGTTCGTCGGCGGCGCTAAATGGCAGGTTATGCCCACGGGTGGACCTCTTCGGGCCCTGTCGCTGTGGGACAGGCACAGCTTCCACGAGCAATGGGGTACGGCTATTCACGACCGCATGAAAGAAACAATGGGCAGAAGCCTGCAGTGGGGTATTAACTCCCAAGACATGCCAGAAGAAAGCAACCAGGTAACCCTGGACGCTACGCTGACGGACTCAAGCGGCATCCCGGCTCCCAAAATCCAGTACCGGATCTCGGAAAACACTAGAAAGCTGCTTAAGTTCAACCTGGACAGAGCCACAGAGGCGCACGAGGCGGCCGGGGCCGTAGCAACTTTCGCCACTGACCTATGGCCGGACCAGCCGGGCCACCTTCTCGGTACGGCCAAAATGGGTTTCGACGCAGCGACGTCTGTCGTCAATGAATGGGGCATCTCGCACGATGTACCAAACCTGGCAATTGTGGACGGCAGCACGATGCCCACCTCGGGGGCCGTCAATCCCACCGCAACGATCACGGCGATGGCGCTTCGTACCGCCGACTACCTCATCAAGAACGCTCGCCTGCAGGAGACAGCCCAATGAGCACACCGAACCCTCTGCCTCTTACAGATTCTGAACTGGACACCCTTTGGGCAGTTGCGGACGTCCTGGTACCGGCTACAGAGTCAATGCCCTCCCTAAGGCAGGCAGACCCCGATTCGTATTGGCTCGCTAGAGCACTGGAGGCCCGTTCGGACATCATCGACAGCATCAAAAGTTATCTGCAACAACTGCATGGGGCAGCCGACCTGAGAACGGAACTGATCCGTTGGCATTCTGAGTCCCGTGAGGACTTCGACAACGTGGGTGCGATCGTGGCCGGCACCTACTACATGGTTCCGTGGGTGCGAGAACTGATTGGCTACCCCGGACAGGAGCGCCGGCCAGCTCCGGTCGAACTGGCGGCTGACGAGCTTTCCGATGACATCTTCGAAGGTGCCATGGCTTACGAAGGCACCTACCGCGAAGCGTAAAAAGCTATTCCACCTACATCGCATATGAAAGTTGAAAATATGAACCAGCAACTTGTTGACCACAAGGAAAGAAGCCTCGTTCTGGAGTACGCCAAGAAAGTCAGCGGCAACTTCATCGGAGGTCAGTGGGTTCCCTCGCAGAGCGGGTCCACTATTGAAATCCTTGATCCTTCCACAGGCCGAACGCTGGGTGAAGTTCCCAGCTCGACCGCGGACGAAGTAGCAGCAGCTGTGGAGAACGCCGCCGCGGCCCAGCCCTCATGGGCTGCCAAGACCCCATCGCAGAGGTCCAAGGCCCTCCTGGACCTGGCCCGCCTTGCTGAGGAAAACTTCGAGCTCTTCTCAGTCCTTGAAGCCGTCGACGCCGGCAAGCCGATTTCTGCAGTTCGGGACGATGAGATGCACGGCACCCTGGATGCCATGCGCTTTTTCGCAGGCGCCTGCCGCACACTGCCGGCACCTGCCAGTGGCGACTACCTGGAAGGCGTCTCTTCTGTCATGAGGAGGGAACCTCTTGGAGTGATTGCCGCCATCACTCCGTGGAACTACCCCCTGCTCCAGGCTGTCGCAAAGGTCTATGCAGCCCTCGCCACCGGAAACAGCGTGGTGCTCAAGCCTGCAGAGACCACGCCCTACTCAACGGTTCTGCTGGCAGAACTTGCCGCCCAGGTCCTTCCGGCCGGGGTTTTCAATGTGGTGTTCGGCTCCGGTGCAGTCGCCGGGGACGCGCTGGCCAAGCATCCCAAGATTGCAGCCGTGTCCTTCACCGGCTCCATTGAAACCGGCCGGAAGGTCGGTATCGCCGCCGCTGATGGGGTCAAGAAGAGCATCCTGGAGCTGGGTGGCAACTCCCCCGTCATCGTCTTCGACGACGCTGATCTGGACGCAGCCCTTGACGCCATCGCCGCCGGCGGTGTCTACAACACGGGCCAGGAATGCATGTCGGCAAGCCGGCTCATTGTTCATAGCAGCATTGTGGAGCGGGCGGTGGAAGGACTGAAAGCGCGCTTGTCGCAGTACCAGGTCGGGGACGTCCTTGACCCGGCAACGGCAATCGGGCCGATGAACTCTGCCGAGCAGCGCTCCCGCGTTGAAGCGAAGATAGCCGCCCTGGGCCCTGACGCCAAGGTCGTCCTGGGCGGAACCAGCCCCGAAGGTGAGGGGTTCTTCTTCCCCCCAACGATCATTACCGGGGCAGGCCAGCATGACGAAATCGTCCAGGAAGAGATCTTCGGCCCCGTTTTTACAGTTCAGCCATTCGACGCCGAATCAGAAGCAATCACGATGGCAAACAGCACTCGGTACGGGCTGGCGGCATCAGTTTTCACCTCCAACATCGGACGCGCAACGCGTGTGCAGAACGCCCTGAACTTCGGCACGGTATGGATCAACAACCACCTGGTGTTTGCCGCGGACCTGCCTGTCAGCGGCTTTGGCCAGTCCGGCATCGGAACAGAGAACGCTGAACTCGGCCTTTTGGAATACACCCGGCTGAAGCACATCATGATCGACCAGCGCTAACGCGGCCACTCGTGACCACTGAGGACCCAATGGCCTCTTACGAAAGGAATTACCTGTGCGATTTTCACGCACCCTGACAGTTGTTGACTGTCACGCGGAGGGCGAGAGCGGCAAGGTCGTCACCGGAGGCGTCGGCGACGTTCCCGGCGAAACAATGTTCGACAAGCGCGTCTACCTCGAAAACAACCTGGACCAGTTGCGAAAGCTTCTCCTGTTTGAACCCCGGGGCGCAGTGTGGCACAACGCCAACATCGTTTTGCCCTCCAACAACCCAGAAGCAGCGCTCGGATACGTGATTCTCGAATCCACTGAGTATCCTGCAATGTCGGGATCGAACACCATGTGCGTGGCCACTGTTCTGCTCGAGACCGGGATGCTGCCCATGGTGGAACCGATTACTGAGATCGTGCTCGAGTCACCGGCAGGGCTGATCAAGGTCGAGTGTGAATGCAAGGATGGCAAAGTCGTCCGGACTCGCCTGACCAACCAGCCGGCCTTCGTCTATCACCTGCAAGCGCCCCTTGAGGTGCCGGGCCTGGGCACCCTCACCGTTGACGTCGCCTACGGCGGAATGACCTACGTAATTGTGGACGCGGAAGAAGCAGGCGTGCACCTGGAATCCAAAGACGCACGCCTCATGTGTGAGCTCGGCCAGAAGATCAAGAAGGCAGGTGCAGAACAGCTCGAGGTAAAGCACCCCATTAACCCTCTAATTCCAGGGATCACACAGACACTCTTCGCCGGCCCCCTGACGCCGGAAACTGACCCGGACGGCAGCGAGATCATCCGGTCCCGAAACGCCGTAATCGTCTCCCCGGGACGGGTGGACCGGTCACCGTGCGGAACCGGAACGTCGGCCAGACTTGCAGTACTCAGCGCTAAGGGGCAGATCAAGCAGGGGCAGACGTTCCGCAATGAGTCCATCCTGGATACCACCTTCGATGCCCGGATCGAGGACAACGTCAAGGTGGGCCCGTACGACGCGGTTATCCCCAGCATCTCGGGCCGATCCTGGATCACGTCAATCAATACCCTGGGACTGGATCCGAGCGATCCTTTCCCTAACGGATTCACAATGGGAGACACTTGGATGGCTGACTCCTGAGCCGGGTCAGGGTCGCATAGCCCACTTGCAACGGGACAGGGCGGGGCCTTCGTAAATCAGAATTTGCGAAGGCCCCGCCCTAAGGGTTTAACGGGTGCGTACCCAACTTCCAGGCCGTCGGCAGAAGGATCGTCCAGCGCCCGAGCGAACCCCGAGCTCCCTGGCAGCTTCGCAGCAATCAACTTCCGTTAGGCCGCCGACTGATCCCGGCAGCAACGGTATGGGGAGTTCCCGGCAGAGGTTTCACTGCTGCGTCCTGCGGATCACCACAGTCTCTCTGCAGCTTTGCATGTACTTTGAACAGGTGCTGCTTGTTTACGGCATCCGCAAAATCGCTGTTCAGTCATGCCGGATACGGAACCCAAGCGGGGCGGGGGTAACAGACATACCTTAACAACAGCGTCCAACCTTGTTCTTAGCGGTGCCGGGGACGGACGAAAAATGGGCCAATGTGACGGCGGCGGGATGTGGTCGCTTTCCCATCATGGCTGACAGCCGGATTGCCGTTACCAAACGGCCAGGGCAATTGGGCGTCGCGAGGACTCTGTCTCCAATTCCAAAGAGGAGCCACCGTCCCGTGGGGTGCGGTTTGTTCTTGGAGGCCAGAATGACTGATGACTGCTTAAATGGTCTCGGTCCCCTTCACCGGAAGGGGACCGAGGGTGTTACATTCGGCGCAAGCAGCTGCCTACCGGGAAATTTTTCCCATTATAGAAGCTATCGGCCGAAGCAGCAGCGGTCGGGAAGCGAACCACGCTGCCACCATGATCAGCAGAGATACCGCAAACACGATGAGCCCAGCCCATCCATCATCGTCGGTTCCTGCATACATGTGGTTCAGATTCCTCAGGGCGCCGGTAGCGAGGACAAGAAAAACATGGACTACGACAAAGATGACGAAATAAATCATGACCGGGAGATGGACAGCCCGAGCGATTTCGATGGGGTAGAGCCTGTTTAGTTTCGTGGCGTTGGCGGGCCATGCGGGCGACATCCTCAGACCACTGATTAGTGCCAGCGGTGCCGCTATAAACACCGTTACAAAGTAGGCCAGAACTTGCAGGGAGTTGTAGTTAACCCATCCGTCTTCCGTCGGCCAGTTGAATGAGGCGTACTGCAACAACGCGGATAAAGCGTTGGGAAAGACATCCCAGCTTGTTGGAACGATACGAGCCCACCGACCGGTCACGGCGAGAAGGACCACAAAGATCACACCATTTAGAACCCACAGGGCATCCAGCGTGAGATGGAACCAAAGTTCCAGGCTGATCTTTTTGGGCGGATTTTTTGTCCTGATGAGTCCTTTGTTGTTGCGCGTCCAGTGTCCTGACGGCCGGGCCATCGTCCTGACCTGCCACCCGGACCGGATAATCAGCAGTAGGAAGAACGCGTTAAGGAAATGCTGCCAGGACAACCATGCAGGCATGCCCGTGGGTGTTGTCGGCGGCAGTTCCGTGTGGCCGGGGTAGGTCCTCATGAAGTCAGCTACAGGACCGAGGCCTGTCAGCCACTTGGCTACGAAGACGACAGCAAGCAGCGCGAGAAGAACTGCAGGCACGCCCCAGTACAGCTTGGACCGCGGGTTGTTCAAGAGCTTCGCAGCAGTCTTAATTGGTGACATTTGCTGGTCGCGCCTTTCTGTTTTCCGTAAGTGGGTTAGGCGTCAGACCGACCGGGATTCCAGCGCACTTATCAGTTTGGGCACCACAACATCGACATCGCCGACGATGCCAAAGTCTGCAACATCGAAAATGGGGGCATCTTCGTCCTTGTTGATGGCAACGATGGTCTTGGCAGTCTCCATCCCGGCCCGGTGTTGGATAGCGCCCGAAATGCCTAAGGCGACATAGAGCTTGGGCGAGACCCATACGCCCGTCTGCCCGACCTGATAGGCGTGCGGCACGTAGCCTGCATCCACTGCTGCCCGCGAGGCACCCACAGCCGCACCAAGGGCATCCGCAAGTTGCTCCACGAGAACGAAGTTTCCCTTGGACCCGAGACCGCGCCCGCCTGATACGACCTTGTCAGCAGTTCGAAGCTCAGGACGTTCAGAAGCGGAGGCAGGGGAATAGGACTCCACTACTGCAGCCGTCCGCGCATCAACGGTCGCCTCAAGTGTTCCAGCCGTGGCAGTCGACGGTCCAGCGGCCTTGGCTTCTACGGCCCCCTGTCGGAGGGTGATGACGGGCATCCCGTTTTCAACGACTGCATCCACAGAGTACTTTCCGCCATATACCGAGTGTGTCGCCAAAATCTGGCCGTCTATCAGCCTGACATCAACCACATCAGCAAGAACACCTGCCCGCACCCGTACCGCGAGTCGTCCCGCTATTTCGCGTCCGTCAGGGGAATTGGAAATCAGCACCGCATCTGGGTTCAGCTCCCTGACTGCCGCAGTCAACGCTTCGACGGATAATGCCCCCTGCAGATCCCCCGCCCCATCATGATTCGCGAACAATACCGTTTCAGCTCCGAGACTGCCCAAGTACTCGATTACGTCCTGGCTGGTTGGGTCCAGGCCACAGACGAGTGCAATGGGCGAACCAAGCTTAGCGGCCGCGGCTAAAAGACCTCCGACAGAACCGCTGACGGTACCAGAACGGGTAACTTCGGCAAGGACTAGTACGTTTGACATCTAATTTCTCCTTTAGGCCAAGCGGTTGGTGACCAGGTACTCTGCAAGTTCCGCTGCTGCCGTACCGTCGTCAATGATCTTCCTACCGGCCCTGCGTGCGGGACGGGTCTGGGTTGAGAGAACGACAGTGCGGGAACCGCCCTGCTCGTTTAGGGGCAGATCCTCGAGGCTGAGCACGTTGACCGCCTTACGCTTTGCGCCGAGAATGCCTTTGAAACTGGGGAATCGCGCTTCAGCCGAGCGTTCTGTCACAGTGATGACGGCGGGAAGGCTGGATCGAAGCTGCAGAACGCCGTCCTCGCCCTGGCGTTGACCTCGGACGTCGCCCTCGGTGATCTCGGCTGAAATCAGGCAGCCAAGCAGCGGAAGGCCCAGATGTTCGGCGACCATTGCCGGTACAACGCCGGAGCGGCCATCGGTTGACTCATTGCCAGCCAAAACAAGATCGAAGTCAACCGTCCTAAGAGCTGCCGCGAGAACAGAAGCAGTGCGTGCTGCATCAGCGCCCTCCAAGTGCTGATCCAATACGTGGACCGCAGAATCGGCGCCCATGGACAGGCCCCGGCGCAGTGCCTCCAAGGCATTTTTGGGACCCATGGACATGAGGACCACGCTGGTACCTTTGTTTGAGTCCTTGTACTGCAGGGCAACTTCCAAAGCCCGCTCATTAATCTCGTCGAAAACTGCCTCACTCGCCTCTCGATCGAGGCGGCCGGTGTTGAGGTCGAGTTGACGTTCTTCTGCCGTATCCGCTACCTGCTTGATCAGTACAACAATTTTCATTCTGCAACTCCTTAGAATTGGTGGCTGAGTCAGTGCTGGTCACCTGACATCCAAGCCAGCGTGCAACGGCTGTGCGCGACGCAATGCCGCCACCGCGGATTTCGGTCCAGACTGGCCCCCGGGGACGGCTAGGACCAGGTGGATTTTTTACCCCGAGACCCTTTTGGAGGGTCAATATACCGATAATGGTAATGTACTTTTGCCGTTAAGGATAGTGGATTTTCAGTTCGAGGGTTCGCCCGACGGCGGGCGGTACCGGGAAGAGGCAGGCGCGGCCCTTCTTGATTCCGGCTAACGCCGACTGTTACGCGACAGGGTGTCAAGCGTCACAAAGATCCATTGCCATTAACGGTAAAACAGATTAGCCTTTAGTTCAGAGCTGGCAGGCGGGACGCCTAGCCGGGCTGAAAGTGACGGAACGTATTCGTCAAGGACCAATCGAGGTTTGGGTCCAGTCAGGGATAAGCCCCTGGACCAGACCGCCCAGCATGCGGAGGCTCCCATGTCTAGCCCAACAAACAGCGCCGATGCGGCGCAACAGTCAAGCGTAAGAGTGTCGTCCGACGACGACCACCTCAGGGCGCTAGGATACGAGCCGAAGCTCGACCGGAAGATGGGCTTCTGGAGCAACTTTGCTCTCGGATTCATCTATCTTTCCCCAATGGTGGGTGTCGTATCCATCTTCGGTCTCGGCCTCACATCGGCCGGCCCTGCATCCATTTTCTGGATCCTGATCGTTGGCGTGGGCCAACTGTTGGTTGCACTGGTCTTTGGAGAGGTTGTCTCGCAGTTCCCCTTGGCCGGAGGCCTGTACCAGTGGGCCCGTCGTCTATGGAGCGGCTCGTACGCCTGGCTCATGTCCTGGATCTACACAGCAGGCATCACTATCGGCATTACAACGACAGCGCTGTTCAGTGCCGACTTCGTGGCAAGTCTCTTCCTGGGCACCCCGGAAGAGCCCTCAGTATCGGCGTCACCTTTGCAAAAGTCCCTGATTGCAATAGTGGTCTTGGTAATTTGCCTTCTGTTCAACCTGACCGGCACGCGTACGCTGGCACGTATCTCCAAGATCGGCCTTTTCGCAGAACTCGCAGGTGTCATCCTCCTCGGCCTCTACCTGCTGATCTTCCAACGGAAGCACGACCTGCCCATCCTGTTCGACACCATGGGTACCGTGTCCGAAAACGGCATGGTCGCAGCGTTCCTAGGCGCGTCTCTCGTAGGCCTGTACATGCTTTACGGCTTCGAGTCCTGCGGCGAAATCGCGGAAGAAACGCCCAACCCCGCGCGTATGATCCCCCGCACCATGGCACTTACGGTCATTGTGGGCGGCGGCTCTGCCTTCCTCGCCTTTGCCGGCTATGTGCTGGCAGCTCCCAACCTGCAAAGCATTGTCAGCGGGGAGACGACCAACCCCATTCCCACCATCCTTCAGGACACACTGGGAACCTTCGGTTCCAAGGTGTTCATCATTGTTGCACTGACCTCGTTCATGGCGGGGGTTATGGGGCAGCAGACAGCAGTCAGCAGGCTGGTGTATTCCTTCGCCCGCGACGACATGTTCCCGGGGGCTCGCCATCTTGCGAAGGTTAAGAGGAGCAGCCACGTTCCGGTGAACGCCCTTCTGGCCGTAAACGTAGTACCAGTCCTTCTTATCGTATTTGTGCTCTTCTTTCCCGACTCGCTGTTCCGCATCGCAGCCTTCCAAGTCATCGCTGTCTACTTCTCATTCCAAATGGTGGTTTTCGCTGCTTTACGTGCCCGCTCAAAGGGATGGAAGCCGGCAGGGCCTTGGAATCTCGGAAGATGGGGAGCTTTGGTGAACGTGGCGGCGCTTGTGTACGGAGTTGCGGCCATCATTGTCCTGGCAATGCCGTCCGGCGACGAAAGCCTTGCTCCCACCGACAGGTGGATCGCCCTCATCGGCTTCCTGACAGTCGTAGCCGTAGGCACCATCTACATGCTGGTCGCCAAGCCGCACCGCAAGTCCACGGCGCCTGAGGGTGACGCGATCGAGGTTGCAAGGCTCCTAAGCCAATCGAAGTAAGACTCCTATCCTGAAGGCAGCGGCTCCGGAACTCCGGGCCGCTGCTCAAATTGAGCCGAAGTCCGGGTCGGCGGTTGCCTGAGCTATTGCGGCTGCAGCAGCGGACCATTCCCCGGGACACAACCAAGGCCTTTTCGCTGTAGGTACGCAGACAATTTGCATAAAAGTTAGGAAGATCCGTATGAAAGTTTTGGTCGTTGGTGCGAGTGGACGTTTGGGAACGGCAGCCGCGAACGCATTGGCGGAACGGCATGAAGTCATCCGCGCCTCGCGTTCGGGAGATGTCGAAGTCGACCTGATTGATACAGCGTCGATTCAAAATATGTTCGAGAAGGTCGGCAAAGTGGATGCGGTTGTGGCGTGCACGGGCTCGGTCCCATTTAAGCCGATGGCAGATCTTTCCGAAGAAGACTTCAAGAGGGGCATCCAAGACAAAGTCCTCGGCCAGGTCAACCTAGTGCGCCTGGGCGTTCCCTACTTGAACGACGCGGGTTCCCTGACGCTCACGACTGGGGTTCTGGCGCGAGAGCCAATCAATACAGGTATCGTCGCTTCCCTGGCCAACGGCGCCCTCGAGTCGTTCGTCATGGCCGTAGCTGCAGAACTCCCACGCGGACTGCGCATCAACGCCGTGAGTCCTTCCGTCTTGGAGGAAGCCACCAATTATCACGACTACTTCCCCGGGTTTTCACGCATTCCAGCCGAAATCGTGGGACAGGCGTACGTGAAATCCGTTGACGGCATCCAAACCGGTCGTATATTTTCGCTCGGCTAGCTAGACCGCGCCAGCACTGATCCTGGCAGCATTGCTACCCCCACTACAGCTGGAGCACAATCATTACCGACCAGCCTGCGGAGTGGTCAAGCCGGGAAACCTTGGCTTACAAGCCGTCCCTCGTCCAATTGGGGCACACCCCAACCTGACGTCAGGCTGACGGCCCAGAGTGTCAGAATAGGATCCTTCCTAACCTTCTTGACAGCATGTTGCGCGGCACCTTGATTCAAACCTGACACTGATTTGGGAGTGTGTACCATGGCTGGTCAGCGGATCGGGTACGTGAGAGTCAGCAGCTTGGATCAAAACGAGCAACGCCAGCTTGATGGGCAAGCCCTCGACAGAACCTTCACGGATAAGGCTTCGGGCAGGGACACCAACCGCCCAGAACTGGCCGAGTTGCTGCGCTTCGCCCGCGAGGGAGACACCGTCGTGGTGCACAGTATGGACCGGCTGGCACGGAATCTGGATGACCTCCGATTCGTCGTCAAAGCTCTCACGGGCAAGGGCGTGCAGGTGGAGTTCGTCAAGGAGCACTTGCTCTTCACCGGTGAGGACTCCCCCATGGCCAACCTCATGCTCTCCGTCATGGGGGCCTTCGCTGAGTTCGAACGCTCACTCATCAGGGAACGCCAAAGGGAAGGCATTGCCCTCGCCAAACAACGCGGAGCCTACCGTGGCCGCAGAAAGGCACTTACCCAAGACCAAGCCAACGAATTGGCAAGAAGGGCGGCTAGCGGAACACCTAAGTCAATCCTCGCGAAGGACTACGGGATCAGCCGGGAAACGGTGTATCAATACCTGCGGCATGCCGTACCTTCTGACCCTGCTGCTCCACCTTCAGTTAGGCCAATAGGCAACACGACATATGGTCCGTTATCGGCGTCCAAGTGGGACGAGTAGAAGTGGATGCGAAAACTCCCGTCGGCTGAAGATTTTGGCGTTTCCGCAGGTCGGAAGCAGTTTTGCATACCTTCATGATCAAGCGCGCGTCATCTGAAAGCTATAGGTTTCCTGCATCTAATGCATGTTTCCATGGTTTAGGGATTGCAGTAATTGGTGCCGTTCCGGGCTTCGTCCCGCGGATGCTGGTGGACCCGGACGTTGGGCTGTTCAGGGCCGACGAGCGTGTTTTCACGGCCATGCTGGATGGCTGTCGGGCGCAGATGCTGGCCCGTGGGCTCACGACGCAGACCATCAAGCAACGCTGCCAGCTGCTGGAACGGTTCCAGCAATTCACAGGTGAATTTCCGTGGCAATGGCGTCCGGCAGACGTCGATGATTTCCTGGCCGGACTGCGTTCCGGTGAGAAGCCGATCAGCCTGAAGACGCTGCGCTCTTACAGCAACGCCGTGGCGATGTTCTGCTCCTACCTGACGTATCCTGGTTACGGCTGGGGTGAGTTCTGCGAACGTACTTTCGGCGATATTCCAAGCCAGATCTGCTTGAATTGAACACGCCCAGGCACACGACCGACGACGCCGTCCCGGCAGCGCGGCGGGCGTTCACCAAGGCGGAACTGCAACGGATTTTCGACCATATCGACGATCTCGTCGACCGTGAATATGCTGCGGGAACCAAGCGGTGGCTGCCCCTGTTCCGCGACTCTGTGGCGTTCAAGGTCTGCTATGCCTACGGGCTTCGCCGGCGGGAGATGACGATGCTGGATCTGGAGGACTTCGGCCCCAATCCTCACGTCACCGACTATGGCCGCTTCGGTGCCATCCAGGTGCGGTTCGCCAAAGGCACTGCAGGTTCAGGGGCCCAGGCGGCGCACCGTTTTGACCGTGCCGGAGTTCGACTGGGTCGTGGATCAGCTGAGGACGTGGACATCCGGAGGGATGCGGGCGAATTTCGCAACGGCGGACCGGTCATCGGCGATGTGGCCCAGCGAGCGGGGCGCCCGCATGTCGCTTGGTTCCTTCGGGGATTCCTTCGCAGCTGCACGGGACGCCGTTGGATTGCCCAAGGAACTGGGACTGCACTGCCTCAGGCATTCCTATGTCACCCATTTGATCGAAGCCGGCTACGACCCGGCATTCGTGCAGACACAGGTCGGCCACTCGTACGCCTCGACCACCGGCCTCTACACATCGGTATCGTCGGACTTCAAGCAGAAGACCGTGCAGCAGTTGATCGCACGCCGCATCACGACCCTGGAGGACCCCGATGCCTGAACAGCGCCGAATCGGCTACCGCTGGAACTTGCGTGCCCTCATGGCCAAGCGCAACCTCTGGAAGACCACCGAATTGATGCCGCTTCTGAGATCCCGCGGAATCAACCTCTCCGAGAGCCAGGTCTACCGGCTGGTCACGGCCACACCCGAACGCATCCCGGCCAGAACATTCGCAGCGCTCTGCGACATCCTGGACTGCACCCCGAACGACCTCTTCGAACCATTCGTTGAGATGCGCGCCGCGGCGACGGCAAACGCTCCGCAGCGCAGCGAAGACCTCGGAATCCAACCAGGTAACACGATCGCCAAGCGCATCCGCCTCGTCACACCTGAGGACGGTGAGTAGGCCACGCAAAGCAGAGGACCCGATCCGCTTGCCGGTCCCCTGCAACCGCTGCGGCCAGCACCACCAAACCGTCGCACGGTGGCCCGACGGCGGAGTCTGCGGCTACTGCTACCAGCAAGCCAAACGCACCCGTGGCATCTGCGCCTTCGGACACGAAGGCGTCCTGCCCGGAATTATTGATGAGCAGCCGACATGCCGCCGGTGCTCCGGCATTCGGCTCAACGTCGATTGCGTGAGCTGCGGAGCCGAAGACGAACTTGACAGCGGCGGGCGCTGCTGGACCTGCGCCCTCGGCAATGTCGTAGACGACCTGCTCACCGACCCGGCCACGGGAGCCATCGCCAAGGATCTGATCCCGCTGGGGGCGACGCTGAAGTCTATGAAACGGGCCAACAGCGGCATGACCTGGATACGCCAAAAGCACGTCACCGCGTTCCTTCGCAACCTCGCAGTCGCACCAAAGATCACCCACGAAATTTTCGACCAATTACCCGACTCACGCACCCGCGAATACGTCCGCGGACTTCTCACAGAACACGGGGTGCTCCCCCAACGCGACGAACTCCGGATGCGCTACAACAACTGGGCCGCATAAGCCCTCGAACGCGTCAGCGACCCTCAAAAACCTTGACGTGGTCCGCTGCTACATCCGCTGGCATCACCAGCGACGCATGAATCTCATGGACGAAGTTACGCGCGGCACCTTCCTTCGCGTCAAACAGGAAGTCACCGTGGCCATCGACCTCCTCAACTGGCTCACCGGCCATGACATCAAACTGCCCGAGCTACAGCAATCCCACCTCGACGTATGGCAAGCCGAGGGGCCCACAACCCGGCGCATTGCCGAGCGATTCCTTAAATGGGCCATCAAAACCAAAGCCGCCCCAGCCGGTCTCACCATCGTTCCGCATCGCCGCCGCGGCACCAGCCCAAGACTCACCAAGCCCGGACAGGACGAAGCACTCAAACGAGTCATCCTCGAAGACGAACTAGAGACACGCGACCGGGCCGCCGCGATCCTCATCCTCGTTTTCGGACAACAGGCCGAAAACATCGCACGGCTAACCTGGAACGACGTGACCATCACCGACGAACTGGTCACCATCCAGCTCGGAACAATTAAGATCGCGCTGCCGGATCCACTGGCCCAACCATGGCGCGAACTCGCCGCAAACCCAGGCCACGACCTGACCGCCTCGCACCCCAACACCAGGTGGGTGTTCCGCGGAGCCTCTCTTGGACGACACATCCACCCCGGACACCTCACTACACGCCTCAGCAAGCTATTCAGCACCCGCGCCGCGAGGCTCGGAACCCTCCACGAACTCACCAAACTCGCACCCGTGGCCATCATCGCCGAAACCCTCGGCTACTCCCCCGCAACCATCGAACGCCACGCCGCAGACTCAGCCGCTGCTTATGCCCAATACATTGCCGCACGCAAATAGCGGGCAAATTACCTACCTACGCTCCTCGTGAGCGGATCGCCAGACGGCTTCGAAAGTCGATGCTTCGAGGCTCTGCTTTGAACTCAGACTGTTCGGCGATCTCGTCCAAAGATGGAACGGCAACTTCCGAGAGCCAGGTGGTCGCGGTAGTCGTTGACTCGTCCGCGAAAGTGGAGGTGCCGTCCCGAAACTGTTCGACTTTGCGTATCTCAAAGCCGTTGGCGTCTATCGCGCTATAGATGACCAGCGGCTCTTCATCGAAGTTGTGGTGCCATTCCACTCGTTGGTGCCGTTCCATAGCAACACCATAGGACCCTAACCCCCAAGTGAACGTCACGTGCGACGAAAACGGCTTACTCCCGCCTCACAAATAACCGTGCATGCCAGTTAGGTAGGACGAGTAGAAGTAGATATCACCCCAGTCCGGGGCGACGACTCCTTAGATCGGGACTGCCCCCGGTTTTGTTGACTCCTTGACCTAGCGAGCCTGTGCTCGTGGAAGGATGTTGACCATGCCCACGGCTTATGGGGCGGAGTTCCGCCAGGATGTTTTTGATGTGGCCCGCAAGGGCGAAGCGCCTCTGGCGCAGATTGCAAAAGATTTCGGGCTGTCAGTCACAACGCCTAAGCGGTGGATTGCCATTGCCGAACGTAAAGAATCCGGAGCCGGACCTGCCGGCGGTGATTCGGCCGAGATGCGGGAGCTAAAGAAGCGCAACCGTCTGCTGGAGCTAAAGAAGCGCAACCGTCTGCTGGAGCAGGAGAACGGGATTCTGCGCCGGGCGGCTGCCTATCTGGCCAGGGACATCAACCCAAAATGACTCTTCTATGGGTTCTGTCAAGCCATGATGGTTTGCAGTTGGCGGAAGATGGAGCGGCAGACGTAGCGTTTGAGGTTCCGGCGGATCTCGCGGTTTGATTTCCCTGTTGCCCGGCTGCGGGTCACGTAGTCCTTGGTTTGGGTGTCGAAGCTCATGCGGGTGCGGACGATGACGTCGAAGGCCCGGTCGAGTTGGCGGTCTCCGGAGCGGTTGAGCCGATGTCTGGTGGTGTTGCCGGAGGATGCAGGGCGTGGTGCAACACCTCGGAGGGCGGCGAAGGCTGCTTCTGAACGGATGTGGCCGTGGTGGGAGTAGGCGCAGATGATGATCGCTCCTGTTACGGGCCCGACTCCGGGGGTGGTTTGCAATCCCGGGTCCAGTTCTTCGGTAAGTTGGGCCAAGGCTTTGTGATTTTCGGCGAGCCGGCCGGTGAGGTCTTTGACTGCCAGTGCGAGTCGTTTGGCCTCGGCGTGCGCGATCTGGACCATGGGGTCGACGACGTATGAGCTGCGCCAGGCCGCGATGGCGGTGATCTGCGCGTCCCGCAGGGATGACCGGGCGTCGATCCCGAGGGTGGTTCCGCGGAGCAGAACGGTGAGGGCGTTGCGGTTCGCGGTGCGTTGGTGATCCAGCAGGGACCGGTTGGCAAGCAGAATCCTGATCGTGGCCCGGGTGCCTGCTCCACGCGGTTCTGTCACCTGATCGCGGGGTCGCCCCAGGACTGAACGGGCTGCGGCTTCGGCATCGATCGGATCCGATTTGCCGGTCAGTGCCCGTGATGAGCGGGTAGGAGGCCTGACCTCGCCGACTTCGATGTCAGCGGCAAGCAGGGCCTGCGTGAGCCGGGCACCGTAGGAGGATGTGCCCTCAACAGCAGCGAAGACCCTCACCCCCGCCTGTACGCCGCCGGATCCAGTTGACCGCACGGTCCGTTCCCGCGGAGGTAGCCGGGAACGCGGCGGTGTCGACCACTGCCCCGGTGGTCGCGTGAGCGGCTGTGAAAGTGTGGGTGCGGGCATGGGTGTCGACCCCGACGACGAACTTGAATTCCTCGGCAATGATCGCCATGGTGCGTTCTCCTTTTCTAGTGAACCGGACAGGTGACAGGAGCCGGCCTGGGTCGCTTGGAGACGCATCTGTAACGACTCACACCCAAGTGGTGGACAGTCTTCTGATCAGGTCATCCGCGCGGGCAGGCCTGTGCCCGGAGAATGGTGCGGACGAGTCATTTTCAAGACACCGCAGAGCGGGTCGGATATCCCCTGAGTCACACGCCGTCCTCCGGGACCAGCCTGCCAGCCAACCTCGGGCCGGCACAGGACCATTACAGATCTACCCGCTAGTCACGGACCTTGCCGCCCACGGTGTTCCAGTGGCGGTAACCTGCAGGGTGTTGAAAAACAGCCAAGCAAGGCTACTACCGCTGGAGAACCAACCCGGTAACCGAACGGGACTGGTTGGATGCGCACTTGGTCAACGCCGCCTTGGACATTCACGCCGACGACCCAGCATTCGGGTACCGGTTTATCGCCGACGAACTTCCTGGGAAGGGCATCACGGCGGGCGAGAACAGGGTCCAGCGCCTATGCAGGGACCACGGAATCTGGTCGGTGTTCTCGAGGAAACGCGGCCTGAACCGCAGACCCGGGCCACCGGTTCATGACGGTCTGGTCGAGCGGGACTTAACCGCCGCGGCCCCCAACGTGCTGTGGCTGACAGACATCACCGAACATCCCACGGCCGAGGGCAAGCTCTACCTCTGCGCGGTGAAGGATGTCTGTTCCGGGCGGATCGTCGGGTATTCGACGGACTCGCGGATGAAGTCCTCGCTTGCCGTGGCGGCACTGGAGAACGCGGTGCTGGCACGCAACCCTGCAGGGACCGTGGTGCATTCGGATCGAGACACAGTTTGCACCGGTATTTTCGGATGTAATTGACTCGCACACTGATGGATGGGATTGGACGCTGGTGCCGGGTGCCCACGGTTCTTGACTCTCACTCCGATCGACGTTGTTGTCTTTCCCCGGATTTGTCAGTCCTCAGGGAGTGCCCGGGTGAGGCGCTACGCCTCACCGGTGGGGTGACTTAAGGAGAGCCTGCACCTAGGTGCTCATCACTGTCTTGTCCGCCGGTCGGTCGATGCGCGGGGCCGTGCCCTGCGCACGCCGAATAGACCGGAGGAAAACGACATGACCAGAGCGCACTCACCCAGCGACGCGGACAAAGCTCCGACGCCCGTCTTCGCTGGCGTCGAAACGCACAATGAACTCCGCGTCGCCGCCGACATCGACGCCGGCGAGACAGTGCTGGTCACCATGAGCTTCCCAACCACACGCACCGGCTACCGGGCGATGCTTGCCTGGATCGGCGAGTTCGGTGACCTGGCTCGGGTCGGCGTCGAGGGCACCGGATCCTACGGCGCCGGCCTGGCCCGGCACCTCGCCAAAGCCGGCGTCATGATCCTGGAGGTCGAACGGTCCGACCGTCGCCCCAAAGGCAAGGACGACGATCTCGGCGCGATTGATGCAGCCCGCGCCCTGCACGGCCGACGCACGAGCATCCCGAAAAGCAAGGACGGAGCCGTCGAAGCCCTGCGCATACTCCGCGTTACCCTTGCCCACGCGGTCCGGGAGTACCGCGGCGCCCTACAGCTTCTTCGTATGTCGATCGTCTCCTCACCGGAGGAACTTCGCGACCAGGTCCCGCCACCTGACCCGGATGCAGCTGATCCGCACCCTCGCCGCATGGCGGCCCGACGTCTCAAACGCCACCGATGACGTCACCGCTTACCGAGTCTCGATGAAGTTCCTGGCCAGCCATTACTTGGAACTCACTGACGAAATAGCCGACCTGGACGAACTCATCAACCCCATCGTTCAGGCCCTCGCCCCCAACTCCTCGACCGTGTTGGGATCGGCATCGAAGTCGCCGGACAGCTCCTCGTGACAGTTGGCGACAACCCCAACCGGATGAAGTCCGAAGCCGCGTTCGCCATGCTCTGCGGCGTTTCACCCCTGCCAGCGTCATCCGGAATGACACAACGGCACCGACTCAGCCGCTGCGGCGACCGTCAAGCCAACCGTGCACTGTATGTCGCGCTCATCAGCCGGATCAGGCTCGAGCCGAGAACGCAGGCCTACGTCAAGAAAAAGACCGCCGAAGGACACCCCAAAATGGAGATCATCCGTTGCCTGAAGCGATACCTCGCCCGCGAGGACTACTTCATCCTCAACCCCGGCAGCCAGCACCTCATCCCCAACACCAGCGCCAAGACTCACGCCCATCGCATATGGAACTATCAACCGGACCGCGCTCACTGCGGCCTAAGACCCCGAGTCAACAAAAGCCGGGGCAGTCCCAAACGGAGCCGCAGTGAAACCGCACTGCTACTAGAGTGCGGTTTCACTGAAGCATCGGCTGCGTCAGGAGCTGCACTATCGCTCGCCGCAGCACCGTCGGGGCGCTGTTAGACGTAGTGGTTTGCCGGATATTTAAGGGCACTGACGTTCTATGACGTATACGGCTCAATCCGTCAAGAACAGAAAGCTGAAACGCGTCGTCTCCGCCCCTGGCTCCCACTCTATGCCTTGCTCTATTCCCCGACCGTAGCTACCGCAGCCTCTCTTCGGCCTTCTGTAACATCTCGACCAGGATTGGCAAAGAACAGGCGTGTCATTGTCGCTACGATCACACCTGCAACGAGGATAGGAATTGCCGCGCTAAGGAGGATTGTGCTCGCGGGCACCCCCGAAGCGAGTAGCAGGCCGCCAATTGCTGGGCCAACGATCGAGCCCAAGCGCCCTAGAGCTGCCGACAGTCCCACACCCGTTGTGCGCGCGGCTGGCGTGTACATCCGAATGGCAAGGGCAGATTGACCCCCTGTGCCGGTGCTCTGAGCGGCACCGGAGAGCCCGATCAGTACAAGTAGTCCCACGAATCCGAGGGGAACGAGCGCCAAAATCAGGACGGTTACGAATGCGATGCCTTGTCCAATCGTGATCAGCTTGGGCGCGCTGAAGCGTGCGGACAACAGGGCGAGTGACAGGCCTCCGATAAGCCCTCCGAACCCCAAGGCTGCAGTCCCGAGTGGAACTTGCTCGGGCGAGAAGCCGTATTCAAGCAAGAATGTGGGCAACCATGACTGCAGTATGTAGAGGGTGATGAAGGCAAAGAAGGCAAAGGCCCAGAGCATAGATGTGCGGGCGCGCAGACCTTTGGCGAATAGTGACAGAACGCCGGCGTTCTTGGTGACCGCCAGCCCTGGCGCGCCGGTCGGTGCCACATTCGGCAACTTCCACACCATGAACGGAACGAGCACCATGGCCGCGACTCCCGGAACCCAGAATGCGGCTTCCCAGCCGAAGAGTCGAATGATTGCCCCACCTACGAGCCCACTGAGGGTAATTCCAACTGCCAGCCCCATGGCAACGAAGAGAGCCGCCGCGTCCCGCCGACGTGGTGAAACCAGATCCACCGCAAGCGAAACCGCTGCGGGAAGGACCGCTCCAAGCCCTAGACCTGTAACGAAACGGAACGCCGAAAGCCCCGGGACAGCACCTGCAAGAGGCGTCAAGACAACTGAAACGGAGTAAAACGCAACAGATAACCAAACCACCTTATGGCGACCGAAACGAGCCGACAGTCGACCGGAGGCCACATACCCGATAACCACACCGAGATTGGTCAGGAGCAACGGCACCGTCAAGTCTGACGGCCTTACGCCCCATTCTGAGCTCAAGGTTGGAATGATGAAGCCGAGAGCTGCGGTGTCAAATCCGTCGGCCACGATTGCAAGGAACAATAGCAGTAAGGGCACCGCCGCCCCCGTTTTCTCAAGAGCTTTTTCTTTGGCATTTTCCATTTTGGTCTTTCCTTGCTTCGAAGAGTCTTTTGGGTCCATGTGAAAGTCGCATAGGGACTGCTGTGACCTGGCTGGGCCAAGAGAGGACTATCCGAATTCCCGACTGGGAGTGAGTTAGGTCACAGGGAGTCCACTAAGTATGCAAAACTTTTCTGACTGGCGTCAATACTTCGTTACAAGTGAACCCTCGCTCCGCCCGCTCGCTGGCGGAGCAGTAGCGAGCAAACGGTTGGCAGTCTGCCCACCCCGTGGTTGGCTTCGACTGTGAATACGGCAGCGCCCCGGGGCTATGGCGGCATGGGCCTCAACTTGAACCCGCCCGAATTTGCTGTAGTGCTCTCCATGGACGAGGAGTCCCAGGTCCAGGCGCGCGCCCGGTCCCAGCCGGCCTTCCCAATGAAGCCTGGGCGTGCCGGATAAGGGCACCCACGACTACGTCCGGTCACTCCTAAAGGCCGATGGACGCGGGAAATAGTTTGCTGCGGCTGAACCTGTGCTATTTGGGCGTACCAAAACGGGACCTTCAGGTCCCGCCATGGTGGTAGTCAGAAGATGGACACAAGGCCGCACAGACTTGCTCGCATAAGGGTCACTGCGGCGCCGATGGATCGAATTGGCGCACCCGGCCGGTCCGTTTAACTGAACTTAAGATCGGCGTCACTTCCAGGCTGCGGATGTCATTTAGGGCTCCTACGGTTTGTGTGAGAAAGGCGTATAGGTCGTTGAGATTC
>NZ_JBIVTK010000011.1:0-170442 GCF_044756725.1 Paenarthrobacter sp. NPDC091669
GAATCAACAGAGGGTCGCAATCATGCCGGGGTCAGCAGGCCAGCACACCCATATCCTGCACCAGGAAACGGGCTACGAAAAAGGTAACGAGGGTCAGGTGTTGCGGGTGAGGATCCAGGTGTTGGTGCCGTCCTGGCGCTCGAACGTCACCGTGGTCACCAAGGCCTCGATGAGCGCCAACCCGCGCCCGGATTCAGCGTCCGAGTCGGGCATGGACGCCTGCATGTCGCTCGCAAAGGGCTCACGGGCGTTGTACGCGCTGACCCTCGCGACCAGCCGGGAGGGCCGGACGCTGATGTCGACGTCGATCTCCACGGGCTTCTCTGCCACAGGAAGAGCGTGCTGCACAATGTTCGCCGCGGCCTCGATGACTGCGGTGGCAAAGGTCATCCGGTCCATGTCCGGCACGAAGGCGGCGTCGTCCCACAGCGCGTCCAACTCGTTGTGGATGGCCTCGATCGCTTCCTCATTGGAAGGCCCGTGGAACCCCCGGCGGGCAATAACCTCAGTCATCTCCGAACGCCTCCTCGGCTGAGGGGTACGCCGTGAGCACCCGGTCCATGTTGGTCAGTTCCAGGACCATTTTGACCTGTGGCTGCACACCGGCAATGCGGAGGTCGCCACCTGCCTGGCGTGCGGCTTTGAGGCAACCGATGAGCGCTCCGAGGCCTGAGGAGTCCATGAAGTCCGTCTCCGACAGGTTGACCACAACCCGGCTGGAACCGCCGGCAACAACCTCGTTCACGACCTCGCGGAGCTTGGGCGCTGCCACCATGTTCAAGCGGCCCACGCTCTTCACCTCCGCGTAGGAGTCCTTGACCTCATAGCTGAACTGCATCTGCATTCCTTTCCTCGGGGCGCTCAGGCCCAACATCTTCAGGGATAAAACCCTTGTACAAAACTGCCTTGACCAGCACGCTCAGGACCACGAGGTCGAACGCCACCCAGGCGACGTTCACCAGCGTGCCGAGGGGCTCCGAAAGACCAGTCAACAGCCGGGCGATCCCCACCACCAGCGCAATGGCCAGCAATACCGCCACGATGATCTGCGGCCGGATCAGGCTCCAACTCGGGCCGCCGCTCTGCCGGGCTTTGGGGGTGACGGCAAACCCGAGGGGTCGTCCAAACCAAACGTTCCGTGCCGCCGTCGTGCACGCCTTGATCCAGGTGGGGAACAGCGCAAGGCTGTACTGCTGTCCGCGCCACGTGGGGATGCCGTGCCCGGCCACCACGAACAGCAACTGGTTGACCACCATGAACGGGATGAACCGGATGAAGAAGTCGAAGCTGAGGCTGCTCACAGGCAAGATGCCGAGCGTCAGGTAGATGATGGGTGCCGCGAAGTACACCACGGCCGCGAAGCCGCTGAGGTAGCTCCACATGGTGGAGAAGTACATGAGCCGCTGGCCCCAGGACATGCGGCGCTGCACCAGCGGATTCTCGCGAAGGAGGACCTGCATGGTGCCTTGGGCCCAGCGAAGGCGTTGGGTCAGCATGGTCTTGAGGTCTTCGGGGGCCAGGCCGTTGGCGAGGATTTCGTGGTGGTAGACACTCTTCCAGCCGAGGCCGTGCAGGCGCATGGACGTGGCCATGTCCTCAGTGACGGAGATGGTGGCCAGTGGCATGATCGGCTGCGCTTCGTCGGTGCGTTCCACGGAGATGGCGTCCAGAACCGCGTGGACCGACTCGAGCGCACCCAACGGTGACCAGTCGCGGCCGGACATACGGTCGACGGCGTCACTCGCCACAGTGGTCACGCCGGACTCGCCGATGTGGGCGAGTTCCATGGCGGCGATCTCTTCGAGGTCGGCCTGCAGTGCGGAGAAATCGGCGGCCACGAGGGTGCGCACGGCTTCGTCCACTTTTCGGCGCACACGGTACGTGATCTCGCTCAGGGATACGCGTGCTTCGAGTTCCTGCTGGGCTGTGTTGGTTGCTGCCTCCACCTCGTTGAGCATCTGCTCCACCAGCGGGTTGCGGGCTTCTTCGGAGCGGCGTGCCTTCTTGATGGCCTGCTTGGAGGCCGCCAGGGCCCGGCGCACGCTTTCCTCGGTGGCTTTGACGTAGCCCACCAGGCCGAGCTGCATGAGTGCTTCCCGGCGGAGGATGGCGTTGGAGCCGCAGAAGAACGCCGCGTTCCAGCCGTCCTTGCCCTGCTGGATGGGTCCGTAGAACAAGGGTGCCTGGCTGCCCAGGGGATCGTCGGCGGGGACGTTGATGAAGTACTGCGGAGTCTGGACCAACGCCACGCGGTCGTCGTTGAAGTAGCCCAGCGTCTTGTCCAGGATGTCCGGCTCGGGGATCTGGTCGGCGTCGAGAATCAACAGGTACTCGCCGGAGGTGACCATCAGGGCGTTGTTCAGGTTGCCGGCTTTGGCGTGCCGCGGCATGTCCGGTGTCCAGTCCGCGCCACGCGTCACGTAGCCAATCCCGTTCGACTCGGCGAGTTGGCGCATCTCGGGGCGATCGCCGTCGTCGAGTATCCAGGTGCTGTGCGGCCAGCGGATGTCCTTGGCTGCCAGGGCCGTGGTCATGACGAGGTCCAGCGGCTCGTTGTAGGTGGTGATGAAAACGTCCACGGTGGCGTCGGCCGGCGCGGGGGGTGGGGGCTTGCGGATCTTCAGGTTCCATACCGTCAGGCCGAACAGCATCACGTCAATGAGGCTGTACGTTTCGGCGATCACCAACGGAACGGCGATCCACCACGCGTCCCAGTTCAGCGATGCCATCCAACGCCACGCCACATAGTTGACGCCCAGAATGACTGTAAGGACAACCAGCAGCCGGGTCCAGAAACGTGTCACAATCCCCCCTTTTTGTGGTCTTTAGTGCTGGACGTCAGGTTTCCTGCGAACGACGACGGCGGTCACGTCGTCTTCCGCTGTTTCCGCAGGTGCCAACTCCAGCAGGGCCGCGCACACATCGTCCGAGGTTTCCTCGCTCCGGGCTGCCTTTTCGACGTTCCGGATGAAATCCTCGAGGGAAGCGTGGGCGTCCAGAACACCGTCGCTGACGATGACCAGCGTGTCGCCTGGCTCCAGCAGGAGCTCAGCGGCGGGCCAGTGCTGACCGTCGAGAATGCCCACCGGGGGCCCTGCGGAGACAAGCCTCTGCGCCGCCCCCTCAGCCGGGATGTAGAGGGCAAGTCCGTGACCGGCGTCGATATAGCTGAGTCTGCCGGACGGAGCATCCAGCCGCGCGTGGAACATGGTGGCGAAGGAGCCGGACTGGTCCAGGTCCGAGGTGATGGTGGCGCTGGCTGATGCGAAGGCGGCGTCGATGGCCGGGGTGTCAGCCACTGAACGCATCACGGCGCGCACGGTGGCTGCGATCAAGGCCGCGCCCATGCCCTTGCCCATGGCGTCCGCGAACGTCAGGTGCATGCCGTCGCGGGTCTGGTACCAGTCGTAGAAGTCCCCACCAACGCTGCGGGTGGGGCGGAAGGCGCCTGCGACGTCGTATCCTTCGAGGCGGACTGTTTCGCGCGGGAGGAGGCTCTTTTGCACCACCGCGGCGCGCTCGAGTTCGTCCGTTTGGCGGCTGTCCTCGGCAGGGGCAGCGGGCGTGCGGGCCCGGCGGAAGAGTGCACGGATGCGGGCCTGGAGTTCCTTGGGGCTGAAGGGCTTATTGATGTAGTCGTCCGAGCCGATGTCCAGGCCATTGAGCCGGTCGATCTCGTCCGCCCGTGCCGTGAGCATGAGGATGTACGCGTCCGAAAATTCCCGGAGGCGGCGGCAGACTTCCATGCCGTCAATGTCCGGAAGATTCACATCGAGAGTCACGAGTTCCGCGTTGGTATTGCGGACAGCCTCGACGCCGGACAGGCCGTCAGGTGCTTCGGTCACCACAAAGTCGAGCTGCTCGAGGACCAGGACAAGGAGTCCGCGGATGTCGGCGTCATCTTCGACGACTACAGCGTGGCGCACGGGTGGGGAAGAGACCATGGCTCCATTAACTAATGCTGCTGGGTATTTGTCACGTTTAGTCACGACACATGAAACGCCCGCTCACAAAAAGTGGGCGGGCGTTACAGGTTTTGTTCAGTTATGTGCGAGAGCGTGCGGCTCAAGCCCGTGGGATGTGAGAGAGCGTGCGGCTCAAGCCCGTGGGATGTGAGAGAGCGTGCGGCTCAAGCCCGTGGGATGTGGGAGAGGGTTAGACGCCCAGCTCTTCCTTGAGCGCCTGGACGTGGCCCTGCGCGGAGACCTGGTACTGGGTAAGCTTCACGGTGCCTTCGCCGTCGAGGACAACGGTGGAGCGGACCAGGCCTTCCACGATCTCGCCGTCAACCAGCTTCTCGCCCCAGGCGCCGTAGGCGAGGGCAACGGAGTGGTCTTCGTCGGAGAGCAGCGGGAAGGTCAGGGCGAATTCGCCGGTGAACTTGGCGAGGGCCTCAGGGCCGTCCGGGGAGATCCCGATGACGTCGTAGCCCTTGCCCTGGAGGCTGGCGAGGTTGTCGCGGAAGTCGCAAGCCTCGGTGGTGCAGCCGGGGGTGGCTGCCTTCGGGTAGAAGTACACAATGACGTTGCGTCCGCGGTAGTCGGACAGCGAGACCTTGGTGCCGTCGGCGTCGAGAAGCGCGAAATCAGGTGCTTGCGTTCCGACGAGGAGTTTCTGGGTCATGGCGATCCTTTACGTTTCACCGGCAAACAGCCGGCATTCATCATTCAAAAACGGATTGTCTAATGGACAGAACAGCGAATCTAGATGCTGTATTCCGCAGGTCCGCGCACTGTGGCATAGGGCCCTGGCACGAACTGGTAGCCGCCACCACGGACGGTGGCGACGGTGTGTCGGGCGGAGCCTAGCTTCCGCCGCACCCTTCCAACATAAACGTCGATCGAGCGAAATGCCGCGCCAGGGAGGTCAAATGACTCCAGGAAACGTTGCAATTCTTCACGACTGATAGCCCGCGAGCAGTTGACCACGAGGTAGCGCAGCAGCTTGTATTCCATGCCAGTAAAGGAAACCGGCTGGCCGTCCAGCAGCACTACTTCAGCGGCGAGGTCCACCGCAAGTTGGCTGCGGCGGCTGGCCAACGTTACGGGCTCGACGGCGGTGCTGTCGCCCGCTTCGGCGCGGTCGCCGCCGTCGGAAACGGCTTCAGAACGGTTCACCGAACGCGCCTCCGCGAGGGCATCGGCGAGCGAGACGGTACTTGCCTGCGACCCGGTGGTACCGGCGTCGGCGGCTTCCTGCGGAGTGCCGCCCCAGGAAGTGTCGCCGACGCCGGAGTGCTGTGCCCCGGTGGCGGGCCAGATGCGGACTTCCGCCTCCGGGGCAAGTTTCATGGCGCGGGCCAGCACAAGGCGTGCGGCCCGCTCCCAGACTGCAGGATCGATCTCGTCGCCCTCGGCCGGGTTGACCCAGAGCGCCAGGCCGTGTGCGGTCATGCCGTTCCGTCGAGGGGAAGTTCCCCGTGCCGGCGGTGGCCCGTAGGCATTGACTGCCATGGCGGTTGACCTAAACGTTGCCGCGGCGGAGCAGCTTGCCGCCGGGGTTCTGGCCGTCGATCGGGGTGCCGCGCAGGTAGGTCTTGCGGACGACGCCGGCCAGAGGACGGCCGTCGTACGGCGTGATCGGGTTCTTGTGCTTGAGCTTGGTGACGTCCACAACGAAGGCTTCGTCCGGGGCGAAGATGGAGAAGTCGGCGTCGTAGCCCAGGGCGAGCTGGCCCTTGTTGTGCAGGCGGGCCAAGGCGGCGGGCTTCTCGGCCATCCAGGAGACGACCTGCTCCAGCGGGATGCCGCGGTGGCGGGCTTCGGTCCAGATCAGGGACAGGCCCAGCTGCAGCGAGGAAACGCCGCCCCATGCCACAGCGAAGTCGCCGTTTTCCAGGTCCTTCAGGTCCAGTGTGGAGGGGGAGTGGTCCGAGACGATGCAGTCGATGGTGCCGTCCTGCAGGCCCTTCCAGAGGAGCTCGCGGTTGGAGGCCTCACGGATGGGCGGGCAGCACTTGTAGGCCGTGGCGCCGTCGGGGATTTCTTCGGCCATGAGCGTCAGGTAGTGCGGGCAGGTCTCAACGGTGAGGTTGACGCCGTCGCGCTTTGCCGAAGCGATCATCGGCAGGGCGTCCGACGAGGAGAGGTGCAGGATGTGGGCGCGGGCGCCGGTCCAGCGGGCGCGCTCGATGACCTCGGCGATGGCCTTGTTCTCGGCGCCGCGGGGGCGGGAGGCCAGGAAGGTTTCGTAGTGGTCGCCGCCGGGGTGCGGGGCGCGGTCGATCGCGTGGGAGTCCTCGGCGTGCACGATCATGAGGGAGTCGAAGGACTTGAGCTCAGCCATGTCCTCTTCCATCTCGTCCGCATCCAGGTGCGGGAACTCGTCCACGCCGGAGTGGAGGAGGAAGCACTTGAAGCCGAAAACGCCTTCGTCGTGCAGCGGGCGGAGGTCGCTCTTGTTGCCCGGGATGGCACCGCCCCAGAATCCGACGTCCACGAACGCCTGGTCCTTGGCGACTACGCGCTTCTGCTCCAGGCCGTCCACGCTGGTGGTGGGCGGGATGCTGTTCAGCGGCATGTCGATGATGGTGGTCACGCCACCGGCTGCGGCGGCACGGGTAGCGGAGGCGAAGCCCTCCCACTCGGTGCGGCCGGGCTCGTTGACGTGGACGTGGGTGTCCACCAGGCCGGGGATGAGGGTCTCGTCGTCTGCGAGTTCGATGACCTCGTTGCCCGTCAGGCCGTTGCCCAGGGGTTCGATGGCGACGATGATGCCGTCGCGGATGCCAACTTCGCGTGCTGCGAGGCCGGCGGTGGTCAGGATGCGCTGGCCCCGGATAACGAGGTCATAGGCGCCGATTGCTTCAGACATTGAGGTACTCCTTGTTTTCGGTCCGTTCCGCCAGGTACACGCCTATGTGCTTACCTAATTGTTCAAGCAACGGACCTGCTTCAGCGATACATTTTTGGACATCTTTTTCCAGATCGGTCAGGGCATGGACCGTGTGGAAGCCGGCATCCGTGAGTTGTTCACGGCTCAGGGTACTCCGGCCGCACACTGCGATCACGGGAACCCCGTTCCGTTGTGCCGCCCGCGAGACGCCCATGGGCGTCTTGCCGAGCAGGCTTTGCTCGTCCAGGCTGCCTTCTCCAGTGATCACCAGATCGGCGCCTTTGAGCCTGTGCTCGAGTTCAGTGAATTCAAGCACGACGTCGATGCCCGGCCGCCGCTCTGCCTTCAGCGCCGCGATGGCAATGTAGCCAACGCCGCCGGCTGCTCCGGCGCCTTCTGCCTTGGCGGCATACTTGGCGTGCTGGCCGGTTGTGGCTGCGAGCACGTCCACGAAGTGGCTTGCGGCCGCATCCAGTTCGGCGACGTCGTCCGGCGTCGCGCCCTTCTGCGGACCGAAGATGGCTGGGGCTCCTCTGGCCCCCAAAAGGGGATTGTCGACGTCGGACGCCAACACGAACTCCGTTGCTTCGACGCGGACGTCGAAGTTGGAGAAGTCGATGGTGTCCAGCTCGGCCAGGGCCGCGCCGCCGCCGGGGAGCTCGTTGCCGTTCTTGTCCAGGAACACGGCGCCGAGGCCCTGCAGGACTCCTGCGCCGGCGTCGGTGTTGGCGCTGCCGCCCACACCCAGGATGATCTTGCGGCAGCCGAGGTCCAGCGCGGCGCGGATGAGTTCACCCGTGCCGATGCTGGTTGCCGTTTTGGCCGTCTGGGAGGTGGGGCCGTCCGGGAGGAGGGCGAGACCGGAAGCTGCCGCCATTTCGATGACAGCTTCCTGTTCCCGCACTGCGAAGTCGGCCTTCACTGGATCGCCCAGCGGGCCGGTGACGGTGGTGGTCCGGCGGGTGAAGCCGGAGCCGATGGCGGCGTCGATGGTTCCTTCGCCGCCGTCGGCCACCGGAATGCGTGTTGCTTGTATACCGTGGCCGAACCCCGCCAGCAGTCCTGTTGCCAGGTGCTCGGCGACGTCGGGCGCGGACAGCGAGCCCTTGAATTTGTCCGGGGCGATGACAACACGCATTCCGGTGCCTCCTTCCTTTACTTACTTACGCTTTGGTCAGGATCGCGGTGGGTGCGTCCGCCGCGGTTTCTGCCAACTCTTCGAACTCGTTCACGCCGCTGATCTCAACGCCCATGGAGATGTTGGTGATCTTTTCCAGGATTACTTCAACAACCACGGGAACCTTGAACTCGCCCATGAGTGCCTTGGCCTTATCGAAGGCGGCAGGCAGATCGTTGGGGTCCTCAACGCGGATGGCCTTGACGCCCAAGCCCTCAGCAACCTTGATGTGGTCAACACCGTAGCCGTTGGTCTCCGGGGAGTTGATGTTCTCGAAGGCCAGGGAAACGTTCTGTTCCATGTTGAAGCCGCGCTGGCTCTGACGGATCAGGCCCAGGTAGCTGTTGTTCACCACAACGTGGATGTACGGCAGGTTGAACTGTGCGCCAACGGCCAGTTCCTCGATCATGAACTGGAAGTCGTAGTCACCGGACAGGGCAACAACAGTGGCGTCCGGGGTGCCACGAACTACGCCCAAGGCGGCGGGACCGGTCCAACCCAGCGGGCCGGCCTGCCCAGCGTTGATCCACTTGCGGGCACCGAACACGTGCAGCATCTGTGCGCCGGCGATCTGCGAGAGACCAATGGTGGACACGTAGGTGGTGTCGCGACCGAAGGCCTTGTTCATCTCCTGGTACACACGCTGCGGCTTAATCGGCACGTTGTCGAAGTTGGTCTTGCGGTGCAGGGAGCCCTTGCGCTCCTGGCACTCGGCAACCCAACCCGAGTAGTCCGGCAGGGTCTTGGCAGCCTGGCGTTCGCGAGCCAGCTCCAACAGACCGTCCAGCGCCGCACCGGCGTCGGACGTGATGCCCAAGTCAGGCGAGAAAACGCGACCGATCTGCGTCGGCTCAATGTCGATGTGCACGAACTTACGGCCAGCCGTGTAGGTGTCCAGGCCGCCGGTGTGGCGGTTGGCCCAACGGTTGCCGATGCCGATCACGAAGTCGCTCTGCAGGAACGTCTCGTTGCCGTAGCGGTGCGAGGTCTGCAGGCCAACCATGCCGGCCATCAGCTGGTGGTCGTCCGGGATGGCGCCCCAACCCATCAGCGTGGGGATAACGGGAACGTTCAGGATCTCGGCCAGCTCAACCAACTGGGCCGAAGCGCCGGCGTTGATGATGCCGCCACCGGCAACGATCAGTGGGTGCTGGGCTGCGGTCAGCAGGTCCAGTGCCTTTTCCAGCTGCTTGCGGGAAGCCTTGGGCTTCTCCACCGGCAAGGGCTCGTAGGCGTCGATGTCGAACTCGATCTCGGCCATCTGAACGTCGATGGGCAGGTCCAGCAGAACCGGGCCCGGGCGACCCGAACGCATCAGCTGGAACGCCTTCTGGAACGCGCCGGGAACCTGGCCTGGCTCCAGGATGGTCATGGCGAACTTGGTCAACGGCTTGGCGATGGACTCGATGTCCACGGCCTGGAAGTCTTCCTTGTGCAGCTTGGCAACGGGTGCCTGGCCGGTGATGCAGAGCATGGGGATCGAGTCTGCCTGGGCTGCGTACAGGCCGGTGATCATGTCCGTGCCAGCGGGGCCCGACGTGCCGATGCAGATGCCGATGTTGCCATCAGCTGCGCGGCTGTAGCCGTCAGCCATGTGGCTGGCGCCTTCAACGTGGCGGGCCAGCGTGTGGCGGATGCCGCCGTGGGCACGCATTGCTGAGTAGAAGGGGTTGATCGCTGCGCCGGGCAGACCGAAAGCTTCGGTTGCGCCTTCCTTTTCCAGGATGGCTACGGCCGCATCAACGGTGCGCATCTTTGCCATGGTGTACTCCTTGTTTTTTGCCCTTTCGGGCGAAGTCTGTGGTGTTTTTGGGTGTGGTGAGGGAGCCGCCGTCGTTTACTTACGACGGCGGGTTCCCTGCTTTTTGTTGCTTGGTGCCTTTGGGCTTACTTGCGGCCGCTGAGCTGGAGGACCTGCTTGAAGAGGCCCGAGTGGTCGAGGCCGCCGTCGCCCTGGTTGACGGTTGCGGCGACGAGCTGGGCGACGACTGCGCCGAGCGGGACAGCGACGTTGGCTTCGCGGGCTGCGGAGGTGACGATGCCCAGGTCCTTGTGGTGGAGGGCCAGGCGGAAGCCGGGGTCGAAGTTGCGGTCGAGCATCTTCTGACCCTTCTGGTCGAGGACCTTGGAGCCGGCCAAGCCGCCGCCAAGGACCTTCAGTGCTGCGTCGGTGTCTACGCCGTAAGCCTCGAGGAAGGCGATTGCCTCGCCGAGGACCTGTATGTTGACGGCCACGATCAGCTGGTTGGCTGCCTTGACGGTCTGGCCGGAACCGGACGGGCCGACGTGGACGATGGTCTTGCCCACTGCGTTGAGGACATCCTGTGCTGCCTCGAAGTCAGCAGCTTCGCCGCCGACCATGATGGACAGAACGGCGTCGATGGCGCCCTGCTCACCACCGGATACGGGAGCGTCGAGCGGGCGGATGCCTGCTGCGACTGCATCTTCGGAGAGGCGCTTGGCGACGTCCGGGCGGATGCTGGATGCGTCGATCCAGATGGTGCCCTTCTTCGCGTTGGCGAAGACGCCGTCCTTGCCGCTGACAACACTCTCAACATCGGGGGAGTCCGGGACCATAGTGATGACGACGTCGGCGTCCTTGACTGCGTCCGCGATGCTCGTGGCACCCTGGCCGCCCTCGGAGACGAGCTTGTCGATCTTGTCCTGGCTGCGGTTGAAACCGGTGACCGTGTGGCCGGCCTTGACGAGGTTGATGGCCATGGGGAGGCCCATGATTCCGAGGCCGATGACTGCAACGTTGCTCATTGTGGTTCTCTTTCTGAAAGTCTTTTTAGCTCAGGTGTGCTGGATGCTTAGGCGGGTGCCGCCGTCGTTCGCTAGTTGGCGTTGGCGCGCTGGCGGATGGCCCAGCTGAAAGCCGATTCCTGCGGTTCCTTGTACTCGAGGCCGATGTAGCCGTCGTAGCCGAGTTCGCGGCTGCGGGCGATCCATTCGCCGAGGGGGAGGGTGCCGGTGCCGGGAGCGCCGCGGCCGGGGTTGTCGGCGATCTGGATGTGGCCGAAGTCCTTGGCGTGGTTCTCGATGACGGATTCGACGTCGTCGCCGTTGACTGCCAGGTGGTAGAAGTCGGCGAGGAGCTTGATGTTCTGTGCGCCGGATTCTGCCTTGACGCGGGCGATGACCTTGAGTGCGTCTTCGGCGGTGAGGAGCGGGTACTTGGGTGCGCCGCTGACCGGTTCGAGGAGGACGGTGCCGCCGATGCGGGCGACGCCTTCTGCTGCTGCGGCGAGGTTCTTGGCCGCGAGTTCGTCCTGCTCTTCAGGGGTGAACTCGTCCTGGCGGTTGCCGTAGAGGGCGTTGAAGGCCTTGCAGCCGAGGCGCTCACCGATGCCGGCTACGACGTCGATGTTGTCCTTGAACTCGGAGCAACGTCCCTTCCAGGAAACCAGGCCGCGGTCACCGCCGGGCATGTTGCCGGCGTTGAAGTTCAGGCCTGTGAGCTGAACGCCGGCGTCCTTGATGGCTGTTTCAAACTCTGTTGCCTCTTTGTCGGTGGGAACCGAAGTGGCGAAGGGCCACCAGAACTCGACGGCGTCAAAACCGGCTGCCTTCGCGGCGGCGGGGCGCTCGAGCAAGGGCAGCTCCGTCAGGAGGATGGAGCAGTTCACTGTGTACGTCATCGTAGGTCCTTCCGAGGAGGGGCTTTGATCTATCTTCCTGCTGCTTGGCTGCTGCCTTGGTACTTGGCCTCAGTTTCCGCTTTGTGGAATTTAGATTCTGCTTTATGAAAAGTTTAGGGAAGGTGGGGGTGGGAGTCAAGGGGGCGGGCGTGGGGTTGGGGGTTTGGGATACCAAGGCATTGGGGGCTGCCGCTGATAACCGCGGGGAAAGGCGCTTGCTCGACCACGTTTGTGTACTGACAATGGCTGGACGGGATTTTGTGTGACTGCCAGGCATCTGGATGCTTTCAGAGCGTTCCGGATTAGCGACTGAAGTGGACGCGCCCAGATCTGCAACCAATTAGGGTGATTAATGATTGCCAGTGTCGTCTCTACGGTTTGGAGGCTGCCGACGGGAAACCGATTGGCGGTGGGGCGCGATAAGTAACGCCACAGGCGACAGTGGCAACGGCCACATCCTTATCGTTGGGTCCCACATCGGAAAGACGGAACCAAAAGTCCCTCGCACGGCGGCTGCAAACGGGCTCAACGGACTTTGGCGGGAGCTGAAGGTCGAGGACGGGCCCAAGCAGCGGTCCACGATTGCACGTCCGTACTCATCTCGACGCGAAGTACCACCCTGAGGCGGTAGCTGTACCAGACTCGTCCCGGCGCCCTGTGATGGTCTGGCAACTTCGGGCTCCTCATTCGGAATCTGGTGAGAACCGGGTCAGGTAGCGAGAATCCGTACCGTGCTAACCATCGATAGGCGCCATATCTCCGCCGGAGCGTTTGTCGCCTACAACTTTCGATCAGTCAGAGCGAGGTGAGGGTAATTCTCTGACGACTTTCAGTATGACGGAGACATGCCGGGCGGCCTCCTTCATGTGCACGGTGGCTTTGCCGTGGACGATCTCATTGCGGGCTCGAACTGCGTTGGCGAGCTCCCCATACTTACTCTTGTTTATCAGACCTGCCTCGACGGCCGTGGACAACCAAGCATTGGGATTAGACCGAGGAATGCTTGACGTCTTAGTTTTATCCATTCGCCTACTCAACTCTGCCTCAAGTAAAGCCACGGCTGAGACGAGGGCTCCTTCTGGGTCGTCCTTCTCAAGCAGCCTTTCGGCCTCACTTCGCCTGGACTCTAAAGCATTGTCTTGAAACTTTGTGATCCACTCACGAAATGACTTCTGAAATGCCTCCGCGTTCTTTTCATTACGGATGAGAGTCGTGAGGCCGCTCAGGATATCGGGGACCGAATCTCCGACTCCTTTGACCAATAACACATGGCGAACGTCTCGTTTCAATGCGGCAAGAGCTGCATACTGCAGGCCCGTCTCGCTACTTACATCTACGAGGATGATCCTGGCTCGTTGTGCCAAGGCATCGCCTTTGGTGGTTTCTGTTCCCGGGGGTGTTTGGACATCACTGGCTACCACCGGCGCGAAGCCTGCTTCCTCAACGAGTGGAAACACAGCTTCCTTATACCAAGCAACTGAGCTTAGCGGTACTTCGAAGTAGCACGTAACACTGCTCTCAGCCGGGACCAGAAGGTCAGCTTTGACCTTCTCATCTGTGCTTTGGCCACGTTCAAGTAGTGTCCGGCGCCAATATGTTCCGATTTCACTGAAGAACCTTCGCAACTGCTCGTCAAACGAAAGGCCTTGCTTTCGTGGAAGGTTTATAACGCGGACACCACGACGCTCAAATCGGGCTATTTCCTGGGCGGAAGCCCCAATCTGCAAGCACCACACCTGGCGGCTGAGTCCGCCAAGCCGTTCTTTGATCAAGGCCATGAGTTGCCGTGTATCTGGGTCATCGAAGCTGTAGCCAATGAGTACTGGTGTCTGGCTGATGAATAGTGAGGTCACGGCCGTAGCGAGCAAGGGCCAGCGGTTCAGAAAGAGGTCATAGTCGGATTCCGTCATTACAAGATTCTCAGGATGGTGGATATCTCCGTGGAGCTTGTAGAGCTTCGGTCCCGTCGAAAGGCTCAGTCCAGCAAGTTGAGATTCCCCTATCAGAGGCACGCAGGGTCTACCCGCCGTTTCATACGCACGCTCAAGAAGGAAGTCGAAGTTGGTTGTCAACACAGTCTCGAATCCAAGTTCCGCGAAGGCGGTGTGAGTCTTCCCGGGGCGTGCGTCGTAGACCCGTGTAAGGCGCGCGATCTTATCGACGAGTGTGCTCCGACCGAAAGCATGTTCGTACGCGGAGACTATCTCGAGGGGGCCCACCGTGGAGTCAAAATCTGGTAAGTGCTCGGCCAAAGCCTTGCCAAGATTCTTCCAATCCGGAGGCGCTTCGCCAATCTGTACTGATGCGTTGCGCGAGAAGCCAGCCCCAATAAGTGGGAGCCACTGACCTTCTACGAGTTGATCGAGTAGTGGCGGTGGCACAAAGTCTAGGTATCCGGTGGACAACGATTTGGGCCTTTCGGGGTGACTTTTGGTGAGCCTAGAGACCCAGTTCGGATGCCCTATCCCGCTAATGTATACGACCTTGGAGTTGCCTTTAGCGAAAATGAAGTCCTGGAGTCCCGTGCCCTTGGTTCTGAGTTGGCCGCCCTGTGAAGGAGCTGTAGCTGGAGACGTCCGATGGCGGTTGCGCGAGATCTGTCGGTTACAACTGCCACCAGGAGAGACTGGTTGGGTCGGGTACTGTTTACCTCGTTGGAAGTACCGAAGGGGGCAGGATGTTTTCGTCGACACCGGGTTTGGTGCGAGCAACTGATGTTTTTGGGGTTAGCCGCGAGTTGCCTATGAACTACGTAACCCGGCCAGCAGTGGACGATGAGTTCGTCGCGAGCCTAACACGTGACAAGCACGTCATTGTTTACGGAAGTTCGAAGCAAGGCAAAACCAGCCTCAGAAAATTTCATCTGAAACCAGATGAGTATCAAGTCGTGACGTGCTCAAATAAGCAGAACCTCTCTCAGTTGAACACGGCCATCTTGAAGCAAGCAGGGTTTGAAGTCGAGATGAGTCGTACCCGTACGGAGACAGGTAGCGCCAAGATCACGGCTAAGGCGACGTTGAAGGCAACGCTCTTCGGAAAAGGTGTCGAAGGAGGGCTGGAAGCTTCTGGGGACAAAGGCCATTCCGACAGCGTGGCATCGAAGCCGCTTGAACTCGACCCCGCCGATGTCAATGAGGTAATAGGAGCCCTGGAAAGCATTGGATTCAATAGGTGGATCGTTTTAGAAGACTTCCATTACCTACCGGAAGCAACACAACGAGATTTTGCAATCGCTTTGAAAGCGTTTCATGAAAACTCATCTTTGGTTTTCATTATCGTCGGTGTTTGGTTGCAGCAGAATCGGCTGGTCCAGTTCAATGGTGACCTCGCTGGACGAATTGCAACGGTCAATGCCGATGCGTGGACACGTGAGGAACTCTTCGAAGCTATCACCATCGGCGAGCAGCACCTTAATGTCCGCTTCGAAGAATCTTTCGTATCAGCACTCCTCGATGGGAGCAACGACAGTATCCATGTAGTTCAGGAGAGCTGCCTCCACGCGTGTGAAAAAGCTGGCGTCAACCTGAGGTCTGACGGTACTCCACCGGTGATTCAAGGCGATGCGCAGCAGATTCTCCGAGTTGTCGTTGACGCACAGTCCGGTAGGTACAGTGAGTTTCTGGTGAACTTTGCCGGTGGTTTCGGTGAAACAGAATTTGAGATGTACAAATGGCTGCTGCTGCCCGTTATTATGGCGCCACCTGAGCAACTAGAGCGTGGCCTCGCATACCGCTGGCTCCGAAAGCGCATCGACCGTCATCATCCGAAGAAACCCGTTAATGCGGGCAGCGTCTCCCAAGCGCTGAAGAGCGTCGCATCTCTTCAGGTAAAACATGGGATCACCCCTTTAGTACTTGATTATGACTCAGCGTTAAAGAAGCTCAACGTGGTAGACCGTTCATTCCTAATTTGGTTAAGACAACAGGACCCTGAAGAGCTTCTTGAGGGAATCGATTTGCCAGGTTCCATCGTCGAGGAATGGGAGCAGGCAGAGGCCGAAGAAGAGGAGTAAGCGTTGGCAACGCGCTAGACATGGCTAGGTCAACGCCACACATAATTAAGCAGCAGCAACGTCCCCTGGCCTCGACAGTTCTGGGGAGGAGCTCAGGGGCCGGCCAGCGAGTCTGCAGAAGTTGAATTGGCGGGTCTGCGAGGGCAGTTCGTAGTTGGCCAAGCGTGCGCGAGAAACTGAGGCTGGGGTGGCGAAAGGGTGGAATTAATTGGCTCTTTTGACCAAAAGTTGGTGTTGGGCAGGCATGAATTAGTTGCTGCCAGGTGGCGTAGAAGTGGTGTGACTAGCGCCCAGACCTGAACCCATCCAGACAAATGCCTAGCCGCCGTGGAATCGCTAGAGTGGGCGCGCAGAGGCGTGGCGGCAAGGACCATCGTCGGTGCTCGCGGAAGGACAATCGAATGGCTCGGCCGACAGTGCAGGACGTCGCCAGGACTGCTGGTGTGTCTGTGGGGACGGTTTCGCGCGTTTTGAACGGGAGCCCGGCTGTCAGCGAAACTGCGAAGGATAAGGTCAACGCCGCCATCCGGGAGCTTAGCTATCGCCCGCTTGCTTCGGCGAGGGACCTCAGAAGAGACCGGACGATGCGCGTGCTGGCCCTCGCCAAGAACCTGGACTCGCTCGTGATCAGCGAAGTCTTCCGGGGAGTCGGCGACGCTGCAGCGGTCTCAGGATACGTCAGCCTCATCGCGGCGACCGACGGAAATTTGGATCGCGAGCAGCAGCTCGTGGACATGCTGCGGAATGGTTCCGTGGACGGACTGGTGATCTTCTCACCAACTATGCAGGACGACGAAGTCAACACAGTCGCCGAGCAGCTCAGTGTCATCCAGGTTTGTGAAATCGTTGACGCCGAGGCGGCATTCGGAGTGTCCATCGATGACCGCCAAGCCGGGTACGACATCACCAAGCACCTGATCGACACCGGCGCCAAGAAGCTGGCGATGCTCGCCCACAGAGGAGCCCGCTCGGGCCGGCTACGCGAGGAAGGATTTCGCCAGGCCCTCACGGAAGCGGGCTTGGAACCAGATCAGATCCTGCTCGCCGAAGGCAACTTCGGCTTCCACTCCGGCCGCAATCTCACGAAGAAGCTCCTCAAAGCAAAAGACCTCCCGGACGCCGTCTTCTGCGGTACTGACATCGTCGCGGCCGGCTGCGTCCGCGAACTCACGGATGCAGGCCTAAAGGTCCCGGATGACATCGCCGTGGCAGGTTTCGATGACTCGGCCCAGGCAGAAATGTGCGTCCCGGAGCTGACCACAGTCCGCCAACCGGCCTACGAAATGGGTCGAGTCGCCTTCGCGGAACTCCTCGAACGAATGACAGTCGAGGGTTCCCATCGCAAGGGAAGAACCTTCCTCCCTCACGAACTCGTGATCCGGGACTCCACCAAATAAAGAGGGTTGACAGCCCTCAGTGGTCCCTGTCACACTACTCTGGAATCGATTCCACGGCCGCAAGGCCGATTCTTTTGAACACATTTGGAATCGATTCCATGGATCATAAGAACCACCGGCAAAGAAGCCACCCTCAGGGCGCGGGACAGCCAAAACGCGCACTGAAGGCCACCGCCCACAGTCACCAAAGGAGCCACTTGTGGACTTGAACCGACCTGCTCTCCCGCTCCAGAAGAAAGCCCCCCGAAACCGAAAGGCCCTCGCGGCGACCGCAGTAGCCGCAGCCCTCCTCCTCAGCGCGTGCGGCGGGGGAGCGGCACCCCAAGGTGCGGAACAAGCGGCAGCTGCTGATCCGGCGTCGGGCGCTAATGCCAGCGGCGCGGTCAACATCTGCGGCGTCAAGGACGCGAGCGGCATCTACAAGGGCACGGCGGAAGCATTCACCAAGGCGAACGGCAAGGTCACGGCCAAGTACACGGAGATCGGTGCCACCACGGATGAGGCGCGCACGCAGATTGTGCAGCGGCTTGAGGGCAAGTCCACCGAGTGCGACCTCTTCATCACGGACGTGATCTGGACCTCCGAGTTCGCCTCCCAGGGCTGGCTGCTGGACCAGACCAAGCTGGTGGAAGCCAACAAGGACCGGCTCATTCCCTCCACTGTGGAAACCACCAAGTACCAGGACAAGTACTGGGGTTCGCCGTTCTTCACCAACGCCGGATTGATCTACTACCAGAAGGACAAGGTAGCCAAGCCCGAGTCCTGGCAGCAGCTCTACGCGGAAGCCGCCAAGGCCCCCGGCAACGGATACGTCTACCAGGGCAAGCAGTACGAGGGCCTCACGGTGAACTTCCTCGAAATGCTCTACAGGGCAGGCGGCGAAGTCCTCAACGATCAGGGCGAGGTGAAGATCGACTCCAAGGAAACCCGCGACGTCCTGAACTTCATGAGCGACGGCCTCAAGAACGGCTCAGCCGACCGCGCCGTCCTCACCTACAACGAAGACCCGGCCCGCCTCGCTTACGAGTCCGGCGACTTCGGATACCAGCGCAACTGGCCGCACGTGTACCGGCTGTTGAACGCGACGCCGCTGGCTTCAAGCTTCGCGGTCGCGCCGCTGCCGGCATGGGAAGGCGGCAAGGCCTCCGGCGTGCTCGGCGGCTGGAACCTGGCGATCTCGGCCCACTCCACCAACCAGGCCGGAGCTGTCGCGTTCATCGACTTCGCAACCACCCCGGACTGGCAGAAGCACGTGGCCATGGACTACTCACAGGCCCCGGTCAACGAGGCCGCCTACTCTGACCCGGCGGTCCTGCAGAAGATGCCGTTCGCCACGGAACTCCTCGCCTCAGTGAAGGGTGCCAAGCCGCGCCCGATCTCCCCGGTCTACCCGCAGATCTCGCAGGCGATCTACAAGAACGTCTACGCCGTCCTCTCCGGCACCGCCTCCACCGAAGAAGCTGTGCAGAAGATGGCTGACGAAATCACCACCGCCAAGGCGAGCTTCTAGTCATGGCCATCAAAACAATCCCACCAAGCCGAGTCAGCGGCCGCGACCGAGCCGAACGCAAGCTCGCGTTCCGCATGACCGCGCCGTCGCTGGTTATCATGGCGCTGGTTGCGGCGGTGCCCATCGGCTACGCGATCTGGCTCTCGCTGAACCAGTACAGCGTCCGCACCGCAGGCCTGTCACGCTTCGTCGGACTGGAAAACTACGTCACAGCACTGGCAAGCCAAGAGTGGTGGGCCGCCTTCGGCCAGACGTTCCTGTTCGCGGGCCTCTCTGTCAGCTTGGAACTCATCCTCGGCACGGCCATGGCGTTACTGCTCAACCTCGCGTTCAAGGGCCGCGCCGTCCTGCGCACCGTGGTTCTGCTGCCCTACGCGATCATCACAGTGGTCAGCGCCATCACCTGGCAAACGATGTTCCAGCCCAACATGGGCCTCGTCACCAACGTCCTCTCCACGCTGGGACTGCCGGGCGGCGACGTGGTCTGGCTCGGTGAGCACGGCTACGCGATGGCCGTGATCGTCATGGCCGACGTCTGGAAGACCACGCCCTTTGCGGCGCTCATCATCCTGGCTGGCCTGCAGGTCATCTCAGCCGAAACGTACGAGGCCGCAGAACTCGACGGCGCCAGCAAATGGCAGACCTTCGTCAACATCACTCTGCCGCTGCTGCGTCCGGCGATCGTCCTCGCCGCGATCTTCCGCACCATGGACGCCCTCCGCGTCTTCGACCTCCCGTTTGTGCTCACCCGCGGCGCCAACGGCACCGAATCCATGTCCATGCTCGCCTACACGCAATTGCGCGAAAACCGGTTGGTGGGCGAAGGCTCGGCACTGTCCATCCTGACCTTCCTCACCGTCATGGTGGTCTCGGTCATCTACGTCCGCTTCGCTGGCGGCAACATCCGCGACGTCGCGAAGGAGGAACAATGAGCACGCTGACTGCAGAACGCCCGACGGCGGAACTCGCCACGCGCCCCAAGGCGCCGAAGCGTCGCTTGCGTGGGGAATCGAAACTGCATCCCCTGGTGTGGGTGTTCGTGGTGGCCGTCATGGCTTTCTCGCTTATCCCGTTCTACTGGCTGGTGAACACCTCCCTTAAGAAGGGAGCGAGCCTGTCCCAAGGCGAGCTCTTCCCGAGCCAGCCGACCCTCGAGAACTATTTGGTGGTCTTCCAGAACCCCGAGTTCCTCCTGGCCTTGCGCAACTCGGTGATTATCGCCGTCGTGACTACAACGGTGGCGCTGGTGTTCGCGTCCTTCGCCGCCTATGCGCTGGCCAGGCTGAAGATGCGCCGCAAGGCGATGATCCTGACGCTCATCCTCTCGGTCACCACGTTCCCGGCCATCGCCATCGCGGCCCCGATGTTCTCCATCTGGCGCGAGATCGGCCTGTACGACACCTTGCTGGGCCTCATCATCCCGAAACTGACGTTCGCGTTGCCGCTGGCGATCTACACGCTGACGTCGTTCTTCAAGGAGATCCCGCGTGAGCTGGAGGAATCCGCGTACATGGACGGTGCCACGCCGTTTGTCGCCTTCCGCAAGGTGATCCTCCCGCTTGCGGTCCCCGGCCTGGCGACGACGGCGATCTTGGTGTTCATCTCGGTCTGGAACGAATTCCTCCTGGCCGTCACGCTGACCACCTCGCCGGAGGCCCGGCCCGTTCCGGTCGCGATTGCGTTCTTCAGTGGAACCAGCGAGTTCGACCAACCCCTCGGCACCATCAGCGCCGCGTCGGTGATCATCACAGTGCCGCTGGTGATCCTGGTGCTCGTGTGCCAGAAGCGCATCGTTTCCGGCATGACGGCCGGAGCGGTCAAGGGCTAGGCCCCGTCACGAAGTCCCCAAACCCCTCACAGACTTTAAGAAACCCCAGAAAGAACAGGAACAACGTGAGCATTCAGCAGCAGGCCCCGTCCGCAACCCTCAAGGTGGGAGTTGTGGGCATCGGTTGGGCCGGCCAGCAGCACCTCAAGGCGTACAGCAACATTCCCGGCGTCGAGATTGTCGCCGTCGCGGGCATGGAAGCCGACCTTCTTGCCCAGCTGAAGGAGGAGTACAGCATTCCCCACGCGTTCGCCCGTTGGGAGGACATGATCGAGCTCGAAGGCCTCGACGCCGTCAGCGTCGCCGTGCCGACGTTCCTGCACGCGCCGATCGCCATTGCCTCGCTCGAGCGGGGACTGCATGTGCTGAGCGAAAAGCCATTGGCGCGTAACGCCGTCGAAGGTCAACAGATGGTGGACGCCGCCCGTAAGGCCGGCCGTGTCCTGGACGTCGCGTTCAACCACCGCCGCCGCGGCGACATCCAGGCGCTCAAGGAAGTGATCGACGCCGGCACGCTGGGCCGTCCGTACTACGCCAAGGCGTCGTGGCTCCGCCGCCAAGGCATTCCGATGCTGGGTAGCTGGTTCACCAACCCGGAACTCGCCGGCGGTGGTCCGCTGGCTGATATCGGTGTCCACGTCCTGGACTACTCGCTGCACCTCCTCGGCGAGCCTAAGGTGCTGTCCGTCTCGGCGTCGACCCACTCCGAACTCGGCCCGCGCGGCCTCGGCGGCAACGCCCGCTACACAGCTTCGAACTCCAGTCATAAGTTTGAAGTGGAAGACTTCGCTTCGGCGTTTATCCGGTTGGAAGGCGGCGGTACCTTGATCCTGGAAGCGGGGTGGGCCACGTACCGCGACGAGCGGGACCTCATGGACTTCACCGTTTACGGGACCGACGGCGGAGCGGACTTGCGCTCGGTCGGCGCCTCCGAGAACCCCGTGGCGGACGTTCACGTCTTCACCGAGAAGGACGGCGAAAACGCTGACTTCGAAGTGGTGGCCGAACCCGGGCGAGCCCATCAGGCCGTCGTCGACGATTTCATCGCCGCTGTGCGCGGCGGCGAGACCGTATGGGGAAGCCACGACGGTTCACTCGCCCTCAGCCGTGCCCTGGTGCTCGATGCCTGCTACAAATCCGCCCTTGAACAACGTGAAGTGGTGCTCTGAAATGTCTGATTCGAAATTGAAGATTGTCGTCTGGAACGAGGCCGTCCACGAGGCCCGCAACGAGCCCGCCACGATCGGCGAGATGTACCCCGAAGGGATCCACGGCGCCATCGCCGCCGGGCTCCGCGGCTTCTACCCGGACTCCGAAATCTCGACGGCGACACTCGCCGACCCCGAGCACGGACTCTCCGAGGAAGTTCTGGAGCAGACCGACGTGCTGTTGTGGTGGGGGCACATCGCGCATCAGGAAGTTAGTGATGAAGTGGTGGAGCGCGTGCAGCGCCATGTGCTGGGAGGCATGGGCTTGGTGGTGCTCCACTCGGGGCACTTTGCCAAGATTTTCACTCGATTGTTGGGGACTACCTGCTCCCTGAAGTGGCGCAACGAGGGGGAGCGGGAACTCGTGTGGACGGTCAAGCCGTCGCACCCGATCGCGGCCGGCGTTGAAAGCCCGCTTATTATCCCGAAGCAGGAAATGTACGGCGAACTGTTCGACATTCCCGAGCCCGATGACCTGATCTTCATCAGTTCGTTTACCGGGGGAGAGGTGTTCCGCTCCGGCGTGACGTTCTCGCGCGGCAAGGGCCGGATCTTCTACTTCAGCCCCGGCGACCAGGAATACCCGGTGTACCACCAGCCGCAGATCCAGAAGGTGATCGCCAACGGTGTCGGGTGGGTTGCCCAGCCTGGCGTGTTCCGGGAGGCGCCTGAGGTTAGTAACCCTGCGCGGGGCTGGTTCGAGGGGGCGTAGGCCGCGAGGGCTTCCTTTTATCTCGCTGGCTGCCGTCGAAGAGTCCGCAAGGAACAGGAGCATGGCGACGGCGGTTCCGTCTTTCGATGGATGTGGCCAGCTCCCGGGGGATAGGGCATTGGCATAGCTATTCCGCCCCCGGGCCGGACGGTGTTTCTGGTCGTTGCGGGTCTTCCCGCTCCAATGGGAGCCCCGCGGCGCTGCGTCGGCGGTCCTCCTTCACCGATGCGTTGAGGCGTTTCAGGCCTCGCACGCCTCGTACTATGACGATGAGTAGTGCGGTAACGAAGAGGAACGCCATGAGTGCCATGGCCCAGTAGGTACTCGGGTCGTAGGCACTGGGTCGGAATATGAGGAGGACAAGGAACGCCAACAGCATAAGACCATAGGCGACGAATGAGCCGGCAAGTTGGGCGACAGCGATATCCTCCGTGGCTCGGCTGGACCGGCTTTCTTTCATGCGAACACTTTCCCTATCCCTCGACTCCGAGCCAGCTCGGGCGGTATGAAACTCAAACTCCATAATCCGACATCAATCAATGGACGTACAGGATTTTGCCCTGGGTTCCTAAGATCGAAATCGCTGCCCGCTTCCGTCGAGGAGCGCCCTGCTCCACACTGGTTGTAACCGGCTCCACTGGCAGTCGGAAATGCATGGGGCGGGCCGAAACGAGGAAGGCTATGCAGAAAGCGCGTGTGGCGGCCGTGCTGACATGGATCTATGCCGCAGCTTTCGGGATTCCCGCTATTCCAGTCGGCATCTACCTCCTCCAGAACGGGTATCTGCCGATGTTCATGGACCTGTTCCCGATGTACGCAGGTCCTTGGGACGGCCTGCAAAGATGGACCTTCGTGTCGCTGCTTATGGTGTTCCTGGCCGTAGTCCTGGCTGCGTCGTGGGCGGCTTGGCTGGCATGGAGGGGGCGCAAGTCCGGGCTGGTTCTTGGGCTGGCCCTTCTCCCAGCGGAAGCAGTGTTCTGGTTGGGCTTCGACCTGCCGTTTCCTTGGTTGTTCGGTGTGGCGCGTGGCTTGCTGTATGCCTTCGCCTTGATGTCCCTGCGTAAACGTCCGGAGGGGCGGCTGGCTCGGTGACAAAAGGGGCGCCACTCAGTGAATTCCTATGAACCGATTGCATTGCTGGTTGGCTGGGCAGCATGGAACAACGCTTCGTGCGCTACCAGGGTATGAACGAATCCGCCCCCTTCTAGTGGAGGAGAACGTAGAAAACGATCGCTAGTGCGGGAAAGAGCGACTGGCCGATGGCGCTGACCAGAAGGCGCTTCTCCGTGACCCAGAGCCAGAAACCAAGGAAGACGTGGCACGCGCAGCAGAAGATGGTTATCGCCGACCCGCTGGCGGGACTGCTTGAGAAGTTCACCAGCCACAGGCCCACAGCGATGCCCAGGCCGAATGTGATGTTGTAGGCGCCAACGTTCATCGCCCACATCCGCACTGCCGGCACGTCGTCAGGTCGGATCAGGAAGATCCGGTGGAAACGTTGATCGCCATGGAAGAAGATCTCCAGGATGCCAACGCTGGTCAGCGCAAGGCCGGTGGATCCTGCGAGTATCTGGCTCAGCAAATTCATGCCGTGCTCCTAGCAAATCCTGCAATCTTTGCTTCTTTGCGTGCAGGTTACGCTTCAGGCGCGACGACCTTCAAGGGGTGGACTGCAAACGCGGTCCGCTACCCGTGCCCACCGGCCTCCAACCCAGCCCCCACAGCCGCAACAAACGCGTCCGTCTCCGCTGACCGTCGGCTCTTCAACCACAGTGCGGACGTCCGCCAAGCCAAGGGATCACCTTCCAGCGGCCGCCACACAATGCCCGAGGGCAGCGGCGTCCAAGGCGCCTCGTTGAAGTGCACCCCTCGTCCGGCCATGATCAGCCCGTGCGTGAAGTGCTGGTTCCTCGCGTGCACAATCGCAGCCGGCAGGTAGCCAGCGTCGCGACATGTGTGCAGGAACGAGTCGTACAGTGTGGGCGCCATGTGCCGCGGGAAGATGATCAACGGGCTCCCGGCAAGAGCGCCAAGCCGCACAGACTCACGCGAAGCCAGCGGGTGCGAAGCATTGAGCACCACGCCTAGAGCCCTCGAATACAAAGCCCCCGACTCGAAACCCACGCTACTCAATGGGTGACGCACCACCGCGACGTCCAGTTCGCCGTCGCGCAGTCGCTCAACCTGCTCAACGGTGGTGAGCTCGTGCAGGTTCAGCAGAACGTCAGGCGCAGACGCAGCAAACGTAGAAACCATCGTGGACAAGGCAACCGGGTTCGTATCAGGCGGCACGGCAACCTGCAGGATTCCCGAAGCGCCAGGCCGGATCCGACGCATCGATTCCTGCGCCATGGCCACGTGATCCAGCACCCCACGCGCGTGCTCCAGCAGCAACGCCCCTGCTTCGGAGAGCTCCACACCGGTCCGTCGACGGTGAAACAACTGCACTCCGAGCTCTTTCTCCAGGTCCTTGATCCGCTGGGAAAGCGGGGGCTGAGCCATGTGTAAACGCTGTGCAGCACGCCCGAAATGCAGCTCCTCGGAGAGCACCACGAAGTACTTGAGATGGTGGAGGTCCATCGCGGCACCATATCAGTTTGGTATCAAGGTGAGTAGATATTGATGTTAGACGGGTCACATTCTCCGATGGTCAGATGGGACTCAAGAAGCCCCAACGAACCGAAGGAAACCCCCAATGTCCCAGGATGTCCTCTTCGAACAAAACGGCCCCATCGCCACCATCACCCTGAACCGCCCGGAGAAGCTCAACGCCTGGACCGAGGCCATGCGCAGCGAACTCATCGACTACCTCGAAGGCCTCAAAGGCAACGATGAAGTCCGCACCGTCATCCTCACCGGCAGCGGCCGCGCGTTCTGCGCCGGGCAGGATCTGGCTGAGACCGCGTCTATGAACCCAGAGGATCACGAGTCCGCGGAAGCGTGGATCGACGGTTTCGACCGCCTCTACCGGGCCGTCCGCAACCTCGACCAGATCACCATCGCCGCAGTCAACGGCGTCGCCGCCGGCTCCGGCTTCCAGTACTCGCTTCTCGCGGACCTCCGCGTCGGCGACTCCAAAGTCCGCATGGGCCAGCCCGAAGTCCTCTCCGGCATCCCCAGCATCACCGGCATCTGGGCCATGTGGAGCATCCTCGGCAAGTCCAAGACCTCCCAGTTCGTCCTCACCGGCGAACTGGTGGACGCTGCGGAGGCCCAGCGGCTCGGCCTCCTTAACTACTTGGCGGACGACGGCGGCACGCTGGCCTACGCCCTGGAACTCGCCTCGCGCTTGAGCCTCCTTCCTCCGGGCGCAGTCCGCCTGACCAAGAACCGACTGCGCAGCCTCGAAGACGACGACCTCACCGATGCCATGGCAGAAGCCAAGCGCGTGCACCGCGAGGCCTACGGCACCGGCGAGCCCCAGCGCGAAATGGCCCGCTTCCTCGCCGGCCGCCGCTGATCGGACGGGAAAACACCATGAAAACAGCAACCCAGGACCGCTACACCGAACTACGGAACAGCCACCACTGGGAGGTGCCGGAACTCTACAACATGGCCGTCGACGTCGCCGACCGGCACCCAAGGGACAAGCGCGCACTCATCCTGGAGTCCGCCGTCGAAGGTCAACGTGAGGTGAGCTGGGGCGAGATCCAGGACCGCTCGCGGCAGATTGCCGCCACGCTCCGACAGGCCGGCATCAAGAAAGGTGACCGGGTCGCCGTCTTGCTCCCGCAACGCGCAGACACCCCGGCCGCGTACCTGGGTGTGCTGCGGACCGGCGCCATCCTGGTCACGATGTCCCTGCTCTGGGCGGCTGAGCCGATCCGCTTCCGGCTGGAAGACAGTGGCGCGTCGGTGATCATCGCCGAGGACTCAGCGAAGCACCTGTTCGAGGACTACGAGGGCACGTTCATCGACATCGACAGCCCGGCCGTCAAGGAGGCGCCCACAGAATTCCAGGACGTCGAAACCAAGGCTGACGACCCCGCCCTGATCTTCTACACCTCGGGCACCACCGGCCGCGCGAAAGGAATCGTTCACGCGCACCGGACCCTGCTTGGCCACAACGAGTTCGAGTACTGCCACCAGATTGGCGACGGCGACGTGTTCTACGGTGCGGGGGACTGGGCATGGTCGCTGGCCAAGCTCATGGGCCCGCTCAGGCTCGGCGCCACGCACTTGGTTTTCCGGCCCAGTGGCGGCTTCGACCCCGTAGCCCTGCTGGAGAGCATGAGCCGCCACCGCGTCACCAGCGCGCTGGTCAATCCGACGTTCCTGCGCAAGATGCGCGAAGACGTGCCCGACGCCGGTGCTCGCTTCCCGCTCTCACTGCGGACGGTTTGTTCGTCCAATGAGCCGCTGACTCCGGACTTGATCACATGGTTCGAAGCGCAGTACGGGGTGACCCTGCTCGATTACTACGGTTCCACCGAGTCCTACCCGCTGCTGGGCAACTACCCGGACGTGCCAGTGAAGCCGGGGTCCATGGGGCGTCCACTTCCTGGATGGGAAGTCCGGTTGCTGGACGAAGACGAGCGGGAAGTGGCCCCGGGCGAGACCGGTGAGGTCTGCCTCCGCGCGCGATCCAACCCGCAATTTCCCTTGGGATACTGGAACATGCCGGAGGCGTCCGCCACCGCGTTCGGAGGCGGTTGGTACCACACCAAGGACCAGGCCTACACGGACGACGACGGCTACTTCTGGTTCCTGGGGAGGACCGATGACGTCATAAAAACCTCCGGCTACCGCGTTGGACCCTATGAGCTGGAGGCAGTCATTCGCGAGCTCGATCCCGTCAGAGACGTGTCCGTCACCGGCGTGCCCGACGAGCTCCGTGGCCAGTCCATCAAAGCCTGGATCGAACTAATGCCCGGTCACGCTGGGGGAGCGGAACTGAGCGAAACCATCGTGGCGCACGTGAAGGAAAACTTCTCCCGCTTCGCGTACCCGCGATTCATCGAATACGTCACCGCGCTGCCGAAGTCGGCCACCGGTAAAGTCCAGCGGGCCCAACTCCGCGAACTCCCACACGTTGTAGCCTCTCCCCGCCTCGAAGGACAACAATCATGAATACGATGACCCAGAAAGTTGCTGACACCGAGTCTTCCCCGCGGCGCAGCCTGAAGCGCGTCGCCGCGGCAGCCGCCGTCGGGAATTTCGTCGAATGGTTCGACTCCGCGGCCTATGCGGTCATGTCCGTCACCATCGCGAAGCTCTTCTTCCCGGATTACTCCACGACGGCGTCACTTCTGGCCGTGTGGGCGATCTTCGCCGGCGGCTTCATCGCCAGGCCGCTCGGGGCGGCGTTCTTTGGACGCTACGGTGACCGGATTGGCCGCAACAAGATGCTCGGCCTGTGCGTGCTGATCATGAGCGCGGCGACGTTCTGCATCGGTATCCTGCCGACGTTTGCGGTGATCGGCATTTGGGCTCCGATCCTGCTGTTCCTGTTCCGCGCGGTGCAGGGCTTCACAACGGGCGGCGAATACACGGGTTCCTCGGCCTTCATTGTTGAGTACGCCCCGGAAGGAAAGCGCGCCACGTACGCCAGCATTATCCCGGCCACCGTTGGGCTGGCCTCGGTTGCCGGTGCGCTGCTGGGTGCTGCAATTACCGCAACGTTGAGCACTGCAGACCTTCAGGCCTGGGGTTGGCGGATTCCGTTCCTGCTCGCGGCACCTCTTGGTTTGATTGGCCTTTATATCCGCTCCAAGGTGGACGACACTCCCGTGTTCCGCGGTTTGGAAAAGACTGGCGAAGTGGCAAAGCGGCCCCTGGGTGATGCCATCCGAATGTGCTCTCGCCAGATCTTCACGCTTTTCGGATACAGCATCACCAACGCCATCGCTTACTACCTGATGAGCAGCTACATGATCGCGTACATGACCTCGAGCCTTGGCTACTCCTCTGCCGAATCGATGATCACCAGCGTGATCACCATGCTGGTGTACACGGCAGTTTGTCCTCTGGCTGCGCGTGGGAGCGACCGCTTTGGTCGTAAAAAGATGCTGCTGGTGGCGTGCGTTGGCTTCGTGGTGATGACCATCCCCGCGTTCTCCATCATGCCGCTGGGTCTCGGCTTCGCGATCCTGGGAACCAGTGTTCTGGGTGCTTTGGTGGCCGTAATTGGAACGTCCAACGTACCGGCACTGGTGGAGATGTTCCCTTCCTCGGTCCGGGCATCCGGCTCAGCTATCGGGTACACCCTGGCCTACGTGCTGTTCGGTGGAACGGCTCCCTTTGTAGCCACCGGTTTGGTTGCGGGCTTTGGCTCACCGCTGGCTCCGGCCTTCTACCTGATGGGAATGGCATTGGTGTCCGCAGTAGTTGTGGTCCTGTTCTTCCGCGAGACAAAGGACCTGTCGCTGTCGCGGACCACGGTTCTTTAGGTTCGTTTAGCTTGAAAGAGGTTGGGTTGGGTGCACATCAGCGCCCAATCCAACCTCTTTCTTGTACCCGCTGAGACTGTGCCTGCTGAACGTTGGGGCTTAGGCCAGCCCCACGACAAACTCCTCAATCCGTGTGAACACTTCAGCTTGGGCTTGTTGGGAGGCGCGCCAATCTCCAGGGATCTGCAAAGAGTGGTCGGCTCCAGGCACTTCAAAGAACGTTTTTTCACTCTCTGATTTACGACCGCCGTCCCACAGTTTGTCCTGCGAACCACCGATGAACAGGTCGTCCTTCGACGAAGCACCGATGGTGCTTCTGACCCGCTCATCTGTGAGCAGTGGTGTCAGCCAGATGCCGGGGATGCGAGCTTCCTCGGCCCACGGAATGCTCAAAGTACTGAACGACTTCGCGACAATCAATCGTTGATCGGCGGCGGGTGAGGCGGCAAAAGCTTGCTCGGCAGCCTCGGCCGCGAACTCGTGAGGGGCAGCACTGGGCGAATCGTCAGCAGTCCACCGGACGGCCTGAACATGCCAGCCCAGAGATCCCAGCATTTCGCCAGCCCAGAAGAGGACCGGACCCTCCACGGGATATCCGGAACCGGGAAGCAGAACAGCGACCTTGGTTTTCTCCGGGTGATCGGGGGAGGCTTTTGCCCAGGTGAAAGATTCCATAAGGCATGCTACTCCGCGACTGGTTCGCGACAACCTAAAATCGATGGATGAATTGACTGGTCCGAACTGTTGAAGTCCCGTAGGGTCCTTGGATGGGGAAAAAATTACGCCAAACACTGCTGTCTTGTTTGATCCTGGCAGCCATCCTGGGGACCACCAGCTGTGCGATTCCGGGAGGGGTGAGCACGGCGCCGACTGATGCTCCGACACCAAACACGCCCCCGCAAGTGTGTCGCTCTGTGGAGGGAATCCCGGTGGTGACGGATGACTGTGTGGTGGTGGATCCTGAAGCGGCCATGGCGGCGAACGAGCTGTACCGCCAGCGAAGAGCCCTGACGCCGGACATGCGGGAACATCTCAATTCCTATCTTGAACCCGCTCGAAAGGCACTTGAATCACTCAGCGAGCCCACCACCGCACCTGCCGTAGTGGAAGCGTTCGGCTCTGTTGGACTTACGGACGCGGTGCAGACGGATGACAACGGAAATGGTGTGCGGTTTGGGGCAGCGTCGCCGCAAGGCGGATGCCTCTTCGGATACGTGGCTCTCGACGGCAAGGTCGACATTTCTACCGGCGGCAGCATTATGGACGGCGGCTGCCTGGAGATGCCCGGGCACTGAGCCATCTCTTGGGATCCGGCCCTGTTTCTTCCACCACCTAGGTCACTCCCCAACCACCACCTAGACGCCCCCAAATGACCCCTAATTTCGGCCGATTCACCACCTAGTTTCCGCTTTCCGCCCTGTGGCCCTTCGGCCCGCCCATAGTGTCCTTCTCATAACGAGCACCCGGAAATGATGCCGGGACTGCTCCGGAGAAGAGTGCACAACTATTGGGGGTTGGGTCATTGAAGCTGAGTCAGCAACAGAGCATTGCCGCCGCTGTGGATCAGTGGATCACCGGCATTCCGGGGCGTATCCCGGGCCACGTCATTTTTGTCGAGAATCCTGACCATACCGGCTACGCGAAGACGCTGGCCGGTGAGGACTCCACCATCCTGGTCCTCAACGGGGACAACACGGACCCGGGCATTGTGCCCGTCACGGGATCCTTCGATGTCGCGGGGGAAGAACTCCTGGTGGACGGCGCGCTGAGCCTGGAAATCCAGGACTATGTGGCCATCCCGTTCGTGAACCTGGTGGGTGTGACGGTAGTCAGGATCACCACTAAAGAGGACTGGCAGGCCTTCTTCGACGACGCCGAGGAAGCCTGCCGTACGGGGCACTTCGTTCAGCAACTTACCGAGGTCAATGCGGTGCTGGCTGAGCGGGGACTGCTGAGCGGGGCGCCAAAGGACAACCTCCTGTTGGCCCGTCTCCATATCACCTGGGACGGATCCATTCTCAGCGGACCCTACGGAACCAAGATTGGCACGGTTGGGGACGCTCTTGCTGACCTGCGGATCAGGGCCATTGCGCTCCGGCCCGAGTCCGCCGTTGCAGCGGCCTACTACCCCTGGGACATCTACGAGTCGCTGGCCGCCAAGCCGTGGATCGCCCGCTACCTGGCAGCCTTGGACGCCTGGAAATTTGTAGCCCGCGAGGACCGTCCCGGTACCAAGTTGGTGGGATTCGGAGCCAGCCTCTACGGCGCCGCGCTGCGCGATGGCCTGCCGTCGGCACATGCTCCCTTCATTCTGAAGCAGGGTAGTGACCATACCCTTCTGGACGCCAAGACCGGGCGTCTCTTCAAGATCGGTCCTGACGCCGCAGCCATTATCGAAGCCGTTTCCAACCTTCGCGACGTCAAGGTAGCTGCCATCGCAGCGGCGCCGGCCCTCAAAGTTTCAGCCGCGCTCGCCGAGGAAGCCGCCCATGCTGTCCTTGACCGGTTTGGGCAACTCGGTATCGACATTGTTGGTGCACGCTGATGACCGTTGTGCCGATCCTTCCCACCCCCAGGACCCAACTTCCACTCTGGGTACCACTCGTCTCCCAGCATGACTTTGCAGGGGAAAGCCACACAGCGGTCAGTGCCAACGGAGTCCATGTCACCTTCGACGACGGACGGCAACGCCTCTGCGCCAAGAGCGGGCTCTGGAACACCAACCTGGGCTACGGAAACCAGAACATCGCTGAGGCCGTAGCCCAGGAACTCCACAAGGCGTCCTACCTGCCGCTCTTTCGCACGGCTCATCGCGCGGCCGTTGAAGCCTCCAAGGCCTTGGTGAACCTGCCGTCCCACAGCTTCCAGCGCGTCCTCTTCTCTACCTCCGGAGGCGCTGCCAACGATGCTGTGATGAAACTGGCTCGTCAGTACTTCGTCCTGGACGGGCAGCCTGAACGGAGACTTGTCGTCGGGCTGAAGGGCAGCTATCACGGGCTGACGTACGGAAGCCAGGCACTGAGCGGCGACGAACTGGGACAAGCCGTGTACGGAGTGGACCGGCGGAACATCCGGCACATCAGTTTTGACGACGACGGCGCGGAACTGGCGCAGCTCATGCAGAGGGAAGGCCACAGGGTTGCAGCGGTCGTCATGGAGCCCGTGCTGGGTTCAGGGGCGGAAGCGGTCCCGGACGCTTTCATCGAAGCGGTTATCAAATACCGGGACCAGCACGGCTTCCTCGTGGTAGCCGACGAGGTAGCCACCGGATTCGGCAGGGTGAATGGCTGGTTCGCCTCAGACGAATGGCCCCAACAACCGGACGTCATCGTGACGTCCAAGGGACTGACCAACGGCACCAGCGCCTGCGCCGCCCTCCTGATCGCACAGCGGGTCACGGAGACTTTCGACAAGAACGAATCCGTCTTCGTTCACGGAGAAACGCAGGCCGGCACGCCGGCAACGTGTGCGGCGATCCTCAGCACCATCGCCGAGATGAAACGACTGGACCACAACACCCTGACCAAGCAGGTGGCCTCAGGCCTCAGCAGCCTCATTGAGGACCTGCAAAACACGCGAGGAATAGGCAATTCCACGGGCCGCGGCTGCATGAGGGCCATCAAACTGCGTTCCCACAACGGAACGCCCCTCCCATCAAGCGGGGTCCTTGCCGTAGTCCGGAGCATCCACGACGCCGGGGCAATCGTGCAGGCAGGGCCGGGACGAATTCAACTCCTGCCCGCACTCATCTATACGGAGGAGAACTTCGAGGAATTGCGCCAGGCCATAAGAACCGGCCTGGCCGCCGCCGAAAAAGATGGGGTCTTCGCATGATTGCCGACCACATCTGGAGGACCCGCTGTGTCATCCTCGACGACGGCACGGCAGCCAAGTACATCGGCGGCCTGACCCGCGGACGGACGGGACTGGTGGTGGACAGCCACTTGGGAGGACACCGGGACAAGCTGTTGGCCGGACACCTCAACGGTGCCCCGGTCCTGGAGCTGGACGCGACTCCGGTCACCGTGGAAACCGTCCGGACGGTGGGCAGCTTCATCCGCGAAAACGGACTTCAGACCGTTGCCGGGCTCGGCGGCGGCTCAGTTCTGGACGCGGTCAAGCTCGCCGCGCTGTTCACCGCGGATCCGGGCCTGGCGATCTTCGCTGAACGCCATGCCAAACGCTCAGGCCTCCTGGTCCTCCCGCCGGTGACCAACCCCAAGGAACGTCCCAAAACCATTCTGATGCCGTCCACCGTGGGGACCGGCGCGGAAGTCAGCGCAGTAGCGTGCCTGGACACCGCCGTCGGACGCCGTTTGATTGTCTCGCGGCACCTGACAGGTGACGCTGCACTGCTTGACGCCGGACACTTCGCCACCCTGCCCAAAAAGCTGGTTTACGAGGGGCTGCTTGAAGCGCTTCTGAGGGTGGCCGGGACCATGATCGGCAGCCACCACAGCATCTTTGACGACGACGGCCATACGCTCATCCAGCGGATAGTGCGGCTGGGGCAGCAACTGTCCCGCAAAGATGCTCCGCAGCTGAGGCTGGCCGCCGCCCGCCTGAGCATGGAAACGCACACCGGCTGGGCGCTGATGGGGCGCAACCCTTACGGCGCCAAGCACTGGTACGTCGCGAACGAGCTCGCCTACGTCACGGGGGCGCGGAAAATGACTGCGACGTCCTCGGTAATTGGCCCTATCTGGACGGAAATCGGCCAAGGCGCCGCAGGATGGGGCGATTCCACACGACTCAAGCACCTCTGGAACATGGTGACGGCAACGGAACCTTCACTGGATCCCGATCCTGGGCGGGGCATTGACGAGTTGATGTGGCAGTGGGGCATCACGGGGCTCCCATCCATCACCGAGGAAATCCTGGTACGCACCACGGACGCGTCCATCCGCAACTGGGGTGGCGGGCTTCCGATGCTGCGAGGCATCGACGCCGCACAGATCCAGCACGTCCTCAACGCTGCTGCGGGAGGACCCCACATCTTGCCAGGCCCCACGGGCAATCTACGAGAGGCAGGAGAGAGGGGGTGAACACATGAACAGCACCAACACACTCAAGAGCCTGGACCTCCACATCCAGGAGCTGGAGCCCATGGACGTTCCGGATGACTGGGACGAACGCATCAAGGGCATCTCAGCTGGGCTGGCACTGGTAGGCATCGCCGTCGCCATCACCTGATCTCCCGCAGGCCGCCACCACAGCAGCAGCGAAGGGAGGTGAACGCGCATGCAAAAACAGCTCAACATTTCCATCCAGGAGATCGAGTCGCTGGACACCCCTGACTTCCAGAACTGGTTCATCGGGGTCTCCCAGGGAGTCGCAATCGGCATCATCGCCGTCAGCATCACGTAGTGCCCGTCTGCAGCATCCACACAACAACAAGGAAGGAGGAACCAATGATCGCAAACTCGACGCTCCAGCTGTCCATCGAAGAGCTGGAGAACCTCGACACCCCGGACGATACACCGTGGTACATCCGGGTTGGTGACGTCATCATCATCGCCGGCATCGTCGTCGGAATCGCCGCCACATAGCCGGTGCACGCGGGTGGTGCCACGTTCCGTCCCACCCGCGTGCATCCCCGGACCACTCTCAACCTCCCGGAGAACACGAGCTGATGAACACCGCAAAAGATAAGACCGCCGACGCCGTTCTGCGGATCCTGGGCCATGTGGATCCTCCAGAGGATCTGTACAGCGTTTCAGGCTCCCGCCTCTATGACCTTGTCACCGCCAACGACCTGACGGAGCTGCCCGAGATCCTCACCGCGGCGCGCAAAACCGCGGGGCCCATCCTTGAGTTGGCTGCCGGATCCGGACGGATTACCCGTCCCCTCCTGACGCTGGGACGTCCGCTGACCGCCGTCGACTCCTCCAGGGAAATGCTGGCCCTGCTCAAGACCAAGGTGGAAACGCAGGCCTTCAACCCGCGCGGAGTCGTGGTGGACATGGTGGAGGCTGACATGTCCAGCTTTGAGCTCGACGGCGGATTCGGTTGCGTGGTTCTCGGCGCCAGTTCCATCACCCTCCTTGACCCGGCAGGCAGGCGTGCGTTGTTCCGCAGGGTCCGCGGCTGCCTGGCGCCGGAGGGCCGTTTCCTTCTCACGGTCCTGAACGCGGACAGCCACCATGAGTCAGAAGAAAACGACGGCGGCACAACAGTTTCGCCGTTGGGCAAGGACTCGTTCCTGATCACCACGGAAAGCCGCGACCCAGCCAACGGTGCCCGCCACGTCACCATGATCCACGTCAATTTCGGTGAAGGTGGCACGTACCGGTCTTCGGCGTACGCCAGCGACATCGCGTTCGTCAGCAACAGCCTCATCGAGGAAGAGATCACTGCTGAAGGCTTGACCATCCTGGAACGCAGGCCGGTCCGCATCGCCACACGGACCCCTGGCCTGGACGACATTGAGCTGTGGGTGTGCGGCGTATGAGCATCGATCCTGTACGGACTCTCGATCCGGCGCTGGGTCTGGTGTCCGAATCGGGGGTGTACGTTCCCAACGAGGTTGGGCTGTGGCGGACTGCCGGGGTGCTGGCACATGGGCGGGCATCGCGAGCAGGGTTCGCCTCCGCCGTCGGGGCCTTTGACGTCAGGAAACGCGACTCCATTACCCGGGGTGCGGGAGAAGCCGTGGAACGGTTTGCGCTGGCTCCGGCAGCGGCGGATTCCGAGCACCTTATTGCTGGGGCCGGGAGTGTGGACCTGCGGATCGACTTCATCACGGCGGGGCTTGGGCGACCATCAGCGCTCGCCTACGAATTTCCTTGGTACCGGGCCACCAACCTTCTGACCGGAAAGGCCTCGCATGTTCCGGCGCCGGTAGTGGACTACTGCCCCGGACACATGGAGGCGAATCCGTGGGACCGCTTCTTCGATCCGTCTCCCAATGGCGCAGCATCGGGTCCATCGGAGGCCTTTGCGCAGGTTGCGGGCATCGGGGAAGTGCTGGAACGGGACGCGTTTTTGGCCGCATGGCACCAGCGGACGCCCCTGCTCAGCTTCGATGTGGCGTCCCTGCCCGAGGCTGTGTGGTCCACCCAGGAGACCCGGAGCTTCCTCTTGCTCCTCGACACGGCGAGGTCTGCCGGCGTCGAACCGTTGTTGGCGTTCATCCCGCAGCAGGGCAGTCCGCTGACGACGGCGGTGTGCGTGATTGCCGACGAGGCCCACTTTGGTGCGGTAGGGCTCAAAGCAGCCGCCCACCCTGTATCCGCGTTGCGCGGGGCACTTCAGGAAGGACTCCAAATCCGGGAGCTGTTCCAAACCCGTTCCCGTCCGCAGTCTCCCGCGGCGGTGACGGATGACGATTCCCGGGCCGACTTCTGGACGACGCCGGCCGCCATTGACGGGTTGCTCCGGTGGGTCCAGTCCTTCCAGCCAGCGGGTCTCCCCGACATCCAACCTTCGCCGGACGTTGAAACCTTGGTGCGATACCTCGCGGAAAGGGACATCCAAACGCACTGGGTAAGCCTCACCCACAGGCTGCCCGCAGCGATCCAGGACATGGGCTGGGTGGCCGGAAAAGCGATCTGCCCCGGCACCGTTCCCCTCACCATGGACGAAACCAAAGGACTGTTCCTGCCCGGCCATTTCTCCACCCCGCACCCGCTGATATGAGCAGGCTCAAAGTGCCCACTGGCCGGGCGGTCGAGTGGCCAGTGCAGCTTTCCCCGGCGGGGTCCATCGATGCGCCGCTGGCGGCTGCCGGCCCCTGGATCGTGGCCGTCAACGGTGTGCCGAAAGCGCGCGTCTCCGCCGACGTCGCAAACGTCCTCAAAGCAGTGGACGGCAAGAAGGATGCGGCTCAAGTGGCACTCTTTCTCGGATTTCCGTGGACAGCCGAGGATGTCATGGGGATCGTCGGCCAGTTGGCGCACACAGGAATATTCGACGGCGGTGCGGCGCCCGTTGCGATGCGACGGGTCCAGTTCAGGCCGCCACTGACAGTGCAGTTCACCTTGTTCAATCCCGCGCCCTTGCTGGAGTTCTTCCGGCCGATGGTGGCGGCCATGGCGCGGCCCGGAATGGCTGCGGTGGCCCTGCTTCTTCTTCTCGGCGGATTGGTGGGCGCTTTCATTGCGGGGCCCAGCATGTGGCGGGTCCTGGCGACGCCCCTCCCAATGGAGGCGTACCTGTACGTAGTGGCCGCGATGTTCGTGTCCACGCTCCTGCACGAACTGGGCCACGGCATGGCACTTACGTACTTCGGCGGGACCCCGCGCCGCATTGGGATCATGCTGTTCTATCTCTCGCCTGCGTTCTTCTGCGATGTGACGGATGGGTGGCGGCTGAGCTCCAGGAAGCAACGGGTGCTGGTTGCCTTGGCGGGGCCCTTGGTCCACGTGGCTCTGGGCAGCATGGTTCTGGCTGGCCAAGCGCTGCTTCCCGAGTCATCGCTTAAGGATGCCGCTGTCCTTTATGGCGTCATTTGCTACGCCGTGGCCTTGCTCAACCTGTTCCCGTTCATCAAGCTGGATGGTTACGTGGCCTTGATGTCTGCCGTAGACATCCCACACCTCCGGAAGAAGTCCTTGGATGCCTTGGCCGAGGTGGTCAGCTTCCGGGTCCTGGGATCCCGACGAACACTGGACCGCGGCGGCTTGCTTCTATGGTTTGGACTCGCCAGTTTTGTCGCCGGAACAGTTTTCATGGTGATCGGTTACCAACGACTGGTGCCGATCTTCCTTCAGCTGGGTTTTGTGGGCCACTTGGTGGTCCTTGCGGTCCTGTGCCTATTGCTCGTCATGGCACTCAGGGGAGTGATCCGGTTCTTTCAAGCTGCGGCCGCCAAGGGGAGTCCGCGCTGGAGGCGGATCCTGGTGGTGCTGCTGGGGCTTTTGACCGTCGGGGTGCTCCTGGCGATCGTTCCCGTTAGGGCGGTGACCGTAGCTGGGTACACCTACCAGGGCGGTCAGCTGAAGATCGTGATGCCGGTCCAAGGTCCGTCCCGGGCACTGTCCCCCGGAGACACAGTCACGCTGCAATCGCAAGGAATGATCCTTCACGAAAACCTGGGCCGGGCAACCATCGGTGACCAACCGCCGTCGAACTCCATGGCACCGCTGGACACGCTGGTCCCCGTAGCCCTCGCAGGCGACGCCTTGCCGGTGATGGCCTTCTCCGGCCACCTGGAATCCGGGACGAACCTTTCATCCTCCGGGCGGGCCGAAGTAGCCAGCCAACACGAGACGAGCTTGGGGGAGTGGCTCTGGGCGACCATCACCAGCTCGCCCCTGTGGCCAGGGCAAGCCGCACCAACTGGAGACTCCACGAAAGGGCAGCAGTGACCATTCACGCCAGCTTTGAGCAGTTCAGCAAGAAAAGGGGAACGCGCTTCGTCGTCGAAGGGCTGACGTTCGATGTGCCCGCAAGACAGGTGGTGGGACTGATAGGCCCCAACGGTGCTGGGAAAAGTACCGCGCTCGCCGGCCTCACAGGGCTGGTGGAGGCGACTTCCGGTCGCGCAACCGTGTTCGGCGTGGACTACCGATCCCTCCGGAGGCCCGCCAGCAGGGTGGGCGTGAACTTGGACGGGATGGACGTGGAGCCCGGGCTGACGGGGCGCCGGCACCTGCAGATCTGCCAGCTCGCCGCCGGAGTGGACAGGGAAAACGTGGAGCGGGTGCTGGAACAGGTGGATCTGGCGGCGGAAGCCAACAAAAAGGTCCGGGATTACTCGCTGGGCATGAAGCAACGCCTGGGAATTGCCTCCGCGCTGGTTGGTAATCCCCAGTTACTTATCCTCGATGAGCCCGCCAACGGACTGGACCCTGAAGGCATTCAATGGCTGCGACGTTTTTTGCGGGAGTTCGCCGCCGCCGGTGGAAGCGCGCTGGTTTCAAGCCACCAACTGATGGAACTGGAACAAGTGGCGGACCAGGTTGTCATCCTCAAGCAAAGGGTCCTGTTCCGCGGAACCCTCGAGGAGGCCAAAGCACTTGGCGGCGGCAGCCTTGAAGCTGCCTACTTCAAGATCCTGGCGGGTGCCCAATGAACGGTGGAACCTTGGCCACAGCAACAAGTGGGATCCGATCCGAGCTCCTCCGATACCTCAGCGGATACTCCATCCTGGGCATCGTGGCGTTCAGTGCTTTGGTGCCGTGGTTCGTGGCCAACTTCCTTGGCTGGCCGGACAGCTCGGGTGCTTTGTCCGTTTCGGACAACATCCGGATCTTCTGGTCGCTGGCCGCGAGCATTGCGCCGGTAGCCACATTCGCCGGAAGCTATCTGGTCACCCGCGAAGCCTATTACGGGACGCTCCGCCGAACCGTGGTGGCAGCCGGAATGTCGAACGTGCTGGTGAGTAAATACCTTGCCGCGGTGGTGGTGGGGCTCGGCTCCGTCGTCACAGGAATCGTGGTGTGGGGTGGGACCATCGCCTTCTCACTGCGACCGGATGTTGGCTCCCAGCTCCTGGCTTCGGAGTCGCTGGGGCTGTTGCCGGGGGTGCTGGTGGCCTCGGCTCTCGCTGCCGTCTGGGGTTGCTCTCTGGGGTGGATCTTTCAGCACTATTACGCGACGACGATCCTCACCTTGGTGATTCCACTCGCCGTCGAACTGCCTCTGTTGGCGAATGCTCCGGACATGGCCCGCTGGCTTCCGTCCGGCGCGTTGGCGGGAATCGCTTCTGTTCCCTTCGAGGGTTTACTTGAACCCCTTGCGGCTTTTTTCGTGTCCGTGGGATGGCTGCTGTTCGCGGGCTTTGGCGCCGTGTGGTCCCTTCGCCGGAAGGAGCTCTGACGTGGTGTCGGCATTCCTCTCGGACCTCCGGCGCCCTTGGCTGTGGAAGGGTTCGGGTGTTGGGGCCGTGCTGGTGCTGGGCTTCATGGCCTTGGTGTTTGCCGCCGCCGCGCTTGAATCCGGCCCGTCCATGGAGGGCTTCGACGAACCCTTGGTGGAGGCAGGCCTGACGCTCACGCTGACTGCGGCCGCGGTGGTGGGCGCTTTCGCCTTTACCTCCGACTACCGCAATGGAAGCTTCAGTCGCCGGGTCCTGCTGTTCCAGCGGAGCCCGGCGTTCCTGGGCAGGGCAGCCACCACATCACTGGCTGGCGTGTTCAGCGGCGCAGTGGTTGGCCTGATCGTTGTCCTGTCCGGGAAACTGCTGGATGAATCGTGGCACGTGGGTTTGACCGCTGTCCCGGCCTTCGCGGGTCTCGCCGCCATGGGATCGGTGTGGGGGTTCGCTGCGGGTTCCCTCATCCGCAACCATCTGGTGAGCCTGTTCGCCGTACCACTTTCCCTGCTGCTCCCGGAGATGCTGGTGGGACCGGATACCACTTTCTTCCCGGCAATTGCCGCCGACTGGGCAAACCAAACAGCTGTCAACATACCGGCTTGGGGCTCTTTCATCGGAGCAGCGGGCTGGCTTTTAGTAGTCACAGCACTAGCCTTCGGCGTTTTCCTGAAGCGCGACCTCGCCTGACTGTTCAACCCTTTCCCTAAGGAATACAACAATGAATCGCAAACCCTTGATCTGGCTGCTGTTGGCCTTGGTGCTCGCCGCCTATGCTGTCTCGATCTTCGTCTCCAATCCAGACCAATCGCCGTGGTCCATGATCACCGGAATCATCATGGCGGCCGCATCGGTGGTCATGGTGTGGAGATACAGGTGGGAGCTCCGGAACAACCGCCCATCTTGACGGGGCGGGACAAAAGGGGCGGGACATCGGTCACCCAGCCAAGAAACCGCAACCGGAGGCTCCGGGATGAGCTTGACTCTATTACTATAGGTGCACACATATGTACTTGTGCACCTAAGGGATAGGTAGATGTTAGCGGTTCTGCGGAACGTGACGTACCGGCAATTGTTCGCCGCCCAGATTGTGGCGCTGATTGGCACGGGCCTTCTTGCGGTTGCTCTTGGCCTCTTGGCCTACGATCTGGCCGGGAGTAGCGCCGGGGGCGTGATCGGGACCGCGTTGACGATCAAAATGCTCGCTTACGTGGGACTGGCACCGGTGATCAATGCCCTGGTTGCTCGTTTGCCGAAGAAGCGCGTGCTGATCGGGGCGGATCTGATCCGTGCTGCCATGGCGTTGTGCCTGCCTTTCATCACTGAGGTGTGGCAGATCTACGTGGTGATCTTCCTGCTGCAGTCGGCATCGGCGACGTTCACTCCGGCCTTCCAGTCTCTGATTCCGACCATCCTGACCGCGGAGCGGGACTACACCCGGGCTTTGTCGCTGTCCCGTCTGGCATATGACATGGAAGCATTGGTAAGCCCTGCCCTCGCAGCGCTGCTGTTGACCGTAACCAGCTACAACAACCTCTTCGTGGGCACGGTCGCTGGGTTCCTCTTCTCCGCATTGCTCGTGGCGCTCACAAGCCTGCCCAGGGGAGCCACAGGGACTGGATCGCCGACCACGTCGCTTTGGCACCGGACTACCCTGGGTACCCGGATCTTCTGGCGAAACCGGCGGCTGCGATCCTTGCTGGCCTTGAACCTGGTGGTTGCCGCGCCGACGGCTCTGGTTCTGGTCAACACCGTGGTCTACGTCCGGAACGTTTTGCACCGGCCGGAATCGGATCTGGCGCTTGCCCTGGCCTGCTTCGGCGTCGGTTCCATGATGGTTGCTCTCACTGCTCCACGGTTCCTGGACCGGTTCGGGGACAGGGCCGTGATGCTCACCGGAGCCGCCCTGATCCCCTCAGCTTTGACCGTGGCGACAATCATGACTGCTGGCGGGGTTGCCGGGGCGGGGTGGTGGTTCCTGCTGGCCTTGTGGTTTGTGCTGGGGGCTGCGAACTCCACTATCCTGACCCCGTCATCGCGGCTGCTGCGCGATGCGTCAACTGATGAAACCCGTTCCTACGTTTTTACCGCTCAGTTCTCCCTGTCCCATGCCTGCTATATCCTGACATATCCGCTGGCAGGTTGGATCGGGGCCACCGCGGGATTGGGTTGGGCTGCTGCAACTTTGACGTCTATCGGCGTTATGGGCGCCGTTGCCGCGTTCCTTTCCTGGCCAAGACACGGTAAGCCAGCAACAGAACCAACCATCGCCAAGGAGCAGACCAATGACCGCCCAGTCGAGTCCAACACCTGATGCCACTCCCGGGCGAGGGGAATCTTCACTTGTTCACGAGATCATCCCCGGTCCGGCTTTGCTGAACACCGCCGCTGAGACGCTGCGGATGCTGGCCGAACCGACCCGGCTGCACCTGCTCTGGCAACTCGCGGACGGTCCTAAGACTGTCACCGAGCTCACCAATGTCGCAGGGGCGCCACGGACCGTGATCAGCCAGCATCTGGCGAAACTGCGCCTCAGCGGGTTGGTGGACACCCGCAAAGATGGGCGTCACGTCATTTACTCATTGCATGACGGGCACCTGATACGGCTGATCCGGGAAACCGTCAATCATGCCGACCACCGCCTAACCGGGGAACCTCCCCACGACTAAAGACACCTCCAGGTGCAGGCTGGATCCTCCGGAGTGAATTTCCGGGGCCCAACCCGCTACCTGCCGGGTTTGACCGGTTTGACCACTATCGCCGAACCACCGCCACGCCTGGTCGGCTCGGCAGCCGCGGTCATCTGTCCGTCCTTGCCGAACTCGATGGCCGTCGCTGCCCCGATCTCGGCCGCCGACGTGAAGGCATCACCCGCCGGAACCAGGTCGTGGCCCAGCGACTCCAGTGCAGGACCATAGGCATTAATGAAGGCGGGCTCGGAACTGACAGTCGCTCCATTTCGGGGTGCAGCCCGTGGTGCAGCGAGGGCCTCGGAGACTGTCATTCCCAGGTCGACGCGGTTCAGGATGGTCTGCAGCACGGTGGTGATAATGGTCGATCCACCGGGGGAGCCCAGTGCCAGGAACGGCTTTTGGTCCTTCAGAATGATGGTGGGCGACATTGAGGAACGCGGCCTCTTGTTGGGTTCAATCCGGTTGGGATCCTTCGGATCGTAGACCGTGCTGAAGTCAGTCAGCTCATTGTTCAGCAGGAAACCCCGGCCCGGAACAACAATTCCCGAACCACCGGTCTGCTCGATGGTCAGTGTGTACTCCACTACGTTGCCCCACTTGTCGGCGACCGTCAGGTTCGTCGTGGAGATGTTCTCCGTATCCGTTTCATTGGCGAGGGGCGCCACGGCAGCCGGGCACGCGCCGTCGTACGTTTCTATATTGCCGGGGGCGACAGGCTTGGGAGCGGCCGCCGTCGGATCGATTTCGCAGGAGCGTTCCTTGGCGAAGACGTCGTTCAGCAACGTGTTGGTGGGGACCTTCACGAATGCGGGATCGCCTACGTAGGCGCCGCGGTCCGCGAAGGCGAGCGAGCTGGCCTCGAAGTAGTGGTGCAGTGCATCGGCCGGTTTCATGCCCTTGAGGTCGTAGTTTTCCAGGATGTTCAGCGCCTCGCCCACCGTGGTGCCGCCGCTGCTGGAGGGAGCCATGCCGTAGACGTCATAGCCGCGGTACTCCACTTTGGTGGCGTCCTGGTCCAGCGCCTTGTAGTTGGCAAGATCCTGGGTGGTCATGAACCCCACCGGGACGGGAAGCTTGGTTTCGGCGGTCTTCGGCGGAGCCTGCACGGTCTTGGCGATCTCCTCTGCGAGCGGGCCGCCGTAGAAGGCGTCGGTGCCCTCCTTGGCGAGCAGCCGGTACGTCGCGGCGAGGTCGTGGTTCTGGAAGACACTTCCGACGGCGGGAGCGTCGCCACCGGGAAGGAACAGGTCCCGGGTGGGAGTGAACGCGTCGAAGCGGACCTTGTTGTCCAGGGTCTGCTGGCGGAACGTCTCATCCACGACGAAGCCGCGGTTGGCAACCTTGATGGCGGGCTTCAAAGCTTCGCCCAAGTCCAGGGTTCCCCAGCGTTCCAGCGCGCGCTCCCAGGTGGCAGGGGTTCCGGGGACGCCGACGGAGACGCCGCTGGTGACCAGATCGGGCGTGAACTTGTAGGGCTGCTTGGTGGCAGGGTCAATGAAAGCGTCGTTGGGCATGCCGGCCGGAGCGGTTTCACGGCCGTCGATGGTGCCCACTTTTTTTGTCTTTGCGTCGTAGAACACGAAGTAGCCGCCGCCTCCAATGCCGGCGCTGTACGGTTCGGTGACGCCGAGGGTGGCTGCCGCTGCGACTGCGGCGTCTGCTGCGTTGCCGCCCCTCTTCAGTACTTCAATGGCGGCCGCGGAAGCCTCGGGATCCACGGTGCTCACGGCACCCCCGTAGCCGGTGGCGGTTGCGTTCTTGTCGGTGGCGCGGGGATCGGCGAAGGCCGGGCTGGCCATCGCCCCGCTCGTCGCGGTTAGGGCCAAGGCTGCCGTTACAGCAGCCAGCTGACGTCTCACATGTGTCATGGTTCCTCCCAGAGTTGTTCCAGACGGTGATGTGGGTGGACGGTCCGGTCACCCTACCCCGGGGCTCTGCCAGGGGACAACGGTTGAAATTCGTGGTGGATTGGGAGTAAGGGCGAGTCTTGAGTGAGCCTATGCGTCCGCTCCGTTCACACCGAGACCACCGATGATGGCTGCGGGGGTTAGGAGAACTGGGCAGGCCCAAACACCTTGGTCGCCGACCAGCCGAGCGGCCATGGGGTGATTGTTGGGATGCCAAGGGCACTGCGGCCAATTGCTGTTAATGGGGCCGTTTTCTTCGATAACCCACTCCTGGACCTGGTCCGCTACTGATACCAGCTGCTCGGCCCGTGGTAGATCGCGCCTCACCGACACGCCCTGTCCTGATGAGTCGCGGGCGCTGTAAATCATCGCCGAGATTGCCTGCGGGTCGTCATTCCAAGCGGTATCTTCGATGCGTGGTTCCTCAAGCCCGCTGGACCTCACATCCCGCAGAACATGCCTGATGATCTCTACAATCTTTGCTGTCATAGATGCCTCTCTGGCTGGAACCACTACGTCGTGGCAACGGTACACCGGCTATCAGGCAGGTATCTCGCAGGACATATAGGCTCGGTATTCAGTCTGGGTTGAAGTGTCCTGGAAACGTCACGAGGGAAATTAGCTGATGGACGATGCCCTTGAATTCGTTAGGTATCAGTCAACACAAGTGAATGCGCGGGGGATCAACGTCGGCATATTTGGCCTGGCAAATGGACTGGCGAAGGACGGAAGGCTAAGCGAAGAGGACCACCGTTGGTGGCAGACTGCGAATGCTTGGTACGACGCCGCCTACCCTGATCCCAACCTTTTAGATCCCACGGTTTATGACGGCACCATCAATCCGCACGCCCAAGCGTGGTTCAAAACAACTGCTGCGCATCTGCTGACAAGGATCCCTGGCTATTTGGACCTATTGGACCGCCACGGGGTGCAATGGGAAGAACTTCGTTCATCAACGCCGGGACGTGTCCTTTACGAGGACGACGTGCAGGTAGTGGTGGTACCGAACCGCTGAGTAGGTACCGTTGAGCCATGGCAATCAACTTTGACGTGCGTCGTGCCGAGCCAGCGGATGCCCCCGGCATGGCGAGAGTGCATGTGGATACCTGGCGCGAAACCTACCGGGGCTTGATGAGCGACTCCGAGCTGGACGATCCCGGTCTCCTTGAGTGGCGGGAGAAATTCTGGACCGCAGCACTGACTGATCCCCGCTATGAAAAGAACAACGTCGCCGTCGCGTTGCATGACGACAGGTTGATCGGCATTGCCATGTCAGGTCCCTCATCTGATCTTGCTGAGGAGCCGCAGGAGTTGTACGTCCTTTACGCGTATGCATCGTCCCACGGCTCGGGCGTGGGAGCGGCGCTTCTCAACGAAGTCATCAGCCCGTCCGCACCTGCTGTGTTGTGGGTGGCCGACCCTAATCCGCGAGCCCAAGCCTTCTACCGGAAGAACGGATTTATTGCCGACGGAGCGGTGAAGGTCGACGACGGCGTAACGGACATCCGGATGGTCCGCAGCTTTCAGTCGAACTAGCCCGCTGCCAGGGAGTTCCGACGAGCAACAACGAATCGGGCGCCAACACCCGTTAGTCCCATGACCAGGGCCAGCAGAATCGTGGGCAGCGCGGCTCCGTCGGGACCGAGGGCCCGCCCGAAGACATCGCGTCCCATCGCGAGCATCTCCGGGACGTTTCCTGCCAGTACGCGTGTTCCCAGAACTGATTGGACGGCGGTGAAGAGTGCAGGAAGCAGCCAAAGGAAGACAAGGTTGAGCACCCAAGCCACCACGCGACGAGCGGGCCGGAGTCCGCACCACGCCAGAGCGCAACCCACCAGGACGGCAGGGACCCGTCGCGCAACAGTGGGTACGGCAGTCGGAACGTTGAGGAATCCCACGACGTTCACCACCCACACCACGGCCCACGTCGTGACTGGTATGGCCATGAGTCCGAATCCGATGGTCGTCTTTACCGTTGAAGACGAAGCGATAAGCAACAACGCGACCAGCGCTGCAAGCACGCAACCGATGACGCCGGCCAGAAGGCCTCCGAAGTAGAGCCCGGAGAGGCTTCCGGGCAAGAGCCCTTCCCTGAGTACCGCGAACGACTGGATGGTGGCGGCGAGGTGCACCACGAGGACTCCGGCTACGGCGGACCACGTAACGAGTCGACGGCGGGCGGGTGACCAGATGCGAACTGCGAGACCCGCTGCAGCGCCGCCAACGGTCAGGAGTGCCAGGATGGTGGTCGCCTCGTACTGGCTCAGAGGCAGCAGGGCCGTCGGCATCAGATCTGGCATCACCTGCGTAGCCCACAAGTTCTGAAGGGGCAGAGTAGCACCAGTAATCCACCACGGCGCGAGTCCAAGAACGCCAGCGAGGAGTCCGATCAACCACCCCCACAGAGCGTCCCGGGCGGAAGTGTTCGAAGGCTTCCCGGACGGGACTGAGTGCTGTGCAGTGTGCTCGGGCTGGCTCACGAGGCTCCTCGTTTGAGTCTGACATGGAGTGCCCCAACCTTCAGGAGGTGGGCCAACCGCCAAGACTACACCGAGTGGACTAATCCAAGGGGTCACACCACCAACCGCAGCGGCCGCTTCCCCAACTGAACGGTGATTTCTTGCCCCCACGAGGCTGTCAGCCGGTCATCCTCCATGCCATCGCCGAAGACCACCAGCTGATCCGACGCCACGGTAATCCGCAGCACTTCGCCGGCTTCGAGCACGCCTTCGGTCAGCGAGGCGCCCGTGACCGGGGAGGGCCATGCTTCGCGGACGAACCACGCGAGCCGCGGATCGGTCGGAGCCGGGAGTGCCCGACCACCGCGTTCCAAGGCGATCGAGGCGCACCAGCCGGTGGCGCCGGTGCCCGTGGAAACGATAAGGCCCGACGACGATTGCCGCTCGGTTTGCCCGCCGGGCTGGGTGAAACTGGGTGCCGTCACGGTGTACTTTGCCGATTGATGTGAGGCGTGCCCGATGAAAACTTCGTTGAGCGCCGAAAGCTGCTGCCCGTCGTCGAGCGTTGCCGTCACGGTGGTGAGGTCCTGGCAGCGCAGCCGCCCAACATCGCCAGTGGTCAGAAGTGCCGCGGCCGCGGCCGGCGTGTGCCGGACCAGGACCCCGGGATTGGCGCCGGGCTCCGGGTCGATGCCGATGACCGGCTGGCCGTTCAGGTACTTGGCGACGTTCGCCACCAGCCCGTCCTGCCCCACTACGGCGATGATGTCCTCGGCCGTGAGCAGGAAACGGCTGAGGTCTGCGCGTTCCACTTCGGCCTGCCGCCAATCGGACGGCACGGCAGCGCGGACGGTGGCCAAGGCCGCGGTGAGGTGATCGTGCCGGTCCTGCACGTCCTGGATGCTGCGACCGCGGGTGCTAAGGAAGAACTCGGCCTGGCCGCGGGTGGCGTGCCGGTCCAGGAGTTCCTGGAGTTCGGTCCGCCGGTGGACGATGACGATGCGCGGGGTGGCCATGACGATCCTTACTTGGTGAGCTCAGTTGTGGCGGGTTCCTTGAACAGCCCGGCAAGTGCTCCGCTGAGCAGGTCCGGAGTGATGGTCAGGTTCCCGATGTTCGGGAGGCTTCCGGCAGCGTCCTTCAGGGCCAGTGCCAAAAGCGTGGCCTGTTCCATATTGCGATAAACCTCCATAGTGGCGGCTTCGCGGGCAGCGGCTGCCTCACCAACCAGACGGATTTGGTTCGCCTCGGCTGCTGCGCCAATGCCTTGCCGTTCAGCAGAACCTTGCGCCTCAATCAAGCCCGCGGCGGCCTTCTCTTCCGCTGCTCGGCGGGCGTTGGCACCCTCTTGGGCCACCAGGTTTTCACGCCTCACGGCCAGTTCGATTTGGCTCGCCATCTCGTTCTCGGAGATGGTGCGTTCACGTTCGACGGCGACTGCCCGCCTCTCGTACACAGCCCGGTCCGCTTCGGCTTGGAGCTGTTCACGCACCGGCGTCTGGAGCGCACGTTCGACGTCGGCTTCGGGCCTGACGGCCAACACCTGCACGCCGAGGATTTCGATGCCGGTGGATTGCAGCCTGGCATCTGCCCGCAGGGCCTCTGTGAGGACCAGACGGAGTTGGCTGACTCCGCGTTCGAGTGCCTCGGCGAGGGTGGTGGTGGCGATCTGGTCGATCGCGTGACTCTGGCACAGCTGACCGATGATCGTGGAGACCTGCTCGCGTCCGGTGGCCGGCGCCTTGCCTGCGGTTTGCAGTCCGAAGTCGAGCCGGGTGGAGACAGCCACAGGATCAATGAAGCGGTAGGTCACGTTGGCCTGAACGCTGACATCCTGGTGGTCGCGGGTGATGGCGTGGAAGAGGGTGGGCAGTTCTTGATCGTCCACGGGAACCTCGCTCAACACAGAGTTCGCAGGACGGAAGAAGAAGGCTTGGCCCACTCCTTGGTGCTTGACGGCCCCCTTTTGCAGGTGGACGACGTAGCCGGTGGGGCTGCCGAGGAAGTGGCTGAGCCAGGGGTAGCGCTTGATGGTGGCCATGATGTTCTCGCTTTCACTTTATTGTCGTCAACTTGACGATAACTACACACTAGGGCGCATTCACCTTTATTGTCAACATGACGATAACTTCCTATGCTTGATACATGCCTGTATCCCATTTCGCGCCCGAGCGCTTCCCGGTGACGGTCGACGTCGTCGCCCTTACAGTGCGCAACGGTGAGCTGAACGTCCTGCTCATTACCCGACTCATCGAGCCCTTCAAAGGAAAGCTGGCCCTCCCGGGTGGCTTCGTTCTGGCGGGCGAGGACCTGCTCGAAGCGGCGGGTCGGGAACTGGCGGAGGAGACCGGCGTCGAGCATCTTCCCGGGCACCTGGAGCAACTGGGCAGTTATGGCCCCAAGGGGCGCGACCCCCGCGGCGACGTCCTGACCGTCGCGCACCTGCTGCTCGCGCCCGACTTTCCGGTGCTGTCAGCGGGCAGCGACGCTGAGCAGGCTGCCTGGTATCCGGTACGGGAGGTCCTGGATGGGACGCTCGAGCTGGCCTTCGATCATGCGCACATCCTCGGCGACGCTCTGGAGCGGGCCAAGTCGAAGCTCGAGTACTCGCCGTTGGGTGCTGCCTTCTGTGGCGACGAATTCACCATCGCCCAGCTTCGCGCCGTCTACGAGGCAGTGTGGGGGACCCGCCTGGACCCGCGTAACTTCCACCGGAAAGCGACGGGGACGCCCGGCTTCCTCGAGGACACCGGGCGGATGACAGTGGGCGACGCCGGACGGCCGGCTGCGCTGTTCAGGCTCGCCCCTGAAGCACGCCCGACGCCGGGCCAACCCGCCCGCGCGGTACTGAACCCGCCACTGATGCGCTCGAGGGACTAAAGCGGGTGACACTGATCTGGGGCAGTCCCGATTCGCCCAGAGTTCAGGACGTTGAAGAGCCAGCAAGAACGAACCTTCACGCACACTTCCACGGACAATCCCATGGGCTCTGTGACGGACAGGGGTTTCTTGTGCCGATGAGGGGACGTGAGGTGGCAAGGCGGAGTTAGGGACTGATGGCGTATTCCGTGAAGTGGCCACAGGGTTTAAACCCGAGACGGCGGTACACGGGTTCTCCGTCCTCGGAGGCCTGCAATACTGCGGTTTCGTATCCGGCTTCGCGCGCGGTGTCGAGTGCGGCCACGGTGATTGCGCCGCCGTAGCCTCGTCGGCGGTCGGAGGAAAGCGTGGCAATGTTGTAAATCCCGGCGACGCTCGAATGCAAGAACACTTCGGCCGAACAGACGGGGCGACCGTTTATGTATCCGACCAGGTAGCGAGCGGGACAATCGGTGGCGAGGGCAGAGTCTGCGGCCTCGGCAAAGAATTGCTGGACCGTGGCTGCTGGCGGGCTCCAATTTGCAGCGAGGATCGCGGCGTAATCGGCGAGCTGTTCCGGGGTGGTCACCTGACGGATTGTCAGGTCTTCCACTCGCGTCTCAGGGAGATCGCCGTGCAGGCCCTTCCACATGCCTGTCTCTGTCTCTGACGCCTCGAGGCCGGCGTTCTCAAGGTATTCGGCAAGATTGCCAGGAGTAGAGGCCGGGCCTACCCACCAGGAGAACGGGCGGCCGGTGGATGCCAGAGTTCGGACCGTCTCCGCGGTGCGGGTTTGTGCTGTGTCCTGAGCGAATTGGGCTGCGGCGACGATGTTGAAGGTGTCGTCGGCCAGGCCGCTATCGGCGATCAGGAGATCGGCTGTTTTCGCAACGGAGGCACCGAGGCGGTTACGGTGCAAGTGACTGGCATGCTCAGCTAGATTCTGTTCCATTGCGTGCTGCAGATCGGATTCAGAGCCAAGCGGAAAATTCGCGGCTTCCATGATGATCCATTCAAACATGCTTCCTCGAGGGTGTCGGGCGCTGATCCCACTCAGCGTCTCCGAAGCCTGCTGGTGGGCCGGTCCAAAAAGCCAGCGAAGTGTGACACGGTAGTCTGCCGATCAGCCCCCAGCTGGCTTGTCGAACGCCCGTTAGCCGATCCCTCACCGGGCACTCCCACCGCAGCCCTGCAGCGGCTGGAGGGGCAACCCTGAACGGGCGCCAGCAAGCAGCCGCCGCCGAAAGTGAATTGAGCTGAGAGGATAGGGACCATGCGAGGAAATTTGTGGGCGTGGGCCAGCGCTCTGATTGGGGCTGCGATTGTGGTGCTGATCTTCTTTTACGGCACCGAATACGGAACCTGGATCGACGAAGCTGGCTCCCTTAGGGTTGAGCCCCCAACCTTTATCCTTCCGTTCGCCATCGGTGGACTTGGCTTTGTGCTCCTGATCGGTGGCGTCATCGCGGGATCAAAGGGAATGCCGAGCGCCGAAAGTTCCGACCGCGAAGCTAAGCGCCAACGCTAGCGGTCACATCAGGGCAACGCGCTCCTACTGCGTCGTAGAGCCAGAAGTACTTAAGCCGATCCCCAACCGTGCATGCGCTGGTAGCGCAAGGGGTGATTCTGGCGGCGAGTAGGTCCGATTGATCGACGGGGATTCCTGTCTGTCTCCCGTGTCCCATCAGCCGAAGCGTTGCTAGAGTAGCGGGATGCCCACCCGCCTTGAGCAGTTCCTCTCCCATCTCGACGACCTCAGCGGCGGGATCGAACCACGGTTCTTTCCGATCGAAAAGGGCCATCCTGGGCTGCCCGGTGTGACTGCGATCGTCTACGACAACCTTCCCGAGTGCGGGATGATCACCGGCTTCACCTACGGCATCAGCCTAGCCAACCACCCTCTTTGGCGCTTCGGCAGACCCGAGCTCTGTATCAGCGTGAAGTCAAACGACGTCCGTTGCCGTTGGCCCTCGCGCACATCGGAGAGGGCCAACGGGGAAACCCGTTCCAAATCGGCGACACGATCAACTTCGGCGAGAGGATCGCTCCTGACTCCCACATGACCGCATTCGTCATCTTCGCCCCCGCCGTCCTTGACCGTGAGGACTACACCGGCATCAACATCGGCGAGACTCTGCCAATAAACCTCTGTGGTCTCTACCCGATTCATGAGGCCGAGCGCCGCTACATCCAGGATCACGGCATCGGGGCCTTCTGGGATCTCGACTGGGACCCCTACGACGTCAGTCGGCCCTCCGTCGTCTGAGCGGGCCTCGTCCGGTAAGGATCCCTCAGCGCGCGCTGGAGTGAAGATCGGATTGAAAGTTCGCCTTGCTGACGGATCGGGTTCCGAGCCATCCGTGAAGCATGAGCACAAGCGCGGCACCTGAAAGCAACCCGTCAGCGATGCCAGCGGGCAAGAGGAAGATCATGAGCACGAGCGTGACTGCGCAGTTGACGAGTGAAAGTGCCAGGCCCCAAAGGCGGTCCCTCCAGAGTGCAATGCCGCCAACCACCCGGAGAGCACCGAAGACTCCACTCATCGTCATCATGAGATAGAGGTTGTCCTGCAGGTATGGCAGGGCGAATATATGAGCATTCCGGGTAATGGCGTCCTGGGTGACGCCTAGGACTAGGAACACTAAGAGTCCGATGAATACTAGGCCCTCCATCAGGACACCCTGTGCAATGAGCAAGCCTGCCGCGACGCGGAGCTCTCTGGTCGACCGCGGCTGCTTTTGCACGGCAGGAGTCTATCAGCGCCCAATTCTGGTACCCCCTTGCCGGGACCACAGCGTGGCCGTTGCGTTGTCGCGGACCGCGACGCTCCTGTACCCGTCCCATTTCCGTTCTAAGAGCAGTTCCCCTGGCAGTGCGCCGCTAGCTGGCATGGACTCCACGGCGCGGGCCAGCGCAACCTGCACCGGAGGCACGAGGCCATCCGGGAGGCCTGCGCCCCCTCCATGACCTGAGTTAGCCGCCATCGTGGCCTTCTAGGGCCTGGACTTCCAGGACGTCGAGCAGCTGCTCAGACGGGGCTTCGGTGGCTCTGGCTAGTTCGTCGATCGCTATGAACCGCCCGCGGGCCAGCGCTATTGCGAAGTCTGCCAGATAGCCGGCGCCGTTCCGGCAAACATGCGCTTTACCCCGCGCTGATCGGGCTGGGCCAGCCCACGGGCTAGCGCGGCACTGCTGCTGCGCGCACTGCGATGAGCCGGTTTAATTAGGTGCGGGGAGCTCCACTGAGAGATCGGCGCAAAGCGAAGCGACAAGGTAATGACCCGAGGCAAAATCTGCCTCGAGTCATTACCTGTTATTGCTCGTTTCATCGACGCCGTAATCCCATCACGGGGCTGGGTAGTGCTCTTGCGTTTGCTTGAACCTTTTACTCAGAGTCTTGCGACGAATCAGATAAACAGTAAAAAGCACGACGGACAACACGGCAAGCGCAACTGCGCGCCAACCGAAATCCTGCGCGTTGGTGACGTCTCCCTTGCTCTCAATTTCCTGGAACAAAACCGAAGTCAGTAATGCCGTTAGTAGCGCCAGTACTCCGCTGGCGATCGAGCCATAAAGAAATATTTTCAGCCCCTTGCGCTGTTGGCTCATGCTGCAAACTCCATTCATTTCGACTCAATATTGGTTCGCCGTTGTCCAGTTGCAACGGTGGATAGCAACGCCCCAGCTCCAGACCGTGGTGCGGTTCGGACGGAACCGCTCAAGGTTCCAAGTACCAGCAAAGGCGTTTCCGAACGCGTGGCAGTCGAACTGCTGGCGCATCGTCGCCTTGCTTTGCAGGATGGATCCGACTGGAGCCGCACCTCCCCAACCGACTGCTTCCGTCCAGCCAGCACCGGTCATCACCCATGGCGGCATACCCCGACCGAAGTCTGTCGGTTGTAGGTTTACCCGAGAGTCTCCCGAGTAGCTGTCAACCGAGATCCATGAAAAAAGCTTTTGACCCAAATAAGGGTCGGCGGAAATCGGATAAGTGTATGATCCCGACGAGTGCTCAACAACCTGGATCAGGGTGCTGCCAGCAATCTCGAAGTGGGTAGGAACCGCGACCCCGCGGGCGTCATAAGCCCAGGGTGTCGTGACGCCGCCAATGAAGTCGCCGTTCACGTCCAAAATGACAGCAACACCGTCTTTGAGCGTGATACTCACCGGCGTCGTCGACGAAAAGTCATACTCGTATCTCTCCGGAGCAGCTGAGTCAGCAATTACGTTGATCAACTGGATAGAGCCATCCTTGTACGGCAGCGGAACAACGGAGTAGTTCTGCTTTGTTTCGTAGACACTTGTGCCGTCCGAAGTCACCTCGACCTCGCCTTCAAGACCACCGTTCACGTGGAGTGGCTCATAGATTTCGGATTCCAGAGTGATCGTCGGCGAATTGCCAGCCTCGATCGCCACCTCCGTTCCTTCACCGACAACCACTCGCGACCCGTCGGATTCAACCGTGAAGGTTTCAGCTTCCTCGATTGGTCCGGTGTTTGACTGGCTTGCCACCTCCTGAACGGCTGCAACTGCATCAGTCGCTGACAGTTCCCCCTGTGTGTCGTCGGCCGCTGCCGGAACTGCTGTCGCAATGCTGGCTAAGACGCTAATCAACATAACCGCCGCCCACGACTTACCATCAGTTTTCCGCATTCGTTCCCCCATTGATGTTCGGATCCCAAATTTGGCACCCTGCACGTAAGGCTAGGGTCACCTACACCCAACGTCAAAAGCTCACCAAAGAAGAGCGCGTAGCAAGGCGCAGAGCCCTCGGATTCGTTGCCAAGTAGCTCAGCTACTTCGACTAGACACGCCGGGGAGCGGGCAGGATGCTTGCCGGTCCGTTCCCTGCCCGGCCCGCCGAAAGTGCGGCGGGAGCGCAGATGCCGTGCCCAGTCAGTTGCAAAGGGGGGCTGTTCTGTAAGGCCAAGGACATCGCGGTGAAAGCGTAGGGCGCTTTCGAAGTCGTCTGTCTCGATGATCAAACGTAATTGCATGGGCTGCTGTGAAGGAGTCATCTTCATGATTTTTTTGGGGGGGTGACATGCGTGTCAGGTGCAAGCCCGTATCGATCCACTAGCCGTTTCAGTTTTAGAAGTTCGGCTTCAACAGATTCCTTTTCGCTACGAAGCCGCGCCTGTGCAGCAGCCAGGACGGCCTGAAGCAGATCACGGTTTTCTTCGGGATTAACCAGCGCTGGAAGCATCGCGTGAATTACGGGGCTGCAAAAACCAGCTTCAAACAAATATTAGATCTGAAGGACAATACGCTCGTCCTCGGTGGCATAATCACGATGACCCGACGCAGTACGTTGTGGCTTAAGTAAGCCTTGCTGTTCGTAGTAACGCAACGATCTGACGCTGACGCTAGTCTTCGTCGCTAGTTCTCCAATCCTCATTCCCATATTTTCGCCGATTCGTGGCGTCCGTAAGACGGTCCCCCATAGGCCGCTCTTCGCTCGTGAGAAGCTCCAAACCAAATCCCCGTAACTCCGGAGCCCTTGGATTCCCGTAAGACCCGCCCGCAAAATTGCCCGGTGAAGGGGCCCTAAACGCTACACGTCCACGTCGAATGTAGCGGTGCTCTTCGATCAGGCCCTCTACCGTGTATGTTCACAGCAAATCTGTTGCGACGATGGTTGGAAGCCACCCGCCGTCATCTGTCCTTCAGTTTGCTGGCGTGGGCCAGTACGGACGCGGCTGTGGTCTCGGGGTCCGGCGTGGAAATCAGCCACGTGCGCTGGGGTGTCTCCAGGACGATTGCCGGGCCGCCGACCAGAAGCCCCCACGTCCGCCGGCCCAAGTACCGGACGCCGAAGCCTTCGGTCATTGAACTGGACGGCGCCGGAGAGGCGTCGACGATGTCCTCCAGCGGGATCGTCTTGGAGTAGAACGGCCGGCATCTGACCACCAGGTTCTGGCCTGTCGCTTCAACGGTCACCCTGATGCGGAGTACCGAAACTGTCAGGAGGGCAATGACCGCAACCAGCCCTGCGCTCAGCAGAAGGACACCGCTGGGAATGGCGGTCACGATGATAAAGACGCACAGCAGGCCCACCACAGTTGCAATGACTTTCTGAGAGCCGCGGCTAATCCCGGCCTCCGAAATCATTGTTGGCGTTCTACTGCCGCTCAAAATCGTGCGTTTCGCTCAGTGAATTCCTCTGCGCGCGTTTCGATTGCACCAGCCGATCAACATATAGAACGGCCGCAACTACAACGAAACCGATCAGCAGGGCATAAATAAAGCCCAGAGGCCGCAGCAAAGCGACGTACGTCCCGAATCCGAACACGAAGACCAGCAGGCTGCGTCTGGTTTTGGCACTCATGAAATCCCCCAAAAAAACGCCGTTGTTGGCATGGGGCGAGCCTACCCGGCGGGCGGGAGGGAGCAAGTCAAACAGTCGAAATGCCAGAGGAACAGGTCCGAGGAGGCTCCCGCAAAGGAGCGGACCTCAGCAGGGGCGCGCGAGCCTACCTGTCGGCAGGCTGGATCTGCATCATGAGCCCAAAGAGGTCCGGGAGGCCGTGTTCTTCACTGATTTGGCCGTCTACGAAGCGATAGATGTTCATTGCCTGCGCTTGTATGGCTTTACCGGTTGCCGCTATGCCCAGGAATTCTCCTTGGTGGGTGCCCCGTAGGGTAAATCGCGCGGCGACGGTGTTTCCTTCAATAACGGTCTCCTCCAGTGACCACTGGACGTCGGGAAAAGCTTGCCGCATGATCCCGATGATTTGGAGGTAGCCGCTTGGGCCCTGGACCGGCTCGGGCAGGAAGGGCACATGGAACGTGGCCGATGGTGAAATAATTTCATCACCAATCTGCTCGTCGGCTGTATTGATGAATTCAACAAAACGGTTCATGCGTTCACGAAGTTCTTCAGTCATTTGCTTGCTTCCTTCACTTAGCGGGTCAGCTGGAACGCTCGGCTGCAGCCATCGGACTGACATGTCGGAGACGTCTCAGCAGTTCCATCAGTTCCTCAGCGCTCTGCTGGCTCAGCGCCGGAGCGAACCGCAGTTCCAGTTCGGCGTCAACCGTCTTCCGGGCACGTTCCAGGATGGTGCCCCCTTCGGTCGTGAGCTCGATGAGGGAGGACCTGCGATCATCCGGATTGTTTCTCCGACGGCAATAACCGGACTTTTCGATCCGGTCAATGAGCTTGCTGGTTCCTCCGACTGAAATCGCAAGAGCCGTGGCCACGTCCAAAACCCGGCATGCCCCCAATCGGTCAATGACAGCCATCGGTTCAAATCTGCTCATCGGGAGGCCGTGCTCTTTGCGCAGAAGGCTATCGAGTCCGTCCCAGAGCTCAGTTTCCAATCGGGTCAGCTCGCTGAATAGGGGGTATAGCGAACCGGTTTCGATGCCCTTGCTCATAGCGGGAAGCCTAACACTTAGATTCCATGGAACCTAGTTCCATGGAATGGTCATGGCTTCGCTCCCGGCGATCACCCGGTTCAGCTGGGCAAACACCTGCTCCGGACTCCCTCCAGCATCCACCACCACAAAGTCGTCAAACTCGGGCAGCGAACGGTAGGCGGCGCGGAAAGCCTCAAGGTCAGCCAGGGTTTCGTTGTCAGTCCCGCGTGCCGTGACCCGTTGGTGGGCAAGGCGGGGATCGACGTCGAAATGGACCGCAAGGTCCGGCGCTGGGAGCTTTCCCAGCAGCCACGGAAGCAGCCGGCCGCGGCCTAAACCGTTGGCCTGACGCAGTGCGAGCTGGCAGTGCAGGTGACGGTCCATCACCACCAGGCCGTCGAACTTGTGGGCGCGCGCATGATTGACCAGCACGTTGAACAGCCGGACTGTGGTCTCGATAAAGTCGGCCACGCGTGGCGGCAAGGTCCAGCCAAACCGCTCGGACAACAGCGACAACCGCCGACGGGCAGCGTGGTTGGCGAGCAGCAGGGCGTTCTTCCCGTCAGCTCGGGCCGATTCAACCAAGGCGCGGGCCGCCGTCGTTTTTCCTGAACCGTCAATTCCAGTCAGAACAATGAGCATGAGGCCTCCCCTCGTTTCCTTTCCAACGAAGGGAGGTGCCAACTTGTGCCGTGATGCGGCGTGAGTCAGCCCACAGGCCGCCACGTGAACCGGGGCTGCTCGCGGTTCAGGAAGGCGTTGACGCCGATCTCCATGTCCGGGCTGTCCGGCATAGCGGACCACGCCTCCGCCCACTCCTGGTCGATGACGGCAAGACCGGAACCAGAGGCATCCGTCAGGTCCATCAGCCGCTTCATCGAATACATGGAGAACTGCGAACGGCTCCGAAGCGAACTCACCAGCGCTGCGCACTTCTCCTCAAAGGATTCGGAAGGCACGACGTCGGCCACCAGGCCGAGCGCGCGGGCTTCAGTGGCGCTGAACGTCTCTCCGGTGAGGAGGATGTACTTTGCCTTGGCATGACCCACCTGCCGGATAAGCCGTTCGATACCGGGTCTCGGGTAGATGATGCCGATCTTGGCCGGGGTCAGCCCGATGATGGCCCGTTCGTTGGCGATGATGAAATCGCAGGCGGACGCAATCTGCCAGCCGCCGCCCATGCAGGCACCGTCTACCAGCGCCACCGTGGGCTTGGAAACTGCAGCGATGGCAGCATCGGCGGCGCTGAGGTGGTCCACGGTGGAGCTGTCAGCTTGGCGATCGATCAGGACGGACGCGAGTTCGCTGATGGCTGCCCCGGCGCAGAACGTGTTCCCGGCGCCGCGCAGCACCACTACTGCAACGTCAGGATCGGCGTCCAGCTGAGGCATGAGTTCCTGGATCTCCAGGCACATGGCCCGGGTCAGGGCATTCCGCTGGGCAGGGTTGCAGATTTCCACCGTTGCCACGCCGTCGGAGATAGCCACGGAGATGCGGCCTGCGCGGGAAACCTCGGGACGGGCAGTGTTGGCCGGGGATACTACCGTCATCGCTGTGCTCCCATCGTTTCCGGTACCTGCGCGGAAGCCGGCGCGCAGAGGAGGCGGCCTTCGCGCTCAAGCCGGGTGACGTCGTCGTGCGTCATTCCACGCTCCATCAGTATTTGGGCGGTGTGCTCGCCCAGCAGCGGCGGTGGAGCCATGATTTCGCTGGCCTCGCCGTCCAGGCTGAGCGGGCCTCGGAGCAGGGGGAGTGCGGACCCATCACGTCGCCTGTTGTGCTGGACGAGTCCCAGGGCGGCAACCTGCTCCGAGGCCAGTGCCTGGATGTAGTTATAGATAGGGCCGCAGGGGATCCCTGCCTCACTGATCAGTGCCACCCACTCGGCAGCGGACTTTCCAGAAAGTGCGGTTTCAATGAGCTCCGTCAGCTGGTCCCTGTTGGCCGAACGGTCCGCTCCGGTGATGAGACGGGGATCCTCCACGGCGGCGGGCATGCCGAGCAACCCGCAGAAGGCGCGCCATTGTTTGTCGCTGCCCACGGCGATGTTGATGGATTCCGTGGCCGTGGCGAACATGCCGTAGGGGGCGATGACCGGGTGGTTGTTGCCCTGCGGCATGGGTGCTTCGCCGAGACTCAGCGCCTTCTGTCCTTGGAATGCGGACAGGTTCAGGGCCGTCTCCAGCAGGGAGGTGGACACGCGGCCGGGGCGCTCGCCATTCCGTGATCCCAGGAGCGCCGACACGATCCCGAACGCGCAGATCATTCCGGACGTGATGTCCACGATCGGTACGCCCACACGGTACGCCTCGCCGGGGCCGGAACCGGGGCCGGGCCCCGTGACGGACATCAGCCCGGACATTCCCTGGATGACCTGGTCCAGTCCGGCGTCGTCCTTGAGCGGACCGGTGTTGCCAAAGCCGGTGACGGATCCAACCACCAGTCCCGGGTTCAGTTCTTCAAGCCGGGCTGCTGTGAAGCCCATTTTCTCCAGGGTGCCGGGCTTGAAGTTTTCCACCAGGACATCCGCGTCGGCGATCAATCCGGAGAGGATTTCACGTCCCTCGGCTGAATAGAAGTCCAGGCACACGGAGGCCTTGTTGCGGTTGACGGAGTCAAAGTACAGGCTGTGACCGTCCTGAAATGGCGGCCACTGGCGGGCTGTGTCACCACCGTTGACGCTTTCGACTTTGATGATCCGGGCACCCATATCGGCAAGAAGGGCGGTGCAATAGGGGCCGGCGAGGGCCCGGCTGAGGTCGATCACGGTGATTCCGCGGAGTGGTTTGAGCATGATTGCTGTCCTAACTTTGAGACGGTTTTAGAGGCTGGATGGCAGCACTAGGGCGCCCACCAGCAAGAGCGGCCCGGCCACCACCATGGACAAGCCCCAACGGGTGAGGAACCGGGTGATGCGGGGGCGCTCATCGGCGTCGACGGTGGCCACGAACGTGGCGCCGACGGTGGAGAACGGCGAGACGTCAACAATCGACGAGCACACGCCAAGTGCGGCGATGACCGCCCATCCGGCGACGTCCCCGGAGGCCACCAGCGGAAGTGCCAGCGGAACCAGTGCAGCGAGCATCCCGGTGGTGGAGGCGAAAGCGGAAATGAGGGCGCCGATAGCGCAGATCACCAGCGCGGCCAGCAATGGCGTCCCGACGGCGCCGGCTGCTTCGCCGAGCAACGCGACGGCTCCCATGGTCTGAAGCACTCCGACGAACGTGATGATCCCGCCGACCAGCAGGACGGTGGACCAATCGATTTTGGCTACGGCCGATTTCCCGGACTGTGGATCGCACAACGTGAGGACCGAGGCGAAGGCGAAGCACAAGACGCCGATGTCCGGGTTGGCGCCGAGGACGGACATGAGGATGACGGTGACCACCAGTCCGGCCATGCAGAGCGCGGTGATGATCTGGTTGCGGTCCAGCCGTGAAGGCTGCGGCGTGGAGGCCGGTTCGTCCAGGACCTGGACGGCCTGTTCGGCGGCCTGCTTGCCCCGCGCAATGGTGCCTTCGCGCTCAAAAGGGTGCGACGGCGTCGGGCGGCTTGCGCTGAAGCGCGGCACGGTGGTGCCGAAACCGTTAGCGGTGCGGGTGTTGAGTAGCTTGAATCCGCCGAAGAGCACATAGGCGGCCCCCAGCAGCAGGATGTTGGTGCCCAGGGCCACGCTGAAAAGGACCAGGGGATCCAGGTCGATTCCGGCCGCCCTTGCGGTGCCGTAAGTGACGATGCCGAACAGGCTGGTGGGCGCGAACCCGCCCGCGCTGAGGCCCGATCCGATGGCCAACCCCATGAGCATGCGGTCGATGCCATATCGCTTGGCGAGAGGCATTCCGATGGGGGCCATGACCAGTCCGGCCAGGGGTGAACCCATGGCGGAAATGCCGATGGTGAGGGCAAAGAAGGCCAAGGGCAGGAATAAGGCGCGGTCACCCACTTTGGCGATGGCCATTTCAATGATGCGGTCGATGGTCCCGTTGGCCTGCGCGATCGCAAAGAAGTAGGTCACGCCAACCAGCAGGACGAGGATTCCGATGGGGAAGCCTGCCACCACCTTCTCGATGGTCATCCCGGCCATCCATACGCCCACTCCGGCGGCCGCTGCGAACATGAGCACTCCAATGTGCACTTTGCGCAGGGTGGCCAGGACGAAGACGCCTACAAAGATGGCGAGGGCCAGTATCTGTAATTCCATAAGCCCGTTCTCCAATCAAACTACGTCGGTTCACTGGATGAACCATCGGTTCATTTTGGGAAGTCGCCTGTAATGTAGGGCACTGGAGTTAGTCGGTCAAGCGGGAGGGTTGCATGAGCACGCAGAGCGTCGTCACGGCCATCAGGGTGCTGGAAGCAGTCTCAGACAACCAGCCCGCAGGTTTGTCCGAGCTCAGCCGCGAGGTGGACGTGCCCAAGGCCACCGTGCTCCGCATGCTCAGGACACTGGCCGAACTGGGCTGGGTGGCGCAGTCCGAGGTCCAGGCCAGCAAGTGGGTTCTGACCAACCATGCCTTCGCTGTGGCAAGCCGCGGCAGCAGCGGATCAGTGATCCGCGACGCCGCAATGGGCCCCTTGAACGCGCTGCAGCTGGACACGACCGAAACGGTTCACTTGGCGGTCCCGGACCGCGGCTACATGCTCATCATCGAGCGGCTCGACACCCCGCACGTCCTGCGGGCCTTCCTGCCGCTGGGGTCGCGACTGCCGATGCACGCCTCCTCCACGGGAATGGCTTACTTGTCCGCTGCTGACGAGACCTTCGTTGACGAATACCTGGCCGGCCCATTGGAAGCGCTGACGCCGCAAACCGTGGTGGATCCCGCGCAGCTTCGCGCGATGATTGTGGACACGCGTGCCCGTGGGTACTCCATCAACGAACAAGGCCTCAGTACCGGCATCACGTCCATCGGCGTGCCGCTGCTGGGGCCCGGCGGTGTGGCCGCCGGATCCATCTCCATCTCGGGGCCTTCCAGCAGGATAGTCCCCGCCAAATACCAGGAATATGGTGAAGCGGCCACCGGCACGGCCCGTGAGATCAGCAGGGCTCTTGGAGCGTTCTCCGCCAAGGGCTACTAAGTTTCCTGTCAAAATACTTCGCCGTAACTCAAAGCGCGCCTATCATGATGCTGTGGACGTGCTTCCTTGGAGTATTGGTTCCGTTTGAACCCGATTCCAAGGGGTACTAAAGCGATATGGAGAACTATTTCTTCGATCGGTGCCCGTTGGCATGGGTGGCGCCCCTTACCGGGGTACCAGCGGACGCCTTCCTGAATAGACAAAATTTATTGAAGGGATGCGTAGCTCAATGAACACACTTTTAATAATCGCCGGCGTAATCGCGATCATCCTGCTCCTTGTGGGCGGATTCAACCAAGCCCTCAGCTTCCTGCTGTGGGTAGGAATTATCCTCCTGGTGCTGGCCCTTCTGGGTTGGGTTCTTGGCCGTGGCCGGTCGCGCGTATGACAACTGATCCAAACGAAGTTGCCGGCTTTGCCCAGGTTCGCGATGGAACCACCACCCCCGGGAATCCCATTCCCAGGGATCCGGGGATGCCTGATTCCAGCGGGCAGGTACCTGTGGGTGACGCCTCGTCGGAAAGTCCGGACGACGCCGGCGACGCTGGCCCCAGCGAGTCAGCCAACCCGCCCGGGCCGGCAGAAGAAAAGGACGAAGCGACCGCGGACAACCGTGGTTTGACCACCGAAACCAATCCCACGGATTGATCGGATCAGAGCGGCCACGAGCTGGAAGTATCCAGCCCGTGGCCGCTTTCTTTTAGCGAACCTTCCTCTGTGGTTCGCCCACTAATTCCCGAAAGTTTCACGGTTGGGGAAGAAAATGCGCATCGGTTCAATCATCGGGCTGATCGTTGTAGTTTGGCTCGTCATCGGCGCAATTGCGGCCGGCCAGCGGGGTTATTTCAGCGCCCCGCCAGCGCAGTGCTCGCAGTTTGCAACCATAGCTCTGAATATCGTCGCCGGCCCCCTGAATTACACAGGTCTGGACCCTCAGGGCGGGTGTGAGGTTCCGCAGCCATCCTGACGTGACGCGAGGCCGCACCATACAACGTTTACCATCGAATTGCTAAGATTACTGACTATTTTGGCGTCGGCATGGACATGGCACTAAGTACCCTTATAGATTCGAAGTGTTCCATCAACACGTTCCACCGCTCAGGGAAAGGACAGGTCACATGGACAAGCAGAATGCCACACCGGAAGAGGAAGTGGGAGGCTACGGCACTCCTACGGCAGAGCAGGAAGCCGGCGGAGGCCAGGCTCAGCCCCGCGTGGAAGAGGACATCGAGGAGGCCGGCCTCGGAGAAGGTACCGGCGCGCCCAACCTCAGCCACCTGGATCCGGAGGATTCGGACAGTGCAGGCGAGCCCGGGGCCGGCCGCTTCGGAGGAACCGAAGAGCAGGCCCACGCCGAGCAGTCCACCGTGCCGGACGGCAACGATGACAGCTTGCCGGATGGCAGCGGCAACGACCTTCCCGAGGACGAGTCGCCCAACGACGATGACGAAGAAAGTTTCGACGCCGGCTAAGAGCTTTGGCTGGCGCGCTTTAGACAGGCGCGCCACTGGTTAAGCAGCCAGCTGGCTGGCGCGCCACAGCAGTAGAGCACGAGCACCCGAGACGCGATCGAAGGAGCAACCCTATGGCTACGGTCAACAAATCAATCGATGTAGATGTCCCCGTATCTGTCGCCTACAACCAGTGGACGCAGTTCGAGACCTTCCCCGAGTTCATGAACGGGGTGGAGTCGGTGCAACAGATCGATGACACAGCACTGCACTTCGCTACGAACGTGGGCGGCGTCAAACGCGAGTACAACGCCCAGATCATTGAGCAGGTCCCGGACGCGCTTGTCAGTTGGGCAAGCGTCGATGGACCCCGCAATGCAGGCACGGTCAGCTTCGAACCACTCGCGGAAGCCCGCACCCGCGTGACCGTGGCGATCGATTGGGAGCCCGAAAGCCTCGCCGAAAAGGCGGGATCGGCGCTGCACGTCGATGAACTGCGCGTGGGTGCCGACTTGGACAAGTTCAAGAAGTTCATTGAGGCGCAGGGGCATGAAACAGGGGCCTGGCGCGGCACGGTATCCGGCGGCGACGTAGATGACACGGGGCAGACGTTCGGAGCCCGTCCCTAGCGCGATGCCCGGGACTGGCTCACACTGGATACAGCACCAATAGATAGCTCCAACGAGGGCCGGCCACCGTTACGGGCCGGCCCTTCGGCGTACGCAAGATCAACGGCAGAGGGAGTCCTGACAGCATGGCAACGTCCAGCACCGTGGAGGCCGAGCGGAAGTTCGATGCCGATGCGTCCACTCCGCTGCCCGAGCTGCACACCATCGATGGAGTGGGGTCAGTGGGTAAACCGGCAAGTTACAGCTTGGAGGCCATCTACTTCGATACCCGCCACCTTGCCCTGGCTGCCCGCGGAATAACCTTGCGGCGCCGCACCGGTGGGCCCGACGCCGGCTGGCACCTCAAACTGCCCCTTGGTCCCGGGAAGCGGACGGAGATCCACGCGCCGCTGGGCACCGCAGAAACGGTTCCGGTGGAACTCATGGACCGCGTGCTCGCTTACACGCGAGGCCATGCAGTGGCCGCAGTGGCCACACTCACCACAGAACGCACCAGCTACGCGCTGTACGGACATGGCGGCGAACGCTTGGCCGACTTCGTTGACGACTACGTGCGGGCCCAGGTATCACTTGGCGATCCCCGAGAGTCGGAGTGGCGGGAATGGGAAGTCGAGTTGGCCGCACAGGACGGCACCGATGACGCCCTTCTGGAGAGCCTCGCCGGACAGCTCTCAGGCGCAGGAGCGAAGCCCAGCGCGCGAACCTCCAAACTGGCCACCGCTTTCGGTGATTCATGGCCGGATCTCAAAGGAAACACCCACACGGATTCCTTCGATAAGGGCGCAGCAGTTGCTCCGGTACTCACCTATCTCCAGGACCAAGGGGCCGATCTCTTGCTTCAGGACGCCCATGTGAGGTTGGGGCGGGATGACTCAGTCCATCAAATGCGGTCCGTGATCCGCCGTATCCGATCGGTATTGCACTCATACCGCAAGCTCTTTGAGGCGGCCCCGGTAAAGGAGCTTGAGCGCGAGCTGAAATCGTTGGCAAAGACCTTGGGCCGGTACCGTGACGCGGAGGTCTTGCACGCACGATTGAGGAAGCACCTTGATGAGCTGCCGTCCAACCTCGTCCTGGGCCCGCTGCAGGTTGAGCTGGACCAGCGCATGACTGTCAGGGCGGACACCGCAATGGGAGCCGTCAAGAACCGGCTGAACAGCCCCCGGTACTTCCGGCTGTTGGACGCACTCGAGGCCTTCATCGACGCCCCACCGGTAACGCCGCAAGGGGAGGCGACGGCGCGGAACACCACAGCGAAGCTCGTCAACAAAGCCGCCAAACGCCTCGGCAAACGCCATGACGCAGCGGTGGCTGCCGCCGTCGGGCCCCAACGCGACAAAGCGTTTCACGAAGTCCGGAAGGCCGCCAAGAAGCTGCGGTTTGCCGCCGCGGCCGTTGCGAGTGTCCACGGCAAGCGGGCCGTGAAGCTGGGGGATGCAGCCCACACCATCCAATCGATCCTCGGTGACCACCAGGACAGCGTGGTGGCCCGCACGGAGCTGCTCAAACTGGGCTCAGCGCCAGGGGTCAGCAGCGCTGCGTTTACCTACGGCGTGCTGCACGCCATGGAACGCAGTGCCGCCGACGCCACGGAAGAGGAATATCTTCGTCACAGCAAGAAGGCGCTGAAACTCCGGCTCAAGAAATAGGAGTTTGTGTACAGCTAACGCCCTTAAGAGTGCTCCTTTAGGTCATCTGCTGTACACAAACTCCCAGGGTTACTTCTTGAGGAACGTCAGCAACGCGTCGTTGATCTCGGAGCCGTGTGTCCAGAGCAGGCCGTGCGGAGCGCCCTCGATTTCCAGGTAGTCAGCGCTGGGCAGCGCGTCCTTGAAGCGCCGTCCGGTGACGTCGATGGGCAGGATGTTGTCAGCCGTGCCGTGGACGATCAAGGCCGGGACATCGATCTTGGGGATGTCGGCCCGGAAGTCTGTGAGCCACGTTGGCTGCGCGGCAACCGAGGCGAAGGCTCCGGACTTGCTGGCCAGGTTCCAGCTGGCGTCCACGGCTTCCTGGCTGAGGCGGTCCGTGCCCAGGAAGGTATCGCTGTTGTAGAAGTTCTTGAAGAAGTCGGTGAAGAACGCGTAGCGGTCTGCTGTGACGGCGGAGGCAAGGCCGTCGAACACGTCCTGCGGTACGCCGTCGGGGTTGTCATCGGTCTTCAAGAGGAAGGGTTCCAGCGAACCGAGGAAGACCGCCTTGGCAACACGGGCGGAGCCATACGTGCTGATGTAGCGCGCCACCTCGCCGGTGCCCATGGAGAAGCCCACCAGGACGGCGTCGTTCAGATCCAAGGTGTCCAGGACGGTCTTGAGGTCTGCGGCAAAGGTGTCGTAGTCATAGCCAACAGTGGGCTGGCTGGATTTCCCGAAACCGCGGCGATCGTACGTAATGACGCGATAGCCGGCGTCGAGCAGGGCTGCGGTCTGCTTCTCCCAGGACGAACCATCCAACGGGTAGCCGTGGATCAGGACCACTGCCTGGCCGGTCCCGTGGTCCTCGTAGTAGAGCTCAATCTCAGTGCTGTTTTCGTTTCCGACGGTGATGTAAGCCAAAACTCAAGTCCCTTCGATGCGGTTCAACACGAACGTTTCCAGCCTACTGTTCTGTCGGGCCGCCGGCGCGGGCCCTGTCGTGGTGTTGACGGGACGCCGCCACGGCGTCCATGTTGTCCTCCGCCCACTCCTTCATGTCGAAGATGATCGGCAGGAGCGACCGGCCGCGTGCCGTGAGCTCATAATCAGTCCGGACCGGAACCGACGCAGTGACCTCCCGGTAGATCAGGCCGTCACGCTCCAGGGAACGGAGTGTGGACGTGAGCATTTTCTGGCTCGCCCCCGGGATCAGTCGGCGCAGCTCACTGTGGCGCTGCGGCCCTTCTTCCAGGGCGAGCAGGACAAGTGTCACCCATTTGCTGCTGATCGCCTCAAGCAATTGGCGGGCCGGACAGAGTTCCAGGGAAGCGTTGTAGTGGTGTTGCGCTTTCCGCCGGGTCTGTTCAGCCGTGAGTGTCATGACCTCATCATTGCAGGAACGTGGGGGTGCCCTGGGCACAATAAAGTGCGTTCTTACGCTGCGTGACACCCCCGGGCGAGGATCGATGAGGGGCCAAACGGTCCCCTGCCTGAAAGGAAAAGCATGCCCTCCATCCTCCACATCAACGCCTCACCCCGGTACGCCACCAGCGATTCGCTGCGGTTGGCCCGCCATTTCATTGACTCGGTTCAGGCTGCGGCTTCGGAGACGTTCGAGCTGGAAACCCTGAACCTGTTCGACGACGGCGCGTTGCCGGCTTTCGGACGGACAGCTGCGGCCGCCAAGATGGCTGTCTTCACCGGACAGGATCAGACTCCGGACCAGATTGCGGCGTGGGAATCCGCCCGCGCCGTTTTTGAGCAATTCGCGGCCGCAGATGCGTACGTCTTCAATATTCCGTTGTGGAACTCCGGTGTGCCCTACGCCTTGAAGCAATGGATCGACATCGTCACCCAGCCCGGGTGGAGCTTCGGGTTCGACGCCGAAACGGGCTACACCGGCCTCATGGAGGGCAAGCAAGCGCTGGCCATCCACACCAGCGGGGTCTATTCCCCCGGGGTTTCGCCGGCTTTCGGCTCCGATTTTGGCAGCACCTACTTTGCCGATTGGCTGGGCTTTGTGGGCATTGAGGATGCCACGCACGTTCGCTTCGCACCCACCGTCCTCAACGCAGACGTAGAGGGCACACGCCGTGTTGCCGAGAATGAACTCAGCGACGCCGCGCTCCTGTTCGCGGGCAAGCTCGGTGCTGCGGCAAAGCTGCAGCTGGCGAACGACTAAGAAACGACGACGACCCCGTCAGGCAGGTTACTTCCCCGAGTTCGCTGCGGCTGAAGCGGCCGCAGCGGCAGCCGCTTCAGCCGCAGCGGCTGCTTCCGAGGCCGCAGTATTGGCGGAGTCCACGGCACCCTCAGCTGCAGCGATGGCGTCGTTCATGATCTGCTGATCCACTTCAGTCGTATCGACAACCATTTTGACCGTCTTGGCGTCCGTCTCGGAGCCCGCTGAAGGGTCCGACGATACGGCTGCTACTTGCTGACCCGGCTCGAGCGTGGTCCAAGGAGTTCCATCAGGTCCCACGATCGAGATGGTCAGCCCGGCCGATGCCAAAGCAGCTTTGGCATCGGCGAATGGCTTCCCTGCGATGTCCGGAACGGTGGTGAGGTTCGTTGCAGGGCTGGAGGCCGCGGTTTCAGAGGGTTTGGCCTGCGTGGCTTCCGACGAACCGCCGGAGCATCCTGCCAGCGCTGCGCCGATCACCAATGCCAGCGCCAATGCTGCGGTCTTCTTCATATGCCATACCCCCAAAATAGTCTGTTGGCCGGCTCATAGTTTGCCAACCCCACGTGGTGCAATACCAGCGGTAACTTTAGCGCTATTTCTCTAGTTGCCCGCAGCAACCAGACGTAAACTGGCCTTCGGTTCACTTCGCCTGGCTCGGAGATCCCATGCTGTGGAAGATACTTGTTCGCTTCCTGCGGCCGCATCAGCGGTTGCTGATCGCCGTCGTCGTCTTCCAACTGGCCCAGTCCATCGCCTCCCTGTACCTGCCGACCCTGAACGCCGACATCATCGACAACGGGGTCGCCACCGGGGACACCGACTACATCCTGCGTATGGGCGGGCTGATGCTGCTCATTACTTTGCTGCAGATCGCATGTGCCGTGGTTGCGGTCTACTTCGGTGCGAAGGCTGCCATGGGGATGGGCCGGGACCTCCGCGACGCGGTTTTCAGCCGGGTGGGGGAGTTCTCTGAGCAGGAGGTCACCAGATTCGGGGCGCCATCGCTGATTACCCGTTCCACCAACGATGTCCAACAGGTGCAGCAACTGGTGCTCATGTCCTGCACGCTCATGGTCGCCGCTCCCATGTTGAGCATCGGCGGCGTGATCATGGCCGTGCGGCAAGACGCCCAGTTGTCGTGGCTGATCGCGGTGTGCGTACCGGTGCTGCTGGTGGGTGTTGGGCTGATTGTGACCCGGATGGTGCCATTGTTCCGCAAGATGCAGGTCCGGATCGACGCCGTCAACCGGGTTCTCCGCGAGCAGCTGACCGGCATTCGTGTGGTCCGTGCGTTCGTTCGCGAGGACTTGGAGGCAGCCCGGTTCGGTAAAGCGAACGACGACGTCACGGACGTTGCGCTCCGGGCCGGACGTTTGATGGCACTCATGTTCCCTGTGGTCATGTTGGTCATGAATGTTTCGTCCGTGGCGGTGATCTGGTTCGGGTCCTTCCGGATCCAGGAAGGCTCCATGCAAGTGGGGACCTTGATCGCGTTCCTGAGCTACCTGATGCAGATCCTCATGTCCGTCATGATGGCCACCTTCATGGCTGTGATGATCCCGCGCGCGTCCGTTTCTGCCGACCGGATCGGCGAGGTGCTGGAGACCGAGTCAAGTGTCCAGCCGCCGTCGAACCCTGTCACGGGCGGCATCCGCCGCGGCGAACTGGAAATGCGCGACGTCGGATTCGCTTACCCGGGTGCCGAGCAGCCGGTGCTGGGCGGGCTTTCTTTTACCGCCCGTGCGGGGGAGACCACCGCGATCATCGGCAGTACGGGTGCCGGGAAAACCACACTCGTGAACCTCATGCCGCGGCTGTTCGACGCCACGTCCGGGTCCGTGCGGATGGACGGCGTGGACGTCCGCGAGCTGCACCCGGACCTGCTGTGGGGCCACATAGGTCTGGTGCCGCAGCGGCCCTACTTGTTCTCCGGGACGGTCCGCAGCAACCTTCAGTACGGCAAGCCCGATGCCACTGAGGAGGAGCTGTGGCAGGCGCTCGCCGTGGCCCAGGCCCGGGACTTTGTGGAGGACATGGAAGGTGGCCTGGATGCTGCCATCTCGCAGGGCGGCACCAACGTCTCCGGCGGACAGCGGCAAAGGCTCGCGATCGCCCGTGCCCTGGTGAAGCAGCCGGAGCTCTACATCTTTGACGATTCCTTCTCCTCCCTGGACACCGCCACCGACGCCCGGCTCCGGCAGGCCCTCAAGCGGCACACCAACGGCGCAACGCTGGTGATCGTCGCCCAGCGGGTCTCCAGCATCGCCGACGCGGACCAGATCCTGGTGCTCGACGACGGCAGGATCGTTGGGCGCGGAACGCACGAAGAATTGTTGGAGACGTCCGAAACGTACAGGGAAATCGTGTCCTCCCAGCTCGCGGCGGAGGAGACGGCATGAGCGCTGTATCAACCGGGCCGCGCGGTCCCCAGAGGCCCGCGATGGGGCCGGGCCGTGGTGGTCCGTTTGCCGGGATGAACATTCCAGCGGAGAAGGCCTCCAACTTCTCTGGCTCAGCCCGGCGTTTGCTGGGGACGCTGAGGCCGGAGCGGTTCTGGCTGATCCTGGTGCTGGTGTTTGCCGTGGTCAGCGTTGCGCTGTCTGTGATCGGGCCGAGGCTGCTGGGCGAAGGCACCAACCTGATCTTCGCCGGCGTCGTCTCCCAGCAGCTGCCCGCAGGCGTTTCCAAAGCCGATGTCATCGCAGAATTGCGTGCCTCAGGCGATGACAGCAAGGCCGACATGCTGGGCGCCATGACCCTCACTCCCGGCGTCGGAATCGACTTCGGTGCTTTGGCCTCGGTGCTGCTGTGGGCGCTGGCGCTGTACGTCCTGGCCTCAGCGTTCGGGTGGATGCAGGCGTACGTGCTCAACGGCGTCGTTCAACGGACCGTGTACCGCCTCCGGGAGCGGATTGAAGCGAAAATCCACCGGCTGCCCCTGCGCTATTTCGACTCCATCCAGCGCGGTGAGCTGTTGAGCCGGGTGACCAATGACGTGGACAACATCTCCCAAAGCCTCCAACAATCCATCAGTCAGGTGGTGTCCTCCCTGCTGACGGTGCTGGGTGTGTTGGTGATGATGTTCCTGCTCTCGCCGCTGCTTGCACTGATTGCCCTGGTGACCATTCCGCTGACCCTCGGCACAACGCTGCTGATCGCCAAGAGGTCCCAAAAACTGTTCGTGGCGCAGTGGAAGAACACCGGCGAACTCAACGGCCAGATCGAGGAAAGCTACACCGGCCATGCTCTGGTGAAGGTCTTCGGACGGCAGAACGAGGTGCAGGAGAAGTTCCGGGCCAAGAACGGTGAGCTGTACCAGGCGAGCTTCGGAGCGCAGTTCGTGAGCGGCCTGATCATGCCGGCCATGACGTTCATAGGAAACCTTGTCTATGTGGGGATCGCCGTGGTGGGGGGCCTGCAAGTGGCCTCCGGGTCCATGCAGCTGGGCGACGTCCAAGCCTTCATCCAGTACTCGCGGCAGTTCACCATGCCCTTGGCGCAGCTGGGGTCCATGGCCAACATGCTGCAATCCGGCGTTGCCTCGGCCGAGCGGGTGTTTTCCTTGCTGGATGAGGAAGAGGAGTCGGCTGAGCCTGCTCCTGTTCCGCGGTCCGGTCCCACCCGCGGACGTTTGGTCTTCGAGAACGTGTCCTTCCGGTATTCGCCGGACAAGCCGCTGATCACAGACCTCAGTCTGGTTGCCGAACCGGGGCAGAGCATCGCCATTGTTGGGCCTACTGGTGCAGGCAAGACCACGCTGGTGAACCTGATGATGCGCTTCTACGAGCTGGACGCCGGACGGATAACGCTCGACGGCGTGGACGTCGCCTCGATCCCGCGGCACGAGCTGCGCTCGCGGATGGGCATGGTCCTCCAGGACACCTGGCTTTTTGGCGGGACCATCCGCGACAACATTGCGTACGGACGGCCGTTGGCTTCGGAGTCCGAGATCATGGAGGCTGCCCAAGCCACCTACGTGGACCGCTTTGTGCGGTCCTTGCCCGAGGGATACGACACTTTGCTGGACGACGAAGGCGGCAACGTCTCGGCCGGTGAGAAGCAACTGCTGACCATCGCCCGGGCGTTCCTGTCCCACCCGTCAGTATTGATTCTGGACGAGGCCACCAGCTCCGTGGATACCCGCACCGAGGTTCTGGTCCAGAAAGCCATGAATGCCCTGCGCTCGGACCGGACCAGCTTCGTGATCGCCCACCGGCTCTCCACCATCCGCGACGCCGACCTCATCCTGGTGATGGAAGCCGGGCAGATCGTGGAGCAGGGGACCCACTCGGAGCTGCTGGCTACGGGTGGGGCTTACTCCCGGCTGTACGAGGCGCAGTTCGCGGCTCCGGCTGCCGAGGTGTGAGGGCTGAGGTGTGAGGGTTGAGGTGTGGCGCGCGAGGCTTCCTGACCTTGTTTGCCGGCCAAAACGCTGGTTTCCAACCGGGGAAGGTTGTATATCCGCTCCTGGTGCGGCAAAGAGGGTCAGGAAGCTACGAGCATCACGGCAATCTGGAGGCCCGGAGCACGTTGGCGTCCCCTGCCTTGGCGGGGTCGAGCGGCACCGGACTGACCAGGACAGCCGGCCCTCGGTGCAGCAGCCCGCCTGCAATCACCTGGCATCGGACGCCGCCACGCCCACGCATTGCTTTGTGGGCTCCCGGAGCGAGCATTTGATCCATCCACGCGCAGGGATGGGCAGGCCGCCCGGCCTTCAGCCGCACCACGTCTCCACCGGATTCAAGCGTGAACTCGTAGCCAAGCAGTGGAGCCAACTCTGCACCCCTGATCACCACGTTCCGCCGGGTCAGCAGCGGATCGAAGGGCCCCGCCCCGAGTTCAGCAGCGATCGCTTCCAACGCCTCTGCGGCAAAAAGCGTCACGGCGGCATCCATGTGCGCGGCCTTGCCGAAGAACCTGTCGCCAACAATTCCTTTGCCTGCCACCAGCTCGGCCTGCTCGGCGTCAATGGTGGGGACATCTGCCGCCCCTTCGCGGGCGCGGCCAAAGTAGGCGTGCGCCGGCGACACCAAAAGGTGCAGCAGCTCGACGTCGTACCTGTACTCAGTGGTCATCCTTCAACGCTAGCGCCAGGATGCAAGCATTGCCCCTGAAGGTAAAGGGTGCTTTACTTCGATCATGAGTAAAGTTTCCTTTACATCTAAGCGTGCGCCGATCCATCATTACGTCCTTGCCGTCATCCTCGGCGCCATCCTGACCATCACGGTCGCACTGTTGGTGGGTGCATCAAACTCTGGCGATTTCTGGCTCGCCGCCGGGATCGGTGCCCTCTGTGCTGCCTACCCCGCGATGTCGCTCGGCATCAAGGTCTTCGTTTCACGCCACACCGTCACCCGTGATCAGCATGGCGAGCAGAGTGTGGAGCTCCAGTGGATGCGCCAGGCTGGTGCCGGGGCGTTCCTCGACGTGCTGGTCGCCATCATCGTTGCTGCCTTGGTGCTGGCGGTTGGCCGGTTTGAGATCGACGCGCTTCCGGTCCTTGTCGGTCTCATTGGGTTGAGCGCGGTTGACGCTGGACTGCGATACGTGGCCATTCGCCACCGAGCGTTGAAGTGAAGAACAACCTCGCCGAGCGCCGTGCCGAGCGCCGTTGGACACAGGCGGACCTGGCGGCGGCATTGGGGGTTTCCCGGCAGACTGTCATCTCGATTGAGCGGGAAAAGTTTGACCCCTCGCTGCCTCTGGCCTTCCTCATTGCCAGGACCTTCGACTGCGCCATCGAGGACATCTTCACCGCCGATTAAAGCGCTGTGGCCCACGCCGCAGCGCTTTGGCCGCCTCCCGGTTACTGTGGCACGGTGAACTCTGCTGAGGCTGCCGACGGCACAGAAATCGCCTGGACGTCGGAAGGCGAAGGCCAACCAATGCTGCTGATCGCCGGACAGGCAACATCCATGGACGGTTGGGGCCCGACGGCGGAGCTTCTGTCCCGCTACTACCGCGTCATCCGCTTTGATCACCGGGGGATTGGGCAGAGTGGGAAGGGCGAAGCAGGCCGCTACACTACGCGACTCTTCGCGGAAGATGCTGCCGCGGTCCTCACAGCCGCCGGAGCGGATTTAGCACACGTGTACGGCCACTCGATGGGTGGACGGGTTGCCCAGTGGCTGGCTGTGGATCACCCCCGGAAGGTCCGTACCCTGATCCTCGCCGCAACGAGCGGTGGGAAATGTCCGCAAGTCGGAACGCAGCCGGACAAGGCAGCCTTGGAAGCCTTGGTCAGCGGTGACATGTCGCGGCTGGAGGAGCTCTTCTTTGACGCTGACTGGGTCCGTGCACATCCCGAAGCGACACACACGTTCTTCAATTCCAGCGCCTCGGCGTGGGCCAAAGCCCGGCACTTCAAAGCCAGCCGTGACCATGATGCCTGGGGTGAACTGGGCTCCATTCAAGCGCCCACGCTGATCCTCCAAGGTACCGGGGATGCGCTGACGCCCTTGCCCAACGCACTCCTCCTCCGCGAGCACATTCGCGCCTCGGTGCTGGTGCGCGTACCCGGAGCCGGCCACGGCCTTCATCTGGATCACCCGGAGACCGTCGGGTGGATTCGGCAGTTCATCGCCCGAAAGAGCAGCTAACGCGCAGGAACCCGCAGTACCTCGAGTGCGGCCACAAGGTACGGGACTGGATCCGGGTCTGACCCGGCGGCCCACTGCATCCAGGCCTCGAAGGTGGTGGCAAGATAGGCGGCGCTCAAGTACCGTGCCGCGGAGCCGGAAAGACCGTTCTCCACAAGGAAGGCGAGGGTCCGTTCGCGCTGCGGCGCCAAGGACTCGTAGCTGCGGCTGGTCAGTTCGGCGTGCTCGGCGATTAATCGGAGCCGTCCGCGCGTCACCGAGAGGTCTGGAATAGCGGCGACCCCTGCGGCGGCTGCCTCACGCAACCCGGCCAGCACATCGCCGTCGGACTTTCCCTGCCTGTGGAACGAACCGAAGGCGAGCGTTGACGCTTCGACCACGGGTTCGGTGCCACCCCAGACCAGGTCCGCTTTGCTGGCGAAGTAGCGGTAGAGGCTCTTGCGGCCGATGCCGGCAGCGCGGGCGATGTCTTCCATGGAGGTGTTCTCATACCCGTGCTGGGCGAACAGGTCCAAGGCGAGTCCGGCCACGGCGTCGGCGTCGATGGTGGCGGGGCGGCCGCTGGTGCGCGCCGGCTTGGCATCTTCCGAAGTCATCCCTCCAGTATTCACTCTTACATAATGACACAGAGTGTCATAAGGTGGGGTGAACCACCCGGCAACCATCGGAAGGACATCATGGGCAACGACGCTTCATGGCAGGAGGCCATCACCACTGGCCGTTTTGCCGGCAAGACCATCATCGTCACTGGCGCGGCTTCGGGTATTGGCCAAGCCACGGGCCTGCGCATCGCCAAAGAAGGCGGCAAGGTCATTGCGGCCGATATCAGCAAGGACCGCCTGGACGCTTTGGTGGAGGAAAACAGCGGTTTGGACCTGGTCCCCGTGGCCGGCGACATCTCCACGGAGGAAACCGTAGCCGCGGTCCTGGCGGCAGCTGGCGGACGGGTGGATGCCTTGGCCAACGTTGCCGGCATCATGGACAACTTCGCCCCCATCCATGAGGTGGATGACGATCTTTGGGAGCGGGTCTTCCGCATCAACGTCACCTCCCTCATGCGCCTGACCCGTGCGGTGGTGCCACTCATGCTGGAGGCGGGAACCGGATCGGTAGTGAACGTGGCGTCCGAGGCAGGCCTGCGTGGGTCTGCTGCCGGCGCTGCCTACACGGCCTCCAAGCACGCGGTGGTTGGCCTCACCAAGAACTCGGCAGTGATGTACGGCCCCAAGGGACTGCGCTTTAACGCCGTGGCTCCCGGACCCACCATCACCAACATTGTGGCCAATTGGGGCTCGCAACTCGCAGCCGAACGGCTTGGCCCTTTAATGCAGGCCACGGTTCCGACCCCCGCCACCGCAGCTCAACTGGCTGCCTCCATCACGTTCCTGCTCAGTGACGACGGCACCAACATCAATGGCGCCATTTTGGCGTCCGACGGCGGGTGGTCGGCTCTATAGGGTTGTCCCGCCAAGGTGCCGCACCAGCGCATCCACAATAGGCAGTTGCCCTTTGACGAGCTTGGTCCGGGCCTCGGATTCTTCGAACCAGCGGGCGTCGTCGATCTCCGGAAAATCCTTCATGACGCCCGAACCTTTGGGCCACTCCATGGGAAAGGTGTTGCTGATGATCTGCTCCGGCTGGAAGTCATTGGCTTCTGCTGTGAAGGCAGTGATGAGCTTTCCTGAGGGCTGTCGGAAAACGCCCAACAGCTCATAGGTGGCCACCGGCGGGGGTGAGCCTATCTCCTCTGTGAATTCGCGTTTCGCAGCTGCCAAAGGGTCTTCATCTTCAGGGAATTCACCTTTGGGAATGGACCAGGCGTGGTGATCCTTCCGCGCCCAAAAAGGGCCACCCATGTGGGCGATCCAGAGCTGTAATTCGCCGCTGCTCACGGTTCGGTGGAGGAGTATTCCGGCACTGCGTATGGGCATGTGTCTTCCTGAAGGACGTGCTGCGTGACGGGCTGTCTTATGAGGTACCGATCTGTCCAGAGTACTGCGGGGTTTACCACCGTTATCCAATTGATGTTGAAACAGTCATCTTCCATGCCTATTTCGCTTCCGGCAGCGTCCTTGCTCATTGATAATCGAGGAGTTGCACGTTCCTCGGGGGTGGAACGTGACTGCGGCTTCCGGCAATTGCCGGAGGCGTTTCTGGGCGCATCAGCAGGAGGACACAGCTATGGCATCGTCAATGAGGCTCCTTCCAACCGGGGGAAGAAAAGTAATGGGTTTGGCCGTCGTCATGGCGGTTGGTTTATCACTGTTTACGGGCATCAGCCCCTCACACGCCGCGGACACCACGCCCATGGCTGAGGATCCTGGACCGGTGGGCAGCTTTGCTTGGAAAGGGTTCAACTGGCAGAAGCGTTTCTGGGGCGGGGCACCCATGTACAACGCAAGCTGGGATGCCAACAATGTCAGCAATCCTGATGCTGACGGGTACGTGAAACTCTCCATCACCAACCCCACAGGATCCGCCCCGAAGGGCGCAGAATTCCAGTCCACACGCGAAGGCTTCGGCTACGGCACGTACAGCACCACAGTGGAGAAGGACGTCAGTTCCCTGCAGAAGGAAGTGGTGTGGGGCTGCCTCTTCACCTACGATCCCGCAGCCGAACCGGGATACACGGAGATCGACCTCTGCGAGGCATCAGCCTGGGGCGGTGGGGCTGCCTACGGTGAGGATTGGCCGGTCACTCAAGGCCACGGGTACTGGTTCGATGCAACGAAGCCTCCGGGCCAGGGCAACAACACCGTCACCTTCGATGTCACGAACGCACCCATCCTCACCCACCGGATGGTCTGGGAACCAGGCAAGCTGACCTTTGAGACCTTCGCTGGGGAGGGCTACAGCGGAACGCTGCTGAAAAAGACCATCCTGCAAGGATCCACGGTTCCGCTTCCGGCCAAAGAACAAATCCACTTCAACCTGTGGGTCACCGGTGGCGGCGGCGGGGATGCGGCCCATGTCGGTCCTGAAACGGTCACTATCCGTGATTTCTCCTTCGTACCGGGGATTCCGCTGACGGCTCCCACTCCTACGGTGACCGGCACGGCAGCTGTGGGTTCAACGCTGACAGCCAACCCCGGAACCTGGACAACCGGAACTGCCCTGACGTACCAGTGGTACAGGAACGGGGCAGCGATCTCCGGCGCCACCGCTGCTACGAGGGTGCTCGCTGCAGCGGACCAGGGAACCAAACTGACGGTGAGGGTGACGGGAACCAAAACCGGTCATGCGACCATCACCAAGGAATCAGCGCCCACAGCCACTGTGGTTGCGGGGACTCTGGTGGCACCCACTCCAACCATCACCGGAACGCTGGTCGTGGGCTCCACCCTGACAGCAAACCCAGGTACGTGGACATCCGGAACCACCCTGTCGTACCAGTGGTACCGCTCCGGTGTTGCGATCACCGGTGCCACTGCCAAGACCTACACGCTGGTAAGCGCTGACCAGGCGGACACCATGAGGGTCAGGGTCACCGGGACCAAGGCCGGCTACACCACGGTGGCCAAGTTCTCTGCGGTTTCGGCTCCGGTCACCTGATCTCCGGGCCACGCAAGAAACGGCGATTAAATGACAAACCCGCAGTTGTGTCGCGCTGGGGGGTAAGCGACACAACTGCGGGACTGCCAGGCCTGGGTTAGTTCTTCTGCGCCCTGACGGGGACGATCCTCTTGACGGCGAGGCCGAGTGCCAGCATGGCGAAAGCAGCCAGTGCGAACCAGAAGAGATCTCCTGCTCCGGTCATTGCGAGTGCTCCTGAGCCCATTCCGGCTGCGGTGGCTCCTGCGAGGGGGGCTGCTGGGTTGTTGTACATGAGTCGATTACCAAACTTTCTTTCTGTTGAGTGCTGCATCCAGGTACGCCTTGGCGTGAACGGCCTGCAGGAACATATCTATGACGGTTTCGTACATGGTTGCGGCCAGCAACATGTACCTCCAGCCCCGGAAGCGCAGGGTTACGATGCGCTCCAGGACGAAGATTGCGGTAACTGCTATCCAGAAGGGGTGGAGGTTCAGGCCCGCTCCGGTGGTGAAAGCGAAGATGATGGAGCCGAAGTAGGCCAGTGTCACCATGACGCCGATCATGGACAGGAATTGGCGTCCCCAGTACGGCCTGGTGATTTTGGTCCACCCGTACTGCACGCAGTTCTCAACAGCGCCGCGCTTCCACCGAAGCCGCTGTGCCCAAAGTTCACGCCAGGTGGGCATGACCTCGGTGACCAGGGTGCAGTTGGAAGGAGATGCGATGCGGTAGCCGAGGGTCAGCAGGGCGAAGGAAAGTTCGTTGTCTTCGGTCAGGACCGAGGTGTCGTAGACGCCGCCCCTGCCGTTGCCCGGAGGAAGGGTGCCCTGCAGCCGGGCTGAAACCACGTCACGGAGTGTCTTGACCCGGAACAGGGCTGCCGTTCCGGTGACCACCAGGCACTTGCCGTGGAGGCGCTTCACGTCGCGGGCATAGCGGGCGTACTCGTTGCGCTGCAGGTGTCCGACGAAACCGCCGCCGGGGCCGCCGCTGAACACTCCGCCCACTGCGCCGAGCAGTTCGTCGGCCAACAGGTTCTTGGTGGCGTTTTCGATGAAATCGAGGGCGAGCTGGGAGTCCGCATCCTGAACCAGGATCAAGTCCTCGGGGTCGGCATCCGGAAGCAGCTCGCTAAGGGCGAAGTTCAGGGCTCCGGCCTTCTTGTCCTTGTTGCCGACGGTGCGCAGGACCTCGACGCCCTGGGCAAGCGCGAGCGACTCGGTGTCGTCGGTGCAGTTGTCCGCCACCACAATGATGCGGTCCGGGCGGTGGGTCTGGTTGTTCAGCGAGGTAAGGGTCTCGGTGATGCCGGCGGATTCGTTGTGTGCCGGCACCAGGACGGTGACCACGCCACCGGCTGCACGGTGGGATCCGCGGGGTGAGGCGGCCGTGGCCAGTGAGCCTGTGCCGGCCGTGTGTTCCGTGATTTCCGCGAGCATTGTGATCCCTCCGTTCGAGCGTTGAAGCGTTGACTCACTAAGAGTTCCAACGCCAACGCAAGAAACGCGCAGGCAAAGCGTCAAGGAAATATCAAGGTTTGCTCAGGACTTGAGGAACGGCGTCACGAAGAGGATTCGAGAGCCACTTGTACGTTTTTGGACGCTTCCGGGACGAGCCTTAAACGCAAGAGGACGACGCCGGTGGGTTCCGGCGTCGTCCTCTTGCGTTGTGTGTGAGCTGCTTAGCGGCTCAGGCTCACGGTGAAGGTTTTGGGTCCGCTGAGGGTGACTGCGATTCCGCAGTTCTCTGCAGCTGCCCGGTGTGAGAGGGACTGGACGGCGGCATCGATGGTGTGGTCGATGGCCGACTTGTCCCAGATTTTCAGCGTGATGGAGTCAGTATGTGTCGTCATTGTCAGTACTTTCACTCAGGCCGTTATCAGCCCCAAGCCTCTTCGCCCGGGGCCGCATCCTCGTCGGTGAGGATTGCTGATTCAGCTTGTATGGGAACGAATTCCCTCATTCATGGTTCATGGTGCCCGCCATGGTTGACAAGCGAATCAGGCGAAGTGTGACCGATTACACGTTTTTGATTACCCTGTGTAACCGGTGCTGACAGTGAGCTCCCACCAGCGGTCCAACCCGCTGCCGCCCCTGGTCAGCCGTTGACGTAGCCCATGTGCTGGGCGTTGTACCGATCACCGTGGACGCCTATGCTCCGGACGATCGCGTCGAGGTCGGCGCGCTCATCGGCGGAAAGCGCGATCTGCGTTGCGGCCACGTTTTCCTGGATGCGCTCGGTGCGGCGGGTGCCCGGGATCGGCACGATCCACGGCTGCTGCATAAGCAGCCAGGCCAGGGCAATCTGCCCGGGCGTCGCCCTCTTCGCCGCTGCGAGCGTCTTCACGTGGTCAACGAGTGCCTGGTTGGCCGCGAGATTCCCTGCCTCGAAACGCGGGACCCGGGAGCGGATGTCCCCCTCGGTGAAGCTGGTGGAGGTGTCCACGGTGCCGGTGAGGAACCCCTTGCCCAGCGGGCTGAACGGTACGAACCCGATGCCGAGCTCGGCAAGGACAGGCAGCACCTCGGCCTCGGGGTCGCGCGTCCAGAGCGAATATTCGCTCTGGACAGCAGTGACTGGGTGCACTGCGTGAGCACGACGGATGGTGTCCGCGGAGGCCTCCGAGAGGCCGAAGTGCTTGACCTTGCCCTCGGCGATGAGTTCGCTGATCGTGCCGGCGACGTCCTCGATCGGCACGGCGGGGTCAACCCGGTGCTGGTAGAACAGGTCGATCACATCGGTACGCAGCCGCTTTAGAGATTCCTCTGCGACGCGGCGAATCTGGTCTGGCCGGCTGTCGAGGCCGACGCTCTTGCCGTCGCGAATGTCCCAACCGAACTTGGTGGCGATGACGACTTGGTCGCGGATCGGCTCCAGAGCCTCACCAACCAGTTCCTCGTTGACGTAGGGCCCGTAGGCCTCTGCGGTGTCGAAGAAGGTGACCCCTTCGTCGACGGCCGAGCGCAGCACGGCGACCATCTCGTCCCTGCTGCCGGGGTTGGGACCATAGCTCTGGGACATTCCCATGGCCCCTAGTCCCAGTGCGGAGACCTTCAGGCCCTGGCCGAGTGTTCTGGTGTGCATGATCAGTCCTTCGTGGTGAACGTGTCCTTGAGTGGCGGAAGCCCGCCAAGCGACGGTGTCCTGGGACCGCCAGTCCGGGACAGCAGGAACTGGCGTGCATCGTCCCTGGTCATACAGACAACGCTATTCCGGCTACCGCCGCAGAGGGAGTCCCCACTGGTACCCCCTTCACTGGAGGCTCCACTGATCCCTTAGGCTGGCGGCAAATCCAGGGTGTAGACCACCAGCTGCACCTTCGGCGCAGGCCGCTCCTTCTCACGTTCCGGCCGGCGGACGTAGCCCAGGCGCCGGTAGAGGCGCTGAGACGTCTCATTGTCGACGGCGGTGTCCAGCACTACGCGCCCGGCACCACGTGATGCGGCGAGGCGGGCGGATTCGTCGAGGAGTCTTTGGCCAAGACCCGTACGGCGGGCCTCAGGGAGCACAGCCAGCAACCTGAGTTCCACCTCACCTTCTTCTGCCTGCCGGCTGAGGTATGAGCCAAAGGGCAGGAGGCTGGCAGTACCCACCAGGCGCCCGGTTTCGTCGTCTGCCGCAACCAGCAGCACACCTTCGCGGGCCCTTGCCGCAGCATCCAGCAAAAGGCCGAGGCGCTCTTCGTCGGGCTGATGCGCGCCTGGGAGATGATGACCGAACCCTTCGTACGTCAGCCGCCCCACGGCGTCGTACTCTTCCGGAAGCGCCTCGCGGATCACATACGTGTCGGCGGCGACGGTCTGCGTGGTGGTCATGATTGTCCTTTCGGCTGTGGATCGAGTCCGAGGTGCGATTTCAGCGTGGTCCCCGTGTACTCAGTGCGGGCCAGTCCGCGCTCCTGCAGCAACGGGATGACGCCGGAGGTGAAGCGCTCCAAGTCCTGGGGGAGGAGGGAGAACATCAGGTTGAACCCGTCGGCGGCGCCTTCGGCGTGCCAGCGCTCCAAGGAATCGGCCACGTGCTGCGGGGTGCCGATGAAGTCGTGGTTTCGTTTGTCGCCGGTGAGTATTGAGTAGAGGTCCTTGAGCGTGACCTCGTCCTCACGTCCATGGATCTGTTCCCCGGCGGAGCGGAAATCGGTCCGCGGCCGCGCGATGGTGGGAATGCCGGACTGGGCTACCGTGGCGTCCGCTCCCAGCCCGGTGAAGTCGAGTTGGCCCGCGAAGTATTCCTGCAGGAAGTCCAGGACCTGCTGATCGGTGATGAGGCTGTCCAGCTCGCGGATGCGTTCCACGGCTTCCTCGCGGGTGTCCGCAACAACGGGCGAGATGGCTTGGTAGACGTAGAGTTCGTCTGGATTCCGTCCGAATGCCTCTGCCTGGGCACGGACCGAGTCCCTGTATTTTCTCGCCTGGGGAATGTCCGCGTGGCTGGCAAACAAGGCGTTGGCGAATCGTGCCCCCAGCTGCTGCCCCGGAACCGAGGTGCCCGCCTGCGCCAACAAGGGGGAGTGCTGTGGGGAGGGCCCGATGTTGAGCGGACCGGCGACTGTGAAGAACTCGCCCTTGTAGTCCAGCCGGCTGAGTTTGTGGCGGTCGAAGAAACGTCCGGAATCCTTGTCGTAAAGGAAAGCGTCCTGGTCCCACGAATTCCACAGGCCCTGGGTCACCTCAACGAACTCTTCGGCGCGGCGGTACCGCAGGCTGTGGTCGAAGTGCTGGTCGGCGCTGAAATTACCTGCCGTGCTGTTGGTCAGGTCCCGGGTGGTGACGATGTTCCAACCGACGCGGCCACCACTGATGTGGTCCGCGGTGAGAGCTGCTCGGGCAAAGTTGTAGGGCTCGTCATAAGAGGTGGAGGACGTGGCGATGAGGCCGATCCTGTTGGTGACCGCGCCAAGGGCCGTGACCAGGCCGATGGGGTCGAACCTGTTGAGGATACCCGGGTTGGACGTCTCGTCGATCGCCAGGGAGTCGCCCAGGAAGATCGCATCGAACTTGGCGTCCTCAGCGATCCTTGCCAGCCGCACCTGGTGTTCAAAGTCAATGCTGGCCTTCGGGAACGCTGTTTCGTGGCGCCATGAAGCCAAATGGATGCCGGTGCCCACCAGGTAGGCGAAGAAGTGGATCTGCTGGCGTTCACGGGTGAGTATCTGGTTCATGGGCCTGTTCAGTGCTGTTCGGAGTCAGGAAAAGGTTGAGGGACGGCGGGGCTCTGTGGCGCAGGGCCGCCGCCCCTCGCGTGCTACTTGGTCTTCTTGATGGCCTCTTCTTCAGCGGTCAGGACTTCCTGCAGCTTGGCCGCTGTCCAGTCAGCCTTGAACTGAAGGTTGCCGTCGTTGAGCTTGGTCACCGAAGCCTCAACTTCGGGCGTGTGATAGACGTCCACGATCTTCTTCCACGTGGGATCGTCCTTGCGGTCCGCCTTCACCACGAAGCCGTTGATATACGGGGCCAGGGATTCCGAATTCAGGTCTTCCTTGAAGATGATCTTCTCGTCGCCCAGTCCGCCTTTCTGGGCCTGCGTGTTGTTCACGACTGCGGCATCCGTGGTTCCCTTGAGCGCGTTCACCGTCTGGTTGCTGTCCACCGGGACAACCTTGATCTTGCTTGAGGTGATCTCAGCGGGTGTGGACAGCGAGTTGCCGCCATCCTTGAGCTGGAGAAGTCCTGCGGTCTGCAGGTTCAGCAGGGCGCGCGCCTGGTTGGTGGGGTTGTTGGGGATGGCAACCTCGGCGTCGGCCGGCAGTTCCTCCACGGATTTGAACTTCTCCGAGTACAACGCCAGCGGGTACACGGCCGTCGCGCCAACAGGAACCAGGGTGCCGTTGCTGTTGACGTTGAACTGGGACAGGTACTTCAGGTGCTGGAACAGGTTGATGTCCACCTGGCCCTGCTGGGTGGCGGTGTTGATCTGGGCACCATCGGTGAAGTTCTTGACCTCAAGGTCGATGCCCTGATCCTTCAGCTTGTTCTTCAGGAGGGTCCAGTGCTCCTCGGCACCGTCGTCCACGCCGATGACCACCTTGGTGTTGGCGCTGGTTGACGAACCACTTGACGCACCCCCGCAAGCCGAGAGCGATAGGGCGGCAACCAGGCCGACGGCGGCAATTAACAAGCGGTTCTTCATGATGCTTCTCCGTACAAAGGGTCTTGATGCGAATGGAAGGTACGGGGTGTTCCCCCTGCCTCACGCTAGGCAGTTGGCCCCGTGGGAATCGAACGCCTTCGCAACACTCCGACGCGCATCGTCAAGGAAAGAAACCGCAGGTCACAGGGGGTCATTGGGTTCGATGCGAGCGCTGTGGCGCTGTTGGAATGGGCATCCAATCAACCCCAAAAGGAGGCTCCGGTGAGCGCGATCGTTTCGCTGCGCAGCGTCAGCAAACTGTTCCCGGTCCAAGGAAGCAACCGCGGCCAGCGCACGGAGCCAGTGCGCGCCGTCGACAACGTCAGCCTGGACATCGAAGAAGGAACCGTGGTTGGAATTGTTGGCTACTCCGGTGCCGGGAAATCCACGCTGGTGCGCCTGCTCAACGGCCTGGAGCGACCCACTGAAGGCCAGGTGTTCGTCAAGGAACAGGACATTTCCTCGCTTCCCGAAGGCCAGCTGCGCAAGGTCCGCGCCGGCATCGGCATGATCTTCCAGCAGTTCAACCTCCTGAAGTCCCGCACTGTCTCCGGAAACGTGGCCTACCCGCTCAAAGTGGCTGGTTGGCCCAAAGAGAAGATCAAGCCGCGCGTGGACGAACTCTTGGAGTTCGTGGGCATCGCAGACAAAGCCGGTTCCTACCCGCGGCGGCTCTCCGGCGGGCAGCAGCAACGCGTGGGCATCGCCCGTGCGCTGGCGAACGCCCCGGACATTTTGCTCGCCGATGAAGCCACCAGCGCCCTGGACCCGGAGACCACCCGCGACGTCCTGCGCCTGCTCCGGCGCATCAACAAAGAACTCGGAACCACCGTTGTGGTGATCACCCACGAAATGCACGTCGTGCGCGAAATCTGCGACACGGTGGTGATGATGGAATCTGGCCGCGTGGTGGAAGCCGGGCCGACGTACTCCGTGTTCGCCGATCCCCAGAGCGACTCCACCCAGCGCTTCGTCTCCACGGCTGTGCACGGCACACCGGAACCGGATACCGTCACCCGCCTCTCTGCGGCGCATCCCGGCCAGCTTGTGTCCATCGGCATCTCCGAAGCCGCACCCACACCTTTGGTGGCGGCCACCTTCGAACGGCACGGAGTTGCGTCCAGCGTCGTCTTCGGCGGAGTCACCGAGATCCAGAACAAGATCCTCGGGACACTGACGTACGAACTCACCGGCAGCGACGCATCGATTGACGCCGCGCTCGCCGACTTAGGCGAGATCACCGCCGTCGAACGCCAAACGGCCGCCGTCGAGGAACAGACGGCCTCCGCAGACAGTGCCGTACCGAACCTTCCGGCCCCTGTCCCCGTGAACGCCGGAGAATAGCCATGACCGACTGGACAACCCTCCTGCCCGTCCTGGGCGAATCATTCCAACAGACCATCTACATGGTGGTCATCACCGTGCTGCTGAGCGGCGCCGCCGGGCTCGCTCTGGGTGTCACGCTCTACGCCACCAGGCCGGGAAACCTGTTCGCCAACAAGGCGGTGTTCTCGGTCCTGAACTTCCTAGTCAACATCATCCGGCCCATCCCGTTCATCATCTTCATCACGGCCATCGCCCCGCTGACGCTGATCGTCATGGGAACGACCATCGGCACAACGGCGGCAATCCTGCCCATGGCGCTCATGGCCGGCGTCGTGATTGGGCGTGTGGTGGAACAAAATCTGGTCGCATCCGATCCCGGTGTTGTGGAAGCCGCCCGGGCCATGGGTGACAGCCGCTTGCACATCCTGTGGTCCGTGGTGATTCCCGAGTCGCTGGCGCCGCTGATCCTGGGCTACACGTTCATGATCATCGCCATCGTGGATATGTCCGCCATGGCCGGGTACATCGGCGGCGGTGGCTTGGGCAACTTCGCCATCATGTACGGCTACCAGCAGTTCAACTGGGAGGTCACGCTCGTGACCGTCCTGATCATCATCGTCATGGTCCAGGCCGCGCAGTTACTGGGCAACTTCCTCGCCCAGCGCATCCTCCGCCGCTGACTCTTCCCCCAGGAGAACAACAATGCCTATCGAATTCCTCGGCATGGGTGCCGGCAACGACTCCACCGAGACGTCTCCAGCCACGACGTCCTTCTTCGACCCCCAATACGCGGCCCGTATCGCCAGGATCCACGAGGACAACAATTGGGACCACGTCCTGTTCGCCTACAACTCCACCACACAGGATCCCTCAGTCCACGCGGCATGGGTTGCAGCAAATACTGAACGGATCCAGTTGAGGTTGGCGCACCGCCCCAACGTTTCCCACCCGACGTTCGCAGCGCGATCCTTCCTGACGTTGGACCACATTGCGCAAGGCCGGTTGACCGTGCACTTCATCACCGGCGGCAGCCAGGCGGATCAGGCCCGCGAAGGCGACTTCCTTGCCAAGGATGCGCGCTATGGCCGGACGCAGGAGTACATGCAGATCGTGCGCCGGGCGTGGTCGGGAGATTCGTTCAGCTGGGACAGCGAGCATTACCGGTTCGACGACTTTGCCTCTGGTGTGGGGCCTTTTGCCGGGAAAAGGCCAGGCATTTCCTTCGGCGGGTCCTCCGAGGCGGCGTGGGAGGTGGGCGCTGCAGAGGCTGACATCTACGCACTGTTCGGCGAACCCCTTGCCGATGCCGCATCGCAACAGGAGCAGATCCTTGCGCGGGCCGCTGCCTTGGGACGGGTTGAACCATTGCGCTGGCAAATTGCCTTCCGACCCATCGTGGCGGCAACGGACAAGTTGGCTTGGGAGAAAGCGCACGCCATTCTGAGTACCTTCGAGGCGCGACGGTCGGCCGGCGAGGTGATTGATCCTGTCCGGCACTACAACCAGAAGCCCGAGGCCGCCGGCACCCAGCGACTCCTCGCCGCGGCCGAGCGCGGGGACCTCCACGACCGCGCGCTATGGACGGCCCTCGCCAAAGCGGCAGGTGGCGGGGGAGGAAGCGCGACGGCGTTGGTTGGCTCCTACGACACTGTCACCCAGGCGATCCTGGACTACCACGACCTCGGATTCGAGATCTTCGGTCTCCGTGGCTACGACTTCGTTCCTGATGCCCTTGAGTTCGGGCGGCACGTCATTCCACAGCTGAAGCAGGAAGTGGCGCATCGGGAGCGGGGGAGAAGTGCAGAGGAGCTGCGGGCCGGCCATGCCGCTGCCCGGGCGCGCGTCGTGGGCGTACCTTCCTGACCCACTTTCAGCGCCACAACCAGAAATATCAAATCTTTTTGGTTGTTTCTCAGCATCCAAGGCGGCAAAGCAGGTCAGGAAGGAACGCTATGAGAAGCCACGGAAATCACGCTAAACGTTCCGCCCTGTGGCTTTGCCTGGGCGCAGGATTCATCACGCTGTTGGACCAGGCAATGTTCGTGCTGGCGGTACCGGCTATGTCTGCGTCCCTGCACGCCGATTCCGGGTCCGTGCAGTGGATCCTGGCTAGCTACTCCCTGGCGTTCGGCGTCGCGCTGGTTCCCGCGGGCAGGCTGGGCGACATCGTGGGACGGCGCACGCTCTTCATTGCGGGTATCGCTGTTTTCGGGGCCTCCAGCCTGGTGGGTGGTCTGGCCACGGACCCATCGCTGGTCATCATCGCCAGGCTCCTCCAAGGACTCGGCGCCGGCACCCTGAACCCGCAGGTGCTGGGCCTCCTGCAGGACATCTATTCCGGACACGACCGCGCGAAAGCGCTCGGCGCGTACGCTGCCGCCGGGGGTTCGGCTGCGGTCTGCGGACCGCTGCTCGGCGGAGTAGTTCTTTCCTTGGGCGACCCATCCATCGGCTGGCGGATCCTGTTCCTCGCCAACGTTCCCTTGGTGCTGATCCTGGTTCCCCTTGCCTTCCGGCTCCTCCCGAGGCCTGCCATCAAACACCCCGACGACGGAACCGCGAAACCCTCCATCGACGTTCTGGGCGCCTTGCTGCTCGGCGGAGTCGTGATCGCCTCGCTCATTCCCACGATCTACGGTGCGGGCATCATTGCAGTGACATCGCTGGCGGTCGGTGCGGGGACGCTTCTGGCCTTCGCCTTCTGGGAACTCCTCTATCACCGGCGCGGCCGAACCCCATTGCTCAGTGCCTCCTTGGTGAAATCCAGGGGCTACGCCTTGGGTACGGTGGTGGCGCTCTGCCAGTTCGGCGTCGGTGCCGGAATGGCCGCCGTGACTGCCTTCTTCTTCCTCTCCGGGGCGGGGATGGCGCCGTTGGCGGCCGCAGCGGTCCTCGCGCCGCAAGCAGCAGGAATGCTGTTGGCGTCCAGCTTCAGTTGGCGCTTCCTGGCCCGATACGGTCGCCCCGGGATCGTCTACGCGCTGGTGGGCAGCCTGGCCTGCCTGATTGCCAAGGACCTCTTCGTGCAAGGGCTCGACGGCGGTACGGCGGCTCTGGCGGTGGCCGCGGTCGGACTTATACAAGGTGTGGCAACAGGCCTTGTGGTGGCGCCAAACCAGACACTCACGCTTGCCCATGCGCCCGCAGGTGCCGCAGGGGTGGCTGCAGGCTTCTACCAGCTCAGCCAACGTTTCGCGGCGGCCCTGTGCTCAGCTGCGGCCGCAGGCATGTTCCTTCAGGCGCACGGAGCGGCCACCGGCCAAGCCTCCAAGGACGCCTTCCACCAAGGCATCGTGATGTGCTGCGTTTTGCTGGGGGTCGCACTGCTCGCCGGCGGACTCGACTGGCAGCGCGAGGCAAGGAACCGCCGAAACGCACGTGCCGTCGTCGTGACCTCCGGAAAGGAAGCCGCGACGACGGCGGGAGTGCAACCGCCGGAACGTCCGACGGCGGGAGGTACTCAGCGTTCGGAGGCCACCGATTCGGTGGATGCCTGAGCCGATCCGACGGGCGGCGCCGATCCGACGGGCGGGGCGAGCGGCCCGGTGCTGGGGACGCCGGCGTCGCGCAGGGCCGGGAAGCCGCCGTCCACGTGGACGGCGTTGGCGTAGCCGAGGACCTGAAGCTTCTGCGCGACGGGACGTGAACCGTTGACGGAGCCGCAGAACACCACGATCTTCTGGTCCGTACCGCTGAGCTGGGCCAGACGGTGGGCGGACTCCGGGCTGAAGTCCTCCTCCACATGCTCGCGGTTGACCACCACGGCACCGGGGACGGCTCCGGTGCTGGCGCGGCCGCCTTCGCTGCGGACATCGATCAGCAGCGCGCCTTCTTCGATGAGGTTGGCCGCTTCCTGGGCGGTGATCAGCTGGGTATCCTGCACGTCGTTTTCCGGTACGGCGGTTTCGATGGACATGGTGCTCCCTTTGTTGGTGGTGGGTGGAAAATCGGATAGCTAGAGACCCCAGGCCTCGGCGAGCAACTGGTACGAGCTCTGCCGATCGGCGGGGTCATGGGCAATGGTGGTGATGAGCAGTTCCTGGGCGCCTGTGGCCCGCTGCAGCGTGCGCAGCTTGTCCCTGACCTGGTGCGGGTCGCCCACCAGCCGGGTGTCCACACGGTCTTTGACAAGGTCTTTGGCGTCAGCGTCCAAGGGCAGATCCAAGGCATCCTCCGGGGAGGGGTAGGGGATGGCACCCTGTCCGCTGCGAATACCGTGAACCCACTGGGCATAGCCGCGGGCGAGGCGCTGTGCTTGGTGTTCGTCCGGGGCCACCAGCACGTCCGCCGAGACGATCACCTGTGGTTCCTGCAGGGAAGCAGACGGTTCAAAGTGGGCCCGATATTCGGCAATGGAGTCCAGTACGCCGGCCGGGGCTACGTGATAATTCGCGCCGAAGGGAAGGCCCAACTTGCCGGCGAGGCGGGCGCTGGGACCCGCTGTTGAACCGTGGATCCAGAACTGTGGCGACTGCCCGAGGGCCGGCGTCGCGGTGACTTCCTCGCCATGCCTGGTGCGGTACCCGCCGGTGAAGAACCCGATGATGTCCTGGACGTCGTTCTCGAAGTTGTCGGTATCTCCCGGGAAGCGGCCCAGCAGTTCACCTTGCAAACGGAACTTCCTGGGGAGGACGGCACCGAAGATGGGCCGCGGCGCTGGGATCAGCAGACCGTCAACCACGCGATCGTCTGGTGTGTCCGTCGGGGGCACTACTCCGGGAGCCGGTTCGCTGGGCGACTTCGGCGGCCCGGAACGCCCAAAGCCAAGGTCCACACGGTTCGGGAACACCGCAGCAAGAGTGCCGATGCTCTCCGCAATCTGGAGCGGCCTGTAATTTCCCAACAAGGTGGCTGCCGTGCCGACACGGATGGTTTTGGTGGCCGACGCAACCAACCCGGCGAGGATGTGCGGGGCAGAACCAGCAACGCCGATGTTGAGGTGGTGCTCGGCCAGCCAGTACCGCGAGTACCCTGCAGCCTCAGCAACGCCGGCGAGGGCGAGTGTGCTGCGCAGGGCGTCGCCGGGGGTCTGCCCGGCGGAAACCGGAGTCAGGTCAAGAACGGACAGGGGAGTGACGGAATGCTTCGGCATGGGACGACACTACGGACGCACCCGCACAGGCCAAAGCCCATCAGTCACCCCGCTCAACCGGGCTAAATCCTACGAAATCCTGCGAAACGGACCGTCACAAGCGAGCCGCGAAAGACGTACCAGGAGGGTGCCGCGGACAGGCAAGGGCAGGGACATTTCCGAACAAATAGCACCGAAGTCTCACAGTCATTTCCTGTCAAACCCTTGACCGGGGGGTTGAAGCGCTGGTAAACCTTGTTGGCGGAAAGCGTTTTCTCGCGGCCTTCAACCTCTTGCTCACCAGGCAGGGTGCCCTGTCTCCGCGAGTGAAACGTTCCAATGTCGGCTCGCAGACCGCCTGCTGCCCAGCATCAAAGGAGATGTTCTTTGGCTTACCCCTCGAAATGTTCCTACAGCTCCTCCCGTGGCCGTGCATGGAAAGCAGTCCCCATCGCCGCCACCGCTTCCCTTGCAGCCGCCGCCATCGCGCTGACTGGTGTCCCGCTCGCGCAAGCAGCCCCGGCCCAGGTCCCGCAGGCAGCGCAAGCCAACCTTCCCGGCGTCGTGCCTGCCGCGAAAGACCAATCCTCGCTGAAGCGACAAGTGGAAAATCTGGACCGTGCACCGGTCGCCGTTCTGACCGACCAAGGCGTCACGGTGAGCTGGCGCATGCTGGGCCTGGACAAGGACAGCGTCGGCTTCCAGGTCCTGCGCGACGGCGTCAACATCACCCCGGAGCCCCTCCGCAATGCCACCATGTTCGTGGACGCGGGCGGCACAGCGGAGTCGAGCTACGTCATCAAGACCGTTGGCAACGGACAGGGCCTGGACAAGCTGGCTGAAGCCGTGAAGCCGTTGGCCCGGAACTATCTGGCTATCGCCCTGGACAAGCCTGCCGATGGTGTCACGCCGGACGGCAAGGCCTATACCTACTCTGCCAACGACGCCACCGTTGCGGACCTCGACGGCGACGGCAAGTACGAGGTCATCCAGACGTGGTCTCCGTCCAACGCCAAGGACAACTCCCAGTCCGGCTACACGGGCAACGTCTACGTGGACGCCTATAAACTGGACGGCACCAAGCTGTGGCGCATCGACCTTGGCCGCAACATCCGTGCCGGCGCGCACTACACGCAGGTCCTGGCCTACGACTTCGACGGCGATGGCAAGGCTGAGGTTTCCCTCAAGACCGCCGATGGCACCAAGGATGCGGCAGGTACCGTGATCGGCAACGCCGACGCCGACTTCCGAAATGCCGCCGGGTACGTCCTGTCCGGTCCGGAATTCCTTACCGTATTCAAAGGCGAGACCGGCACCATCATGGACACCGTGACCTACGAGCCCGAGCGCGGTGCTGTGACCGGCTGGGGCGACAACTACGGCAACCGCGTGGATCGTTTCCTGGCAGGTGTGGCCTACCTTGATGGCGAGCACCCCTCCATGATGTTCAGCCGCGGCTACTACACCCGGACGGTCCTGGTCACCTACGACCTCGTCAACGGCAAGCTCGCGAAGCGCTGGACCTTCGATTCCAACCTGGCTGGCGATGAGTACAAGGGGCAGGGCAACCACAACCTGTCCGTGGCCGACGTCGATCAGGATGGCAAGGACGAGTTCGTCTTCGGCTCCATGACCATCGATGACGACGGCCAGCCGCTGTACAACACCAAGCTGGGCCACGGTGATGCCATCCACACCGGTGACCTGGACCCGTCACGGCCCGGACTGGAAACCTTCGCCGTCCACGAAAGCATGAGCCAGAGCGGCAATCGCGGCGCAACGTTCCGTGACGCCGCCACCGGCGAGGTGCTGTGGAGCATTCCGGCCATCAAGGACACCGGACGCGGGGCCGCGGGCGACATCGATCCCCGCTATGCCGGCGCCGAAGGGTGGGCCATCGGCGGTTCTGCGGCGTGGGATTCACCCGTTGGCCAGCTCATGTCCGCCAACGGTGAGTTGATCGCTGAGAAGATCCCGGCCGCCAACTTCCTGGCCTGGTGGGACGGTGACCTGCTCCGCGAAATCGTGGACCACGACTACGACGCCACGGTGTCCCGCGGCGTACCCACCATCTCCAAGTGGAACTGGGAAACGGAAACCAGCGATCGGCTCCTGACCGCCGACGGCGCCCGCAGCATCAACACCACCAAGGGAAACCCGTCCATCCAGGCGGACATCCTGGGTGACTGGCGTGAAGAGATCGCCTGGCCGTCCACGGACAGCACAGAGCTGCGGATCTACACCACCACGGCTCCTACCGAGGTCCGGCTGCGGACCCTGATGCACGACACCGTGTACCGGACAGCTGTTGCCCGCGAGAACGTGGCGTACAACCAGCCGCCGCACCCCAGCTTCTTCATCGGCGAGGGCATGCAGGCTCCGGCGATTCCCGCCGTCGTCTACACCGGCGCCAGGAAGTAGCTGGCCGTAGAAACAACAGTGCCGCCCGGGTCACCTCGACCCGGGCGGCACTTCAGTTAAGACGTTGGCCTAAGACTGATTCGCCCTAGGGCAACGCGCTCGGCGGAGGGGGAATGTACCCCGGAGGGTTATCGTCCCGTCTCTTCCGTTCAGCTGCACTGAGGGTGTCGCTGTCAGCAGTCCCATCGGAGTCGCCGTCAACGTTGGCCAAGCCGTTCGTTTGGTCGAACGGGTGGGTGACGGGGTCGACGATCGGGATGGTCGACGCTGCAGGTGCCGCGGCTGCTGTCCCCGCGCGGGTTCCCGTCTCCGGGGTCTGCTTTTCGATGTACTCCTTGAACTTCTTCAAGTCTGACTCAGCCTGCCTTTCAACGATATGCAGCTTGTCCCCCAGGAATTCCAGGACGCCATGCGGTTCGTATTCCAGGGACAGATGCAGTGACGTCTGGCTGGGGCCGGCTTCTTTGAACTCAACCCATCCGGCGTTTTTGGCACCCTCCACGGCGGCCCAGGCAACGGCCCGGTTCTGGTCCTGTTGAACGATTTTGGCTTCCCAGCGCCGATGGACGCCGGCGATTTCGGCCACCCACTCCAGGCGGTCCTCACTGAGCCGCGTCACTCGTTCCACTCCGCCCATGAAATGCGGAAACTCCTCGAACTGTGTCCACTGCCAGTAAGCCGTACTGATCGGAACGTTGACCATGATTGTCTTGTTTACTTTCGTGGTCATGCTGTACGCCTCCTCCTCGGATCGATATTGATCAGCATGCTTACAGTATCGGGCCTTTTGAAGCGTTAATACAGACCTTGAAGCAGGGTCAGTCGATGACCCGGCCATTCTGGACGAGGAACTCCAGATGCTCGGAGATGTCGGCCAGCACAGCGATGTCCGCCACCGGATCGGCGTCGAGGACCAGCATGTCGGCATCGGCTCCCGGTGCAATCACGCCGATCTCCCCTTCGCGCTCAAGCAGCTCTGCCGCCGTCGTGGTTGCCGAGCGGATGGCGTCAATCGCGGGCTGAACCTTGCCCAACAGCCTGAATTGTTCGTTCTGGTGGCGGTGCATCCCGCCCAGGAGGTCTGAGCCGAAGGCCATTTTGACGCCGGCCTCGTGGGCGCGTTCAATCGCTTCGAGCCCGCTGGTGAGCACGGAATCAACCTTGGCCCACATTTCCTCGGTGAGCCCGAATTCCTTGCCCTCTTCCTTCAGGGCCCAATACGTGACCAGGGTGGGAACCAGGAAGGCGTCCATTTCCAGGAACAGGTTGAGGCTTTGGTCGTCCAGGAGGTTGCCGTGTTCGATCGAGCGGACGCCGGCTTCCAGGGCGCGGTTGATGGCCTTGGCCGTGTAGGCGTGCGCGGCGACGTAGCGGTTGGCGGCCTGGGCTTCTTCCACCGCGGCCCGCATTTCTTCCATGGAGTATTGGGTGGAGTCGATGCGGTCAGTGGGGGAGGAGACGCCGCCGGACGCCATGATCTTGATGTGGTGGGCGCCCTTGCGGATCTCGTCGCGGGCGGCGGCGCGGACAGCATCAACACCATCTGCCACCCTGCCAATGCCGCAGCATCCACGGCCATTGGGATCGTGGTCTTCGCCGGGCAGCCGCATGTCTCCGTGGCCGCCGGTCTGGCTCAGGGCGTGGCCGCAGAAGTGGATTTTCGGCCCCTCCAACAGCCCTTCCTCCTGGGCCATGGCCAGTCCGAAGTCCGCGCCGGACAGGTCCCGGACGGTGGTGAAGCCGCGGCGCAGCATCGCACCCATGATGCGGGCGGTCTGGGCGTAGACATAAGACGGCGGCGTGTACGTCAGTGATCGGAAGTCGGCACTGGAGGCGACCACGTGGACGTGGGCGTCGATCAGGCCAGGGATGACGAACTTCCCGGTGCCATCGATGACACGCGCACCGGACGGTACCTGGGCGTTCGGTTCAACGCTGCTGAACTTCCCGTCAACGCTGACGACGTCGGCAGTTGAGTAGGTGCCGGCCGCAACGTCCAGGACGTTGGCGTTGCGGATGATCAGGGGAGTGCTTTCTGGGGCGGTGCTCATTTAGGCGGTGTCCTTCGCGGGGGCTTCGGGGACTTCTGGGATTTCTGTGGGATGGGCTTCAAAGGCTTGGACAAGGTGGGCAAGGTTGGATTTAACCACGTCGACGGCGGTTTCCACGCTGTCCCGGGAGTACTTTCCTTCGGCGTCGAGGAGCGCGAGGACGCCCACTACGTTGTTCTGCTGGTCGAGGACCGGCACGTTGATCACGGCGCCGCAGCCGAGCTGCTGGATGAGTCCGGAGTCGGAGAAGACGTTCCGGAGCGCTGTCAGGTCCGGGGCCAGGAAAGGCTGCTTGTCCTCGATGACCGTGCCCAGCCATCCGGGAGAAATCTCCACTGTCTTCTCGCCGCCCACGGGATACTCTGCCGGGTGGCTGGTGTAGAGCCGCTTGAGGCTGGAGCGCTGCGGAATCCACTGGAGTGCAGTAAACAGGACGACTCCCGGTTCCTGCTGCAATGCTTCAAGAGTCTGCTTGAAAACTCCGTCAGTGTTCAGAGGGTTCACAGTGTTCACTTGCTTCCTGCCGCGGCCGGGTCCTGTTCGGCGCGGGCGTTGATGTTCTCCAAGGACTTGCCCGCGGTGGAGGCGCCGAAGATCACCACGCCCAGGACGCCGATGGTCAGCACCACGGTGGTCATGGTGAACACGCCGCCGAAGCCGAGGGACGCGGCGAAGATGCCGATGATGGACGGTGCCAGGATGCTTCCGATGCGGCCTACTGCGCTGGCCAGGCCAACACCCGTGGCACGCATCCATGTGGGGAAGAGTTCCGGAGTGTAGGCGTAGACGCCGGCGTAGGTGCCGTTGAGGAAGAAGGACAACGTTGCGGCAGCCAGCAGGATCATCCCGGAATCGTTGGACTGGCTGAGCCAGAATGCGCTGATGGCCGATCCCGACAAGTAAAGGGCGATGGTGTTCTTGCGGTCAATCCGGTCACACAACCAGGCGGCGGAGAAGTAGCCGGGGATCTGTGCCAGGTAGATGAGGATGGAGAACTCAAAGCTCTTGGTAATGGTGATTCCGCGTCCAACCAGCAGGGTGGGAATCCAGGAGAAGAAGCCGTAGTAGGAGAAGGTGATCACGAACCAGATCAGCCAGATCACGGCAGTCCGGCGACGCATGGCCTTGGACCACATGAACTTCAGGGCGTTCCAGATGTTGATCTTCTGTTCGTGCTTGGCGATTTCTTCCTCGGCTGCGGGCAGCGGGTCCAAGGGTTTTCGGGTGGCCTTGATGACGCTCCGCTCGAAGCGGTCCACTACTTCCGTTGCCTCGGCAATCCGGCCTCGGCTGATGAGGTAGCGCGGCGATTCGGGCAGGCTGCGACGCCACCAGAGCAGGAGCAGGATGGGAACAGCGGTGATGACCTGCGCCCAGCGCCAGCCGTCCTCGCCCAGGGGAACAACGAAGCGGCCGATCAGTGCTGCAGCCACGAAGCCAAAGGAGAAGAAGCCGGCCAGGGTTCCAATGAACCAGCCACGGCGCTTCGGAGGAATGAACTCGGATAGGAACGGCGCAATGATCACACTTTCAGCGCCGGCGCCCAGTCCTGCAAAGATCCGTGCAATCAGGAAGATTTCAAAGTTGGGGGCCATGGCTGCAACTACTGACATGACGCAGTAGAAGGCCAGCGCCCAGAGCATGACCTTCTTGCGACCGAAGCGATCCCCCATCCAGCCAGCCAGGATCGCGCCGAAGAAGAAGCCGAACGGGGCTGCTGAGCCCACCAGGCCGAGGCTGGCCGTGCTGAGGCCCCATAGTTCCTGGATGCGTGGGAGGAGGAAAGCCACCACGGCACCGTCCATGCCGTCGAAGGAGTAGCCGAGGCCTCCGATGAGGAGAAGCTTGTAGTGTGGTCGACTGAGAGCCAGGCGATCCAGGCGTGCTGTGAGTGACATGGTGATTCCTGCCAAAGTGGGCCAAGTTGTACATTTTTAGGAATATGCACAAGTCTGTGCAGAAGTGATGTATCGAAGTTACGGCCAAAGTGTGAGGTAGGTCAATAGGTGGAAGAAGATTTCGACTCGTCAACGTTGACCGAGTGGCTGGACAGTCGTGTCCAGGGGCGGAAGCTCGCGGCACGCCAAATGCAGGTCATCGGCATCCTCCGCTCCCAGCCCCGGCTCGCGTCCTACGGCTCTGTCAGCGACATCGCCGCGGTGGCCGCCTCCAATGCCTCGACCGTGACCAGAACCGCACAAACACTGGGATTCAAGGGGTGGGCGGACTTCCAATTTGAGCTGCGTTCGCGCTTCCTTGCATCACTGAGTGCGGTAGAAGTTGCTGCCGAACACAACGGCCACATCAGCAGTCCTGCACAGGCTGCGGTCTCCACGGATCGTGCCAATCTGGCCCATTTTGAGCGCACCCTGGACGCCGACGCAATTCATGAAATAGCCAAGGCCATTGCCGGTGCACGGCAGACTTTCATCGTCGCCGCGGGCAGTTACGCCATCCCCGGCAAGGCGCTGGAGCACAACGCGATCATTGCCGGATATAACGTCCGGCTCCTCGATGCCGATGTCGCAGCCCTCACCAACGCCATTGCACGGCTCGGTGCAGAGGACCTGGTCATCGCCATCAGTCTGTGGCGGGTCTACGACAGCACCATGCGCGCGGTGGACATCGCGCACAACCTGGGCACGCCCATCGTTTCCATCACCGACAGCGCAGGATCGCCTGTAGCAGTGCACGCCGACCACAGGATTGTGGTGCCCACTGAAGGCGCCGGTTTCTTCCCGTCCCTGACAGGTGCCGTGGCCGCGGTCCAGGCGATCGCCGTCGAGCTTGCCTCCCTGGACCGCGAGCGTTCCAACCAGAACATCGCCGCCTCGGAGCGGACCTGGGACCAAATGCGGATCATGCATCCGCGCACTAGTTCCTAGGCCGGCTTCCCGAGGCAGCAACGGAAATTACGACGCCGGGACCTCCTGCGGTGCATCGGCCGCCGCCGGCAGGTGCTGACCGACCAGGGCCAGGTTCTGGATGACGGCCAAGCCGAACTGGGCGGTGTCGTTGGTGGAGACGGTAGGAGCTTCGTCGACGGGGTGGAGTACATAAGGCGGCAGGATCTTCTTCAACGTGAAGGCCTCGGCATGGTTGAGGTTCTCCCCGCCCTCGGCGAAGCTCTCCCATGCCAGTGCAGCCAGTTCCGGGGATCCCAACCGGGCCGCCGCATAGGCCGTGAGCCGGCTGTGTGCCTGGGTGAGGTAGATGCCGGCCAAGGGTTGCCCTACCTCTGCGATCTGCTCCTCCGGGGTGGCCAGGAACAGCCGGCAATACTGCATCCAGGCTTCCTCGAAGTCCTTGTCCGGCACCAGGCTGATCAGTTCGCTGCAGATTTCCACCAAACCGAACACGGCACTCAGGTGCGAGACACTGATGACTTCCCTGCCGGCGTCGAACCTTCCCGCATCCAGGTCGTACAGCGCTTCGCCGGTGAGGAAACCGTACTTCAGGGCGCCGATGTCAGCCATGGTTCCCAGGAGTCGATCCCGTGAGCGCGGGTTGCCGGTACGCTCCCAATCGGTGAGCCAGGTGGCGGCGAGGGAGCCCCAGTCCGTGCCCAGCCCGACGCCCAAGGCGCCTCGGTCCGGGCGGTACGTATCGGCGTCGGGCCTCACTTTGCGGACGGGGTCCAAGCCGAGGAAGTTCTGGTCGCTGTCCACCAGTTCGGTGAGGAGATCGCCGGTGCGTTCGTCGGCGGTCAGGTAGTAGTAGAAGCGCCGGTAGGCCGGCGTGCTGATGCGCAGCTGTTTGGCGCTGCAGCCCCAGTGCTGGACGTTGTGCCGTGAACCCAGTCCGCGCCACGGACCGAGGTGGTAGACATCCACCTCGCCGGTATGGCGGGTCATGGCCTCGGCGTAACGGAAGACGTCCGCGCGGCCAGTCCGGAGGTACATGTACCAAAGCCAGAGGTCGGGCGAAAGCTCGGAGTTGTCCCACGCGTAGCCGCCCACGTCGTAGCGCCACACGTGCCGATCGGTGTCGTAGGTGTGCATGACGTCGCCGTAGTTCCAGAATCCGTACCAGCGGCGCTGTTCGGTCTGGCCCTGGTAGAAGTCGAACAGGAAATCCAGCTTGTCTTCCAGCTCCGCCCGGGCCGGGGTGCTGCGATTCACCGGAGCCCAGTCACCAAAGACGCCTGCCGCGTGCAGGTAGCCGGGGGAGGGTTGCAGCAGCGGGGGAGTGGACGCGGTCTTGGCGTCGGCGGCGAGGTTTTCCGTGCTGGGGGTCGAGTCGTAGGCGAACAGTGTCAGCTCGTGCGTGCGGGCAATGCCCGTGGGATTGCCGAAGCCCGGCTCATAGTCCTCGTAGGTGATTTCGAGGCCCTCAAGCTGGTCCTCGAACGTCTCCTGGCCCAGGCCGTCGTGGTAGAAACGGAGGTCCATCGGCTGGGCTTCGGGGGAGTAGAGCCAGGCAGCGACTTTCGCCTGATCGGTGGCTGCCCCGCGGATGTCCAGCTGTCCCGGATGCGACTGCCAGAAGTCCCGGATGCCAACACCGAAGCCGCCACGGACATCGCTCAACGAGCAGAAGCCTGCCGCCCTGGTGCCGCCCGAAATCCCCACCCAGCCGTGGCCGGGAGCGGTCCGTTTGCGCAGCTCAAAGCCATCGGCGGTCAGTTGTGTCAGGGTGTAGTCGTTCCAGTCCGGGATGAGGTGGAGTCGTTCGGAAACCAGCGGGCTCCACTCATTCAGGGGCGGGGTGGGCCGGCCGGCGATCTGCGCGGCGCGGACTTGCTCGCCCGGATCCCGCCGTAGTCCAGTCAGCCCACGGATGGCCTCCACCAGGAATCCGCCGTCGGCCCCGGCCATCCGGACATGGCGATCATGCAGTTCGCTTTCCAGTGGCACGGTGAACTCGACGCCCAGGCCGGCGAGGAAATCCTGCTCAGCGTCGCCGTCCCAGATGAACGAGTGCATCATTCTGACGCTGCGGGCGCCCGCGTAGAAGTAGAAGCGGACGGTGAACGGGAGCCATTCCTTGGAGCCGTCATCGGCACGGTGCGCGCCCTCCACCTTGACCACGGCGCGGACAGGACCGGCTTGCTCCACGGTGACGCTGGTGGTGTGGCCGGTGAAGCCTGTGCGGGTGGTGGTACCCGTTCCCTCTGCCTGTCCTGACTGCAGCAGGCTCACGAGACGGCCGTCTCTGGCCACCACTTCATTGGCGCGGCGGAGCTCGCTGAACAGGGTGTCGCCACTCCTGTGCAGGACCATGCCCAGTGTGCCCGTGGATACGGTGATGGTCTTGTCATCTTCGATGACCGTCACCTCGGGTGAGCTTTCGACGGCGGCTGCCGCGCCGCCGTCGAGCGTTTCGGTTGAGTGGGTAACCTGATATGCGGCCGCTGGCTGATCCGTTGCGCCGAGGGCAATGCCGGCCCACTTCAGGGAGCCGTCGGGCCAGGTGGCCAAGGGCCAGGTTTGGGCGTGGACGGTGCTGCCGCTGGAGTCGAGAACCTTGAGTGCGGCCGCGTCCTGTACCGTGCCGCGTTGGAACGGCATTCCCCACGTCGTGCCACCGCTGAGTCCGGCGGGCGGTTCGCCATCGATCCACGTGATCGGGGCGTGCTGAGTCATGGTCAATTCCACCTAAGAGTCTGGGAAAACGCTTTCTTTGAGACGTTTCAACAATTTACCCGCGCGACACGGGAGTCGCAAGGGGTGGTCGGGTTCTGGTCGCCAAACCCGTTGACACCGGATGTGTCCGGGCGTATCGTACAACCAAATGGTTGTAGATCAGCTCAGTAAAAAACCCTCCGGCGACGCAGAACTCGACCGCCTGTTCCAGGCCCTGGCCGACGCCACCCGCCGGGACATCGTGGCCCGGGTGACGGCGGGGGAGTACTCGGTCTCCGGGTTGGCTGCCCTCTACGCCATGAGTTTCGCGGCCGTGCAAAAGCATGTTGCGGTCTTGGAACGGGCCTCCCTGGTGACCAAGGAGAAACGTGGGAGGGAGCAGATTGTGCGGGGAAACCATGAAGGACTGCAAAAAGCCCGGCACCTGTTGGACCACTTCGAAATGATCTGGCGGCAACGTGCCAGCCGGATTGCGGACATACTCGCTGAAGATGACGAAAGGGAACTGCCATGACTGTTGTCAGCGTAAACAAGGATGTTGAGGCCCTGAGCTTCACCATCGTGGCCGAGTTCGATGCCGACGTAAAGCGCGTGTGGAGGATCTGGGAAGACCCCAGGCAGCTCGAACGCTGGTGGGGTCCGCCCACCTGGCCGGCCACTTTCGAGACCCACGAGTTCACCGCCGGGGGCAAGGCCGCCTATTACATGACTGGCCCGGACGGTACCAAAGCCCGCGGTTGGTGGAAGTTCACCGCCATCAACGCCCCGGACCATCTGGAATTCGACGACGGTTTCGCCGACGAGCACGGTGAGCCCGTAGACGACTTGGGCATCACCCACGCCACAGTGAAGCTTGAACCCGTGGACAACCGCACGCGAATGACCATCACTTCCAGCTTCGAATCCGAAGAGCAAATGCAGAAGATGGCCGAGATGGGCATGGAAGAAGGAATGCGGGAAGCGATCGAACAGATCGATGGCGTGCTTGCCAACGCCTAAGAACTGAACCGGACGCTAAAAGAAGCCGACGACGACGGGTGCCTCCCGCCGTCGTCGGCGTATTGTTTAAGTCCCGGCCGCCTTTCGAAACGGACCAGTGACATGGCGCGATTGATCATCATGGGCCCTCCCGGTTCCGGCAAAGGCACGCAGGCGGAGCACCTTGCGCGGCATTTCGGGATCCCCGCCATATCCACGGGTGATCTTTTCCGCGCCCATGTCCGGAACAAGACGGACCTCGGCCTTGAAGCCGGCGGGTTCATGGATCGGGGTGAGTTTGTGCCCGACCACGTCACCACGGACATGCTCAAGCAGCGCATGGAAGATGCGGATGCTGCAGAGGGGTTTCTGTTGGACGGCTACCCGCGAACGGTGATCCAGATCGGGGCCTTGGACGAGATGCTCGCGGTTCGGGGACAGCCCTTGGACGTTGTCCTGGCGCTCACGGCCTCGGACAGCGAGTTGCTGGCCCGGATGCTCCGCCGTGCTCAGGAGCAAGGTCGCAGCGATGACACAGAAGCCGTGATCCAGCGTCGGTTGGCGCTGTACCGGGACGAGACCGAGCCCGTTCTGACGGCATATTCGAAGCGCGGGATTCTGTTGTCCGTGGACGGATCCGGCGATCGGGAAGCGATCACAGCATCTGCCATAGCTGCCGTGGAGGGCGCTCTGGCGGGTTAGCCGCTGGCGGGGGCAGGGAGCTCAGCGCCGAGAGCCCGGAGGTAGGAACCGAATCCTTCGGGGGCGCGGGAGTGTGTCCTGCCCGAGGTGACCACACGGATGGTGTCCGTAGATGTCACCATGAAACCTTGCCGACGAAGCCGCTCCACCAAACCCCGGTCTTCGTGGGAACGCAGCAAGGGAAAGCCGCCCGCCGCGAGGTAGGCCGAGGCCCTGATGCCTAAATTGGCACCGTAGATATGCGAGTGGTCCTCGCGGAAGGGGTGCAGCTCCAGCCAGCGCCCCAGCACTACCGGATCCACATCGGTGGGGTCCGGCTCCACCGAACCGAGGACGGCGTCGGCTCCGGCGTTGGCCAGATCGACCTGCCGCACCAACCAGTGCCCTGGGACGGTGGAATCGGCGTCGGTGTTGGCGAGCCATACGGTTGCCTCCGCGCGTTCACCGTTCTGCAGTTGCAGGCGGTTCAGGGCTTCCTTGACACCACAATCGCGGCTGGCTCCTGTGCTGCGGAGCTTCACCGTGACGTTGTGAAAGCGGGGATCGTTGGCTCCAAACGCAGCGGAGATCGCTGCCGAACCGTCCGTGCAGTTGTCCAGGACCACGGTGACTGAGGCGCCCACCCCGGGGTGTTCGCGTCCAAGGGCATCCAGTGCGGTGCGCAGTCCGGCCAGCGCCCCGCCAAGGCGCTGTTCCTCGTTGTGGGCAGGTATTACTACTGCCACATTTCTGATGCTTGGCTGCTGTGGATGGGTCATGGTGAACCATCCGGTGCCACCAGGACTTCGAGCGTGAAGTCCTTCTCCTGATAGAGCCCGTGTGTTGGCCAGCCGAGGTGGGTGCGTGCCATGGAGTGAACTGATTCCGCGTCCAGTTCCCAGCCGGAGATCGGGTGCCGCCAGTGGCACAGAAGCAGTGTTCCGCCCGGCGTAGTTGAGGCCTGGATTCTTGTTAGCAGTTCGGTGAGCTCTTCCGGCGACAGGTAGTAGCCAGTCTCGGACAGCACCACCAGATCGAACCTGCCGTCAGGCCATTCATGCGGCATGGTGAGGTGCTTGACCTCCGCTGACGGGTAATTCGCGAGGCGCTCCGCTGCCTGGGCCAAGGCTGCGCTGCTGGCGTCCACTCCCAGGAATCTCCGGCAACGTTGGGCCAGCTCCTCGCTGAGCGTGCCGATGGAGCAGCCCAGTTCCAGTCCGGACTCGTAGCTTTCCTTGGGCAGGGCGGCCAGGGTCAGCGCCCTCTTGCGCCGTTCGTACCAGCTGGTGGTGTAGCTCCAGGGGTCCTCTTGCCTTGAATGGACTTCGTCGAAGATGCGTTCTGCGTCTGCTGCGCTGTTGTTCCCTGCTGTGGAGGGGTGCCAGGCGAACGTTTCCCACGGCCGCTCGAAGTGCTCCAGGAATGTCCCGGAAAGCAGCGTCTCGTCGCCCGGTTGTCCGGACAGCGGCTCTGTTTGCGAGGCGTGGGCATGCATTGCTTTGGCTTTGGCTTGTTGTTCCTCATGGCTCAGGGGCACGCGCACCCAACCATTCCAGGTGGCGTCGTTGGTTCCTGCCCACAACCAGTACCAAATGGGATATTCCAGGAGTCCATAGCCGCCTTTGGTCGCGACGTCCGCGGCAACGGTGCCAAGGGTGTCGTGATCCGTATGGCCATCCGAACGGTAGGGAGCCACGATCACTATTTCCTCCGCCGTTCGCCCAGCGACACTCTCGCGAATGGCCGCAGCAATATGATCAGCGTTGGCAGCCAACTGTCCGTCGGGGAGTTCCAGGAACCGCCACGTCGCGCTGGGCGCCAGCCCTGACAACGCCGTGTCGAACTCTGTGAGCCTGACAGCGGCAAGCTGTTCCGGCGTCGTGGTTGGCGAGTCGGGATGTGATGCTTCGCCTGCGGTGCACAGGATCATGTCAACTTCTGCGCCGGCACCGTGCAGTCTGGCCAGGAAGCCACCGGCGCCAAGCGATTCATCGTCCGGGTGTGCGGCCAAAACCACGAACTTCCTGGCCGCAAGTTCTGCTGTGTCCAGCGGCAGTTCGGGGAGCGCGGCCACTCCCGATGCCGCCCAATCCTGTTCCGACGTTCCGGTGTCGGTGTGGGAAAAGGTCACCACTGGCGTTCTCCCTTCAGCGTCAGCGCGCCAAGTTGGGCGTCGTCCCGCATGGCGTGGTGCTGCCGGATGTAGAGCGAGAGATCGGCCATGCGCTTGCCGTACGCTTCGTTGAACGCCAGCGGCGCGGGACCGAGGTTCTGCGTCACCACTGTTTGGACACGCTCGACGGCGGCGGCTACCGTTCCGCGGAGGCGCAGGGCTTCGCTCCAGGCACTGGGACCGTTGGTGTCTGCAGTGTCGTCAGCGCCTCGGCTGTCCAGTTCGCCGGCGTCGATTCTCTCTGCAGCCTGGGCAAGGTAGCCGGTGACGGACGTGATGATCCTGTCCACCTCGCCCAAGGAGGCGAGGGCGATTTGGTCCGGTTTCCTGCCGTTGTCCGCGCCCTTGGCCAGTGCCGTTGCATAGTCCCGCGCCACGGCAACTGCTCCGCCAAGCCAGCACGCGGCAACGCCCATGCCGCCCCAGGCGAAACCGGCACGTGAGAAGTACCAGCCTTCGCCGCCGACCGGGGTTGCAGGGACTTGGTCGAAGTGGACGGTGCCGCTCGGGATTTCCTGGAGCCCACGGCTGGTCCATTGGGGTGTTTCGCAGGTAACCCCGGGATGCTTCAGATTCACGGCGAATGCGGCCCGGCTGTTGTCCTCGCTGTGGGCCGTGATCACTGCGCCATCCAGTTGCGCCGCGAGCGAGCACCAGGGTTTGGACCCGTTGAGGACGTAGTTGCCGGCGTCGTCGCGCTTGGCCTCCAGCTTCAGGCCGGGGCCCTCCGCGGCGAAGACTCCCCAAGCACCCTCCGGCGTGGTGGGGTCGGCGGCTTGGGCGAGGATGGCCACGGCATCCAGGTGTGGTTCAAGCGCCCGCCCGGCGGCCACGTCCACGGCTGTGACGGATGCCAGGAGTTCCCAGAGCTTGGCGGTGTTGCCTTCGCCGGGCTTAGGGGCCGTGTGGCCGATCTCCGTGGCGATGGCAAGCAGGGCAGGGACGTCGCCCACAGCTTCCCGCACCTTTTCCAGCATGGGCTCGAGGGCTTGGAGCTGGACGGGTTCGGAACTGATGCGTACTGGCTGGGCTTCGGAGTCGCTCATAATCCCAAGCCTAAACTAAGGGACCTTAGGTTATGCGTGCGCAAGGCAAAAGAACGACGGCGGGAGGTGCCCGCCGTCGTTCTTTGGGGGTGTGTTTGTGGAGTCCTGGGCCTTTAGATGATGGCGTTCATGACGTTCCAGCCGGAGCCGACCTGGACTCGGGGGAGCCAACCACTTTTCCCGTTGCCGGGGTAGAGCCAGAGGGTGCCGGCTGAGTCGCGGGCCAGGAGGTCGACGGTGCCGTCGCCGTTGAAGTCGCCGGGCGTTGCTATGGCTGTCATGGCGTTCCAGCCCCAACCGACTTGGACGCCCCAGCCGAAGGATGATTGGGCATAGCCATTGAAACTCCAGAGTGTTCCGTTGGTGTCACGGGTCAATAAATCCTGGGTACCGTCCTTCGTGATGTCTCCGGGGCCGGAGATAAAGTTCATGCCATTGAGGTCTCTGCCAACCATCTCTTGGGTTAGCCAACCGCCCCGGCCGTTGCCGCGGTACTGCCACAACTGTCCGGAGCTGTCACGGGCTACGACGTCGGCATAACCATCCAGGTCAAGATCACCAATTCCCGTAATTGCCGTCATGGCATTCCAGCCTTGGCCTACTTGCAGCCTGGCTTGCCAGCCTCCTTGGCCGTTACCTGGATATAGCCAGAAGACTCCGTTGGTGTCACGGGCCAGTACATCCGCTTTACCGTCACCTGTGAAATCCCCGGGAGAGACGATAACTGTCATGACGTTCCAACCTTGGCCGACCTTGGACGGCGACTGCCAGCCGCCGCTGCCGTTGCCCGGATAGAGCCACAAGTCTCCGCTGTTGGTCCGGGCCAGGACGTCCGGCTTTTTGTCGCCGGTGAAGTCGTGCCTGATATCAGCCGGCTTGATAGTGATCGTGATGGTTGGGGTCAGTGCATCCGGGCCGTAACCGTTGCTGGCAGAGATGCGGAAGCTGAAGGTTCCAGGGATGCCGGGAACGCCGGATAGGAGTCCATTTGGATTCTGTGACACCAGGCTCAGGCCTGGGGGCAGAGCACCACTGGCAACTTTGAACTGCGGTGTCAGTGAGCCGCTCGCCGTCATCGTGTGTCGGTATTGGGCTCCCACGGTGCCGGTGTTCGGTGGAAGGCTGGAAGTGATGATGGGTGCGACGTTTTTTCCGTCGATGGCCCGGACCTGACCTGCTCCGCGATTGGCGACGTAGATCGTGTTGGTTTTCTGATTAACCGCCAGAGACTCGGGATTATTGAAACCCCGTACGTGCCCGAGGACCTTCGCCTTGGCGTCGAACACGGTCACCAGCGATTGGTAAAAGTCGGAAGCGTAAACCTTGTTCGTGGCTTCATTTACAGCAATGTCCATGTAGTGGGTGCGCTCAGTCGGCGTGTTGACAAGACTCATTGTTGTTGCGTCGAGTGCTGTCAGATACTGATTGCCTTCGTCCGCGGCGTAGACCATGTTGGCTTTGCGGTTGATGGCTAAAACACCCGGGCGGGAGTTCGACCCTGTGGGAACCATGGAAACTTGGTTTGTGCCCCCATTGAGGACTGCAAATGCGTGAGCAGTCGGGCAGCTGAAATAGACCATATTTGTAGTGGGGTTCAGCACCACGGACTGTGCAGGCGTGCCTAGGTCAATCTGGGTGACAGTTTTGCTGACCCCGTCGATGACGGCTATTTTGTTGCCCTCCCAAGCGGCGGCATACAGCTTGTTGCTGGATTCATTGACTGCAAGCGCCCTGACATCTCCAAAAAATGGAACATGGGTGACCGACCTGCTGGCGCCGTTGATGACATAGACGCCGCCCCGTGGTCCCTCGCTGGCAACATAAATCTCATTCGTGGCTTGGTTTACAACTACTTTTCCCAAGCGGGAATCCACGGTGATTCTTGTTGTTGCTTCGGACATCCCATCAATAACGGTCATCGTGTCGCTCGCCGCGTGAGTGACATAGATGTTGTTGGTCTTTTCATTGATGGCGATGTTCTCGGGATAGTCGGTCACCGCGATCGACCTCGTCTCTGCCGTAGCGCCGTCGATGACCGTAACGGATTTCCCGTGCCAGTTCGCTACGTAGGTTCTGCCGGTCGTGGCATTGACAGCCACGTCGTAGGGGGCGCTGGCTTTGACGATGTGATCCGTCAGGATGTCGGCGTTGGCAGACGGCGTACCCACCCCCACCAATAGGGCTGATGCCATGGCGGTGGCCAGTAGCCCTGCCGAAAGACGCTTCCCTGCCGAGCGTGAAAACAACGTAGAAAAACCCAGAGCAGCCAACGGCCCAACCCCCAAAATCCAATTCGCGACTATCGCTTCAACCAGCGAATCTTACAGTCCACACGGGTTGGTTTGTGATCTGCCTCGCATTATTGCGAGTCGAGGTCTCTCACCCGCGAACGCCCCAACGCGCTCCACCCCCACGAAAGTTCCCCTTTGTCCCAACATGAAGCGCATCTTCACAGCTTTTGTCACGCTTGTCACATCTTGTTGTCATTAACGGTGACAGGTTCCGTAGCTTGGAAGGGTCAGCATTCCCAAGCTCAAGGATCACCATGCCGCAGCCCAACGATTCCGCTACCGTCCCCACTGACTCCCACAGCCCGCCGGGAAAGAACCCGGGCAAAGGCACGGCCAAGCCAAGCTTCCTCAGCAACCTCGGCGCGGACCTACCCGCGTCCCTCGTAGTCTTCCTCGTCGCACTCCCACTTTCGCTGGGCATTGCCGCTGCCTCTGGAGCCCCCGTCATGGCCGGGCTCATCGCCGCCGCCGTCGGTGGAATCGTTGCCGGCAGCCTGGGCGGGTCCCCACTGCAGGTGAGCGGCCCCGCCGCCGGCCTGACCGTCGTCGTCGCCGGTCTTGTGGACGAATTCGGCTGGGCGGTGACGTGCGCCATCACGGTCGGCGCCGGCGTCGTGCAGCTGCTGATGGGTGTCAGCCGCATCGGCCGGGCCGCGCTGGGAGTGTCGCCCGTGGTGGTCAAGGCGATGCTCGCGGGCATCGGCATCACCATCATCCTGCAGCAAGCCCACGTACTGCTCGGCGGTCAAGCTGCTGGATCCGCCGTCGAAAACCTGGCCGCTTTGCCGGCGGCCATCACCAACGTGGAATTGCACTCGGCGTTGCTGGGTCTTGCCGTTGTTGCCATCCTGATGGCCTGGAAGTACCTGCCGGCAGCGGTGCGAAAAGTGCCTGGCCCGCTGGCCGCCGTCGTCGCCGTCACCGCCCTGTCCGTAGCGGTGGCTCCAAACGTTGAGCGCATCAGTTTCAGCGGATCCATTTTCGACGCCATCGCCCTCCCAAGCCTGCCCGACGGCAACTGGCGCGCAGCGGGCATGGCTGTCATTACGGTGGCCCTGATCGCGAGCATCGAATCGCTCCTCTCAGCCGTGGCCGTCGACAAAATGCACGGCGGTTCCCGCACCAACCTCAACCGCGAACTGGTGGGCCAAGGCTCTGCCAACGTCGTCTCCGGAATGCTCGGAGGACTCCCGGTGACCGGTGTGATTGTCCGCAGCGCCACCAACGTTGAAGCGGGCGCCGCGAGCCGCACCTCCGCCATCCTGCACGGCGTTTGGGTCCTCGTCTTCTCAGCCCTGTTCGCCGGGCTCATCCAGCTCATTCCGCTGTCCGTGCTGGCCGGCCTGCTGTTGGTCATCGGCGCGAAGCTCATCAAGGTCGCGGACATCCGGACCAGCCTCCGCACCGGCGAGCTCCTGGTGTACAGCGTCACCTTGGTGTGCGTCGTGGTCCTGAACCTGCTCGAAGGCGTGATGATCGGCCTGGCCCTCGCCGCCCTCTGCGTGCTGTGGAGGGTCCTCCGGGCGCAGATCAACGCCCATGCCCCCGCCGGCCCGGACCTGCCGTGGCGCGTTGTCATCGCCGGATCGTGCAGCTTTTTCGCGCTGCCCCGGCTCAACCGCGTCCTCCACTCCGTGCCCGAAGGCCAGGACGCCGTGGTGGAACTCAACGCCGACTACCTGGACCACGCCTTCCGCGAAGCGCTGGTGGCCTGGCAGAAGCAGCACCGCAACACCGGCGCCTCCGTGGTGCTGGAGGAACACGGAACCACCGCCTTCACCGATGCAGAGGACAACACTCCCCAGCGGCAGGACCCGCGTGAATTCCCGCTGCCGCCGCGCACGTCCTGGCTGCCGTCCGGTGACGGCCCAACAGCGGACGACGACGGCGGGCAGCCACCGCTGCGGTCCATCCTCCTGGGCATCGACAAATACCATCGCCGGCACGCAGACAAAGTCCGCCCCCTGGTTCAGGACCTCACCGAAAGCCAGAACCCGGACACCCTCTTCGTGGCGTGCGTCGACTCCCGGGTCAACCCGAACCTGATCACCAGCAGCGGACCGGGTGACCTCCTCACGCTCCGCAATATTGGCAACGTGGTGTGCAGCGATGGCAGGGACGCCTCCATCGATTCAACGCTCTCCTTCGCAGTCAAAGCATTGTCCGTGGATTCGATTGTCATTTGCGGCCACTCCAATTGCGGTGCCATGAAGGCCGTCATTGCTGATGCTGAGGGTTCTGCACCTGCCCTGGGCGCGGGATTCGATTCCTGGCTGGAGCACGCGCGTCCCAGCTACTCGGCGTTGCTCGCCGGCCACCCTGTTGCCCGCGCCGCCGAGGCCGAGGGCTACAGCCGGCTGGACCAGCTGAGCATGGTGAACATTGCCCTGCAGCTCCGGAAGCTGGAGGACCACCCCGTCACTGGACCAGCCCTTGGCTCGGGTCGCGTGCAGGCCACGGGGTTGTTCTACGACATCTGCACTGCCCGGGTGGTGCTGGTGACGCCCGAGGGTATTGAACAGCTGGATCCGAGCATGGCTGTCCGCTCCTAGCTTCCAGCCGGACCGCAACCACCCACTTTGGGCTCCGAACGGCCCCCGACACGCCCTGTTGGCGGCGCGTCGGGGGTCGTCTCGGTTTCAAAGCAGGTGGTGGGGGTACCTCCAATAACCAGGCCGACGTGCGGAATACTGGAATCACGATGTCCGGCAGGCGAGGGCTGCAGGGCGAGGAGGTGGCAGGACGTGAACGCCGAGAATAACGCCTTCAGGCGGCGACTTGAGCGCGGCGCCGAACTGCGGGCCGTCCGGTCGTGGGGCGGCAACGCGGAGGAAGACGCGGAGCTCGAGGCCGCCGACGCCGAGGAACGCGGGAAACGCCGCAAGGTGGATGACGCCGCCCGGGTTGAGTACCTCATCCGCGACGCCATGAAGCAGGGCAAGTTCGACAACCTCAAATACGCCGGCAAACCAATCCCCGGGCTGGGGGAGCACTACGATCCCGATTGGTGGGTCAAAGGGCTCATCCAACGCGAACGCCTCAGCGGGATTGGTCCGCCGGCCATTCTGCTCCGGATTGAGGACTCCGAACTCGACGCCAAGCTGGATCAGCAGTACACGGACAAACAGGTCCGGGACATCCTGGAGGACTTCAACAAACGCGTGATCGAGGCCCGGCGGCAACTCCAAGGCGGGCCTCCGGTGATTACCCAGCTCCGCGACGTGGACGCCGAGGTTCAAAAGTGGCGGGAGCGCAGGGCAGCTGCAGCTCCGCCCGAGCCTGAGCCCGAACCCCAGGGCAGACGGACCTGGTGGCAGCGCCTGTGGAACGGCTCCGGCTCGCCCAACTAAGTCGCAGCAGAGCGCGTTTTGACCGCTCAAAACGCGCTCAACTGCTACCTACTTGGGCGGGACGGCACACAACAGCGGCCGACGGCGGGACCCAGGTTCCGCCGTCGGCCGCTGTTTGGTGAGGGTGCCGTCAGGCGAAGCTGTCTTCCTTGGCCTCTTCGGGCTTCCGCCTGATCAGCGAGGACAAATGTGCCTGCTGCTGGCGGAAGTGGCCGTGCGCGGTGAGGCCGAACTCGTAGGCGGACTCGGCGTGCTGGGTGAGGTCAACACCGGTGACTTCGTGCTCGTGGGCCACGCGGAAGCCGATGGTCTTGTGGATGGCCCGGCCGATGACCAGCGTGCCAAGTCCGGAGAGCGCGATGGTGACCAGGACGGCCACGGTCTGTGCGATCAGCTGCTGCGGTCCGCCGCCGTAGAGGAGGCCGCCGGCCGTTCCCTCGGTGGGGAAGGCGATGAAGCCCAGGGACAGCGTACCGATGACACCGGCACCGAAGTGCACACCCACAACATCGAGGGAGTCGTCGAAGCCGAACTTGTACTTCAGGTCAACGAACACTGCGCAGGCAGCGCCGGCCACCAAACCCAGGCCGAGAGCTGCGAGCGGGGTGATGTTGGCACAGGACGGGGTGATGGCCACGAGGCCGGACACCACGCCGGACGCCGCGCCCAAGGAAGTGGGGTGACCATGGCGGACCTTCTCCACCACCAGCCAGCTCAGCATCGCCGCGGCCGGAGTGACCAGGGTGTTGACCCAGATGAGGCCTGCCTGCTCCACCGTGGTGGCGGCACCGCCGTTGAATCCGAACCAGCCGAACCAGAGGATGGCTGCGCCGATCATGATGAACGGGACGTTGTGCGGGCGGTGGTTGGGGTCTTTGGCGAATCCGTGACGCTTTCCCACGATCAAGGCGAGGACGAAAGCGGCAGTTCCGGAGCTGACCTCAACCACTGCGCCACCGGCGAAGTCGATGACCTGGCCGAAGATCTGGGTGAGCGCGCCCCCTGCACTCATGAGCCCACCGCCCCAGACCATGTACGCCAGCGGGCAATAAACCACCGTCACCCAGATCGGTACGAACAGTGCCCAGGCGCCGAACTTGGTACGGTCGGCGATGGCACCGCTGATGAGGGCCACGGTGATGATGGCGAACGTCGCAGCGAAGCCGGCCTTGATGAGGTCCGGTGAACCCATGAGGTCCTGCAGGCCGAAGTGTGCGAACGGGTTGCCGAACAGGCCGAGGAAGCCGTCGCCAGTGGTCATCGAGTAGCCCCACAGGACCCAGACAACACCCACGATGCCCGCCGAGATGAAGCTCATCATGATCATGTTCAGAGCTGCCTTGGCGCGGGTCATGCCGCCGTAGAACAGACCGAGACCCGGGGTCATGAAAAGCACCATTGCCGATGACAACATCAGCCAGACGTGTTGCGCAGAGATCTCCACCTGCGTTCCCTTCAAGCTTGTCCGAAACGGGACCGTTGTTGCACGGCCCACACCAACCCCCCGATCAATATTCGGTGAGCTATGTTTCCGACTCAGAAGAGCTAAGTTGCAGGTAAGTTACAGAAATCCACCGTTCGTGAAGATCACGTCACTGGCGTGTTTCGGGAATGTTAACGGCGCTTCTCGCGACCCCCTGCAGGGTAACCACCGCGACGGCTGGCAACGATGATCACCAGCGCAACCGCCGTGGGAATCGCGGCCGCCAACGGCACCAGTTGTGCGCCCACGGTGGTGAGGGCGAACGCCCCGTACACAGCACCGACGGCGATGCCCAGTTGGATGGTCACCACAGTCAGGCCGTTGGCAGCATCCTTGTGCTCACCGCCGGCGCGGAGAATCGCCGCTTGGTTGTAGATACCCACCGCACCGAACGCGATGCCCCAGAGCGTCATCAGTCCAAACGCGCCCACCCAGGTGCCGCCGAGCGCGGGGAGCAAGGCGAAAGCAAGGGTCAGGAGTCCGACGGCGGCTATCACCGAGGTGCGCGGGCGCGAGTCCGCCGTCATACCGGCAATCCAGATACCCACCAGGCTGGCGATGCCCACCACGGAAAGGGACAGGCTTGTAGCGGATTCCGGCAGCCCGGAGGCGAGGAGGAACGGGGCAACGTAGGTGAAGAGTGTGAAGTGGGCCAGGAGCAGGAGCGGCCATGCGATGGCGATGGCGATGACGCCGGGCAGTTTCATGGCTGCCCGGAGGGATGGGGTCTTCTGGCTGGCTTGGTCATGGGCGCCGGGGAGCAGCCAGAAAGCCAACACTGCCAGCAGGACCCCAACCCCGGCCAGGACCAGGAACGAGGCACGCCACGTCATGAGCGAACCCATCAACGTGCCGATGGGAGCACCTACGGCCAATGCGATGCTGTTGCCACTGAAGACCACAGCCATGGCTTTGCCCACGGAATGTGCGGGGACGATGCGGGCCACATAAGGTGCCATGCTGGACCACAGCATGCCGTGGGCGATACCGCCAAGGAGCCTCGCCCCGATGGCCCAACCCAAGGAGGGGCTGAAAGCGAGCAGGACATTGCTCAGGGCAAAGGCCAGCACGGTGGCAATGAGCAGGGTCTTCCGGGGAAGCCGCCCGGCGAGGAACCGGGAGAGCGGCAGCGCTGTGAAGACGATGATCGCTGCGTACACCGCAGTCAGTGAACCGACCGCCGATTCGTCCACTCCGAGGTCGCGGCTGATTTGGGGGAGCAGGCCCGAGGGCAGGAGTTCGGTGGTCACAGCCGTGAACCCTGCCGCAGCCAGAACCAGAAGGCCACCCCACGGGATCTTCTTGGGGAGTTGCGGTGCAGCAATTGACGCCCTGGGCGATTGCGTGCCGACGACCAAAGGGTCCTGCTTCAAAGATTGCTCCTCAGAAATGAGTCATTGTTGTTTCATGGGGGTTCCTACCAACGGTATGCAGCCACGGCGATGCAAGGGAGTCTCTGTCAGAAACCCCCTCAGGGCCAACACACTTTGTTCGTCAGGCATTCCTCGCGCAGACTGGGCCTGTGAAGCCCTTCCTTTTGCTGGCCACCCGTGCCGAAGACGCAGCAGCCGACGACGAGTACCAGGCCTACCTTCGCTACTGCGGCCTGGAACCGGAAGAGTTGGTCCGTATCCGGCTGGAATCCGGGCCTTTGCCGGCGCTTGATCTGTCGGACTATTCCGGGGTGATTGTCGGCGGCAGCCCCTATACGTCCAGCGATCCTGTGGAGGAGAAGAGCTCCGACCAGATCCGGGTTGAGACGGAACTCTCATCACTTCTGGACCGGATAGTGGCCGAGGACTTCCCGTTCCTGGGTGCCTGCTACGGCGTCGGGACCCTGGGTGTCCACCAGGGGGCCACCATTGACCGTCGCTTTGGCGAACCCGTAGGGCCAACGGAGATCACGCTCACCGCTGACGGGGAAAATGACCCCATGCTTCGGGACGTGCCGCACACCTTCGACGCTTTTGTGGGTCACAAGGAGGCGTGCAGCGAGCTTCCCGCACACGCCGTCTTGTTAGCCAGCTCAGCGGCCTGCCCGGTGCATATGTTCCGCATCAAGAACAACCTCTACGCCACGCAATTCCACCCCGAACTGGATGCCGACGGGCTCATCACGCGCATCAACATCTACAAGAACGCAGGCTATTTCCCGCCTCACGAGGCCGAGGAACTCATCGCCGCAGCCCTTGAATCATCCGTGACGGAGCCCATGCGGGTGCTCAGGAACTTCACGGAGCTCTACGCCCGCTAGCCCATCCGTTGTGGGGCCTGCTCTGCGTTGCTTTTCGGGTGTGGGGTGTGTAGAGCGGGCCTCGCAACGGAAACGCCCGACGGCGATCGTCGCCGTCGGGCGTTTCCGTCCCCCAAGGGTCGGCTACTTCAGCCGGGCCGCGAGATCTTCCCCAACAGCGAAGGCGCGGGTGATCGCGGAGCCAAGGGTGGCGCCGCCGCCGGGGTAGTTGTTGCGGAAGACCCCGGCCGAGACGTTGCCCGCGGCATAGAGTCCAGGGATGGCCTGCTGCCGATGGTCCAGCACGCGACCACTGAAGTCCGTAGCCAACCCGCCCGACGTGCCGAGTACGCCTGCCCGGATGGGAACGGCGTAAAACGGGGGCGCCAGTAAGGGCGCCAGACAAGGATTGGGGGTATTCCCGGCGTCGCCCAGGAACCGGTCCTGCGGCGTGGCCCCCCGTCCGAATTCCGTGTCCACGCCCAGAACCGCGTCGGCGTTGAACCGGGACACTGTGGCATCGAGACCGGCTGGATCGATGCCTACCTCCTTGGCCAGAAGTTCCAGGGTTGGCGCGGACACCATCCACTCAGCAGGTTCGCCCGGGACGGAGCCAGCTACCGGGTATTTGGCCACATAAGCGGAATCAAACACCAGCCACGCCGGGTTGTTCTGTTGCCTGCCCGTATGCGGGTTGATCGACCCGAAGACCCTGCTGGCGTCGTGATAGTTCAGGGCCTCGTTGACGAAGCGTTTCCCTTCACTGTTCACGGTGATGGATCCCGGCAGCGTCATTTCCACGTTTCCCATACGCCCGGACTGCTGACCGTCGTACTGATGGGCCGTCGTCGAAATCACCGGAACGCCCCACACGGCCGTCATGTCCTCCACAGCCGCTCCGGCCTTGAGCCCGAGCTCCAAGCCGTCGCCCTCGTTGGACGGGGCGCTGATGGGCGTCACCGGATACGGCAGGAAGGCGCTGCGAAGCCGCGGATTCCATTCGAACCCACCAGCGGCAAGCACGACGGCGGTCGCGGCCACCGGCGCGGCAGCGGAAACCCCGCCGAGACGCACGGTCCACCCTGCGCCCGATGGCGACAAGTCCTCCACAGGACTGGACACCACAAGGTGTACGCCCCGGTCCACAGCGCTCGCCACCAGGCTTCCCACCAGGGCGCCGCCCATGGTCCGGATTCCTGTGGACGCCCGGCGTTCCAGCAGCAACGGATCAGCGGCGCGGCCGTTGAGCTCATCGCGTTCGGTCATGGTGAGCAGCGGGAAGTACGACGACGGCCGGATCAGCCCCGAAAGGCCGGGGTAGTCCTGGGGATCGAACGCCTTGTTGTCCAGGCCGCGGCCGCCGTCCGCGGACCCTTTCCATTCCATGTGGTAGTCCGGGCGGGCAATGGGAACCATGGACACTTTGGTGTTCCGGTTAAGGAACTCCACAGCCCGCGGCGCAGTGGCCACGTACCACTCAATTTCCTGGGCCGTCATCACATGGCCGGCCGCCTCCGTGAGGTAAGCGACGCCGTCGGCATGGCTGTCCTGGTACCCGGCAGCTTTGGCGAGATGATTGTTCGGTGCCCACATCACGCCGCCGCCGGCAGCCGTAGTGCCGCCCAGCAGCGGCGCCTTCTCCACCACCAGGACGCTCAGTCCGGCATCGGCAGCACGGACCGCTGCCACCAGTCCGGCGGCGCCACTGCCCATGATCACGACGTCGTAGCTTGCGTTGAGTTGTTCGGGCGCGGTGAGGATTGAGGTGCTCATGCGAGGCCTCCCGCTGGCATCTCGATGACGATCTTGCCGATCTTCTCCGTTCGTCCCTGCATCAGTCGGTACGCCTTCTGCACCTCCGCAAATGCGAAGCGGTGGGTCATGAGGGCGCGTGCCTGTTCGGGGTGGCGGGACAGCAGGGCGAGCCCGTCGGGGATGAGGTTGAGGCTCATCCGGCTGCCCATGAGGTCCAGTTCCTTGTAGGGGATGTCCTTCATGGAGACGTTGGCTTGCCGTGGCGAAATGCCCACCTGGACAATCCTGCCGGCGCTGGCAACCAGCCTGATGGCGTTCTCCAAGGAGGAAGGAACTCCGGTGGCTTCGATGACCAGTTGCGGGCCGTACCCGTCGGTCATGGACTCCATGCGCTGTGCTTGGTGTTCATCAGGGAAGTCACTTCCCGGCTTCACCAACAAGGCGTCCGCGGCACCGAACTCGACTGCAAGATCCAGTCGGTGCTGCTCGGTGTCGGCGCAGATCACCGTGACTCCAAGCTCCGTCAGGTAGAGGGTGGCCAACAATCCGATGGGCCCGCTTCCCAGTACCAGCGCGGTTTCGCCGGGCTCTGGCCGGCCACGGTTGACGGCCTGCATGGCGATGGAGGCGGGTTCGCCCATGGCGGCGATGTCCAGCGGGAGTTCGTCGGGAACGCGGCACAGCTTCTCCACCGGAACGCTGATCAGTTCTGTCAGTGCCCCGTCCGAGTAGCACCCCAGGCAGCCCACGTTCTGGCAGACGTTGTACCGGCCGGTGAGGCACGGGCGGCACCGGCCGCAGTAGATGATGGGGTTGACGGCAACGCGGTCGCCGATGCAGATGTCCTGGCCTGGGTCTTTCCCGGTGCCGCCGGGGTTGGTGCCGCCGGGGCTGGTGTATCCAGGCGCGAGGGCCTCCACGATGCCGGAAAACTCGTGGCCTTGGACCAGGGGGAGCTCCGTGGGGTAGTCGTCCTCCCAGATATGGAGGTCGGTGCCGCAGAGGGTGACGCTGTGCACCCGGACCAGGGCGTGGCCGGGTTCAAGGATGGGCTCAGGAGAATCCCGAAAAGCAATGGTCTCCTTGGACACGGTGATCGCGGACAGCACTGGTGGACCTCAGTTCTGCGCGGCGGACTGCGCGGCCGGTTGGACGGCGACGGGCGGGGCCTCAGCGCCGAAGAAAATGTTCCACTGCCGCACGGTCCGTTCCTCAATGAGCCCTGCCTGGTGGAACGGGTCCTGGTCCATGAGGGCTTCGACGTCGGCTTTGCTGTCACTGGCGATGATCAGCAGCGCGCCTGGTGATTCCTCCGGACCGAAAGGGCCGCTCTTAAGGAGGCGGCCGCCGTCGAACTGGGCTTTGAGGAACTCCACGTGGGCGGGGCGGACTGTATCCCGGCCGGCGGACGTCGAGTCGGAGTAGGCGTAAGTAACGGCAAACGTGGCCATGAGGTTGTCCTCTTCATTGAGTGGGTGGGGCTTTCCTCAATGCTGGGCAACGCATTAGGCATTGTCCAATACTTAGTTGATCTCTCACTATGTGCGTGAAGCACATAGTTGATTAATCCGCGGGGGTTGGCAGCACTTCCTCAGCCACCTGTAGTGCTGCCCGGACGGCCGGAGACATGGCGCCGGGGTTCCAGGCGAGTCCGGAAAACAGGAGGACGTCGTCGCCTTGAAGCGGCAGGAAGACGATGCCCGCCGGCATGATCCCCTCAATGGACTCCGGCATCAGGCTGATGCCCACGCCACCGGCCACCAAGGACAGGGCCGTGTAGGGGTCGGAGACCTCCTGGCTGATCCTGGGGCGGAAACCGGCGGCAGCACACGCCGCGAAGGTGACCTCGCGCAGCGTTGAACCTTGGGCGGCCGGCATGGTGATGAACGGATCACCGGCCAGCTCGGCCACTTTCACGGTGGCCTGTCCAGCAAGGGGGTGGTCTGCCGGCAGGGTGACCCCCAGTCGCTCAGTGGCAATCCGGCGGGTGGCCAGCGATGGGGCATCGATGGGAAGGCCGATGAACGCCAGGTCCAGTGCACCGTTGCCCAGCTGGTGAAGTGCTTCCTGGGTCAGCAAACCTCCCTGCAGCGTCACGTCGAGTTGGGGGTAGTGCTGGCGCAGGGCCCGTGTCAGTGGGGGAAGTGTGGCGTGGTTCAACGCACCGGAGAAGCCGATGGCGAGCTTGCCGTAGACGGTTCCGGTTCCTGCGCTGACAGCCCTGCGCGCCAGGTCCACTTCGTCCAGGATCCTACGGGCGTGCGGCAACAGGGAATGCCCGGCCGGGGTCAGCGTGACGGACCGGGTGTTGCGTTCAAAAAGCGGTGCGCCCAGGCCCTTTTCGAGCTTCTTGATGGTTTGGCTCAACGGCGACTGGGCCATGCGGAGCCGTTCTGCCGCCCTGCCGAAGTGCAATTCCTCGGCTACTGCCAGGAAGGCCTCAATTTGCCGCAGTTCCACGTTGCCTCCCGGATTCTCGCGCTTCAGTGCAAGGCTATATTGGGTTTGAGGTCCGCGATGCAGCCGACCGAAAAAGTACTACGGAGGCATCATGGCCAACTCGGCGTCGGGGGAGTCAGTGATCGAACGCGTCGTGAAGATCATGGATGCGTTTTCCAAAGGCCAGCCGTGGCTTCCCCTGAAGGACATGGTCCGGATCACCGGAATGTCGCGCAGTACGGTGCATCGCCTGGCCATGGACTTGGCGGCCAACGGGCTCCTGGAGCGCAACGCGGCCGGAGAGTTCGGCGTCGGGATGAAGATGTGGGAACTGGCCTCCCGCAGTAATCCCCTGGAGGAATTCCGGCGTCGCGGTTTGCCGTTCCTGGAAGGTGTCCACGCGGCCGTGCGGGAACACGTTTCCCTGTCCATTCCGGACGTGGAAACCAACAGTGTTCTTTACCTCGAACGCCTGGACCGCCATGGAACGGTCATGAACCTGGCGCAGGTTGCCGGCCGCCTGGACATCCACACCACGTCGTCGGGAATGGCCATGATGGCGCACATGCCGGGCTCGGTGCAGGACCGTTTCCTGGCGGGAAGGCTGGAGAAGACCACGCAGGCAACGGAGGTTGACCCCAGCAGGATCAGGAGCCATCTTGCCCTGATCCGCGAGCGTGGCTATGCCCGCTTGGTGGGTGTCCTGGTTGAGGAAAATACGGCCTATTCCGTGCCGGTGTTTGGCCAAGGCCAGGCAGTCATAGGTGCCATTTCCGTCGTCGTGCCTTCTGTTGACGAAGACGCCGGCCTGATACTCCCGGTCCTGGTGGCCGCAGGCCGCGGCTTGTCCCGGACCATGGGTGCCGAACGCCGGCCCTATGGCTCCCGTCCGTGGTTGTCCCACCCGGAGCCCTGACGAGTCAGAAAAGAGAACTGTCCCGTTCAACGGGAAGTTGCGCCGCTGCGTGTGACCTGGGTCCTACAGTCGATTCCAGAGGAACAATCGCCTGTGATCTGGAGCACAGCTACGGGAGTCGTTATCAACGGCCACCGGGCGGGCTGCACAACAAAGCAGCAGCCGGCGGTTTGTGCCTCGTCCAATTCTTTGCCGGGCAAGGCACCATGGCGGTGCCCCTTCCCGCGGCACTCAATGAGGAGACAGTATGGGACACGTGCAGCAGCACTCGCCCTCGGACGCCAACAATGCGGCCTCGCCGCTTGGTACAGAACCGGTTGGAACAGAACCGCTTGGTACAGAGCCGGTTGAACACGTCAAAATGCCCAAGAAGGCGGCCCTCGCATCCTTCCTCGGATCCACCCTGGAGTACTACGACTTCTTCATCTACGGCACTGCCGCAGCCCTGATTTTCCCCAAGATCTTCTTCCCCGGCGGCGACCCCGTGGTGGCATTGCTCGGAGCCATGGCGACGTTCGGTGTGGGCTACCTTGCCCGGCCACTCGGTGGCTTGGTGATGAGCCACTACGGTGACAAGATCGGCCGGAAGCAGGCGCTGATGGTCACGCTGGTGATCATGGGCGTCGCCTCCATCGGCATCGGATTCCTGCCCACGTACGGGCAGATCGGCTACTGGGCGACGGCGTTGTTGCTGGTGGGCCGGCTGGCCCAAGGCTTCTCTGCCGGCGCTGAAGCCGCAGGTGCCTCAACCCTCACCATGGAACACTCACCCGAAGGCCGCCGCGCGTTCTTCACCAGCTTCGTAATGACCGGATACGCCTCGGGAATGGTGCTGTCCACCATCGTCTTCATCCCGTTGGCCGCCCTGCCCGAAGAGCATCTGCTCAGCTGGGGCTGGCGGGTGCCGTTCTGGCTCTCGGTAGTAGTCCTTGCGGTGGCCTACTGGATCCGGACCCGTTTGGATGAGCCCCCGGTGTTCGAGGAAATCGTGGAGCATGACAAGCCCAAGGCCATTCCCGCCGTCGCTGTCATGAAAACCCAGTGGCGCGATGTCCTGCGCGTCGGCGTGGTGATGCTGTTCTCCGTCATGCAGACCACCTTCACCGTCTATGCGTTGGCCTACGCCACCGGCCCCGCCGTCGGGATCGACCGCACCCTCATGCTCACCGTCAACGCCGTGACCATCGGCCTGTCCATGGTGACCATCCCCATCTCGGCCATGATCTCGGACCGCATTGGCCGCAAGAAGGTCCTCCTGGTGGGTGCCCTCGGCTGCGCACTGACCACCGTCGGCTATTTCTGGGCCATCAGCGAGCAGAACATCGCGCTCATCTTCCTGTTCGGTTTCCTGAACATGACGGTCTTCTACTCCTGCTGGAACGGCGTGTGGACGGTGTTCTTCCCCGAGATGTTCCCGGCAGCCGTCCGCTACTCCGGCATGGCGATCGGCAGCCAGATCGGCCTGATCCTGGCTGGCTTCGCACCGGCCATCGCAACCCTCTTGGCCCAGCCCGGACCGAACGGTTGGTGGCCCGTAGCGGGCTTCACCATCCTGTGCCTGGTGGCTTCGGCAATCGCCATCATGACGGCCCGGGAAACCTACAACGTTCCGCTGGAGGACCTCGGCAAGCCGCGGAGCTCCGTCAAGTAGATACGACTCAAGCAGAACGCAACGCACGACGCCGGGCGGCAGCTCCCGCCGCCCGGCACCGTCCCTACCTACACACCAAGACCTAAAAACCCAAGACCCACTCACCCAAGCAACCGACTCATATGTCCCGAAAGTTGGATCACCCCATGACTTCGCCAGCACCGGCAGCCCGCACCTTCCGCGTAGGAATCGCGGGTTGCGGCGCCATTTCCCGCAATCACCTGGAAGCTTTCACTGCCTTGGACAACGTCCGGATTGTGGGCGTGTGCGATGTCGACCCGGACCGGGCTTCGGCAACAGCCAAGAGCTGGGGAGTCCCGCACGCGGTCACCAGCGTGGACGAGCTCCTCGCCCTCGACCTGGACATCGTTTCGGTCTGCACGCCGCACCCCACCCACGAGGACGTGGTGCTGAGGGCAGCCGCAGCCGGGGTCAACGTTCTCTGCGAGAAACCCATCGCCACCACACTGGAGTCCGCCGAACGCATGGTGGCAGCCTGTGAAGATGCCGGAGTCCAGCTGGGGGTCCTTTTCCAACGCCGCTTCTGGCCGGCGTCGCAGAAGATCCGCACCGCGATCGACGACGGCACCCTGGGAAAGGCGATCATGGCCCAGTGTTCGGTCATGCTGCACCGCGACCCGGACTACTACAACCGCGACGCCTGGCGTGGCACGTGGGAGAACGATGGCGGCGGGGTCCTGATGTCCCAGGCCGTGCACCAAGTCGACCTCCTCCAGTGGTACCTGGGGGACGTGGCCGAGGTTTATGGCAAGGTCAACACCTACCGCCACGGCGACTATATAGAGGTGGAAGACTCCGCGACGGCGGTGATCACCTTCACCTCCGGAGCCATGGCAACGCTGGAGGCCTCCACCGCGGTATCGCCCAACCTCGGAATCCAGCTCCGCATTACCGGCGAAACGGGCGCTTCGGCTTCCCTGACGGAATTCCCGGAAGGCAGCGATGGCCGACTGGACCTGTGGGCGGTGGGCGAGCGAATCGTCGTCGAGCCTGTCCATCCGGAAGGCGTTGCACCGAACGTGGACCTGTCCGCCATCAACGGCCAGCTGATTCCGTTCCATAAACTGCAGGTCAAGGACTTCGTGGAGGCTCTGGAAACCGGCACCGAACCGGCCATTACCGGCAAGGACGCGCTGAAATCCTTGCGGATCCTGCTGGCCGTCTACGAGTCCTCACGCGCCGGCCAACCCGTCCGCTTCGCCGCGGAACAGCCCACCCATGCAGCCATTCCAGAGCTCCGCGGCCGTGAAAAGGTGGCTCGCTGACCATGCTTCCCACCACGCCCGCAGCGGGAATGCCACTGACCCTGGGCCGCAACGGCCGCACCCCCACGACACTCCGAAACCGCCTCGCGTCTGCCCCCATGGAACGCAATTACGGCACTACGGATGGCCACATCACCGAGCAATACATTGACTACCTCGTAACCCGCGCCAGGGCCGGCCTTGGCATGGTCACCACTGAAGCGACGTATGTCCGCGCCGATGGCAAGGGTCGCACGCACCAACTCGGCCTGCACACGGACCACATGATCCCAGGGCTCCGTCGCCTCACCGACGCACTGCACGCCGAAGGTGCGTTGGCCGCCGTCGAGCTTAACCATGGCGGCCGCACTGCGCAGTCATCAGTTTCCGGGTTCAAGAACCTCGCGCCGTCGCCGGTTCCGTGCCCGACGGCGGGTGGCGAGGTTCCGCGGGAACTCACCGAAGCTGAGGGCTACGAACTCGTGGCCGCCTACGCTGCTGCGGCGAAGCGCGCGGTGGCTGCAGGGTTCGATGTCGTCAACCTGCACGGCGCCCACGGTTACCTGATCCACCAGTTCATGTCGCCCATTTCCAATCACCGCACGGACGAGTTCGCGGCGCCGGAGTTCTTCATGAACCTGGTCATCGATGCCGTGCGCGAGGCGGTGCCGGACACGATCGTGGGCATGCGCGTCTCCGTGCTGGAAGGGCCGGCCGACGGCATCAGCGCTGAACAGCAAGTGGCCATTATCGGCAGAGCCCACCTGGACAAGCTCGACTTCCTTGACCTTTCCGCGGGCAGCTACGACGCCGGCGAATGGATCGTGCAGTCGGGGGAGTGGAAGCCCGGAATCCTGGCCGACTACGCCCAGGCGTACCGCCGGTTCGGTCTCCCCTTGGGCATGGCCGGACGGCTCAACAGCCCGGAAATCATTGAAGAAGTCCTCTCCAACGGGACCTGCGATTTCGTGAGCCTGGCGCGCGCCATCCATGCGGATCCTGCGTTTGTGGGCGGCGTGCTGCGCGGCGAACGCTACCGGCCGTGCATCGCATGCAACGTCTGCATCGACAATCTGGGGCTCGGCCAAGTCACCTGCACGGTCAACCCCGCTGTGGGGCGATCGCGCGTGCCCGTCCCAACTCCGGCCGTCCGCTCCACCTCGCGCGTGTTGGTGGTGGGTGCCGGGCCCGCTGGCCTCACCGCTGCCCGCGAACTCGCCGAAGCGGGAGCTCAGGTGACGTTGGTGGACGACGGCGCGCGGCCCGGCGGCCAGTTCGCCCTCGCCGAGCGCATGAGGTCCACACCCGACTTCCACCGTTTTGACGACTGGTCAGCCTCGGAGAACGAGCGCCTCGGCGTGGAGGTCCGCTTGGGTACCCACGCTGACACATCCGACGCCGGTGGGTTGGCCCGCGATTTCGGCGCCGACGCTATTGTCATCGCTACAGGTGGTCGTCGGCCGGCGGCTGGGTTTGTTGGCAGTGATTCACCGCGTGTTACCGATATCCGGGACTGGCTCGCGGGACACCAGCAGATTCTCGACGGCGGTTCGCGGGGTTTGGAGGCCGTGACCATCTGGGGTGCCGATTCCGTGGCCATGAGCGTGGCCGATACCCTCGCTTCCCAGGGGACCGCAGTGCTGATCATCGGACCACAGGAATCGCTGGCTCCGGAGTCCGGACGTCGCGCCAAGATCCTGGCCGTGCCGCGTCTTGAGGACAACCCGAGGGTGCGGATTTTCCTGTCCAGCACCATCGAGGAGTTCGACGGCGACCGGGTACGGATCAGCCGTTCCGGTATGGACGAGCAGTGGATCGACGCCCCGGGGGAGGTGCTTGTTTCCCGCTCCGTGCTGCCGTTGGACGGACCTCTCACCGCGGAGCAGCGTGAAGCGGAGCTCAGCCGGTCAGCGTCCATTCCTGTCGCAATGGCCGGAACCGTCGTCGACACTGCAGCGGCCATTGTGTCCAACGCGGTCAAGAGCGGGTACGACGCCGCCCAGCGGATTGCTGCTGCTTTGGCTGCCAGTGCTGCCACTGCTGACAGTGCTGGTGCCGAGGTCGCTGGAAACATGTCAGATCGCCGTAGCCTTCCGGTGATCTCGCAGCGAACCGGCGATCCCGCTGCTCCCGGCGCCTCCAAGCCTGTTGCCATCCCACCCCTCGGCACCCCACTGCGTCGGCTCGGACTTGCGCAGCTCTCCCTTGTGGGAACCGCACCCCCGGACCTGGTGACCATCGCCGCTGAGGCCGGCTTCGACTTCATCGGCGCACGCGTCCGTCCAGTGACAGCTACTGAGCGCCCGTACAACCTCCAGCCCGGCTCACCCATGCTTCGCGAAACCTTGGCTCGAATGGCCGACACGGGAATCACCGTTGAAGACATCGAGTTCCTGCTTCTGGACGGTACCGGCTTGCAGAATGGCGCCGATCAACGCGAAGCCTGGTTGCGGATGATGGAGGCGGGCCAAGCTTTGGGAGCATCCACGCTGACTGTTGCTTGCGCGGATCCGGACCTGGACCGTTTCGGGGATCATCTGGCGCAGATGACGCAGGACGGCAAAGCGTACGGGATCATACCCACGCTGGAACCCATCGCATATCAGACCGTCCGATCGATCCCGCAGGCTGTGGAGCTCGCGGACCGGGCAGACTGCAAAATCGTGGTGGATGCACTTCACGTCAACCGCTTTGGCGGAACGTGGGCCCAACTCGAAGACGCCGCGGACCTGGTCCCCATGATCCAGCTCTGCGACGGTCCGGCCATCCCGCCGCCCAGCAGGGAAGGGCTGATCCTTGAGTCCCGCTCGGAACGGGGTGTGCCGGGGGAAGGTGAATTCGACCTTCCGGCCATGCTCGCGTCGTTCCCCGCCGACATCCCCGTCAGCGTCGAAACCCCTTCAGGAAGCAGAGTGGCCGCCATGGGCGAACTCGCTTGGGCCAAACAGCTGAAGGCAGCAGCAACCTCAGTCCTCATCACCCCCGCATTTACCTGGAGCACCACGTGAACAACACCCCATTCCTCCCTACCGTTGACTGCGATGTCCTCGTCATCGGCTCAGGAGCCGGCGGCCTCGCTGCGGCCGTGACAGCGGCTTATCACGGACTGAAAGTCATCGTCGTAGAGAAATCCAGTGTCTGCGGCGGCGCAACCTCGTGGTCCGGCGGCTGGGCTTGGGCCCCCGGTAACCCACTGGCGAAAGCCGAGGGCGTCAACGAAGACAGGGAGACATTCCGGACTTACCTCCGTGCCGTCCTCGGCGAGGACTACCGGGAGCAGAACGTGGAGGCCTTCCTTGAGGCTGCCCCACACATGGTGGGTTTCTTCCAGGAAAGGACGTCACTGCAGTTCGTTCCGGGCAGCAGGATCAACGACATTTACGGCAATCTCCCAGGCGCTGGCAAAGGCAACCGCTCTGTAGGGCCCAAACCACTTAATGCACGGACCATCAAGCCGGCCCTTCGCGCCAAGATGCGTCATCAGCTGTACGAGACGTCCTTTCTGGGCATGGGCATCATGGCAGGGCCGGACCTCAGCAAGTTTCTCTCGGCATCACAAGGAAACCTCAAAGGGATCTTCCACGCAGGGTGGCGTTTCGGCTTCCACCTCCTGGACCTGGTGACCCACCGCCGCAACATGCAGCTGGTCAACGGCACAGCGCTCACCGGCAGGTTGATGAATTCCGCAGATGATCTGGGCGTCGACATCCGCGTCTCCACCCCTGCCACAGCGTTGCTCAGCGACGACAACGGCAAGGTGACCGGCGCCGTCGTGCGTTCTCCGGAAGGTGGGCTGCAGATCAACGCGCGGCGCGGCGTCGTACTGGCCACCGGCGGTTTCCCCAACGATGTTCAGCGTCGCAAGGAGCTGTTTCCCAAAACGCCCACCGGCCGGGAGCACTGGACGCTTTCCCCGCGCGAGACCACCGGCGATGGCATGAACCTGGCCGAATCAGTGGGAGCCCGTTTCAGGACCGACGTGAAGTCGCCGGCTGCGTGGTGCCCGGTATCGCTGGTGCCGTACCGCAACGGCCGGACCGGGGTGTTCCCGCACATCATGGACCGAGCCAAGCCTGGCAGCATCGGTGTCCGTTCGGATGGGAAGCGGTTCGTGAACGAGGCCAACGGCTACTACGACTACGTTGAGGCGCTCATCGCGGCGACGCCGGAAGGGGAGAGCGTGGAGTCGTGGCAGATCGCGGACAGTCGGTTTGTGCGGAAATTCCCGCTGGGAATGGCCAAACCGTTGCCCGTCCCGCTGTTCCCCTACCTGCGTTCCGGGTACCTCATCAAGGGCCGGACGCTGGAAGAACTTGCCACGAAGTGCGGCATCGACCCCGCGGAGTTGCGCCGCACCGTGGCGAGGTTCAACGCCAACGCAGGCGACGGCGTCGACCCCGATTTCGGGCGAGGCGGGACAGCCTTCAACCGTTACGGCGGCGATCCCACCAACCGGCCGAACCCGTCACTGGGGCCCCTCGAGAAGGGCCCGTTCTACGCGGTGAGGGTGGTGCCGGGCAGCTTTGGCACCTTCGCGGGGGTAGACACGGATGGCCGGTCACGGGCGCTCAATGACGACGGCGACCCCATCGAGGGCTTGTACGTCGCCGGTAATGACCAAGCCAACGTCATGGGCGGGCACTACCCGGCGGGCGGCATCAACCTGGGCCCGGCACTGACGTTCGGGTACATCGCGGGCCGTCACCTCGCCGGCGTGGACAGCTACGAGGACGACGGCACGCGCGCGGTCGCCGATACGGAGGTCACGCTGTAGCACGCCGTTGTGAGGCCTGCTTTGCGGGCTTTGGCGGTGGGATTGCGCGCAGAGCGGGCCTCGCAACGCGGGGTTACCGTCCCGTCAGGCGCGGAACCGCGGGCACCGTGGTGACCGGTGCCGGCGCCGGTGGGGGAGCAGGCGCGGCGAAGGGTCCGCTCGGGTAGAGGGCCGTGGCCTCCACCATGTAATTGGCCCACTGCGGGCCGGCGATCATGTAGCCGTCCAAGGATTTGTAGAACTTTCCGTTGATGGTGACGTTCTGCCCGGCTCGCTGCTGGCCCGCCGTCGTATCCCCAAAGAACGACGCCGTGGCAAGAGTGGTGGTGTAGCCGGCCACCCACGTGGCCCCGTTGTTGTTGGACGTGCCGGTCTTGGCAGCCACGGGAACCTTGGTGTGGACCTTGGGCTCGATCCATACGCCGGAGCCCATCTTGAGTACATCCTGCAGGACGGCGTTAACGCCCCGGGCCACCGACGGTTTCACGGCCTCCCGGCATTGGGGTGTTTGGGCTTCGAACTGGCGGCCCTGGGCATCGCTGATCCCGGTAATCGCGATGGGTGCGCAGTAAGTTCCGTCGTTGGCGAAGGTTGCGTAGGCGCTCGCCAGGACCAGTGGCGCCACGCCGATGGAGCCCAGCAGGTTACCGATCTGGTGCATGTTCACCGGGGCGTTGTCGAGCCCGCTGTGCAGGCCCACGGTATCCACCATTTTCTGGATGCCGCAGAAGTCCAACTGCGCTGCCGTAGCGAACGTTGCGGTGTTGATGGAGTTGTAGAGGCCGTAATTGATGGGCATGGGGCGGTAGTAGCCCACATCGTTGTTTTGCAGGTCGTCGTCGGCGCCCAAATTCTGTGCTTTCTGGGCGGAGCTGTAGCCGCCCATGACTTTGCCGCAGCTGGAACGCCACGGGAACCCCACGGGGTAGACCCTGCGTGAGGCGTCAACCACGGCTGTAGGGTTTTTGCCTTGGTTGAGCCATTCGGCGTAGATGAACGGTTTCATGGTGGATCCCGGCTGGAACCCGCCGGCACCATTGAGGTCGTACCCGTTCTCGTCCTTGGCGTCCACGTTGAAGTTCAGCTGGGTATCGTATTTTCCTTCCTGCGGCACGAAGACCGTGTTTTGGGCCATGGCCAGGATCTTGCCGGTGCCGGGCTGCACCGTGGTCATGGCCGCGCCCCACTTGTCCGGGTTGTCCCCGGCCGAGGCGTCCACTTGGGCCTGGGCCACGGCTTGGAGCCTGCTGTCCAAGGTGGTGGTGATGGTGAGGCCACCCCGGTAGAGCAAGCGCTCGCGCTCGTTGACGGTGGAACCGTAGGTCTCGTCGTTGAGGATCAGGTGTGAGACGTAGTCACAGAAGTAGGTGGCTATGGCTGCCCCCGCGCACCCCTGCCGGGAAGGCGTAATGTTCAGCTCTATGGGGGTTGCGGCTGCCACGCCGTGGTCTACTGCGGTGATCATGCCCTGTTCCAGCATCCGGTCCAGGACGAGGTTTCGCCGGCTCAACGCCGCATCCGGGTCCACGGTGGGGTCGTAAATGCTGGGCCCGTTGACCAGGCCGGCAAGGAGCGCGGCCTGTGGCAAGGTCAGGTCTTTCGCGGAGGTGCTGAAGAAGTATCGTGATGCGGCTTCAATGCCGTAGGCGTCCCGGTTGAAGAACACGATGTTCAGGTACCCCTCAAGGATCTGTTCCTTGTTGAACCGCTTCTCCAACTCGAGGGCGAGTTTGACCTCGCGGAGTTTGTCTCCCATGGTCTTCTGGCCGCTGAGCACCACGTCTTCAGGACGCCCCTCGGACAGCCGCGACTCGTTGAGCACGTTGGTGACGTATTGCTGCGTCAGCGTGGATGCCCCTTGCCGTGTGCCTTTGGTCAGGTTGGAGCTCAACGCCCGGATGATGCCCTGTGCGTCTACGCCGGCGTGATCGTAAAAGCGGCTGTCTTCGATCGCCACGATGGCTTCCCGGATGAACGGCGACATCTCCTCCAGGGGAACCTTGACCCGGTTTTCTGCGTAGAACGTGGCGATGTGTTGGCCGTCCGCGGAGACCACGGTGCTGGAAAGGGAGGGGGAATCGACGTTCAGTTCGCTCGGCAGGTCCTCGTAGAACCCGATCGACCCGCCCACAGTGGTGCTGGTGAATGCCACCACGGGGACCACCAGCCCGCAGATCAATACGCCGCAGAGGATACTCACCAGGAAGTACCCGAAGACCCTCAGGAGGACCTTGCCGAGACCGATCTTTGGACCCTTGTTGCGCGCCATTTTCGTGCCAATCCGTCGGGATGTCAGGCTGAAAAGTAGCTACAGAATACGTCCGGCAACGCGGTTGGGCCATGGCTGGGAGCCCAAATAAGGTCCCAAATCGGACTCAATCCAGCGGCAGCGTGACCCTCACGCTGGTGCCCCGCCCAAGTGCAGAGTCGATGTCTACTGTCCCGCCGGCGTCGTGCACTGCGATGGACATCAGCAGCAGGCCGAAACCGTGCCGCCGGCCGCTGGGCGAGGCGTGGATTTCAAAACCGGCGCCGTCGTCCGTGATGGTCAGCTGGATGCCGTGGTAGACGGCGTTGAGGCGGACGGTGAGCTGGCTGGCGTCGGCGTAATTGAGGGTGTTGCTGAAGGTCTCCTGCGCCACGTGATAGAGGAGGGCGGCGGCCTTCGACGAGATCTCGATGCCGTGGTGCGGGGTGTGCCAGTGCACGGTGACGCCGGTGCGGCGGAGAGGCGCGGCCAGCCGGTCGATGCATCCAGCGACGCCCAGCGCGTAGAAATCCACGGGGTGTTGATCCTGGATGATGCCCTTGACGGCAACTACCTCACTGAGTGCTGATGACTGCTCCATTGCGTCCCCCACATCGATGTCTTTCATACTTGAGATTCGTTGCCGAAACCCCTCGGTATTGGTGTTCCGACTGATTCCAGCGTGGCGCCGCTATATCAAGGAACCTTTTCGTTTGGCTCAAGTTCGCATCAAGTTTGTGGGGGAGGCTTGCAGGGGCGGCCAACCTCGTGCTGGGCGCACCCAACAGCGCCCGACGGGAAAGCACGGCAATGGGCGGGGCGGATCCGAGCTCCGCCCCGCTCATTGGGTCAAACGTGCCCTCAGGCTTACCGGCGGCCGCCACCGCCGCCCGGGCCTTGTGCCTGGGTGTACTGGCCCGCCGTCACTGTGCCCTGTTCCTCAGCTCCATCGGTGGAACCAGTGGTCACCCCGGCCTTCGCGTCGGCGTTGCCCCCGGTGTACACCGTGTAGGTTTCGCCATCCGTGATGGCCGGGGAAGAGAACACCAAGGACGCGGTGGTCTTGGTGGTCACGAACGTGGCAACCACGGCACCGGAGGAGTCCACAATGTGCACCGGAGTGCCGACGGATACCGACGAGTCGAAGGTCAGCTGCACGCCGGACTGCGTGGACGAGCTCCCCGGAGTGACCACCATGCCTGCGCTGCCTGCTGCCGCCACGGTTCCGCCGGTGACTACCAGCTCGCCGTTCACGTCCAGTGCGCCGTTGCCGTCGTTGGTGGGACCGTTGACCACTACGGTGCCGCCCGAAATGGTGGCACTGCCGTTGGAGTCCAGACCGTCGCCCTCGGAGTTGATGGTCAGCGTTCCGCCGGACACCTCCACGGTGTAGTCACCGGCTGCCATCTCTCCGCCGCCCATGCCGCCACCACCCGGTCCGCCCATACCCGCGCCGGCGCCCGCGTCAGCGTCAGCGTCGGTCGACGCGGAGGTGGACGAACCGCCCGAGGCGTTCACGCCGTCGTCGTTCGCGGTGACCGTGACGTCGCCGCCGGAGATGGCGATGTGCTGTGCCTCCAGGCCTTCCTCCGACTCGGCTACGGTGACGGTCCCGCCGGAGACGGTGAGGGCGTTGAAGGCCTTCACTCCGTCGTCGCCTGCGTTGACGGTCAGTGAGCCGCCACTGACCAGCAACCAACCGCGGCCTTCGTCCGTCTCGTTGTCCGCCTTTACTCCGTCGCCCCCCGCGGTCACCTGGTAGGCGCCGTCCAGCAGGACTGTGTAGTCCTTGCCGCGGATGCCGTCGTCCACAGCGTCCACGGTGACCTTGCCGGAAGCCATCACCAAGCCGTCCTTGGACACGATGCCGTCATTGGATTTTCCGTTGACCGTGAGGGAACCGGTCCCGGCGATGGTGAGATCGGCCATGGAGTAGAGCGCAGCGTCGGGGGCGTCTTCGCCCAGGTCGGCGTAGGTGGTGGCGTCGGTCAACGTGTTGGTGCTGCCGTCGTCCAAGTACACGATTGCTTCGTCCGCGCTCTGCACCACAAATGGCGAACCCGCGGAGTTGCCCAGTTCCACGCCGTCCAGGATGATCCGCACCGTATCTTCCTCTCCCGCGGCCACCACGATTTGGCCGTCGCTGAGCGAGCCGCTCAGCCGGTAGGTTCCAGCCGCGCTGATGGTCACGGTGTCGCCGTCTACCGCAACGCCGGTGGAGGACGACGACGTCACTTTGCTGCCGCCGTCGGCCAGGCTGATGGCCACTTCAGTTGCGGCGTCCCACGTGAGGTCGTCGCTGTCGTAATGTGTGTCTTCCTCGATGGTGGCGGCGGTGACTGCATGCTGGGTGGTGGTCGTCGTGGTGGACGTGCCAGTGGTGCCGGTGGACGTTGAGCTGGTGGCGGCCGTGGAGCAACCTGCCAACGATACGGCCAAGGCGACGGCGGCAACGGAAAGGGCGGTACGGAAAGAGCGCATGGTGGGTTCCTAAGTCTGTGGAGGGAAAGTCAGTGGAGGGGGCGCAGTGGCATCCTGCGCCGGAGGGTTTGGTTCCAACGATTGGCCGGGAGCTCGGGATGGAGCGCGGCCATACCGGTGGCGAACTTCGAGATGCGGCACGGCCGGACACCGTGCGCCCACAAGTGCCTGTCCAAGGGGCCTGGAGCGGAGCCGGATTTCGTCTCGATCACCACGGAGTCGTCCAGCATCCACGGTTGGCCATGCGGGCTCTGCCAGGTGACGTCGGCATCGATGGTCGCGCGGCTTCCTGACTTGGGGAGGAAGAGTGTGGTGCGGTCGTAGCGTGTAGAAAGCACTGGCTCCAAGGGGCCGATGTGCACGTCCCCCATCACTGCGGTCAACGTCTCCTTCACATAGGCCAGCCCTTCCTCGGTCAGCCGGTCGCGGTCGCACAACTCATAAGGGATCCGTTCTTTGACCGTGGCCTCCCGGGCACCTTCGGTCTTCACTTCGAGGAAGCTCACAGCACTGTCCACGTAGGTCCGCGTGCGGATCTTGAACCGCCGCCGCCTGCCATGGGCGGCCAGCATATAACTGGCCAGCGAAGGGGTATCGAAATACACGGAGTCGTAGGCGAACGTGCGGTTCCCGTTCATTTCCAGGACCCGGGCCTCGGTGCTGAAGGTGCTGAGGATGGTGCGTGCCGTAGCCGACGGAACCAGGTACTTGCGGTCCACCCGGGTCAGCAGCGCGGCCTCCGTGGTGAGTTCTTCAAGTCCGACGGCGGGTAGCTCGCCCAGTTGCGGCATGATCGGTAGGGCGTCGACGCCGCTCACGCTACACCTGCCGAGGTGGGCACGGCCGGCTGGGCGTGGTGTGCCGGCAGTTCCTGCGGTGCAGGGGAGAGCGCACCGGCGGGCTGGTCGAAGCCGAGCTGTGAGTGTCGCGGCTGCTGCGGCCGGACCGCGTACCGGACGTCCACGATTGTTTTGTCATTGACCATGTCCAGCTCCTGGATGGTGGCCGAGTGGACGGTGCCGCTGAGGACTTCCTCCAGCCGGGCGTAGAGCTCGGGCTCGTTGTTGATGGCCCGGTCCAGGACCACGGTCTGGTGACGATAGGCGGGCAGTACCCGTGGGTTGTCGCCAACGAACATCACCAGGAGGACCAGCGCCATGAGGGCCAGGGTCAGCCAGAGCGGCTCAACCCCGATGCCCGCGATCAGCCCCAAGGCCAATGCCGAGAAGTAGTAGGCCACCTCATGTTGGGCCAGTTCGGTGGACCGGAGCCGGATGATGGAGAGAACACCGAACAAGCCCAATCCCAGGCCAACACCGGCAGCTGAACCGGACAAGGCCGTGGCCACTGCCAGGACGCCAACATTCATGCCCAGATAGGAGACCACCAGGTCACGGCGCCGGTGGCGGCGGAGGTAGAGGGCAAGCGTCAAAATGCTGATGGCAGCGAGGTCTGCTGCGATGAGGATGATGGTGTTCATCAGTTACTCCGGAATCTCTTGGGGGATTGGTCTCCACTTTTCCCGGTCATGCTGTGCTGAAACTGTGCCGGGACCAAGGCTGGGATATGTGTTTCGGTGGCGGCCGGTTCCGTTGAGGCGGCACGGGTTTTTCGGACGAAGAGGAAGCGCTGCTGTACGGCATAGCTGACACCCAACAGGGCCACCTCGGTGACAAGTTTGGCCAGCACGTCAGGAACGGCCAAGGATGTAAGAGTCAACATTGCGGCGTAATTGACGGATAAGAGAGCAACTACCAAGGCCACATAGCCGGTAGCCGCGGCACGGAACGAGGTGTCCCTGCCGTGCTCAAAGACCAGGCGTCGATTGACCAGGAAGTTCACGGACGCACTAACCAGGCGGGCTCCCGCCACGGCCACCAGCAGCGAATCCGTGAACGCGCTGAGGAGCAGGAACATCACCAGGTCCACCACGAATGCGGACAGCGACGAGCCGAGGAACTTCAGCAGCGGGGCGTAGATCCTGAGGGAGTCGGCCACAGGCCTGAAATGCGATCCCAGGTTGTGGTCCAGGTAGACCGTGGCAATCTCCACACATTCAATGCCATAGCCGGCCCGTTTCGCCTCAAGCAACAGATTGAGCTCGTACTCATAGCGCTGGCCGCGGACCGTCACAAGCCACGGGAGCATGTCAGCCCGGTAGCCACGCAGCCCGGTCTGGGTGTCCGGGATCCTTTGACCTGTCGCCATCCTGAACAGGCCACGGGTCACCGTGTTGCCAAACTTGCTGCGGGCAGGGACATTCCCGGAGAAATTCCTGCAACCGAGCACCATTGCGCCGGTCACGCTCCGGACCCGGTCCGCCACGGCAAGAATGTCGGCCACGCCGTGCTGTCCGTCGCTGTCGGCACACACAACGTCGTGGCCCGGGAAGCACTCCGCGATGAAGGAGAATCCGCTCTTGAGCGCGTGGCCCTTGCCACCATTCACCGCGTAACTGAGCACATGGCACCCCAGCCGGGCAACGTCGTCGAACGTCTTTAGGTAGTCCGGTCCAGAGCCGTCGTCCACCACCACAATGGTCAGCCACGGGTCCGCTTCCTGGAGTTTCCGGATGAGGTTGATGAGCTGGTGGTCCGGCTCGTAGGCCGGTATCAGGATGATCATGACTCGGCGATGTAGAGGATGTCGGAGGTGCCGCGCTCTTTGTTATCGCCGAGCGGGTTGTTCACCAGGGAGCCATTGAAATACATGGTGGACGAGCCGCCGCCGTCGATGTTGTACGCGGTGGTGGCGCCAAGGTCCTTCATGATTTCCGCGAGGCCGGTCATGGTGACACCGGCGCTGTAGCCGGGGCTGCGGCCGTCCACCACCACGAACACCAGATGGTTCTCGTCAATGACGCCGACGGCGGTGCGCGGCTGCTCGCCCTGGATGGAGTGGTTGCCGAAGTTGGTATCTACTTCCACGTCCTCGATGCCCGAGGCGATTTCACCGTTGTCCAGCAGTGAGGGGCCGAAGGAGAGGGTGTTCCACACCCCGTCCGCGATCAGCTGGTCAGCGGTGGTGGCGGTCTCGTCGTAGACCTTGACGGTGCCGTCCTTGTAGAACGCCAGGCCCTGCCGCGCTCCCTCGTCGCGGTACACCACGCCGTTGCGGATCACAATGCCCGTGTCCCGGAAGCCGTAGTAGTCGCCATTGATGGCGAAGATGGCGTTATGGTCCTCGGCGATCGCGGACGTTGTCTCCGTAATGTTCTCGCCATAGGTGTCCTCGGCGAACGCCGACTTCAGCGTGGTGGCATCATCAAGCACGACGTCGGCAACGTAGTACGTCACGGTGTCGTCACCGCTGCCGGTGGTCACCGTGGAGACGGTGACGCCGGTGTCACCCGAAGTCCCCTCCGTCGCGCTGTTTGTCGTAGTGCCGGCCTGGCTTGCCTCGTACTCGGAGACGTTGGTGATCTCTGCGTGCGGAATGACGAAGCGGTCCAGGGCCCAGGCGGCGGCACCCCCGGCAGAGAGAGTGACCGCCAGAACGGCGGAGACGACGGCGCGCCGGGTCCGGCTGCCCTTACGGTTCTTGGTCTGTGGAGGAGTCATTCCTCATTTCTACGGAGGGAGGCTACGCCGGAGGTTTGCCCTTCATATGCGTGGGCTGTGAAGGTTCAGAAGTGGCGGCGGTCGGCTTCCCTTGCTGCTTCCTCGATGCGGTACCGGTGGGCTGCCCATTCCTCGGAGTTGCGGCTTGGGATGTTGGGATCGCCCGGCCTTTGGCCTGCGGAGCCGTCGATGAGCTCCCTGATGATGTCCGCATGCCCGGCATGCCTGGCGGTTTCCACGCACATGTGGACAAGTATTTGGTGGAGGGTCACCTTCTTCTTCTCCTCCGACCACCATGGCACAACGCCCAGCGCATCCAAGGGAAGGGACTCGATGGTCTCATCGCTGTGCTTCGCCGAAAAGTGGTGCAGTTCCAGGATCTCTTCCCTGCTCTCACTTGCAGGGACCCACATATCGGAATCCGGTTCGGCGTCCTCCACCAGCCACGGCATCTCCCTGCCACTGGGCCGCCCGAATGTCACCCCGAAATAGTCCAGCTCCACGCTGGCCACGTGCTTCACCAAGCCCAACAGGTTGGTGCCGGTGGGGGTCAAGGGCCGCCTGGCGTCGTACTCGCTGAGGTTCTCCACCTTTCCGAGCAGGTCCGCCCTCCGGAGCCGCAAATAGCCGAGCAACATCGCTTTGTCATCCATGGGGAGCACTCTACAGAAGGGGTCTGAGGGAATTGGGACTCCACCTCCAGATGCGGAAACCGGTACTGCTTTATTCCTCTCTTCCACCTCGCGTTGACTTCAACCCAAGCCAGTGGCGGACCCGGCGAAAGACGCCGGAACCTGTCCAGCCACGAGTGTTAGGAGCAACTCCTTGTCACTTCAATTCCCTCGCAGGACCCTTCTTCAGGGCGCCGGTGCCCTGTCCCTGGCAGCAATGGTCAGTTCGATGTTCGCCCAGAACGCGTGGGCCGAAACCGAACCGGATGCCTCGGAGTTCGCAGCGTTGCGAAGCCGTTGGGTGGACCAGATCACAGGCCGCAATGTCATCCAAGCGGGCGATCCGGACTTCGCCAAAGCGGTCACTGCCGTCAATAACAAGGCTGCCGACTCCTTGGCAAAACTCAACCGGGCTCCAGGCCGAACGTCGGTCTTCACTGACTTGTCCTTCGCCAAGGACGCCGAAATGGTCACCACGTACACGCGCCTGTCACAGCTCGCTACGGCCTGGGCAACACCAACAACGGCGGTGTTCGGGGACGCTTCAGTGCTGGCAGACATCAAAGCCGGCCTCGCAGACGCCAACACCCTCTGCTACAACGACGCCCGGGAAGAAGTTGGGAACTGGTGGTCGTGGGAAATCGGTGTACCCCGTGCACTCGCGGACGCCATGGTGCTCCTGCACGCGGAACTGTCCGCCGACGAGCGTACTGCCTACTGTGCGGCGATTGACCACTTTGTGCCCGACCCTTGGCTGCAGTTCCCACCCAAGCGCGGAAAGATCACGTCTGTGGGGGCCAACAGGGTGGACCTGTGCCAGGGAATCATCGTCCGGTCCTTGGCCGGCGAAGATCCGGCCAAACTCAACCACGCAGTCGCCGGACTCAGCCAGGTATGGCAGTACGTCACCAGTGGGGACGGAATCTTCCACGATGGTTCATTCATCCAACACAGCACCACCCCGTACACGGGCTCCTACGGTGTAGTCCTCCTCACCGGATTGTCCAAGTTGTTCTCGGCGCTGGGAGGCACGGCGTTCGAGGTTTCCGACCCGTCGCGCAGCATCTTCTTCGACGCCGTCGAGGGTTCGTTTGCTCCCGTCATGATCAACGGAGCCATGGCCGATTCTGTTCGCGGCAGAAGCATCAGCCGGGAGGCCAACACGGGTTACGACCTGGGGGCGTCGGCCATCGAGGCCATCCTGCTCCTGGCCCGGGCCATGGATCCGGCTACCGCCACCCGCTGGAGGGGATTATGCGCGGGCTGGATTGCGCGTAATACCTACCGCCCGATCCTGACGGCAGCCAGCCTGCCCAGGACGGCACTGGTGAAGGAGCTCCAAGCCATGGGCATTGCTCCTCTTGCAGAACAGGCAGGCCACAGGCTCTTCCCGGCGATGGACCGCACCATGCACCGGGGACCCGGATGGGCATTGTCGCTCTCCATGTCCAGCAATCGCATTGCCTGGTACGAGTGCGGCAATGGAGAGAATAACCGCGGCTATCACACGGGTTCCGGCATGACCTACTTCTACACGTCCGACCTCGCCCAGTACGATGACGCGTTCTGGGCCACGGCCAACTACAACCGACTCCCCGGCACCACCGTGGACACCACGCCCTTGCCGGACAAGGTGGAGGGTGAATGGGGCGCTGCGGTCCCGGCCAATGAATGGAGCGGGGCCACCGCGCTGGGCGAGGTGGCCGCCGTCGGACAGCATCTGGTGGGGCCGGGCCGCACGGGCCTGTCCGCACGGAAGTCCTGGTTTGTCAGCGGCGACGTTACCATCTGCCTTGGCGCGGACATCAGCACTGGGTCCGGCGCACGCGTGGAAACCATCGTGGACCACCGCAACCTGCACCAGGGCAGCAATGCACTCACGACGACGGCAGGCACCATCGCCGGATCAGCTGGCAGCGCTGAGGTGCTGGGCGATGGGCGCTGGGTACATTTGGAAGGTTTTGGGGGCTACGCCATGCTGGACGATTCTCCACTTCATGTGCTCCGGGAAACCCGATCAGGCAGTTGGGCTGGAGTCAACGTCAACGGCAGTGCCACGGTCCATCAGCGTAACTTCGCCACGCTCTACATAGACCATGGCGCCGGATCTTCCGCGGGCAGGTATGCGTATTTGGTGGCACCAGGCGCATCACTAAACCTGACCCAAGAACTGGTGGAGGGAAACAAATACAGGGTGATCCGCAACGATGCCACTGCGCAATCCGTGGAGTTCAAGACCGCGAAGACCACGGCAGCTACGTTCTGGAAGCCCGGGACAGCAGGGGACTTGGGTGCATCCGGAGCTGCCTGTGTGGTGTTCTCGAGGCACGGCAACGTCCTCAACCTGGCTGTCAGCGAGCCAACACAAAAGGCTGCCACCCTCACATTGACCCTGCCCGAGGGCACGTGGTCCAGCGTGTTGGAAGGTGCCGGCACACTGGGGACAAACGCTGCGGGCCAGACCACCCTGACGTTGGATACCGCCGGACTCAGCGGCCAGACAAAGCTCATCAAGCTCCGCCGATAGACCCTCGTTGTGAGGCCCGTTCTGCGCGCCATTTGGCCCTGGAAGGATGCAGAGCTGGCCTCACAACGGGCTAGAGGTGGCTGACCAACTTGGACCCACACGAATCACGGACAACAATGCGTGGCCGGAGCCTGATTTGGTACAGCGGGCACGCGTCACCTTCGGTCAGACGACGCAACAGGACATCGGCCGCCATGACGCCCAGTCTGTGCTTGGCCGGAGAGACCGCCGTGAGTGGTATCCGGGCGAGGTCGGCCATTTCGTCGTCGTAAGAAACCAGGGCAAGATCCTCCGGCACCCGAACCCCGTGCCTGGACGCCGCTCCTTCCAGCAAAGCCGCTTCCCGGTCTCCGAAGACCAAGGCCGCTGTGGCGCCACTTCCTGCCAGCAACTCGAACATGTGCTCCGCCTGATCGGCTTCCCATTCCGGCTTGGTCGCGCTGAATGCCATCTGGTGGTTCCCATGGGCGTCCAATCCCAACGCAGCGATGGCGGCTTCGTACCCTGCGATGACGGCCGCCTGAGTTGGGTTGCTGCTGCGTGCGGCCTCATTCGCCCGCGTGAGCAGCCCAATCTTTTGGTGACCCAAGCCGTGAAGGTGCATGACGGCGTCGTACGCTCCGCCTTGGTGATCCGAGCAGACGTGCTCTGTTAAGTCTCCCGGCCCCAAATCGTCCAGGCTCCGCTCCAGGAGGACAACCGGCACGGGCAAGGCCATGAGCTCGGCAACGCGCTGCTGGGGGTTGGCCAAACCGGTCAGCGTTGGCACCAGGATGAGGCCATCCACTCCGGCGTCCAGGAGGAATTGGATGCTGGCGTTCTCGCGGGTGAAGTCGTAGTGGTACGTGGACAACTGCAGGCTTGCACCGCGGGCGGAGAGATGTTCCTCGATCCCCTGAAGAACGCGCGGGTAATAAAGCTGGGTGTCCGGGAGAAGGACTCCGATGACAAAACGGGAGCGCTTCTGCGCACGCTGGGGTGCTGCGACGAAGCTGCCTGCACCTTGCCGCCGGACCACGAGCCCTTTGCCCACAAGGTCCTCGAAGGCCCGACGCACCGTGGTCAGGGAGAGCCCGGTCTCTGCTGCCAGTTGCTGCTCGGTGGGAAGTTTCGTCCCCACCGCCCACGTTCCGGCGATGATGTCCCTGCGAAGGTCGTCACTCAGGTCCTGGAACTTCAAATTGGCCTTTGCCGTGTCCCGAAGTGCTGTGGCACCGGAGTCCGCTTGCGGTTCCTGTTTCCTCTTTGGCACGATCCATCTCCACCTGTGGACAGACAATTTCTCTTATCATGCACCACCGATGAGAGAGTATTTAGAGAGTATTTTCCTCCACTTGTGAGTATTTTCGTGCTGTTCGGGAATGCTCATTGATTCCTTGCCTTCGCCCTGCGTAGCAATGGAGGGTGTACAACAAAAAGCCAAATATTCTCTTCATCCTCAGCGACGACCAAGGTGCATGGGCATTGGGTTGCGCGGGAAACACCGAGATCCACACCCCACACCTGGATGCCCTCGCTGCCCGTGGAACGCGCTTGGAGAACTTCTTCTGCGTCTCGCCCGTCTGCTCACCAGCGCGCGCCAGCCTGATGACCGGGGAGATCCCCTCGCGGCACGGCGTCCATGACTACTTGGCCGGCGTTGAAACGGGACCGGAGGCCGTCGATTACCTGCAGGGGCAACGCCTGTTCACGGATGACCTCGCCGACGCAGGGTATCGCCTGGGTTTGTCCGGCAAATGGCACCTTGGGGCCAACGATGTTCCCCGGAAGGGCTTCAGTCACTGGTTCGCTCTGGAGGGCGGCGGCAGCCCCTATGACCGTTCGGTGATGTACAGGTTCGACGGCGGTGCCAGCCACCGGGAACCGGTCACCGAATACTTGACGGACGCGATTACCAGCGATGCGGTGGATTTCATCACCCAAGCTTCGCTGGAGCAGGCGCCCTTCTTCCTGGCGCTTAATTACACGGCCCCCCATAAACCATGGAAGGGGCAACACCCGCCGGAGGTCGAGGAGCTCTACAGCGACTGCATGTTTGCCAGCTGCCCGCAGGAGGCAAGGCACCCTTGGACTCCCACCGTGGAGGGTGTGCCAATCGGCGGCGAGGCGGACGTACAGGCCGCGTTGGTGGGATACTTTGCTGCGGTCAGTGCCATGGATGCCGGGATCGGCGTGGTCCTCAGCCGGCTGGAGGAACTCGGGATCCGGGACAACACCCTGGTGGTCTTCAGCAGCGACAACGGCTTCAATTGCGGCCATCACGGCATTTGGGGGAAGGGCAACGGGACGTTCCCACAGAACGTCTACGACTCCTCCGTCAAGGTTCCAGCGATCTTCGCGCTCCCGGGCAGAGTCCAGCAGGGGCTGGTGCTGACGGAGTTGTTGTCGGCTTATGACGTAGCCGCCACAGTGCTGGAGCTCGCAGGCCTGGACTGCCGTCCCTTCGAGCGCGGGCCGGGGCAGTCCTTCGCGGAGCTGTTGCGCGCGCTGCCGGACCCAGCAGGGAATGCCAGCGGTGGGAATCCCGACGACGGCGGGCAGGCGGCCGCTGCCGGGGAACGCGCAGTCGTGGTCTACGACGAATACGGTCCGGTCCGGATGATCCGCAGCACTGACTGGAAATACGTGCACCGGTATCCGCACGGACCGCATGAACTCTACGATCTCGTGGCCGACCCGGACGAACGCCTCAACCTCGTGGATCGGCCGGCGCATTCCCCTCGGGTGGCCGGCATGCGTGCCCAACTTCAGGACTGGTTCCAGCGCCACGCTGTGCCGGGGCTCGACGGGAGCTGGCTTCCGGTGGCAGGCGCAGGCCAGGCTGCGTCCGTGCTGGGGGACCCGCTGGGGGCCTTCACCCAACCCAACTGGGATGGCACGGACGCTGCCGGCGGCACGAACGCAACTGAAGTTCTTCCTAGCTGACTTCGGTCAGGGCGCGTCCGGCGCTGATGCTGTTGCCGGTTTCTGCAAGCTCCACCGGCCCCCCGGTCCTGGCAGCCTGGTAGGAAGCCAGGATTACCTCGACGATGTGGCGGGCGTGCTCAACGCTGACTTTGGGTGCGCCACCGTCGAGCACTCTGATGAAATCCTGCAACTGCAGGAAGAAGCCCTCTTGGATGTCCTCCGGCTGCGGCTCCCACACCGTGCGGGTGGTGCCGTTGCAGCGAACCAACGTTCCGTTGTGCGGGCTGCAGGAGATGGTGCCGTGCTCGCACACGATAAGGACCTCGTCCATGCGTTGGGCAGCATCGGACACCACCGAGATGCTGACATGGACCCCGTTCCTGAGCGTCAGTGCAATGGCGCCGTCGGTTTCTACGGGAACACCGAAGCGCTTGAGGGTGGAGGCGTTCAACGATCCAACTGCGGCGCCACCAAACCAGATGGAGCGGTCAAGGCAGTGGCCGCCGATATTCATGAGGGCGCCACCACCAGCCATGGCCTCGCTGAAGAACCAATCCGGACGGCTCCCGGGACGGTAATCGGTAGTCCTGTAGTCGCGGATCATCAGGACCCGGCCAAGTTCTCCGCAGGCCAGCACGTCCTCGGCCGCCAGCTTCTCTGGAAGGAAATGCTGAATCTGGCCGATCACCAAGGACACCCCGGCCTCCTCACAGGCACGGATCATGCGATCACAGTCGGCCACGGTGGTGGCCATGGGCTTTTCCACCAGCACGTGCAACCCGTGGTCTGCTGCGGCCACCACCATCTCGAGGTGCAGTGCATGCGGGGTATTAATGATGACGGCGTGCAGGCCGGCCTCACGGAACATCACCGCGTAGTCGGTATAGACGGAAGCCCCCCATGGCGATGCGACCCTCTCTGCGGCTTCATCCCGCAGGTCGCAGACGGCGGCCAATTCCACATTGCTGATCCGCGCTGCGGATGCTGCATGGAAGTGTGCCACGGCGCCTGCGCCAATGATTCCAAGTCGTATCAATTTCCCTCTTTAGCTCGGAGCGAAGCGCGGGCTCGTTTGATCGGAACACCGCGCAGGTCCCCTCGATTGTTGGGCAGTCTGAAAAGAGGAATAAATGCCTAATTCGGCCGAACCAACCTGTCGTTCGCAAGGGATGCCGGGCGCCCATCGAAAGTTTCCAAAATACTCATTGAATCCTGCTTTCGGGGGCTGTGAGAGTCGTCTCACTGAACCGCATCCGGCTGGTTCCCCTCACTCGAAAGGTGATCCCCATGGGCAAAACAGCCCGTCATCTTCGCCCGCTGGCCGCCCTGGTGGGTGCAGCCCTTGCTTTGTCCGCCACTGCTTGCGGCGGATCCACCGATGCCTCTCCTGCCGTCGAAGCCGTGGATATCTCCGGTTCCATCTCGGGCCAGACCGTCAACTACTGGTCGATGTGGAAGGACGGCGAGCCCCAACAGAAGGTCATCGCCACGGCCATTGCAGACTTCGAAAAGGAAACCGGAGCCAAGGTCAGTGTCCAATGGCAGGGCCGCAGCAACACCGAAAAGCTGGTGCCTGCGCTGAACACCAACAACGTTCCGGACCTGGTGGACGGTACGTTCGCAAAGCTGGCGCCCGTGATCGGGGAAACCGGCCAGGCGAGCCCACTGACATCCGTGTACTCATACGAGGTAGACGGCAAAGCAGTCAGTTCGCTGATCCCGGAGAAGTTCACCAGCAACGGCGTCTTCAAGGGCGAAGACGGACAGCCTTGGATGGTGCCCTACAGCATCAGTTCAGATGGCATCTGGTTCGATGCTGCGAAGCACCCGGAGCTTAAGGCGAAGCCGCCGGCTACGTGGGATGAATTCATTGACGTCTTGGACAAGCTGAAGGCCGATGGAACGGCTCCCATCGCTGCGGACGGTGACATCGCCGGCTACAACTCCACGTGGTTCGTCACGGCCCTGCTCCGGCTCAAGGGAGCAGGAAGTTTCAAGGCCCTTGCTGAAGACAAGTCCGGTGAAGGATGGGACGATCCCGCTGTCCTTGAAGCGGCAGGGAAGGTGGAAACCCTGGTCAAGGGCGGGTACCTGAACAGTGGCTACAACGCGAGCAAGTTCCCGGCGCAACAGCAACTTTGGGCAAACCGCGACGCAGCCCTGATCCTCAACGGTTCCTGGACGCCTACCGAAACGGGCTCGTACGCCGCCCCCGGCTTCGAATACTCCTCCTTCCAGTTCCCGGCCATCGACGACAAGCCGGCCAGTGCCCGGGTGGACTTCATCGGCTTTGCAGTACCTGCGAAATCGCAGAACCAGGCCCCCGCGCAGCGACTCGCGGCATTCCTGCTCGGCGCCAAGTACCAGAACGCCCTGGGAACGGAAGCCAAAGTCCTGCCCGTGAGGTCGGACGCGCCGGTGGATCCCGCCGTCGCAAGCGTCAAAGCTGCCATCGACGCCGCTCCGGCCACCCACCTGCAGAACGACGGCGTGACGTTCCCCGGCTACATCGAGAAGGTCTTCTTCCCCAGGGACGATGAACTGTTCCTCGGAAAGACCACGGCCAAGGACTTCGTGGGCAAGATGAAGGAAGCCCAGATCCAGTACTGGAAGGACAACGGCTGATGTCCCTGGGTCTGAAAGAGCCCCGCGCCGGGAAAGTGACACTACAGAATCCTGCCTCGCACAATCCGGTGGCCACGAGGGCATCAGCTCACGGCCGCCGGCAGGGCAGTTCCATTGACGTGCAGCGCAAGAAACTGCTGATTCCCTTCGTAGGTCCGGCATTCGTCTTGTACACCGTCCTCTTCATCGTTCCCGCCCTGGGCGCGGTATGGATCAGCCTCCATAAGTGGGCGGGTTCCGGACCCATGAAATTCGTGGGACTGGACAATTACGGCCGGATCTTCCGGGACCCGCTGTTCCTGTCATCGTTCGGCAACACGTTGCTGCTGCTGTTTGTCGTGGGGGCCGCAATCTTCGTCCTCGCCTTTGCCATGACACTCGTCCTTAGGGACATGGCGGGGAAAAAGGTGGTCCGTAACGTCATCTTCTTCCCCCACCTCATCAACGCGCTCGTGTTCGGCGTGCTGGCAGGCTTCATCTTCAACCCGGGCGGCATGGTGAACAGCATCCTGGCACCTCTTGGTGTGACGGATCCGCCAAAGTGGCTGGCGCAGGACAATATCTTCCCGCTCATCATGGTCACGCTGGTCTGCACTACCACCGGTTACTTCACCACCATCCTGATGGCCGGCGTCGACCGTATTCCGCCTTACTACTACGAGGACTGTGCCCTGGCAGGGGCCACCGCATTCCAGAGGCTGCGGTATGTCATCCTCCCGCTGACCTGGGACGTCTTCGGTACATGTGCTGTGCTGTGGACCATCTCGTCGGTGAAGATCTTCGAGATCGTCTGGGTCTTCGGTGGAAGTTCCGGGGCCGGGGTGCCGCCAACCCAGAGCTGGACGGCCGCCGTCTACACCTACGTCAACGCTTTCTCCGGACAGTCAACGCCGGCCTATGGAGCCGCAACGGCCTCTGCCGTGCTGTCCCTGGCGCTGATCTCCATCTTGGTTGTCCTGCTGCGCCGCGCAATGCGTCGCGACGCCGTCGAGTTCTAAAGGAAATGTCATGAGCGAATACAAATTGCCGGGACCCATGGCTTCCACCCGCAGGCGGGGACGCCGGGGCGTCAGTCCTGCGCTGCGTGGCGAGCGCAGCGTAGTCCGTGGCATCGGGGTGGGTCTGCTGTGGTTGGTGGTCGCGATCAGTATCGCGGCACTGGTGTGGATGGTGGCCCAGGCATTCCGGGACACACGTGCCATTCTTGATGACCCATGGGGCGTGCCGTCGTCCTTGGACTTCGGCAACTTCGTCCGGGCCTGGACGGTGGGAGACTTCGCGGTGGCCACATGGAACAGCCTGCTGACCACGGTGGTGTCCTCGGTCCTGACCGTTGCCATCGCCGCGCCGTGCGCTTACTACCTGAGCCGGGTGGACAACAGGCTGACCCGGGGCTTGAGCCTGTACTTCATCCTGGGTTTGGGCATTCCCGCGCAGGTCATCCTGATTCCACTCTTCGTCATGCTGAACAAGGTGTACCTGACGGACAGCATCATCGGCTTGAACCTGGTGTATATCGGTGTCTCCATGCCCTTCACGGTCTTCCTGCTGACCGCGTTCTTCCGTTCCCTTCCCTTGGAAATGGAAGAGGCCGCGGCACTTGACGGGACCACCGCATTCGGGACGTTCTGGCGCATCACGTTGCCACTGGCAAAGGGTGGCATCCTGACCGCGTTCATCCTCCAGGTCATCTCGCACTGGAATGAAACCCTTTTGGCCTTGACGCTCCTTCAATCCACCGAGAAATACACCCTGCCCGTAGCCTTGATTTCCTTCGTGCAGCAGCAGACTTACTCGGGCGCTGACTGGGGTGGGCTGTTTGCCGGCCTCGTGATCGTAGTCCTGCCGATGCTGATCATCTACGTATGGTTGGGTCGACGCTTGACCGAGGGACTGACACTGGGGATGGGTAAATAGCCCTCGACGCCGGTACTACCGCGGACTCTTGTCGATCACGCAGAAGCGGTTGCCGTCAGGGTCCGCGAGCACCACGAAATCCGGGTCCTCGGGATACAGGTCCCAGTCCACGTGGTGGGCGCCGAGCCCGATGAGCCTCTCGACTTTGGCTGCCTGGTCATCCGCGTAGAGATCCAGATGTGTGCGGGGATGCTCCTGCACGGGTGTTTCACTCAGCATGAGGGCAAGCTGGGGACCGGAGCCGGACGCCGGTACCAGGATCACCCACGTGTCATCGCCGGGCTCCCGGGGGACGTAGCCCAGGGCTCCATGCCAGAACGAGGTGGCCCGGGCCATGTCATTGACGCCCAGGACGGTGCTGCCGATAGTCAACATGGGCCCAGCGTAGCGGCGGGTGCCCGGCATGTCTTGTCGCAGCCGGCCTGACGGTGCCACAGTGAACCCATGGCCACAGAAGACGATGTCCGCCGCATCTGCCTTGGAATGCCCGGGGTGAGGAGCGTCCCAGCTGGGGACAGCCGGCATGGTTCGCCAAGACGCTCATGGCCCGCATCTGGGAAGAAGGCGTGGGCACCGTCAAAACCGATGAACGCGAAGCGCTCGCAGCCATGGAACCTGACACCTTCTTCTGGACCCCGCATCACGACCAATCCCCGCAACTCATGCTGATCCGGCTCGAGCGAATCGACGTGGATGAGCTGGATGAGCTGCTGCAGGAGTCGTACAGAATCGCGGGCGGCCCCGGGAAACCCAAGTAGGTCGCAGTTAAGGCCGTTCTGAGCCCTCAAAACGGCCTGAACTGCGACTCAGTTGGGTAAGGACGCGCAGGTTAGACTCGGCCGCATGGGGGAACACAACGCAGCCGGGGAACACAACACACCGCGGCCTGCCCGCAAACTGGCGACCGTCGTCGTGCCTTTGCTGGGACTGATCGCGGTGGTCGCCGGGGTCATCGTGGCGTGGAGCAACCTGGAGACGAACGTCGGGTGGTTTGCCTACGCGCCACTCAGCAACGAGGTGTTCGTGGGGGACAACGGTTCATTCGTGAGTAAAGGGACGCAGCTTGGCCTGGGCATCGCGGGCCTTGGCCTGCTGGTCCTCGCCTTCTGGGCGGGATTCGCCATAGGCCGCCGCCGCTGAGTTCGCCGGAGAAACGCGAAATCGCCGGAAGGCTCCCAGCGAACTGGCAGCTTTCCGGCGATCCCGGGACAAGCAGAAGCAAAGACTAGGTGAGCTTCACCTGGCGGTTCATGTCCTTGTACAGCAGGTAACGGAACTCGCCCGGACCACCTGCGTAGCAAGCCTGCGGGCAGAACGCGCGCAGCCACATGAAGTCGCCGGCCTCCACCTCAACCCAGTCGTTGTTGAGCAAGTACATGGCCTTGCCCTCAAGGACGTACAGGCCGTGCTCCATGACGTGCGTCTCCGGGAAGGGGATCACACCGCCGGGCTGGAAGGTGACGATGTTGACCTGCATGTCGTGGGCGAGGTCGCTGGAGTCCGTGAAACGCGTGGTCTTCCAGACGTCGTCGGTGTCCGGCATGGAGGTGGGCTCCACGTCCTTCTCGTTGGTGACGAAGGACTTGGCTTCGAAACCTTCAAGGCGTTCGTAGGCCTTGCGGATCCAGTGGAAGGAAACGATGTCGTCGGACACGTTCTCCAAGCCCCACTCTGAACCGGCAGCGAGGTAGGCGTAGCCGCCCTCTTCGAGGTGGTGCAGTTCGCCGTCGAGGGTCAGGTTGACCTGGCCCTTGGTAACGAAGATGACGCCTTCGACGCCGGACTCGAACTCGGCCTTGGGAGCCCCGCCGCCCGGCGCGATCTCCACGATCAGCTGCGAGAACGTGGTGGCGAACCCGGAGATCGGCCTCGCGATGATCCACGACCGCGTGTTGGAGAAGCCCGGCAGGTTGCTGGTGACGATGTCCGTCATGACGCCCTTGGGGATCACCGTGTAAGCCTCGGTGACAATGGCCCGCTCGGTGGTCAGTTGCGTCTGCGGCGGCAGGCCGCCCTGCGGGTAGTAGTACTTGCCCATGCGAAATGCTCCTATCAGTGCGAAGTTGGTTGCGCGAGCCGCGGGTGCGCCAGTGCGGTCAGCTGTGAAAGTTCGACGCCGGCAAGCGCCTTGACCTCGTCGGTCCCCACTGCGCCGCACTGGACGCCGCGGAGGACGAAGCCGGCAAGGGCGCGGGCCGTGGCGGGCTCGTCCATGACGCCGCCTTCGGTGCGCTCCACGTAGTTACGGAGGCGCAGTGCCGCAGCCGGCAGGCCTTCGCGGTAGAAAGCGTACGACGCCGAGAAACGGCTGGGGAGCTGGGCGGCGTGGAGGTCCCACCCTTGGTAGTAGCCGTTTTCCAGGGATCGACGCACCAACCGGCCGTGCAGCTTCCAGGCATCCTCAACACCATCGCCCACGGGGATGATGTTGGTGGAGCCATCGGAGAGGCGGATGCCCGTGCCGGCGACAGCAAGCTGCATGACTTCCTTGGCGAAGTCGGCCACCGGGTGCTCCATGGACTGGTATTCCGCGGAGATACCCAGCGAAGCGCTGTAGTCGTAGGTCCCGTAGTGCAGGGCGCTGATGCGGCCCGGAACTACGTGGGGGAGCTGCGCCACCGGCGAGGTTCCGTCGGCGCCGATGATGAGCTGCGGGGTTTCCACCTGCACCTCAAAGCGGAGCCGGCCGGCGGGAAGCCCGTGGACTTCTTCAAGGCGGGACACCGCGAAGTCCATCGCCTGCACCTGGGCCACCGTGGTGACCTTGGGCAGGGTGAGGATCAGTCCAGCGGGGAGCTCGCCGGCTTCAGCCAACGTGGAGACGAACAGGTCCAGCGTCTTCAGGCCGCGTGCCCGGGTGGGGGCTTCGAAGCATTTGAAGCGGATGCCGATGAACGGCGGAGCCGTCCCGGCCGCAACGGCAGTGGCAACAGCCTTGGCGGCAGCAACGGCGTCGGCGTCTTCTGCCTCATCGCCGCGGTCGCCATAGCCGTCTTCGAAGTCCAAACGCAGGTCCTCGATCGGTTCAGCAGCCAGCTTGGAAGCCACCCGGGAGGCAACAGCGGCAGCCAGGTCGGGCTCCTGGCCCAACAGCCGGCCCAGCTTTTCCAGGCCGCCGTGAGCTTCCGCAGTCGCCAGCGCTTGGGCGCCCCATTCTGCCGCAAGGGAAGGAGTGAAGCGGTCGGCCGGGATGTAGACGGTGTGGATGGGCTGGCGTGAGCCGTCGTCGCCGGGGTAGTTGCGGTCCAGCAGTTGGTCCGTCGCGGCAAGCTGCGACTCGATGTGGGCCAGATCAGAGGAAGAGAATGAGCCCATCTCAGCCCACCAGCTCGTACGCGGGAGTGGTGAGGAAGTCCGTGTAATCGTCGGACAAACAGATGTCCTCGATCAGCTTGGACGCGGGCTCGTAGTACGCCTTGAAGTTCTCGTCACCAAACTCGATGCGCAGGCGCTCGGTTTCTTCGCCCAGGATGCGGCTGACGAGCTCGCGGGTCACGGTGTTGCCCGTGTCCGCGAGGACGGACTTGTTGCGGATCTGCTGCCACACCTGCGAGCGGGAGATTTCCGCCGTCGCTGCGTCTTCCATGAGGTTGTGGATGGCAACGGCACCGCTGCCGGAGATCCAGACACCGGTGTAGGCGACGGCGACGTACAGGTTCAGGCGCAGTCCGGCTTCGGTGACATGTCCCCCGGCGGAGGCGACGTCGATGAGCTGCTCAGCCGTGACGTTCACCTCGGGACGCTGCTTGTCCAGCTGGTTGGGCCGGTCGCCGAGTACGGAGTCGAAGACTTCGCGGCAGGTGGAGACCAGGTCCGGGTGGGCAACCCAGGAGCCGTCGAAGCCGTCGTTCGCTTCGCGGGTCTTGTCGGCGCGGACCTTGTCGAAGGCTGCGGCGGTGACGTCCGGCTGCTTGCGGTTGGGGATGACGGCGGCCATGCCACCCATGGCGAAGGCGCCGCGCTTGTGGCAGGTCTTGACCAGCAGTTCGGTGTAGGCCCGCATGAACGGAGCCGTCATGGCCACGGTGGCGCGGTCCGGGAGGACGAACTCTTCGCCGGCATCACGGAAGTACTTGATGATGCTGAAGAGGTAATCCCAGCGGCCGGCGTTCAAGCCCGAGGCGTGATCGCGCAGTTCGTAGAGGATCTCGTCCATCTCGAACGCTGCCGGGATGGTCTCGATGAGGACAGTGGCGCGGACGCTGCCCTGCGGGATGCCGAGGAAGTCCTGTGCGAACACGAAGACGTCGTTCCAGAGGCGGGCCTCCAGGTGGCTCTCCATCTTGGGCAGGTAGTAGTACGGACCCTGGCCGTTGAGGAGCAACTGCTTGGCGATGTGGAAGAAGTGCAGGCCAAAGTCCACCAGCGCACCCACGGCGGGTTCGCCGTCGATCAGCAGGTGCCGTTCTTCCATGTGCCAGCCGCGCGGGCGGGCCACCACAACGGCCAGGGGAGCGTCGGTGCGGAGACGGTATTCCTTGCCCTCGGGCGAGGTGAAGGCCAGGGTTCCCTGGGCGGCGTCGCGGAGGTTGAGGATGGCGTCGATGACGTTGGGCCACGTGGGCGTGCTGGCGTCTTCAAGGTCAGCCAGCCACACCTTGGCGCCGGAGTTCAAGGCGTTGATGGCCATTTTGGCCGGGGTTGCGGGGCCGGTCATTTCGACGCGGCGGTCCTGCAAAGCTGCCGGTGCCTCGGCAACTTTCCAGTCGCCGTCGCGGATTTCCTGGGTCTCCGGGAGGAAGTCCAGGCGGCTGGTGTCCGCAACTTTCTGGCGCTTGACGCCGCGTGCTTCCAAGAGCTCGTTGCGGGTGCCGGCGAAGCGCTTGTGCAGTTCCTCGATGAAGGCCAGTGCCTTGGGGGTGAGGATTTCCTCGGCACGATCGATCGGCCGGGGATCGGTGACTGTGATAGCCATGTGAGCGGATTCCTTTTTCTAGAGTGCGCTGGCGGCGTTGGCGTGCGCAGCATTTGCTACGGCGGTCGCTACATCGGCGGCAACATGGGGATCGAAGACGCTGGGGATAATGTAACTCGCGTTGAGCTCATCGTCAGCCACCCGGTTGGCAATTGCCTCGGCGGCGGCCACCAGCATGTTCGGCGTAATGTCCGAGGCTCCGGCGTCCAGCAGGCCCCGGAAGAAGCCCGGGAAGGCCAGCACATTGTTGATCTGGTTCGGGAAGTCGCTGCGGCCGGTGGCAACCACGGCTGCGTGCTTGGACGCAACAACGGGGTCGATTTCCGGCGTCGGGTTTGCCATGGCGAACACGATCGCGTCCTCGGCCATGGAGGCCACCTGCTCTTCGCCGATCACGTGCGGGGCGCTGACGCCGATGAAGACGTCCGCTCCCTTGAGGGCGTCGTGCAGGGTGCCGGAGAAGCCCTCTTCGTTGGTGTTCGCGGCAATCCAGCTGCGGTGTTCGTCGCCGTATTCTTCGCCGGAGTGGATGGCGCCGGAACGGCCGGCGGCGATGATGTGCTGCGCGCCCTGGGCCTTGAGGAGCTGGATGATGGCCGAGCCGGCAGCGCCGACGCCTGAAACCACAATCTTGACCTCGGAGAGCTTCTTGTCCACCACACGGAGGGCGTTGACCAGGGCAGCGAGCGTGACGATCGCGGTGCCGTGCTGGTCATCGTGGAAGACCGGGATGTCGAGTTCTTCGCGGAGGCGGTTCTCGATCTCGAAGCAGCGCGGTGCGGCAATGTCTTCGAGATTGATGCCGCCGTAAACGGGGGCCATGGCCTTGGCGATCATGATGATTTCTTCGGTGTCCTGGGTGTCCAGGCAGACCGGCCAGGCGTCTACGTTGGCGAACTGCTTGAACAGTGCGGCTTTGCCTTCCATCACGGGAAGGGCAGCGGCGGGGCCGATGTTGCCCAGTCCCAGCACGGCTGAACCGTCGGTGAGGACGGCGATGGTGTTGCGCTTGACCGTCAGGTTGCGGGCTGCTGCCGGGTCTTCGGCAATGGCCATGCAAACGCGGGCGACGCCGGGAGTGTAGGCACGTGAAAGATCGTCGCGGTTGCGCAGGGCTACTTTGGGGACGACCTCGAGCTTGCCGCCGAGGTGCATGAGGAAAGTACGGTCCGAGACATGCTGGACGGTGACGCCGTCGAGGGCGTTCAGGGCGTCCTTGACGCGCGCTGCGTGGTCGTCGTCAGTGGTGTTGCAGGTGACGTCAACAACGATCGTCTCGTGGTGGGATTCCGTGACGTCCAGCGCGGTGATTGCTGCACCGGCTGCGCCGACGGCTGCTGCCAGTTCGCTGGTAGCGGTGAAGCTCGACGGTGCGGCGACGCGCAGGGTGATCGAGTTTCCGGGGCTCGGATTCGCCATTGAAATTCCTCCTGTAAGGCCCGTTCCCGGGCCGCCGTTCCAAACTGAATGTTTTCGTATTATGGATATTATTATCTACAAAGTGGAAACACAACCCCTTGCTTGGTCATGTTCGGTGTCATCGCGCAGGTGGTCGCTGTGCTGTATGTTGGGTGTTCTAAGCAATTCTTTTCACGATGCGGATAAGAGTTGTCGGAATCTGAGTCATGGGAGACAAGGGAATGGCTGAAAAAGCCTCCGGAGGCGTGCAGTCCGTTGAGCGCGTCTTTGAACTGCTGGAACTGATCACGGATGCGGGCGGCGACGTCACGCTGAGCGAACTTTCGTCGTCCACTGACCTGCCCCTGCCCACCATCCATCGCCTTTTGAGGACGCTGGTGTCTCTCGGCTACATCCGTCAGCTGCCCAACCGCCGCTACGCCCTGGGCCCCCGGCTTATCAGGCTTGGTGAAGGTGCCAGCAAGCAGCTCGGAGCCGTGGCCCGTCCGCAGCTGAAGACCCTCGTGGAACGCCTCGGCGAAACCTCCAACATGGCCGTCCTGGATTCGGACATGGTCATCTACGTGGCCCAGGTCCCGTCCATGCATTCCATGCGCATGTTCACCGAAGTTGGCCGCCGCGCCCACACGCACGATACCGGCGTGGGCAAAGCGATCCTCGCCCAACTGGACGACGAGGTAGTCCGCGGCATCGTGGCCCGCACCGGCATGCCCACTCCCACGGCCAAGAGCATCGGCGACATCGATTCCCTGCTCGCTGACCTGGCGTTGATCCGTGAGCGTGGATACTCCATAGATGAGGAAGAGCAGGAGCTCGGGGTCCGCTGCTTCGCCATGGCCGTGCCCAACGCGCCGACCCCTACCGCGATCTCCGTCTCCGGCCCCATCACCCGTGTTGACCAGAGCTTCGCCGACCGCGCCGTGCCCATGCTGCGCGAGGCTGCCATGGCGATCTCCGCGGAGCTGAACCAGAACTGACTTCCTCTGCGCCTCCCGCCGAGTTGGCACAGAATGCCCATGTTTTCCATAAACATGGGCATTATCTGTCAGCTCGGGGCGGGTTTTGAGTGGGTGGCCTTCTTCAGCATGGAGTTCACCACGATCGGGTGCACCGGGCGCACGACGCTGAAGTACAGCTTCCCGCGCCATCCTTTAAGCACGACGGCGGTAGTCACCCTGATCAGTCGGCCCACCGGATCCACCCCGACGGCGGCTGCGAAGTCCAAGTGCTTGTCCCGGACAAAGATCAGGGCTTCTTCGCCGGACTGCTCGCTGACCTTGAACGTGTCCTGGGGTGCCTTGGGAACGCCGATCAGGGGGACCAAAGCCTGGCGCAAACCCAGGGCACCGGCAACCCAGCGGGGCATGGACTCCAGGGAAAACAGCCGCTCTGCCCATTCCGCGGGGTCCGTGCTGGCCCCTTCTGGAAGGACGGCCAGGCACACGTCCGCGTAGTCCGGCGTCGGGATCTCGCGGAAGGCCAATGAGTGGAAGCACGGTGCTTGCTGGGCCTTGGGCTGTTCGGTCATGGGCTGATCCTACGGCGCGCCGCGTGGGAAGTGAGTGCCTGCGGTGGCGAGGGCGGCGCTTGAGCAGCCGCCGCACCAGCGACCCGCGCACTTAGGTGCGTGCCGGCGTCGTACATTCTGTGCCTGTCCGCTTCCTGCGCGAGGCAACAAAAGGCGGCAGTGTCCCCCAAGGAAACACTGCCGCCTGCTGTCATTTGCGCGGGGTGAAAGCTAGTGCTCCGATGCGCTGGAGGTCTTGAGCGGGACTTCCTTGCCGTCAGCGTCGATCAGCTTGCCGTTTTCGAAGCGGTCGCCTTCGCTGAGGCACTTGATGTCCTCTTCGCTGACGATCCGGTCAGTCCCGGCGACGAACACCGACTGGTTGTCCGAGTTGCCCGCCTTGAAGTGGTTGAAGAGGATGTTCAGCAGAATGGCCATGACGGCTGCCGAGCTGATGCCGGAGTGGAAGATCGTGGAGAACCAGGACGGGAACGCGTCGTAGAAGGACGGTGCGGCGATGGGGATCATGCCGAAGCCGATGGATGCCGCGACGATGATCAGGTTCATGTTGTTCTTGTACTCCACCTTGGCCAGGGTGCGGATACCGCTGGCCGCAACCGTACCGAACAGCACGACGCCGGCGCCGCCCAGGACGGGCGTCGGAACCGCTGCGACAACACGGCCCAGGATCGGCAGGAGGCCAAGGATCACCAGGATGAGGCCGCCGGCGCTGACCACGAAGCGGCTCTTGATGCCCGTGATGGCCACAAGGCCCACGTTCTGGGCGAAGGCGCTCTGGGTGAAGGAGTTGAACAGCGGGGAGATGGCGCTGGAGAGCATGTCGGCGCGGAGGCCGTCGCCGATGCGGCGGGAGTCCACCTTGGTGTCCACGATTTCGCCCACTGCGATGATGTCGGCCGAGGTCTCCGTCAGGGTGACCAGGATGACGATGAGCATGGAGATGATGGCGGCGATTTCAAAGGTCGGAGCGCCGAAAGCGAAGGGCGTGGGGAATGCGACGATGTCGCCCTGGCCAACCTTGGAGAAGTCAGCCATGCCTGCCACGAACGCGATGATGGTGCCGATGACCATGGCCAGGAGGATGGAGAGCCGGGAGATGGCTGCGTTGCCAACCTTGCTCAGGAGCAGGACGACGCCCATGGTTGCTGCCGCGAGGCCGATGTTGGCCATGCTGCCGTAGTTGTCCGCCTTGGCGTTGCCACCCATGGCCCAGTTTGCGGCCACCGGCATCAGTGTCAGGCCGATGGTCGTGATGACCGTGCCCGTGACCACTGGCGGGAAGAACTTGATGATCTTGGAGAACAGGGGAGTGATGGCCAGGCCGATCAGCGAGGCCACAATGACCGAGCCGAACACGGCTTGGATCCCGCCGCCGCCTTGGACGATCGCCACCATGGTGGAAACGCCTGCGAAGGAAACACCCTGGACCAATGGCAGCTGCGAACCGAACCACGGGATGCCCACGGTCTGGAGGATGGTGGCCAGGCCACCAACGAACAAACAGGCGGCGATGAGGAGGCCGATGTCCTGCGAGGACATGCCCGCGGCTGCACCGATGATCAGCGGCGGGGCAATGATTCCGCCGTACATGGTGAGGACATGCTGGAAACCGTAAGCGAAGGTGCTGCCAATTGACAGGCGCTTGTCCTCGGGGCGTTCCGGCTGATGCTTCCGCGAAGAGGTGGTATTCGCAGGGCGGGATTTCTTTTTGATGTTCATGGCAGACTTTCTGGGTTCATGGCAGACGTCTTCGTCTGGCTAACTGTGTCTGGCTAACAAAATCTGTGGTTTTGGGGTTGGGTTTGTGTGCAGGTCCGGCCTGACGGGGGCGCCGTTGGGTGGACCTGCACACAAATCCTTGGTTGGTGCGGTTTTACTGCGGGTCTTTAATGCTTGTTACCGCGGGTTTAGCAGAAGCCGGCGATGCCGCTCCAGGCAACGGGTGCAGCGTCGATGTTCTCGCGCTGGACAGTTGCTTCGATGAGGCCGTACGGACGGTCCGCGGCGAAGAAGACCTCGTTGGGGTTGTCCAGGCCGAACGGGCTCAGGTCAACCAGGAAGTGGTGCTTGTTGGGCATGGAGAACTTGATCTCGTCTACTTCGCTGTGTGCTTCCAGGACCTTCTTGCCCATGTCGAACAGCGTCTGCTGCAGGGCGTGGGAGTAGTTCTCGGTGAAGCCTTCCAGCAGGAGTGCCTTGATGTCCTCGTAGCTCTTGTTGAAGTCCGTGCCGGCGAAGTCCAGGTTGGTGTTGTAGCGCCAGCGGGCGGATACATCGGTAGCCAGGATGCGGTCGGTGGTTTCCGGCAGGGTGGTGTACTTGTCGCGCGGGTAGCCGACAAAACCGGACTGCGTGGTCTTCAGGACGGTCAGGTCCTTGAGGCCGGAAATAAGGTGCGTGGTTGCGCCATCACGGACGACGACGGCGGTACGCACCTCTTGTCCGTTGCGGACGAAGCTGTGGTCGTGTCCCTCGCCGTGGGCCTGGATGCGATCCCAGCTGTAGGCTTCGGCTTCCCAGCGTCCGCCGGTGACCCAGTCGAACCCGCCGGTGAAGTGGTCTGCAAGGCGCAGGAGGAAGGACTCGGGGGAGCCGATGCCTTCACGAGCGAACGCGTAGACCGTGTTCTTCTGGGTGTCGGTGGCGACGACGTGGCCGTTGTCGCCTTCGAGGTGTGCGGCCTGGAAATCGCCGCGCAGCTGCGAGGTGACGTTCAGGTCTTCGATGTGGTGGCGGTCCGTATCCCGAGTGACCTTGACGACGCGGACTTCTGCTTTGCCGTACTGGTTTTCGCCGAGGACGATGTTGTTGCTCATGGTCATATCCCAACTTCTGTGAGGTGGAACCTACGTTCCATCAATGAAATTAAGCGCGTGTTTCCACTGCGTTTCTGGTGGAGCCGACCCAACAAAAAAGAGCCAGCATCCATGGATGCCAGCTCATTACGACCCTGCCTGCTGCTCTCAGGTTACGTGACCTACGCCACGAACTGATTCGAGAGTAGCGCACTAATTCGTCTTGTGTATACGGGTTTCGGAGGATCGTTATGAACCATCCAAATGTGACCGGGGCAACTCGCTTGGCCTTGGTGGGGGTCTTGACGCGTTGTTTCCCGGCTGCCTACACTTTCCACATAACAATAAAAGTTTTCCGAAGAGCGGAAACTGATTGCATGAGAAAGAGGAGGAACAGATGGACTCGAAGGATACGAACAACGTCGTGGAATTCCCGGCGCCCGGTCAGGAGCTGTACCTGCCCTTTGGTGCAACAGATCCGGACTTCTACATTCCGGCCGACTGTGACCGCAAAGCCGGCGGGTTCTCCCGTTGGCTGCGCGCGCTCCCGGTGTTCGGCCGGCAGCGCCCCTGAGACCCTGCATCAACGGGGCGCGGACTCTGCGCAACAGAGCCAACGAGGCGGGCGATACCTGGGGAGGTGTCGCCCGCTTTTCCGTTGCCCTCCGCTCCCGTCCCGCTCCCGTCCGTTTCGATGCTTCGCTGCGCGTTAGACGGTAGGAGTCCTCTACCTCGCAGCTAGCCATCGAAGTGGGCTGAGCCGGCTTTGAGAGGGCCGTCGAATCTCCCGAGCGACTCCGGACAGACGCTTCGCTGCGGAGTAGACGGTAGGAGTCGTCTAGTGCGCAGCGACCCATCGATTCGGACTTTTCCACATAGGACTGTGCCCGCCTTTCCCGGGCTCGTGGGCTTAGCGAAGCTTGGCTCATGACTGATACCGCCCCCAGGGAGCTCCCACCCGGCATGGACTTGTGGCGGACGAGCCAGCTCAATGACGCCGGATTCAATGCCCGTGCCGTCGCTGCCCTGGTGCGTCGTGGAGTGCTGGTGAGGCTCCGCCGGGGTTGCTATATCCGTGGACGTACCTGGGCAGTTCAAAAACCCTCGGTCCGAAGCCGGCAACTCATCGCTGCGCACGCCCATGGGACACTCACGACGTCGGGCGGCGGCTTGGTCTACAGTCATACCTCCGCTGCTCGCCTCCACCGTTTGTTTCTGTGGGACGTTGACGATCGTGTGCACATCACGCAGAAGCAGACGCCGTCGCCGATTTCGCACGGCCGCGATGTAGTCGCCCATTCCAGAATGCTTGAGGAGGGCGAGGTGGTCCTCGTGGACGGACTGCCGTGTACTTCGCTGGAGCGGACAGTGGTGGACTGCTGCCTGATGCTTGACTTCCGGCAGAGCCTTGTCTTGATGGACCATGCTCTCCGCATTGGTGCGGATTCCGCCCGCCTGGGACAAATGTGCGCAGCGCTGCGGGGTAGAAACGGAGTGCTTTCCCTGCGCCGGGCCCTCCAGGATGCCGACCCGCGTTCCGAGTCTCCCGGCGAAACCCTGGCGCGGGAGCTACTCCTGCGTCTGCGGATTGAAACACCGGAACTCCAGGTGAAAGTTCGCACGGTTGAGGGCCGGCACCGCTTGGACTTCGCATGGCGCGACAAGAAGTTGGCCCTGGAGTTCGATGGCAGGGTGAAGTACTTCGACTACGCGCCAACGGAAGAGGTCATTTTCCAGGAACGACAGCGCGAAAAGGCCCTCATGGAGGACGGGTGGACGTTTATTCGCGTCAAGTGGCGGGACTTGTTCCAGGAGCAGGAATTCAAGATTCGCGTGCTTCGGGCCCTTCGCGCAGCCGGATAGATGGCTCGCTGCGCATTAGACGACTCCTACCGTCTAGTGCGCAGCGAACCATCGAAACGGGCCCAGAAGGAAAGAGGAACCTACCCGGCCACCAACTTCCGTGCCGCAGCCGAGTGCTCAGCGATGAGCCCGGCCACGTCCAGCCCCGGAATCGTGCCGTCAACCACCCGCCACTGACCGCCCACCATCACCCGGTCGGCACGGTCCGCCCCGCAGAGCAGCAATGCAGCTACGGGGTCGTGGCTGCCGGAGAAGCGCAGCTCGTCGGGCTTGAACAAGGCCAAATCCGCCTGAAGTCCCGGGGCCAGCTGTCCAATATCGGAGCGACCCAGAACTGCAGCCGATCCACGCGTCGCCCAGCCGAGCGCGCGTTCCACGGGAACCGAGGCGCCGTAGCGGAGACGCTGCAAATACAGTGCCTGCCGGGCTTCGAGGATCATGTTGGAGGCATCGTTCGACGCCGATCCGTCCACTCCCAGCCCCACGGGGACGCCCGCTGCCTCAAGTTCCAGGACCCGCGCGGTTCCGGAGGCCAGGCGCATGTTGGAGGTGGGGCAATGCGCGACGGCGGTGCCCGCGGCCCCCAGCCTGGCGATCTCCTCGTCGTTGAAGTGGATGCCGTGTCCCAGCCAGGTGCGGTTGCCCAACCAACCCACGGATTCCAGATAATCCACGGTCCGCAGTCCAAACATGGATCGGCAGAAGTCTTCTTCATCGATGGTCTCGGCCAGGTGCGTGTGCAGCCGGACGTCGTACCGTTCGGCCATGACCGCAGATTCGGCCATGATTTCCTTCGTCACCGAGAAGGGCGAACAGGGGGCCAGTGCGATCTGCACAACGGCTCCGTCTCCGGTCTCGTGATACTGACGAATCAGCCGTTCGCTGTCCGCAAGGATCGTCTCAGGTGACTGGACCGTGGTCCTGGGCGGCAGCCCGCCGTCGTCCTCTCCCAAGGTCATGGACCCGCGGGTCAAGGTGGCGCGCATCCCCATGGATCGCACGGCTGCTACTTCAATGTCGATTGCGTCTTCCATGCCGTCGGGGAAGAGGTAGTGGTGGTCGGCGGCGGTGGTGCAGCCGGAAAGCAGCAGCTCAGCCAGCGCAACCTGCACGGCAAGCTCAAGGCTCCGGGGTGTCAACCGCGCCCACACGGGGTAGAGGTTCTGGAGCCACGGGAACAGGGGAGCGTTGGCCACGGGCCCCCACGCGCGGGTGAGGGTTTGGTAGAAGTGGTGGTGCGTGTTGATGAGGCCAGGGAGAACCACGTGGGAGGAGGCGTCAAAGACGTCCGCCGGAGAAGAAGGCTGCCCGCCCGAAGGCACCAGCTCAATGATTTTTCCGTCGGACACCACCAGGCCGCCGCCGGCATCGAGGTCGTTTGCGGTGAAAATTCCCAGCGGATTCTTGATCCAAAGAGGGGTCATAACAGGTTCCTTGTCTGGTCGGCGTGTACGCGTTCCAGCTCAGTTAGGCCCTGTCTGCTGATCCAGGTTGCCGGACCGTCAGAACGCGGCCCAGTCCGAAAAGCGTAGAATGCCCGACGGCGGCAGTCAACGCTTGCGGGCGGGTTCCGGTCACATTCGGGCACCAGCCTTGCCCCATAAGTAATTTCGCATGACGAAATTAAGTTTTCAAAAAACTATGGCGCGGCTCACAAACCTGGTGCTACGCTCTAACTGCCAAAGGCGGGCACCCGGACCTCGGGAAGCTATCTACCAGGCGCAACTTAACCTTCATCGCACATGCTGAAGCCTGGTAACCAAGCTAACTGGAGCTCATCTCTGTAGCGCCCCCAAACAGGTCACCTGGCTTCCTCAGCACTAAGGAAGTCGCAACATGAGTACAACCGTCACGGCCGAGCAATTCCTGGCCACATCCATTGAGCTGGCAACAGCCAATGTCCTCAACAGTGGGGGCCCGTTCGGCGCCGTCATTGTCACCGCGGACGGACGAGCCTTCGAAGGCGTCAACCGCGTCACCGCCACGAACGATCCCACCGCCCACGCAGAAGTCACGGCCATCCGTAACGCCTGCCGCGAACTGGGGACCTTCGATCTCAGCGGAGCAACCCTCTACACCAGCTGCGAGCCATGCCCCATGTGCCTGGCTTCCGCACTCTGGGCACGCGTTGACCGCGTGTTCTTTGCCGCAGACCGTCACGACGCCGCATCCGTCGGCTTCGACGACGCTGTCTTCTACGAGTACTTCGAGAACGACAACCGGGACGCGCTGATGCCGGTAGCCAAGCTGGAACTGGGCGACCCCCAGGCTCCGGCGGCCCTCCAGCCGTTCACCACATGGAACACGCTTGATTCCAGGATTGACTACTAGGGCCCGGTGGCTGACATGACAATCCTGGACAATTCCGCTGAAAAGCAGACAGCAGCTGAAAAGCAGGCTGCGCTCTTTCCCCAGGGAGACGGCGCAGAGCCCACAGCGGCAAAGCACACGGCAACCGGCTTGGCTGGTGGCAACAAGAAGCCCCCGGTGTCGAACTCCTTCCTGGACAAGTTCTTCCAGATCTCCAAGCGTGGATCCACGCTGGCCCGCGAATTCCGCGGCGGCTTGGTCACCTTCTTTACCATGGCGTACATCGTCATCCTGAACCCGCTGATCCTTGGCGGCTTCTCGGCCGAAAACGCTCCCACCGACGTCGCCGGCGGCTGGCTCTCGGCCGCACAGGTTGGAGCCGTCACTGGCCTGACCGCCGGCGTCATGACCATCATTTTCGGTCTCGTCGCCAACCTGCCCTTCGGCCTCGCGGCCGGCCTGGGCATCAACTCCTTCCTGGCCGTCGCGGTCATCCAGGAAGTCACGTGGCCAGAAGCCATGGGCCTGGTGGTCATCAACGGCATCCTGATTGTCATCTTCGGTGCCACCGGCGCCCGGACGGCGATCTTCAAGGCAGTTCCCAAGGAGCTCAAGGCCGCCATCACCGTGGGCATCGGCTTGTTCATCGCTTTCATCGGCTTTGTGGACTCCGGCTTTGTCCGCGCCACCACGGGCGGTCCGCCGGTCCAGCTCGGCGACAACGGCTCCATCACCTCCATCCCCACCCTTGTCTTCATCATCGGATTGCTGACCATGGGCATCCTCGTGGCACGCAAAATCCAGGGCGGCCTGCTGATCGGCATCGTCGCCACCACTGTCCTCGCCGCAGTTGCCGAGGCAGTGTTCCGCATCGGTCCAGGCAGCGCCGACAACCCCGGCGGCTGGCACCTGAACGTCCCCATCCTGTCCAGCCAGTTGGTGTCTGTCCCGGACCTCAGCCTGGTGGGCCAGTTCGATCTCTTCGGTTCCTTCGCCAGGATCGGCGGATTGGCTGCGACCATGTTGGTCTTCACCCTGGTGTTCACCAACTTCTTCGACGCCATGGGCACCATGACCGGCCTGGCCAAGAGCGCAGGCGTGGCACACAAGGACGGAACTTTCCCGAAGCTGAAGTCGGCCTTCATCGTTGAAGGCATGGGCGCAGTGGTGGGTGGCGCAACCTCCGGTTCATCCAACACCGTGTACATCGACTCCGCTGCCGGAATCGGCGAAGGTGCCCGTACGGGCCTGGCCTCCGTGGTCACCGGCCTGCTGTTCCTGGGCTCGATGTTCTTCACGCCGCTCACCTCGGTGGTGCCGCTGGAAGTTGCAGCAGCAGCCCTGGTGGTGGTGGGTGCCATGATGATGGCGCAGATCCGCGAGATCAAGTTCACCAAGTTCTCCATCGCACTCCCGGCGTTCCTGACCATCGTGACCATGCCGCTGACCTACTCGATCGCCAACGGCATCGGCGTCGGATTCATCTCCTTCGCCGTGATCAGCGCAGCGTCGGGCAAGGCCAAGAAAGTCCACCCGCTCATGTGGGTGGTCACGGCAGGCTTCATCATCTACTTCGCCCGCGGCCCCATCAACGCCCTGATGGGCGTCTGACCCGGAGCCGCACCCCGCGCCGGCGGTCATTCCGGCACTCTGATCGGCGGTCCGCCGGTACCCACCGCACGAATAGGCGTCCGCCGTCGTCGTCCCCTTAATACAGGCACGACGGCGGGCGGCGGCTGGGCGGCCGACGCTCCGTCAAGGAACGGGGGCAGGGAGATGAAGCCCTTGCCCCCGTTCCCATGAACTCTGACTGACTGAACTCTTACTGACTTAGCCGCGACTTCCCCTCAACAACCTCTGGAAATGAGAATATGAGGCAAGATCGCGCACTGCTCCGGCTGGGCCACCCGGCCGGGACACCTGGAAAAAGGACGTGTTGCCATGCTGGATCTGATGCCTTCACTAGGCAGCTGGCGGCCTGCGGTCTCCGGCCAGCGATGTGCTGTGGCCACGATCGTAGGGACCGGCGGCTCAGTGCCGCGGCCCATGGGGACCTCCATGATGGTCTCCGAGCACGGCGAAATCCTGGGCAGCCTGTCCGGCGGTTGCGTGGAAGGTGCCGTGGTGGAAGCCGCCCTGGAAGCAATGCGCGACGGCGGCCCCCGGCTTGAGTCGTTTGGCTACAGTTCCGAGGACGCCTTCGCTGCCGGGCTCACCTGTGGAGGAGAACTGGAAGTCCACATCCAGCCGCTCGGAGCAGGCTCTCCGGAACTCTCCGCTTTCACTGAACTTTCGGTTTTCACCGGGCTGTCATCCGTCCAAGGCCTGTCCGCCACGGCACACCCCGTCGAAGCCCAGCATGGCGTGGCCCCGCCTGCCGTGGCACTGATCCGAAGGCTGGACGCGGCAGGTGGTGTCGTCGTCGTGCATGATCCTGTGAGGTTCCGCGCGATGGAATCTGAGGAATTGGCCAGACTGGTGGGCGACCATCCCTCCACACTCTTCGCGGCCGCCGCCCAGGTAGAGCCGCTGCTCCAGGGCGGACGTGCCGGCTTGGTCCGGCTCGCCCCGCCGGAGGGCTGCATCGATGGGTGGGTCACCACGGACAGGTGGGCAGCCGGGCACCAGGAAGAGGAAACCCAGCCCGAGCCCATCACCTTGTTTGTCGAAAGCCGCCTGCCGGCAGCGCGGATGCTGATCTTTGGGGCCAACGACTTTGGCGCAGCGTTGCTACCCGCCGGACAACTCCTCGGCTACAACGTCACGCTCTGCGACGCCCGGCCTGCCTTCGCCCGGCAAAGCCGCTTCGCCGGGGCAGACCAGGTTGTCACAGACTGGCCGCACCGCTATCTGGAAGCCGAAGCAGCAGCCCGCCGCATCGACAACCGGACCGTGGTGTGCGTCCTGACCCACGACCCCAAGTTTGATATCCCCTTGTTGGAGACCGCCCTCCGGTTCAACCTGGCATACGTCGGGGCGATGGGATCCCGCAGGAGCCATCGGCAACGGGTCGACGCCTTAATCGAGGCAGGCACGCCGCCGGAGTCCTTGGAACGGCTGCATTCGCCCATCGGACTGAACCTTGGCGCCGTGACCCCCGCGGAAGTAGCGGTATCCATCACGGCGGAAATCGTGGCGGAACGCGGGGCGGCCGCCGCGGAGCGCGGGGGCGGCGCGACCGAAAAGACCACCGGCTTCCCCTCCCTCAAGGACAGCACCGGCCCGATACACCCGACTCCGATCCACCCAGCACCTCAACACCTCACTCAGGAGGACCCATGGACATGAACACCATTGAGGCCGTGGTTCCCACCACGGACCCCGCACAATGGCGAGACGGCGATGCCTGGCTCGCCGGTGGCACGGTCCTTTTCTCCTACGGAAGCACCGTCCTGAAGCGTCTCCTCGACCTCGGCCAAGCGGGATGGCCGGCCATCACAGTTACGGATGCAGGGATCGAACTCGCCGCCACCTGCACCGTTGCCGAGCTGTACGCCTTGCCGCACACCGCCGAAACTGCCAGCCGTGAATGGCCCGGCTTGGCCCTGATCCGCCCGTGCTGCGACTCGTTCGTGGCCTCGTTCAAGATCTGGAATATGTCCACGGTGGGCGGCAACATCTGCACCGGCTTACCCGCAGGGCCCATGACGTCGTTGTGCGCCGGACTGGACGGCGTTGCCACCATCCTCGGCCAGGACGGCGGCAGCCGGAAGGTTCCTGTGTCCGACGTCGTGACAGGCGATATGCAAACGGCCCTTGAGCCGGGGGAGCTGCTGCGCAGCATCCACCTCCCCGCCACGGCCCTTTCCGCGAGGGTCGCTTTCCGGCGCCTGTCCCTCAGCAACCTAGGGCGCTCAGGCGTGCTGCTGATCGGACGGCTCGACCCCGACGGCGGCCTGGTCATCACGGTGACTGCTTCGACCAAAAGGCCTGTACAACTGAGGTTCCCCGCCGGGCAGGTTCCCGACGCCGGGATGCTGGCTGACGCCGTCGGCGATTCCATTCCCTGGCCGCTGTACCACGACGACATCCACGGACTCCCCGCCTGGCGCCGCGACATGACGTTCAAGCTGGCCGAAGAAATCCGCGCCGAGCTGCTGGGCGAGTCCATGACCGTGTCCGGAGATTTCTGGCCGCCACACAACACCTCGCCCCAGCCGTCCACGCAGCCCGCACCATCCACCACCCAGCAGAAGGAGGCCCGCAATGGCGATTGAGATCAACGGAACTGCCTCGCAGGCCACCCCGCGCCCCGGCCAGTGCCTCCGTACGTTCCTCCGCGAAGAGGGCAACTTTGGCGTCAAGAAGGGATGCGACGGCGGCGACTGCGGAGCCTGCACCGTCCACGTTGACGGTGCACCCGTCCACAGCTGCATCTACCCGGCCGTCCGTGCCGAGGGCAAAGCAGTCACCACCATCGAGGGCCTGGCATCTGCGGAAGGTCTGCACCCTGTGCAGGAACAGTTCCTCGAGGCACAGGGGTTCCAATGCGGTTTCTGCACCGCCGGCATGATGATGACGGCCGCAACGTTCGACGACGAGCAACGCGCCAACCTGCCCCGCAACCTCAAAGGAAACCTGTGCCGCTGCACCGGATATCGCTCCATCGCGGACGCAGTGTGTGGTCACGGCGACGGTCCCGGTGAAGCGCACGGCGGCGACCACCAGCACGACGCCGGAGCTGACGTTTCGGGGGCGCAATCACCAGCCGCTGTTCCCGCCACGCCCGGCCAACTCGGCGACAACGTTCCCGCACCCGCCGGCCCGGCCATCGTCACTGGAACTGCAAGGTACGCCTTGGACGTCCCGGCCGGGCAACTCCCGGGCCTGCTGCACATGAAGCTCCTGCGTTCGCCGCACCCGCATGCCCGGATTGTGTCCATTGATAAAGCCCCGGCGCTGGCGGTTCCCGGCGTCGTGGCGGTCTTTACCCATGAGGATGCTCCGCAGCTGCTGTTCTCCACGGCCCAACACGAGAATTACACCGACGATCCCGATGACACCCGTGTGTTGGATAACGTGGTGCGGTTCATCGGGCAGCGGGTTGCGGCCGTCGTCGCCGAGTCCGTGGGAGCAGCTGAGGCCGGCGCCCGCGCCTTGGCTGTTCAGTACGAACTCCTGGAACCGGTCTTCACCCCGCAGGAAGCCATCCTCCCCGGAGCCCCGGCGATTCACGGGGAAAAGGACGGAGTCTTCTCCCGCATTTCGCGTCCGCTCCAGAATGTGGTGGCAGAGGTCCACGCCGAACTCGGAAGTGTTGCCGATGGGTTCGCTGCCGCGGACTTCATTCACGAGCACACCTACCAAACCCAGCGCGTGCAGCACGTGGCCATGGAAACGCATGCTTCCATTGCCTGGCTGGATGAGGAGGGTCGCTTGATGATCCGTTCCTCCACGCAGGTTCCCTTCCTGGTGAAGCGGACCCTGAGCCGGGTGTTCAACCTGGCTCCGGAGACCATACGTGTGGTGGCCGGCCGGGTTGGTGGCGGTTTCGGTGGCAAGCAGGAAGTCCTCACCGAGGACCTGGTGGCTCTTGCGACGCTGGCGCTCCGCAGGCCCGTGCAGCTGGAGTTCACCCGCACGGAACAATTCACGGCAACCACCACCCGGCACCCCTTCACCATTCACCTCAAAGCGGGCGCCAGCCGTGATGGTGCCCTTACTGCGCTCCAGCTGAACGTCCTCACCAACACCGGTGCCTACGGAAACCACGCTCCCGGTGTGATGTTCCATGGGTGCGGAGAGTCTTTGGCCGTCTACAAGTGCGTTAACAAGAAAGTGGATGCTCACGCGGTGTACACCAACACCGTCCCCGCCGGTGCTTTCCGGGGGTATGGGCTGAGCCAGATGATCTTCGCCATCGAGTCGGCCATTGATGAGCTGGCCGTCGGCATCGGCATGGATCCGCTCGAGTTCCGGCTCAAGAACATGGTCCGCCCCGGCGATCACATGCTGTCCACCACGCCCGAGCCCGAGGAAGACGTCCACTACGGAAGCTACGGCCTGGATCAGTGCGTGGCCTTGGTCCGGGACGCCCTGGATCGTGGCAAGGAACGTTACCGGGCCGCTGGCCTGGATGACCTCGGGCCGGATTGGGTGGTGGGGGAGGGCTCGGCCCTGTCCATGATCGACACCGTTCCGCCCCGCGGCCACTTCGCCCACACCCGGGTGAGCCTGGAAGCGGACGGAAGGTTCGCCGTCGACGTCGGTACTGCCGAATTCGGGAACGGCACCACCACGGTGCATGCGCAGCTGGCTGCCACGGCCCTGGCAACCACTGCTTCCAAGGTAGCTGTCCGCCAGTCCGATACCGATCTCCTGGAGCACGACACCGGCGCGTTCGGTTCGGCCGGAACCGTGGTGGCCGGCAAGGCGACACTCGGCGCGGCGCTGGAACTCGCCACCCGGATCCAGACGCTGGCCGCCTCGCTGACGGGCGCGGCCCTGACGGATTGCCGGCTGGTGGAGGGCGCCGTCGAATGCGGTGACCGCACGGTGACGCTGACGGAAATCGTCGACGCCGCCCGGCTGCAAGGCGTTCGGCTCGCCACCGACGGCAACTGGGGTGGGACGCCGCGATCCGTCGCGTTCAACGTCCATGGCTTCAGGGTTGCTGTTAATACGGGAACCGGCGAACTGAGGATCCTGCAAAGTGTCCAGGCCGCCGACGCCGGTGTGGTGGTAAATCCGCGCCAGTGCCGTGGGCAGATCGAGGGCGGTATTGCGCAGGCCCTCGGCGCGGTGCTCTACGAGGAAGTGAAAGTGGACGACGCCGGACAGGTCACCACGGACATCCTGCGGCAGTATCACATTCCGTCGTTCGCGGACGTGCCCCGGAGCGAGGTGTACTTCGCCACCACCAACGACTCCACTGGCCCGCTGGGCGCGAAGTCCATGAGTGAGAGCCCGTTCAACCCGGTGGCGCCGGCCCTGGCCAATGCGATCCGCAACGCAACGGGGATCCGCTTCGGCGAGCTGCCCATCGCGCGGGACAAGATCTACCTGGCCCTCCGCGACCGCACCCTCATCCCCAACTAGGTCGCAGTTGAGGTCATTCCCAGCGCTGGGAACGACCTCAACTGCTACTTACATGGGTGAGGGCCGCTACGTGGGTGAGACGGCGAGCTCCATGAACACACTGTTGGGGTCCAGGGTGTAGTCCCCGAATGGCGGGCATTCGGTGAAGCCGTGCCGGGCATACAGCCGGCGGGCTGGAGCGAAGTAGTCCTCGGTTCCTGTTTCCAGGCTCACGCGCTCGAACCCGCGCCCACGAGCCTCAGCCACGATGTGCTCCAGCATCAAGGTGGCCACTCCGCGTCCCCGCGCGTTGGCCGTGGTGCGCATGGACTTGATCTCGGCCTGCCTAGCGGAGAGCGTCTTCAAGGCACCGCATCCCAGCAGCAGCCCGTCCTCGCGTGCGGTCCAGAACGTGATGGACTCGTGCGACAACGCCGAGTGGTCCAGGGCGTGCACGCTTTCCGCAGGGGACGTGGCGAACATGTCGGCCAGGTGCTCGCTGAGGAGCTGGTGGACATCGGGGCGTGCGGGATCGTCAAGGTCGATGCGGATCATGCGTCCAAAGTTACCCGGGCCCTTGACTCAGGCACCAATACCTACATCTCCAGCAGGTGCAGTTGATCCTTCGTGTCCAGGTCCTCGCCGGAGCAAAGATCGCTGCAGTCCACCAGGTCCACCAGGCCCGGATGCGCCTTCAGGAACGATCGCGCACCAGTGTCGCCATGAGCCGCCGCAGCGGCTTCGGCGCGGAGTCCGACGTCGAAAATCACCGGGTGCCTGCGCTTCAGGTGGCCCGACTCATCAGGGTAGGCGGCTGCGGTGACCCGGCCGGGACGGTGGCTGCCCAGCAGCCTGCTCACCGCCGTCGGAGTTAATCCGGGCTGGTCCACCAGCGCCACCATGATGCTATTGCCGGCGGTGGCGGCGTCGATTCCTGCGCGGAAGGAGCCGGCCATGCCCTTGCCCCACTGCTCGTTCTCCACCACCACATAAGGGCCAAGGCCCGTGATGCTCCGAACGCGGTCGGCTTCGGCGCCGAGCACCACCACAACCTCGCGGCAACCGCCGTCGAACAGCGTATCGGCGAGCACTTCCACCAGTGTCCGGCCGCGGAAGGGCAGCAGCGCCTTGGGACCGCGGCCCAAGCGGGTGCCGGCTCCTGCAGCGAGGAGCACGCCCGTGGTGGGGGCCATGCCGGAGTCAGTCATATCCTCACGATACGCGCGGGGGTGCATGCGGTCTCTAGCTCCTTGGATGCTTTCGAAGAGATCTACCGATATCGGTTGTAAATTACCCATCAGTAGGGCTTTTGGCCGTCTGAAATGGCCGATATCGTCTATGGGGGAGTTATGAAGTCAGCTCGAAGACGCAACGACGCGTGAAAGATCAGGGGAAAATGGCTGGCACTTTCGAAATTCTGAAAGCAGGATCCAACTCATTCCGGTTCAGGCTCACGGCCGAGGACGGCACGATTGTGGCAGTGTCGCCACAATTTCCTAACCTGAAGGCCGTGGTGGCCGGCATCAACGCCGTCCGCGAAAATGCGGCAACCGGCTTTGTGGTGGACCGGAGGAACCTGGGGACCTAGGTCCGGTCCGAGGAAACCAGCGAAACAAAAAGTTGGCGGCAGTGTTCCTTACGAACACAGCCGCCAACTTTGTTGGTGCGCGTGGTTAGGCGTCGCCGCCTGCGCCGCCAGTGGTGCCGGCGTTCACGTCCAGCAGTTTGTAGCGGTCAATGGCGTACGACGGCGCGCCCTCCTCGACTTCGCCCCTCGCCGCCAGCAACTGCAGGGTTTTGGCGACGATGGAGTGGGTGTCGTTTTTGAAGTAGCGGCGTGCGGCTTGGCGGGTGTCGGAGAAGCCGAAGCCGTCTGCTCCGAGGGTGGCGAAGTCGTTGGGGATGAATTGGCGGATTTGGTCGGGGACGGCTTTCATGTAGTCGGTGACGGCGATGACGGGTCCGGTGTGGCCTGCGAGTTGTTCGGTGATGAACGGGGTGCGGGCGGGTTGGCCGGGGTTGAGGAAGGCGTGTTCTTCGGCGGCGAGTCCGTCGCGTCGGAGTTCGTTCCAGGAGGTCACGGAGTAGATCTCGGCGGCGACGTTCCAGTCTTCGGCGAGGATCCGTTGGGCTTCGAGGGCCCAGGGCACGGACACGCCGGAGGCGAGGATGGCCGCGGTGGGCCG
>NZ_JBIVTK010000012.1:0-159915 GCF_044756725.1 Paenarthrobacter sp. NPDC091669
CAGAACGCTGGCCTTGGCGGCCGAAGCCCAACGTGCTGATCCTGCTTCACCATCGGTACCCGGAACTGGCGTGGCGGTTCCTGTCCTGCTCAGGGGTGCTGCACTCTGGGAAGTTGTTGCGGTGTCGCTTCCTGGCTCCGGCACGGAGTCCGTCCAGCCGGTCCGCCATTCCGGTGCTGCTGCCGAGGACCACGGCCCGGCCGTTAGTGCTTGGTTCCGGGTCCGCTCCACAGCCTGCGCCGCGACAACCTGCAAGTACTCCACCGACCGGGCGATCTCCTCGACCTTGCCGGCAAAATCCGCAGCCTCATAAAACCCAAGGAGCCGTGCCTCGCCGACGGCTATCGATCGCAACAAATCGGTTGCGGCTGCACCCTCACGTAACGCCGCTTCCAATGCGGGCATGGCAGACAGTGGTGGCTCTGCGGATATCGTGCCCCGCACTTTCCCTGGCGCGGGTTCCGAGCCGCCGGACAGCGACGCCTCCAGCAGTGCCTTAGGCGCAGAAACACTGGAACTGGGCAGCAAATCGAGTCCCGGAAGCAGCCCGGAGTTCCGGTCGGTAGCCGCAGCGGCGACCATCGGCGTCGGGTATGTGCGGACAGCGGGTCCGGGAGGCAAATCTGGAGCGAAGGATGACATGTGAGGGGGCATGTCACTGGCGCCGGACAAACCTGCCCGCCGCGCCAGAACCTGCCCTCTGCTGCCATCCATAAATCAAGCCTGTCACCATGGCTTGACCGTCATAAGCCCTTATCTGCGCTATGTGGAAAACTCTCGTCGGAGGCTCTGCAACAGCTGCAGGCCACCGTTTCGAAGGGAATTATCCGGCGACTCCGGTCTGATGGTCGATGCCCGCTTGGTCGACCTTTCGGTGGAACCGCATGCCGGCCTTTCCGCCGAGGATGGCGCCGAGAAGGGGGACGATCAAGGCGATGACGAGGCCGATGATGCCGCTGGCGGTCATCAGGCTTCCGTCGAGGGGAATCCGGGGTGCGCCGTTGAGGTCGTCGAGGATGTTGAACTGGTTGCCTGCCACTGCCGCGAGGATCGCAACGAGGATGGCGACAATAATGCCCCACAACCACACAGCGAGCCCTTGCTTCGCACCGTCGAAGCGGGCCATGCGGCCGGCAACGTAGCCGCCACAGTAGTAGGCCACGAAGAGGACAACTGCCAGCACAATTCCACCGACGATCCCCAGGGTTTCGGCATTTTGCCGGGCCTGATCCGCTGCCTGTTCGGCGCCGGACGGGTTCGCCGCTCCTACGCCGACCCCGATGGCCGTAGCCAGGGCGCTGAGAAGGACGGTCATCCCGATGGCCGTTAGCCAGCCAAAGAAAGCCGAGCCCCATTTGATGCCGCCAAAGCGGTCCTTCTCCGCCCGGACGACCTCGTCCCTGCGGGCTTTGGGGGTGCTTGATCCCGCGTCATATCCATCAACCATGTCAGCTCCTGATCCGGTTGCCTGAACTTTGGTAAATCAAGCAAAACACCACTTCCAGCAAGAAAGCAAGGATGCTTACTAAGTTGCTGCGGTAAGGGCAGGAGCCGACGCCGACTGTCCGCCGGGGACGGCGGCAGACAGCGCGCAAGCGCACGACGGCGGCAGCTCGCCGTTGTGCGCTGCCCGCGCGCCCGACGCTGCCCTCGCGCCTGACGCTGCCCTCGCGCCTGACGCTGCCCTCGCGCCTGACGCTGCCCTCGCGCCTGACGCTGCCCTCGCGCCTGACGCTGCCCGCGCCCGAGGCTTCCCGCATATAGGGACGGGCGGCTGTTCCGTGGGAGAATCGGAGAATGGAAACCACCACCGCCGGAGCCCGGACACTCGAACGCGGACTCAGCCTGATCGACTGCGTAGCAGGCGGCAATCACCGGCTGGAGGACATCACCAAAGCCGCAGGACTCAGCCGATCGGCCACTCACCGCATGTTGACCTCCTTGGTGGGAGCCAAGTATCTGAGCCAGTCGGAGGACCGGAGCTACCACCTTGGTGTGAAGCTCCTGGAATTGGGCACGCAAGCTCAAACCAGCATCGATTTGCCGGGGGCCGTGCAGCAAATCCTGTCAGATATTGCCCGCATCACCCTGGACGCAACCCATCTGGGGATACTGTCCGGCGATGAAGTGGTCTACCTGGCCAAGGCCCGTGGCCACCGGGGCTTCGAGATGACTTCCTATCCGGGCGTTCGCCGGAAGGCCCAGACCACGGCGTTGGGCAAAGTGCTGCTGGCCGAGAAAAGCGACACCGAGGCAATCAAGGCCTTCAACCACACCATCACGCCAACGCCGCTTTCCATCAGGACGGCCGAGGAATTCCTGGACGCGCTGCATGAGGCCAAGCACAACGGCTATGCCATGGATGACCAAGAGAACGAACTCGGAATCACGTGCCTTGCCATTGGGGTACCTGATTTGAGCGGGGCCATGGCTGCCGCCGTGTCAGTTTCAGCCCCCACTGTCCACATGAATCCCGAGCGCATCCAATCCCTCGTTGCGTTGTTGCAGAAGTTCCAGCCGGAGCTCACCAGTTGCCTGCCGCCGGGATTCGAAAGGGCCTGGATCTAGCGCCGGTAGAGCCGTGCAGGGAAGAACCGGGTCCGAACCCTGCTACCGCGTCACGGGCTCAGAAGCATCGAGCAACCCCAGTTCGTGGCGCCGGGGCATGCCTTCCCAGTCGCCGGGTACCAGGCAGGCGAAGGCTCCTGTCCTCACGGCGGTGCGTAGCCGCTCTTCTACGGAGGCTCCGGCAAGGAGGTCGGAGATGTATCCTGCCACGAAGGCGTCTCCTGCCCCGACCGTGTCCACTGCGTTGATCCGGACGGCTTCTTGGCGGTATTCGGCGCCGTCGATCACACCGACGCAACCAAGGGGGCCGTTCTTGATGATTACTTGTTGGGGTCCCATGGCGGCGATTTTGTGTGCAAGCTCCAGGGAATCCGCGCACGGTCCCACTGAAATAGCCGCTTCGTCGTCACCTGCAAAAACAATGTCTGCCTGTTTAATGAACGTGCGGAAGACCGGCCCTGCCTGGTCCTCTGTCCACAGCCCAGTGCGGTAGTTCAGGTCGAAGGAGACGGTCACCCCGGCTTCGCGCGCCACGGACACCGCAAACAGTGCGGCGTCACACGCTGAGTCGGAGAGTGCGGGCGTGATTCCGGTCAGGTGCATCAGCTTCGCGTTCCGGATGGCACCGACGGGGACGTCCTCCGGGGCCAGACGTGAGCCGGCGCTGCCGGAGCGGTAGTACCAGACCTTAAGGTGTTCCAAGGTGCGGCGTTCCTTGATCATCAGGCCTGTGGGTGCGTGCGGGTCGCGGATACCTAGAGTGGTGACACCCTCGGCGGCTATCTCCCGGAGTACAAGGTCGCCGAGGCTGTCCTGCCCCACCCGCCCCAGCCAGGTCACGCTGGTACCCAGCCGCTTCAGGGCGATGGCGACGTTGGTTTCGGCCCCGCCCATGCCCAGCCCCAGCGAACCTGCGTGGGCCAGGGGTCCGGGTGTGGCGGCTTTCATCAGCGCCATGGTTTCGCCCATGGTCACCACGTCGGTGTAGGTAGTCACTTGGCTGCCCGCGCTTCCACGGCCTCGGCTACCAGTTGGCTGAGCTTCGATGCGCGTGCGGTCAGATCGGCCAGGTTTCCGCCGGCGAACGCGTCGCGCAGCAGAGGCCCGCCGAGGCTGACGGCCAGGGCGCCGGCCGCGATCCACGCCGGTGCGTCGTCGATTCCGATGCCTCCGGATGGGACTATCCGCATCTCCGGGAACGGTCCGCGGAGTTGGCCGATGTACCCAGTGCCGACAGCTGAGGCGGGGAAGAGCTTCACGGCTGTGGCGCCGGCGTTCCAGCCGGCGAGCAGTTCGGTGGGCGTCAGTCCGCCCGGAAACACCGGGATGTCACGCTCGACGGCGGCACTCACCACTGCGGTGACCATCGCCGGGGTGACCAGGTAGTCCGCTCCGCCGTCGAGGGCTTGCCTGGCTTGATCCACGGTGGTGATGGTGCCGACGCCGATCTCCGCGTCCGGACCGAAGCGTTCCGTGAGCCGGGGCAGTTCCTCGAAGACTCCTTGGGTGCTGAGGGTCAGCTCAATGGATCGGACGCCTCCGCGTATCAGAGCCTCGATCACGGGGGCGTACTCGCGGGCGTGGTGTGCCCGCATGACGGCCACCACGGGATTGGCTGTCAGGATCGCGGAAACGGCCGGCCGTTGCGGGTTGCCCGCTGGTTGGGTGCTGTTCATCGGGCCAGCCACCCGCCGTCGACCGGAAGAACAACGCCGTGCACGTAGTCCGCGGCCGGGGAGGCCAGGAACACCACAGCTCCGGCGAGGTCGTTCCTTGATCCCCAGCGGGCGGCGGGGATCCGGCTGGATATCTGCTCATGCCGCACCGTATCAGCGAGCAAGGCCTGGTTCATGTCGGTGGCGATGTAGCCCGGGGCCACGGCGTTGACGTTCACGCCTTGCGGGGCCCATTCGTTGCACAGGGCCTTGGTTAGTTGGGCGACTGCACCTTTGGATGCTGCGTAGGCGGGGACCCGCAACCCGCCTTGGAAGGTCAGGAGGGAGGCCAGGTTGATGATTTTGCCGTGTCCGCGCTCGACCATGGCCTTACCGAAGCCTTGGCAGAGTTGGAACACTGCACGGGTGTTGATGTTCATGACCGCGTCGAAGTCCTCCAGTGGGAACTCGACGGAGTCGTGGCGGATCTGCGTGCCGGCGTTGTTGACCAGAATGTCGATCCGGTGATTTGCCAGGGTCGTTTCGATCGCGTGGGACACCGAGTCCTGGCTGGACAGATCAATGGCCACGGCCTCGGCAGTTACGCCTGCTTCCGCCGCGGCCTGGGCCAGTTCCGGAGCGAGCGGGCCACGTTGCAGCGCAACCACGTTGGCGCCGGCCCGGATCAGGCCCAGGGCAATGCCCAGGCCGATGCCGCGGGAAGCTCCGGTGATGGCCGCCGTCGAGCCTGTCAGGTCAAATGGCGCGCGCGGCGCCGCTGCTGTGTCTGTCATGCTTCTCCCTTGCCGGGGACGGCTGCCGTAGCCGGCCCAACGAATACTTTGAGGACCGCTCCAGCGGTCATGGCCTTGGTGAAGGCGACCGGGGTTTCTTCGAGGGGGAAGACCTCCACCGGGATGCGTCCGAGGCCAAGGTCGCCGCCCTCGATCAGTTCCACGGCGCGTTCGACGTCGGCCCGCGTGTAGACGCGGACGCCCACTACTGTGTTTTCCGCGAAGGTCAGGGCCTGCAAATCCACCTCGACCGGTTTCTTATAGACACCCACCAGCACGATGGTGCCCAGGACCCGAACAGCCCTCGGCAACAGGGCCGCGACCGAAGGGTGGGCAGCGGAATCGAACACGATGTCCGCGCCATCCCCGCCGGTTGCCTCCAGGACGGCAGCTACCGGGTCAACGCCGGGAGCAACGGTGTCGAAGCCGAGCTCCACAGCCACTCTGCGGCGTTCCTCGGAGGGCTCGGAAATCAGCACACTGCGGGCCCCCTCATTGCGGGCAACAAGGGCCGTGAGGATGCCGATGGGACCGGCGCCGAAAACCACCACCCGCTCACCGCCACGCACCCCCGATCGGGATACGGCATGCACTGCCACGGCCAAGGGCTCAGCAAGCGCGGCTTCCTTGAGCGGGACAGTCGAACTGACGGGAATGAGGGTCTCTGCCGGCAAAGCCACGTACTCGGCCAAGGATCCTGCGACGTCGATCCCGTACAGCTTCAAGTGGCGGCACACATGGGTGTTCCCCTCCCGGCATGGGTGACACTTTCCGCAGTGGATCAAGGGTTCAACGGTCACGCGGGTCCCCGCTGCCGGGCCTCCCGGGGCGGCGATTTCCACAACGCCGGTGATTTCATGGCCCATCACCACGGGCGCTTCGGCCCGCGGGTGGCTTCCGTGCAGGATGGAGAAATCCGTGCCGCAAATGCCGGTGAGTTCAGATCGGACCAAGGTCCAGCCCTCCGGCACTTCGGGAAGCGGAACGGTCCGATACTCAATGGTCTCCGGACCCGTCCAGACCGCCGCGCGCATCGTTGGGTGGGTGGTTCCGGCCGCTGTTTCGCTGCTCATAGGGCGATGCTCTCTGTTAGTACTTCCGGGTTGAGGATGTTGCGTGGTGTACGGCCTGCGCATACCTCGATGATGTTTTCCACCGTGCGTCGCTTGAGCTCCGCGTAAGACTCCTCGCTGTACCACGCCGCGTGGGGCGTGAGGACCGCATTCTCCAGGTCCAGCAACGGGCTGGTCCTGGGCAGTGGCTCCGCCTCAAAAACATCCAAACCGGCAGCATGCAGGAGCCCATCCTTCAGAGCCGCAGCCACCGCGTCAGTATCCACCACCCCGCCACGGCAGGTATTGACCAATACAGCGCCCGGCTTCACCTTCGCCAGGACCTCAGCGTTGATCAGGTGATGCGTGTACTGGTTGAGGGGGACATGCAGGGATATCACGTCAGCGCTGGCAACGAGCTCCTCGAAGCCGACCACCGTGGTCCCGTCCGCGGTGACAGTCCCGGCGGTCAGCAGCGGATCCGAACCGATGACCTGGTAGCCCAGACCTTTCGCTTTCCGGCCCGTGGCGGCACCAATCAAGCCCAGGCCCACCACCCCGAACACGCGATCGCTGATCCGGTGCAACGGTTGAACCGGCCCCAGCGAGTAGTCCCCGCGTCGCACGCCGCGGTCCAGCTGCGTGATCCCACGGGCCAGGCTGACAGCCAAGGCAATTGCGTGGTCGCTGACGTCCTCGGTGCCATAGTCGGGGACGTTGCAGATGGCGACGCCGCGCGCGGTGGCCGCTTCGACGTCAAGCGTGTCAACCCCGACGCCGTAACGGCCAATTGCCTTCAATCCCGGCAAAGCGTCCAAAACCTTGGCGGTGATGGGCGCGTACTGGACAACGATCGCATCCGCACCGGCCGCGGCAGTGATGACCTCGTCTTCGGTTCGGCACTGAGCCAACACCAGCTCGACGCCGGCGTCCCGGGCGACCGCACGCTCGATATCGATGGAATCGTGATCACAATCGGTGATGACAATTTTGGTCGGGTTGGTGGAGGGGGTGGCGGTTTCTGACATTACTTGGCGTCCTCTTCAAGGAGAAGGTCACGATCGACCGTCTCCGGGGATTTGATGGTGGTGAACAAACTGATGCCCATGATGGCCATCATGTAGATGGCCACGGGGATCCAGGATCCGCTGAATGCCGTGACCAATGCGGAGCAGATCAGCGGGGCGACGCCGCCGCCGAAGACGGAGGAGAACTCGCGGCCGAGCGCCACGCCGGCGTAGCGGTAGCGAGCGCCGAAGAGCTCCGGGAAATACGCAGCCTGGACTCCGACGGAACCCTGGGCGGCAAAAATGAAGCCCAGGACGATGACCAGAGAGATCAGGAACAGGTTGCCCGTGTTGATCAGCAGGAAGGCTGGGATGGGGAAGATGAACAGGAAAGTGGTCACTACCAAGTACATGGAGCGGCGTCCGAACCTGTCCGAAAGGTTTCCGAACACGAAGGCTGACACGCAGGCGAACAGGGCACCAACCAGCAGGACCTTGGGAATGAACGTGGCGTCGATCTTGAGCTGGCTGATGAGGTAGGAGCCCAGGAACACCTGGAAGAGGTAGGAATGGGCGTTGGCGCCGACATTCATGAAGAACACGCGGAAGAGGTTGGTACGGCCGTTCTTGATGACATCTGCCACGGGGGTGTCCCGCTTGCCGATGCCGCCTTCTTCCTGGAGCTCCTGGAATACCGGGGACTCCTTGAGCTTGCGTCGGATGACGTAGGCGGCAATCGTCACGAAGATCGAGGAGAAGAAGACCAGCCGCCAGCCGTAGGATTCCAGCGCTTCCTTGGGCATCATCTGCACCAGGATCCAGACCACCGCTCCCAGCGCCGTTCCTGCCGCTGCGCCGACGAACACCAGTGAGGCGTACTTGCCGCGCTGACCCATGGGCGCTGTTTCCGCGATGAGGACCACTCCGCCGGCCTGTTCAGCTCCGGCGCCGAAGCCTTGCAGGAATCGGCAGGCCACCAGGAGCGCCGGCGCCCAGAGCCCGGCTTGCTCGTAGGTAGGCAAGAGCCCGATGGCGAACGTCGCGATGCCCATCAGGAAGAGGGTGGCCACCAGAACCCATTTACGGCCCAAACGGTCGCCGTACTTGGAGAAGAAGAGTCCGCCCAAGGGCCTGGCACCAAAGCCAACGGCATAGGCGCCGAAAGCGGCGAGGATGCCGATCGCAGGATCAACATTCGGGAAGAAAATCGTGTTGAAGATGATCGCGGAAGCGGTTCCATAGATCACAAAGTCGTACTGCTCCAAGGCAGTTCCAATAAGTCCGGCCCATGCGGCCCGGCGGACGTTCTTCACCTCGGACGGGGTGCCGGCATCTGGCCGGCCGGCATTCTGAACAACGCTGTTCTCAGTCAATCTTGTCTCCAAGCGGGTGGTGGCTGGTAGCCGTGGATGAGGACGTTCGCTCTAGATTCCGATTATCGGGATAGCATCCCGAAAACCGCTGGAGATAAATGTAGTGCATCCCGAGCTTGGAAGAAAGCGATTTCTGGAAAGGTTAAAAAGGCGCACGATGGCGCAGCCCGCTGCCGCGGGTCCTCTCGCCGGCCGACGCGGTAGTTTCCGCCGGTTCCCACATTGGCTCTTGCCAAGCAAACGCTAAGCATGCTTACTGTATTGGTGTTCCTTAAAGCCGGCGGGTTGAATTTCTTCCCCGCTCCGGCGTCCGGAAACCATGCCTGGTGATGCAGCCCGCTTGCATTCCAAGGAGACATCATGCTCGCGAGGGAAAACATTGACCGATTGATGGGCCTCAACGGACACGTCCGTACCACTGAAGGTGACAAGGTGGGCTCGATCGGCACTTTTTACACCGATGATGACACCGGGGAACCCACCTGGGTGACCGTCAAGACCGGACTTTTTGGCAGTTCTGAATCATTCGGACGCCGCCGTGGAAGGTGAGGACGTAGTGGTCCCCTACACCAAGGACCACATCAAGGACGCTCCCCGGGTGGCCGAAGACGGGCACTTGGAACCGGGTGAGGAGAGTCGCCTGTACAACCACTACGGACTCGAGGGCGAGCGCGGCTTCAGCGGTCACGGCGATGATCTGCGCGCCGACGCACCAACTGATCGCGACGCGCATTTCGCCGGCACGGTGGGTACGCGGGACCGGTTGGGAACCCAGGACACACTCGGAACCCGGGATGCGATGGACACGGGGGGCACCTATCGTCCGGAAGGTGACAGGAACGACGGCGACGACGCCATGACCCGCTCTGAAGAAAGGTTGAACGTCGGCACGGGGAAGCAAGCAACGGGTCGGGCGCGCCTGAGGAAGTACATCACCACTGAGAACGTCACCACTACGGTCCCCGTGCAGCGCGAGGAAGGCCGCGTGGAGCGTGAGCCCATCACGGACGCGAACGCAGGTGATGCCATGTCCGGCGCTGACCTGACGGAGAGCGAGCACGAGGTCACCCTCCACGAGGAGAGGCCTGTGGTGGACAAGGAGACCGTCCCGGTGGAGCGCGTCCGCCTCGAAAAGGACACAGTGACCGAGGATGTTCGGGTGGACGAAGAAGTCCGTAAGGAGCGCATCGAAACCGAGGGGACCAGCTCGGACGACACCCGCCGCTAGATGCACGGTGTGAGGCCCGCTCTACGCTCAAAGTGCCCGGAGATGGGCGCAGAGCGGGCCCCACACCCCGCACCCCGGGCCCCGCACTCCGAATTCCGCTATCGCAAAAGCGCGGTCGATGGGACGATCTCCTTATGGGCGAACATGAGAAGGACCGGACTGCTGCGCGAACGGACACTGCGCCGTCAGACGCGGCGGTTGAGGACAGGGGCGACCCCACCACCCAGCAGTTGAGGACCGTCGGCCAGCGGCGCCGTGAGGCCGAACGTAAGTTGGATATCCACTTGGAAGAAGCGAGTCATAAAGGCGAACCCCCGGTTAACGCAGGCGAGGGTCATTCCGAAGGGTAGTACTGCTGGAGTGCCCCGGATGTTTCGGGTGCCCCAGCGGGGTGTCGCTCTTGTGCGCCTCTCCCTGGTGCAGTTGCAAGGCGCTGTGAATGAGGGGGAAATGGCTGAAAGCCTGGGGGGTGTTGCCCAGCTGCCGTTGGGCGCGGGGGTCCCACTCCTCGCTCAGCAAACCCACGTCATTGCGCAGGGTGAGGAGCCGTTCAAAGAGTTCAGTTGCCTCGGTGGATCGGCCGATTCCCAGCAAGGCATCGACCAGCCAGAACGAACAGGCAAGGAAAACCCCTTCGTCCCCGGGCAAGCCGTCGTGCCCGGACTGGGTTCTATAGCGGAGGACCAAGCCGTCGTCCGTGAGTCCCTTCTGGATGGCTTCCACGGTCCCCGTGACGCGTGGATGCCTGTGCGGGAGGAAGCCGACACGGGGGACCAGGAGCAAGCTCGCGTCCAGTTCCTTGCTTCCGTATGACTGGACGAAGGTGTTGAGTTCCTCGTCGAACCCCTTGGTCATGACGTCGTTGTGGATTTCACTGCGGAGTGCTGCCCAGCGGTCGTGTGGGCCGGGCAACCCCGAGGTCCGGACGCCTTTGACCATGCGGTCCGCGGCCACCCACGCCATGACCTTGGAATGAGTGAAGTGCTGCCGTGGTCCGCGCATTTCCCAGAGGCCGTTGTCCGGTTGGTCCCAGGCTCCTTCGAGGTACTCCATCAGGGCCACCTGGATGTCCCAGGAACTGTCCACGGTGCCGTCCTGGAAGGCGGCCCGGGTTAGGGAAAGGCCGTCCAGGACCTCGCCCCACACATCCAGTTGCAGTTGCGGGGCTGCAGCATTTCCGGTGCGGACGGGCTGGGATCCTTCGTAACCGGAAAGCCAGGGGATGTCTGCCTCGGGGAGTCTCCGTGCGCCGTCGAGCCCGTACACAATCTGCAGTTCCGACGGGTCGCCGGCGATGGCTCGCAGCAGCCAGTCCCGCCACGCGGAGGCCTCCTCCGTGTACCCTGCGGCGAGCAGTGATTGCAGGGTCAGGGTAGCGTCTCGCAGCCAGCAGTAGCGGTAGTCCCAGTTCCTGGGGCCGCCGATCTGCTCGGGCAGGGACGTGGTTGCCGCTGCCACGATGCCTCCGGTGGGAGCATACGTCAGTGCCTTGAGGGTGATGAGGGACCGCTCCACCGGCTCCTTGTACTTCCCGGCCATTTCGCTGCGGCCGATCCATTCCAGCCAGAACGATTCGGTGACGGTGAGCGCGCGGAAGGGGTCGATCCGTCGCGGCTCCCGCTCGTGGCTCGGCGCCCAGCGCAGCACGAACGGGACCCGATCGCCCGCGCGGACCGTGAATTCGCTGTAGGTGCGCTTGTCCCGCCCCTCAAGCGGGACATGGGTGGTGAGGTAGGCCGAGTCGGGACCCGCTACCGCGCTGATGCCGTGCTTGCCGTGCCGGACCCACGGCACCACGCGGCCGTAATCGAAGCGCAGGACCAACTCCATCTGCATGGTGACCTCGCCGGAGATGCCCTCCACAATCCGCACCAGGTCCACGGCGTCGTCCCGGACCGGCATGAAGTCGATCACCCGGACAGCGCCGCCGTCCACTTCCCATTCGGTCTCCAGGATGAGGGTGTCCTCCCGGTAGCGGCGCCGGGTGCAGTTGCCGCCGTCGGGGGTGCCGGCGGGCGCTAAAAGCCAGCGGCCGGCGTCGGGCGTGTGCAGAAGCGACGCGAAGCAGGCGGGGGAGTCGAACCGTGGCAGGCACATCCAGTCAATGGACCCGCTCCGCCCTACCAAGGCAGCGGTGTTCAGGTCCCCGATGATCGCGTAGTCCTCAATCCTGGCCATGGATCAGATCCTAGTCCGCGTCTCCCGCCTGACGGCTCAAGCCGTCGAGAATGAGGTCCAGGCCGAACTGGAATTCGTCGCCAAAGTCGTACCCGGGTTTAAGGACATGCTCGACGGCGATCTCCACCATGCGGGGATACTCCCCGGTGGTGAAGCGCTCGAGGATAGGGCTGGTGATCGCGGCGGCGGTGTCCCGCCCCTCGAACGGAAGGGCCGCTTCCTGTACGGCAAAGCCGTAAATGTAGCTGTCCAGCAGGGCGTAGGCATGGGCGGTGAGCTGCACGGAGAATCCTGCAGTTCTCAGCGTCGCGAGCGTCGCTTCGTGATGGCGGAGGGTTGCAGGGCCCGGCGCGGACCGGCTCTCCAGCAACCCGACTGCCCAGGGGTGGCGCCTGAGCGTCGAACGCACGCGGTGGGCCCTCAGCTCCATCTCCTCGCGCCAGTCCCCTTCGGGTGCGGGCAGCTCGATTTCACTGAACACCATGTCCACGATGCCGTCCAGGATCTCGTCCTTGTTGGCCACGTAGTAGTAAAGGGACATGGGTTTGGTTCCCATGCTGTGGGCGAGCGTGCGGATGGTCAGGGCGTCGATTCCGGACTCGTCGGCGAGGGCGATGGCGCACTCAAGGACCCGCTCCCGGCTCAGCGGGGGTCGCTGCGATGCTGCGGTGGGCACGGAACTCCTCGAGGGGTTGCTGGGCTCTAGCGGTTTAGTACAGTGTACGATAGCCTCATTGGTACAGCGTACGAAAATTATCGAAACCCGTACGTCCCCACCCAGCCCTCACCGCACAAGCACAGAGAGGTCCGGCCATGACCACTGGTCAGCAAGCCAAGGAATCGCGTCGCCATAAGGATCGGGCGTTGCCGGGTCCCACCATGCGGGCCATCGTGCAGGAGGGCTACGGTTCCGCCGCGGACGTTCTCCATGAGTCCCGGGTCCCGCGCCCAGTCATCGCGGAGAATGAAGTGTTGGTGAAAGTCCGGGCGGCCGGGCTGGATCGAGGCACGTGGCACATAGCCACCGGCCTGCCCTATGCGCTGCGCTTGGTCTATGGGTTCAAGGCACCCAGGAAGCCCGTCCCCGGGCTGGACCTCGCGGGAACCGTTGAAGCGGTGGGAGCTAAGGTGACCCGCTTCGCGGTGGGTGACCACGTGTTCGGCTCGGGCACGGGCACCTTTGCCGAGTATGCCGCGGCCCGCGAAAACCAGGTGGCCCACAAGCCGGCGAACATCACCTTCGAGCAGGCCGCCGTGGTGCCGGTGTCCGCGTGCACGGCCCTGATTGCCCTGCGCGCGGGTGGCATCGATCCCGGCCAGGATCGGCCGGCGAGAGGGCAAAGGGTCCTGGTCAGCGGAGCTTCGGGCGGTGTGGGCAGTTACGTGGTGCAGTTCGCCAAAGCCGCCGGGGCTGAGGTCACCGGAGTGGCCAGCGCTGCGAAAGTGGATATGGTGAGAGCCCTCGGCGCCGACCACGTGATCGACTACACCACCCAGGATTTCCTCGATGGCACTGAGCAGTACGACGTCATCATCGACATCGCGGGCAACCCCTCGGTTTCACGTTTACGCCGGTCACTCACCCCGTCCGGGACTGCCGTGATAACCGGTGGTGAGGAGGGCGGCACGTGGACAGGGAGCATGGACAGGCAACTCCGCGCCGTGGTCCTCTCGCCCTTCATCCGGCAGCGGCTCACCATGATCGTGGGCACCCAGAATGCCCCGGATCTTGAGTACCTCGCCGGACTCCTCGAGGCAGGAACCATCACTCCCGTCATCGACCGGACGTATCCGCTGGCCCAGGTTCCGGACGCCATGCGCTATTTCGACGCCGGCAAGGTCCGCGGCAAGGTGGCCATCACCCTCTAACCCGGATGGGTACAAGGCAAAAGCAAGGGACGCACGACGGCGGCAGGTCGCCGTCGTGCGTCAGGCCCCTTTGCCGGGGCCCTTGGCGGATAAGGTCTCAGGCGCAGGTCCCATGGTGGTGGGCTCGGCCAGGGGAGGCAGCTTCCTGTCGCCCCCGCGCTGGGAAGCGGCGCCGGCAACCACAACCAGGGCGATCCCGATGAACTGGACGATGGTGGGTTGCTGGTGCAGCACCAGCAGCCCCAGGAGAACGGCGAAGGCAGGTTCCAGCGACATCAGCGTGCCGAAAGCCGTGGACGTCATCCGGCGCAGGGCCTTCAGCTCCAACACGAACGGCAGGACCGGCATCAGGATGGCTACGCCCAGGGCCCCTGCGAGGATGCCCCAGTTCAGGTGCCCAACAGCCTGCGGAATGCCGACGACGGCGGCCGTCGCGGCGGCGATGGGCACCGTCAGCGAGAGCGCTCCGATGCCGGTGAAACGGTCGCCGATCAGCTGCGTCAGCAGGATATAGGCACCCCACCCGGCGGCGGCGATGGCCGCGAACATGATTCCCAGGAAGTCGACGCGGCCATGCCAGGGTTCGGTCAGCAGGACCACTCCCAGCAGCGCCAGCACCGGCCATGCCAAGGCGCGGCGGTTATGGCTGCGGATCGCCGCCACCGTCAGTGGGCCAAGGAACTCGATGGCGACGGTGGTGCCCAGCGGGATCCGCTCCACAGCGGCGAGGAACATGATGGTCATGAGCCCGGTAGCGATGCCGAGACCCAGGAGCGGCAGGATATCCGGCCGGCGAACCGATCGCAGGGGTGGGCGGGCGATGGCAAGGAAGATGATGGCGCCCAGGCTGAGCCGCAACCATGCCGTTCCAGCCGCACCTACCTCCGCGATGAGCCCCACCGACAGGGCGGAGCTGAGCTGCACCGAGAACATGGCTGCAACAGCGAGGCCCCAGGGTGGAATGGGGCCACCTTTGCGGGTGCTCACTGGGTGATTCCCATGCCGCTGGAATCCGTGTGCTGCCCGTGCCCGGATCCCACGCCGGGCTCAAAAACAGCAAGGATGAATCTGGCCGGCGCCGTGCCGAGGTTGGCGTAGGAGTGGGCAATGTCGCCTGGGAAAGTCATGGCATCGCCGGCCTCGAGGGTGACTGACTGCTCCCCTGCGTCGACTGTCACCGTGCCGGCTTGAACCTGCAGGAGTTCCTTGGTGCCCGCGGTGTGGGCCTCGCTGCCGTGGCTGTCGCCGGGGCCCAGTGTCCAGTCCCAGAGTTCCACGACGTCCGGTGATTCGGTCCCGGCCACCAGGATGCCCTGGCCGCCCTGTTCGCTGCTCCACAGTGTTGCGCCTTCGCCGCTGCGGGTGATCCTGACGGGCTTGGGACGCGGGGACTCCACCAAGGCGGGGAGCCCGACTCCCAGGGCGTCGCTGATCCGCAGCAGTGTTCCGATGCTGGGGTTCGCTGCCCCTTGCTCCACATTGACGATCATCCGGCGGCTCACTCCTGCGGCCTCGGCCAAGTGGTCCAGGGTCCATCCGCGGGCTTGGCGTTCCTGCTTGACCCGGGCGCCGATGGCCAGGGAGAGGGTGGTGGTGCTGTCATCCATAAGTGCAGCATACTGCACTTTCAGTGCACTCTCCTTATTCACGGGACCTGAGGAGGGGCAAGCCGGGGCTGGCCGCCGTCCCATGCTCGTGCTACCACTGACCCTAGGAACACAACCCAAAGGAGAAATCGTGGCCGAAGTCCTTCCTGTCCTTGTCATTGGTGCCACGGGATTCCTTGGCGGCCAAGTGGTGGATGAACTGCTCAAGCGCGGCAAGAAGGTCCGCGCGTTGCTAAGGCCCAAGTCCAACGCCGCCAAGGTCGAGGCCAAAGGAGTTGAGATCGTCCGCGGGGACATGTTGGACACCGCCTCCTTGATCGAGGCGATGACGGGCGTGTCCGCGGTTGTCTCGACGGCTGCCGGCTATACGCGAAATGACAAGAACGCCCAGGCGATCGATACCTTTGGGAACAGCAACCTGGCCGTGGCTGCCAAGTATGCCGGCGTTCCCCGCTTCGTGCTGATCAGCATCGTCACCAGCGACCAAACACCGCAAATCCCGCATTTTTGGAACAAGAAGCTGGCTGAGGACAAATTCCGGGAGCTCGGCGTTCCCTTTGTGGCTCTCCGCCCGGGCGCCTTCTTTGACCAGGCGGTGGGGATGGGCGGCGACCCCTTCGCCAAGGGCCGCTTTGTATGGCTCGGCTCCAAGGACGCCAGACTCACTTTTGTCCTGGCCAGCGATGTCGCACGGTACCTCGCGGAGGCCGTTGACGCGGACATTGTTGAGGGGGAGCACATTGATGTTGGCTGGAGCCGCCCCGTCAGCATCCAGGACGCCGCCGACATTGCCGGGCAGCGCGCCGGCAGGCAGATCAAGGTGATGTCCATTCCCGCCGGCGCCATCGTCGGGCTCGGCAAGGTGACCTCGAAAGTCCTTCCGCTGGTAGGCGACATGGCCAGCATGGTGGCGTGGTTCGAGACTGGAAAATACGTTGCGGACACTACCCGCCAGGAGCAGGTGTTCGGGCCCCCGCCGACTCCCGAGGATGCCATCGCCCGGGTGGCTTCACGCTACGGCCACTGACGCACGGCCCGCCGGAGGGCTACGCATGGCTGGTGGGAGAAGTGGTTCATAAGTATGCTGACTGTATAGATTCGGCCGACGATCCCTGACCACGCGCCGAACGGACACGAGGAGCACGTTATGAGAATTGGTTCTTCCATTGCCCTGATTGCCATTGGCGCTATTTTGGCCTTCGCGCTCGCCCCCGGACTCATTCCCTTCCTGGACCAGGTGCTGGTGGGCTACATCCTGATGGTGGTCGGCGTCATCGGCCTCATCATCTCCATCGCCATGTCCAACAGGACCCGCCGGACGGTCGTCGAGCGCCGCACCGCCCCTGAAACAGTGGTCGAGCGGCGCGCCGCCCCTGAAACCGTTGTCGAGCGCCGCCCGGAGGTTTAGCGGCCGCTGCACAAGCAGGTCACCAGGAAGCGCACGACGCCGGGCTGCCGCCGTCGTGCGCTTCTTGCGTTGGCCGCTCACCGCTCACCGCTCGCCCCTCACACGAGGGAGAGCGTGAACGAAAGGACGAAGCCCGCTGCCGTGCTCAGCGCCACAGCCGGGCCACCATGCTCGTAGGCCTCGGGCATGAGGGTGTCCGCCAGCGACGCGATCACCGCACCCGCGGCGAACGCCAACGGCAGGGAGATCGCGGCGGGTTCGGCGGAGGAGAGGGGCCCGGCGCCGAGGACCACGGCTGCCACCAGCAGCACGGCGCACACACTCCAGAGCAGCATGACCGATCCGGCTTTGCGGCCCTGGCTGCGCATGGACGAGGCCCCCACCAAGGCTTCGGGGAAGTTCGACACAAAGATGGCCGCCAGCAGTGCCAGACCGCCGGATCCTTCTTCCAAGGAGATGCCCAGTGCCACGTTTTCCGGGACGCCGTCCAAGGTCACGGCGGCCAGTAATGCCATGCCGGCGGCCCCGCGTGTAGAGGCGGAGGTGGCTGCCCTGTCTGACGCGGCGGCGTCGGTGTCCAGCTTCGGGCTGCCCTGTACTTCGTCCGCGGGCTTGGATTTCGATGTGCGGCCGGGTTGGGCCAGGCGATCCAGGAAGGCGCTGAGCGCGGTAAACACGATGGCGCCGGCAAGGAGTCCCACCGCCGCACGCACAATTCCGCCTTGTTGGTAGGCGTCCTCGAACAGTTCGAACGCCAGGGCGGTAATGAGCGAACCGGCCGCGAAGGACAGCAGGATGGCAAGGAGCCGCTTCGGCAACTCGAAACGCACGCCGATGAGTGCGCCTATCACCAAGGCGCTGGAGGCAATCAATCCGAACCACAGTGATGCCATCACAACGCCATTATAGAAGTAAGTAACCTGATCTTCTCTAGGATGGGGAAGCAACGTTCGACGGCGGCAGCCCGCCGTCGAACGCTGCTTGCCTTGGAACGCAGCCCGCCGTCGAACGCTGCTTGCCTTGGGTAGGCGGTCAGGCCGTCCCGCTGCCCTGCCTCGCACCCAGCGAATCCCCGCTCCAGGCCGGCGACTGGAAATGGGCGCCGCCGAACATCGGGAAGGACAGCAGGCCTTCCTGGTCCCGGAGTTGGGCCCAGGGGCGGTTGATGCCGTGGGTTCCGTAGCGGCGGAGCTGCGTGACGCGGTCCAGGTCCAGCACGGCGAACAGAATCTCTTCGCCGCCTTGGGCGTGCTGCATGATGGTGCCCTCGGGGTCCACGATGACGCTCTCGCCCACGCCGGACGGGGATGCTCCGTTGACGTTCACCACGAACACCTGGTTGGCGAAGGCGTTGGCCTGGGACATGACGATTTCCATGGCCCGGTCCCGGGTGGTGGTCAGGGTGGGCTGGATGATGACCTCCGCACCCAACCAGGCCAACTGCCGTGCAACTTCGGGGAAGCTGCCGTCGAAGCAGATCGCGAGGCCGATGCGTCCGCAGCCCGGGATATCGAACGTGACGAAGGAATCGCCGGGCGTGGTGGTCTCGAACGGGCGCCACGGGAAGAGCTTCCGGTAGCGTGCCACGATTTCGCCCTGCGGGGACACTGCGATGGCGGTGTTATAGGTGTTTCCGTCCTCCGTTTCCAGTAGTGAGCCGGGCACGAGCCACACATTCAGCCTCCGGGCCAATGCGGAAATGCGGTCCGTGAGCGGGCTGGGGATGGGCGCAGCGGAACGGGTTTCGCCCTCTGGATCCGGGAGCAGGAACTCGCCTGGCGCGGAAAGCAGCAGTTCAGGCACCACGATGACGTCCACGTCGGGACCGAGCTTCTTGGCTGACTCAGCCTGTGCTTCGAACCTGGCCCACGTGGCCTCGAGGTCGTGGGGGACGGGGTTGGTCTGGATTGCTGCGATGGACAGGATGCGCATTTATGCCTCGGTTTCGTTGCTGGGATTTTCGGTGCTGAGAATGGAGGGAAGTTGGTTGCGGGTAGTGACGTTTCCGCGGGGGATGGATTGGCCGGAAAAGAAGCGGCGAGGCCTTGTCCTCAGGATCGCGGTGACCATCAAGCCCAAGGACAGCGCGCCGATCCCGATCCAGAACACTGAACCGATGCCAAGCCAGGACAGCCCCGCGTACTCAGGGGACAGCATGTCCACGGCGCTGTACGCGAACGCTCCGATCATCAGGAGTGCTCCGAGGCCAGGGAGGATGCCTTTCATGATCAGGGCGGAGGGGGAGGTGCGCATCAACGGGGCGAAGTACACCACCGAGGCCAAAGCTGTGGCCGCGTAGTACGCGGCGATCATCAGCCCCACCGAGAGGATGGCCAGGCCGATGAAGTCGGCGCTGATGGCCGTCAATCCCAAAGTGATGGCCATGGTGATGCCGGCCCACCAAGCGATGGAGGTGGTGGGCGTTCCCCGCCTGGGGTGCATCTTTGTGGTCGCCTTGGGGAGCGCACCATAGCTGCCCATGCTGAGCCACGTCCGGGGCGTGCTCACGGCTACGGTCAGCAGGGCTGCCAACGCGGACAGGCCCACGGCAAGGACGATGACCTGGCCAAACACGTCCCCTGTCGCCTGCGGACCGAGGACCGAGAGGACGTCGGAGACGGTTTCGGGATCGGTGATGCTTGCAGTTCCTGCAAATCCGACGGCGGCGGTGGCTGTCACGACGTAGGAGACCAGCAGGATGACGGTAGTGATGACAACCGCCTTTCCGGGCGTTCCCTTGCGGTCGGTGGTCTCTTCGTTCACGGCTATCAAGGCATCCCAGCCCCAGTAAATGAACAGGCACAGGATGACGCCGGACACGAGGCCGGACATGTCGCCGGAGGCAAAGGGATTGAACCACTCCAGGCTTGGCTTCTCTGCTCCGCCTGTTGCCGTTCCGGGGGAGGTGCCCGTGGCCATGGCGGTGAAGGCCGCGACGCAGAATCCGCCGAGTGCCACCAACTGGAGGCCAATCAGCGCGTACTGGACCCAGGCGGAGAGTTCGATTCCCCTCGAGGCGATCCATGCACTCAGGACGATCAGCCCGCACGCGATGGCAGCCACGGCAAGGGGCTCTGCGGCGATCGATGCTAAGCCAAAGAAGGTGAGCAGGTAGGTGGTGGCGACTTGGGCCACGGCGGCGCCCGCAATGAAGGTGGCCATCTGGGGTACCCAGCCACCGAGGAACCAGCCGGCGGCAGGCCCGAAGACGCGGGTGATCCAGACGAAAACGCCACCGCAGTCGGGCATCTCCCGGTTGAGGTCCCGGAAGGCGAGGGCGGTGAAAAGGATCGGCACAAATCCCAGCAGGAAGGCAGCCGGGGTGCTCTCTCCTACGGCGAGAACCACGAAGCCCAGCGTCACAGCCAAGCTGTAGGCCGGGGCGACGGCGGCCAGGCCAAGGGCGACCGTGGGGCCGATGCCGATGGACCCGGCTTTGAGGCCTTTGGAAGCTGTGTTCGTGGGGATTGGTTCCTGGGTGGCCATGGGCGGGGGTGGGGGAAATGACACGGAGACTCCTCGTTGAATCAGTAATTTGAATCACATTCAAATTTGAATGCCATTCAATACCCGTCTAGAGTCAATGTCAACAGGAATCTTCAGGAGCTCACGGGGGAGCAGTAGTGGCCAAGGTAGACAAGAAGGAAGCCCGGCGTCAGGAAATAGTGGCCGCTGCCCAGGCTGTAGCTGCGCGCGACGGCGCTGAAGGGGCCACCCTGCGCGCCATCGCCGCCGAAGCCGGCATGGCCGCCAACGCGGTGCTCTACTACTTCGGCAGCCACGCCGAGATCATCGCTGCTGCCGTGCGGGCTTCCTCCGGCAGGTTTCTTGAGAAACTCGCCGAATCCGTTGACCCCGACATGAGCCCGACGGCGCGGCTCGCCGCCGTCATGAGCGCGGGCACTACTGCCGGACTGGACGACGACGTCTCCCGGATCCTCTACGAATACTGGCCCCACATGCTCCGTGACCCCGAGCAGCGGCGCATCCAAGACGAGCTCACCAGCGCCCAGGAACGCATCTACCGCGAGATCATCGACGCCGGAACCCGCTCCGGCGATTTCTCTCCGCTTTTGGATCCGGCCAAGATCGCCCGGACCCTGGTTGCCCAGGAAGACGGGCTGGTGATGGATGTGCTGGCAGGCAGTGCCGGCAGCGAGTACGTGCTGGACCTGATGGGGAGCCTCGCGGCCGCCCTTCTGGGCCTGCCGGCCGGGGCGCTGCTGGAGCACATGGGCGCCCGGTCGGCACCGGCCACGTAACGGCGAACGGTACGTGCGGCGTTAGGCTGCTGCCATGGAGAAGTCATTCGATATTGAACTGGTTAATCAGAACGAGTACCTGGTGCGTTGGGCCTCGGAGGGCCAAACCGGGGAATCCCTGGTCCACACCAACCCGGAGTTTCTTGCTGAGGCTGGCCTGGGCGATTTCGACGAGCAACTCGTTGTTGAAGAAACCACGTCGTACCTGGCCGAGCACCAGCCTGTGATCGACTTCCCCCAAACGGTGGACCTCGAAGAGATCGCCGCCGCCTATGCGGATTACGCTGAGCAGCTGAAGGCGCGGCTGGGCGCCAAGCAGACGGGCTCCGACCAGCCACAGGCGTAGGCCTGGACCAACGCCGGCAGGGCCTATGACAGGCGGGCTGAAGCCTCTATCCTCATGACATGGGCGTTTGGGGAGCGTTTTCCTTGCCGGGCTCCCCCTTCAGTGGACGGGACCGGGCTTTCCTGCGGGAAGACGCGGCACCATGGATCGGGTGGCCGGGTGGCCCATGAACCCAGAGGAAAAATTTTCGCCCCCGGACAATTACCCTGCCTTCATCGAGAGGGTGGACGACGCCACAGTCCGTCTCAAGACCCGCCTCCGATCCGTCATCCAGGCACTCGGTGCGGTCTCGTTGCTCGTGGAGAAGTACCAGGGTGCTTCCTTGAAATGGGAGCAACGCCGGGCCAGGGTCGCTCTGGAACTTGACCGCTGCGCCGGCGAACCGGAGACCTATGCCGCTCTGAGCGAGCTCCACGATACAGCCGTGAAAATGGTGGGACTCCACCACGCACAGACAGCGCGCATCACCGAAAAGTTGCACCTGCTGCAAGACCACCGCGACGCCATCCACAAGGCGTTGGCTGAGCTGGAGGCCGGCAGGGCGAAACTGGCGGCGTCCCGTGCAGTGTCGCAAGACCGGCGCAAGCTGAAGAGCGCCCTCTATGAACTTGCCGGTGCAAACGGTGCCGCTGCAATAACCCCGGACCCTGGATTGCTCAGCGATCTGAGGCAAGCCCGCGAAGCGGTCGTCCTGGCCGAAGCGCTCATGGAAGTGAAGGGACCCCGACCATGAAAGATTCAGCGCCACTGCCATCCCCCAAGGACGCGGTCACAGTGGTTCATTGGGAAAGGAAACCGGGCGACGAGCCAGTCATCAAGTTCGTGATCTTTAGTGTGCTGGGGGTGCTCCTGGGGCTGCTTCTGATGGTCCTCATGCCGGCGTTCAGAAGCATCGGAGCCCTGGCCCTCTTCACGGTGGTCTTCGCGGGTCTTCTCACGATTCCTGTCATCGCAGCTCAGCGGAACTTCATGCGGGGAGTGGTCAGGAGGATCAATGACACCATCGATGCGGTGACGCACAGCTCCCGCCACGGGCTGTCAGTGAAGCAATTGAACCGGCTCATCAGGAGCGGAGAGCCGTGGCCAATCGCGGTTAGCGGAGTGCCAGGGCTGCGGCTGCAGGTTCAGCGGGTCCTGGCCCGTGAAGAAGACGCTCCTGGGAAGTGGAGAGCCGTGATCACGGCAGCCCCTCCCCGGAACGGAATGTCCAGCTTCGACCGCCTGCTGGAAGCCGCACTGAGCGGCGGGACGGGGACCTCTGCCCATTCCCGTCGCATCGAAGGCGCCCCTAATGTGGGAGGTTCAAGGTAATCCAACAGGGGGTAACGATGAAAAAGCTCAAAACGGTCCTGGCAACAGCGGTGGCGGGAATTTCCCTCAGCGCAGGGGCGCTGGTGATGGCCGCGCCGGCCCACGCTGATTTCAACACCTACCAAGTGGTCAGGGCCACCAACGCTGCGTGTTCAGCAGAACTCCGAGCAGCGATTCAGGCTTATGGGGGATCGGTAACTGCGGTTACTCCGTGCCACTGGAACAAGTACCAGCGGATGTACATCGGCAGCTTCGGCTACAACTACTAAGCTGCCCACCGCCGAGGGTTCATCCGTCGGCAGGTTGAAAGGCGGTCGCCGAAACCGGCGGCCGCCTTTCCTTCGAGCAAGGCGCTTCGAGCAAGGCGCTTGGGGAAGGCGCTTGGGGAAGGCGCTTGGGGCGAGCCGCGAAATCAGGCCTCGACGTCGGCCGTGACGCGCTCGCCGTTGAAGTACTCCAACTGCCAGCCATCGGTGACGTGGTGGTGGGCCAGGTTCAGCACCGCGTTCTGGACGCTGTCCAGGGTACGTCCGATCGCACGGCTGAGGGTCAGCCGTATCAACGTGCCGTGCGCGACCACCAGGACGCGCTTGCCGGCGAATTCTTCAGCCAGCGATTCCAACGCTGCGATGCCCCGATCGGCGGCGGCTTCGTCGCTTTCGCCGCCGCGGAATCCGCCCGGGATGCGCAGGGCATCCAGTTCCGGGCCGGCCTGCAGCCCTTCGGCCGGTCCAAAGCTTCGCTCCGTGAGCTCAGGAACCAGCCGTGCAACCTTCAAGCCAAGCCCCTCGGCGATGATCTCCGCAGTTTCGGCGGCGCGGCCCAGCGGCGAGGACACCACGGCATCCCATGGCTGGTCCGACAGGAAAGCAACGGCTTCGCGCGCCTGGCCGCGGCCGACGTCGTTAAGCGGAATATCGGTGGACCCTTGCAACCGGCGCTCCGCGTTCCAATCGGTCTGGCCATGGCGGACGAGGGCGAAAGTTGTGAGGGTCATGCCTTCCATTGTGCCCTGCGTACCTGCGGGACCGCAGTTCCGTACGTCAGGCAAGGAAGCGCACGACGGCGGCAGGTCGCCGTCGGACGCTGCGTTGCGGTCAGTGCCGCCCGGCGCGGTCTATCCCTCCATAGCCTGGCCCATTGCGTAGACCGTGCGCCCGCCCACCACTGTCCGCAGGACCTTTGCGTCCAAAAGCGCGCGCGGGTTCGTCATGGCGAAGACGTCAGTATCCAGGACCACGAAGTCCGCGTACAACCCCGCAGCCAGACGGCCGATGTCGTTCTCTGCCCCGCACGTCCAGGCCGAATCACGGGTGGCGTGCTCGATCGATTCGGCCATTGGCAGGGCGAATTCCGGGACATTGGTTCCGGCCGCGGCATCCAAGGCCGAAGCCCGCGTGGTGGCCACGTACATGTTGGGCAATGGTGCGTGCGGGGAGGTGGGCGAGTCCGTGCCAAAAGCCAGGCGGGCTCCGGCAGCCGTGATCCAAGGCCACGGGAAGCCGCGTTCCACGCGGTCATCGCCCAGCTTGGTGCACCAGTTCTCGCTGATGGCAGGATCGGCGTGGACCGGCTGCATGCTCGCGGTAATACCCAGCGCGGCGAGGCGATCGACGTCGGCCCTGTCCACCAGCTCCAGGTGCTCAATGCGGTGACGGCGTTCGCGGGGGCCGTTCTCCGCCACGGCGTGTTCCACGGCGCCGATGGCGATCCGTACCGATTCGTCGCCGATCGCGTGCATGGCGACTTTCAAACCGGCAGCATCGGCCGCGGCGACCACTGGCGCGAGCTCCGCAAGGCTCCAGATCGGCTCCGCATTCGAACCATCGGCGTACGGCATCCCGAGGGTGGCGGTGCAGCCATCGATGGTGCCGTCGATGATCACTTTGATGCCCACCACGCGCAGGAAAGGAGATTCATGCTCGACCGCGAGCGCGGCCGCCCGCCGGACCTGGGCGATGTTTTCCTCGGCCGATCCAGCGTTGTTTACCCTCCAGTAGGCGATGAGCCGGCTGGTCAGGGTGCCGTCTTTGTCGGCACGCTTAAAGGCCTCAAGGTCGGTCTCGTTGAAGCCCATGTCGCAGGCGGTGGTCACGCCTGTTTCGCGGTAGGCCTGCTGGACTGCGGCGATGCTGGCCTCGTGTTCGTTGTTGCTGACCTGGGCATCGAGGTAGGGGAGCACGATGTCATAGAAGGCGTTCTCGTCGATGTAGCCGGTGGCGTGCCCCCGGGAATCGCGCTTGATGGTGCCGCCGTGCGGGTTCTCAGTGTGGTGGTCTATGCCGAGTTCGGCCAGCGCCGCGGTGTTCACCCACACGGAGTGGAAGTCGTAGGCGAAGGCGTACACGGGCTGGTCGGGAACTACGGCGTCCAGCATCGCGGCATCCGGCACTCCGCCCGGAATGGCACCGTGCAGCCATCCGGTGGCCAGGATCCGGTCAGCATCCGGGTGTTCGTCGGCCCTTGCCTTGATGCGTTGCTGGATCTCCTCCACGGACTTGGCTCCCCACAGACTCACTTGGCCGAGGGCTTCTCCGGTACCGACGACGTGCGCGTGGCCGTCCACGAACCCGGGGACCACCAGGCGGCCTCCGAGGTCAATCCGTTCGGCGTCGGGCTGGAGCCGTTCGGCGGTTTCGGCGTCGCCGACGTACAGGACGCGTTCGCCCTGGACGAGGATGGCCTCGGCCCAGCGGCGTGTATCGGAGGTGAAGATGCGGGCGTTGGTGTAGAGCTGGGTGGTCACGCTGCGTTGTCCTTGCTTTCGGGTGCTGCTTGGTCTGCTGCTTCTTGTGCGGCGGCTGCTTCTGCCGCAATCCGGCTGTCCAGGGAGCGGCTGACGTCCAGCAACAACTGGTTTTGGAGTTGGTGAAGGTGTTCGCTTTCCGGCTCCGGCCAGGTGGACAGTTTCACCATCACGGTATCGGTGGCGGGGTCGATCCAGAGGTACTGACCGTAAATGCCGATGCCGGTCACGTTGCCGCGCTCGTTGCCCGTGCACCACCACTGACGGGTGTAGGAGCCGCGCGGGTGGATGGCGGTGAAAGAGGAGTCCGCCATGGCTTCGCGGTCCCCTCCGTTGAGGATGTTCCCCACCCACTCCGGGGAAACCACCCTGCCAAGGGGACCTTCGCCGTCGTCGAGCATTAACTGCCCCACCCGGGCGAGGTCCCGGGCGGTGCAGGAGACCCCACCGTTGGCGAAGCCGAACCCGGCGGGATCCACGGTGATGGTGGCATCCCGGTCGGCGTCGAGTTTGGACCACAGATACGTGGACAGGGCCTCGGAGTAGCGCAGCCCTGTGACGCGCTCGATGATCCAGGCAAGGACATCGGTGTTGGCGGAGCAGTACTGGAATTCGGACACGGTGCCGTTGCCGGTGAGCGTGGTCAGGAACGCGTAGGTGTCCTGGGGGTCTCCGGGGCGGCGGGTGCGCCACCCTGCGGAGCGGTCGTGGGTCTGAACCTCGGAGGCTGGATCCACATAGTCTTCGCTGTAGTTGAGGTGGATGGCCATATCCAACACGTGCTGGATGGTGGGACCGTCGTAGGCAGAGCCGGCGAGCTCCGGAACGTAGTCCACTACGCGGGCGGACGGGACGATCTCTCCCGAATCGATCAAGGCTCCCACCACCAGCCCGCACATGGACTTGGAAACGCTCATCACCAGGTGCAGGTCATCCGGCGCGAAGCCGGGGCGGTAATACTCTCCGATGACCTGGTTGCGGTGCAGGACCAGGAAGGCATCGGTATAGGTCTCTTCGAGCCGGTGCTTCAGGCTCGGCAGCCCCAGCCCGTCCAAGCTGTCAGCAGCCGCAGCGGAGGCGTCCGGGAGGCGGCGGGAAACTGCCGCCGTCGGGACTATCTCGCCAAGGTGCGCGAACGTCCAACGGTTGTGCGGTCCTTCCTGCCACGTGTCCAGCGTTGGCTGGCCGGTGGCGCCGGGATAGCGGGAAGGGTGGTGGCCGGTGGGGGCGGTCATGCGTGCGCTCCTTGGGTGACGGATGGTGTGGTGGTGGTGCTGCGGCGCAGGGAGGGGGTCAATGCGATGTACACGCCGGCAGTGACGATCATGGAAACGGGTACGGAGAGATCCAGGAAGCCCATGGCTGCCGAGATTGGTCCGGTCCATACGGCGTTGGTGAGGAAGAGTGAGGCCACGGCGGCGCCGAGGACCACCGCGAGCAAGCCGGGGATGTGCCAGCCGCGGCTGTACCAGAACGGGCCGCCCGGTTTCTCGTTGAAGAGGTCTTCGCCCTTGTAGCGGTTGCGGCGAAGGATGACGTCCATGGCGAAGATGGTCATGGTGGGCCCGGAGATCAGGACCAGCAGTTGCAGCATCAGGTTGACGGCGTCCAGGAGGCTGGTGGACATGACGAGGTAGATGGTCAGTGCCGCGCCGATCGCCCCGACCACAATGGCCGACGGGATGCGCCGGATCGGGACGCCGATGGACTGGAACGCCATGCTGGCGGTGTAGGTGGTCATGCCGTTGAGCGAGATCGTGTTGATGATGACCCCCACCACGAAGATCGGCCCCAACCAGGCAGGGAGCAAGGCCAGGAGTGCCGACTCAATGCCGAGGTCCATGGCTGCTGAGCTGATGCCGGTTGCCAGCAGTGCGCCCACGGCCGTGAAGAAGATGCAGGGCAACGCACCGCCGAAGGCCGTGGCCGCGATGATGTGAGAGCGCTTGGTGGTCTCCGGGAGGTAGCGGGCCAGGTCCGGACTGTTGGTGTAGGACAGGGGAGTGGAGGCCAGGATGGCGATGCCGATGGTCACCGCAGACCACAGCGGTGCTCCTTCCAAGGGTGCCGGAGCCGCATATCCCCACTGCACGTGGGGCAGGACGAACGCAGTGACCAGCAGGAAGATGGCCAGCAGCACGGAGGCCACTACGGGGTAGCTGCGGAGGATGAGGCTGTGGCCGAAGACCGCCACTACGACGGTAATCGCAGCCACGACGATGGTGACGATTACCGGCACGGCCACGGGATCCGTGAAGCCAAGCTGTGCCAGGAGTTCAGCGCCCATGAAGGAGGATGCGAGCCAGTTCAGGGCCAGGAAGACGGCGGAAATGAACCAGCCGAAGAAGGCGACGAGCACCCTGTTGCCGCGGATTCCGTAGATGGCGCGGGTGATGACCGAGCCGGATGTTCCGGCGGCCGGGCCGCTGGTGGCCACGATCCCGGTGAGGATCCATGGGAGGCTGCCGGCAACGATGACCAGGAGGGCCTGCCACAGTTCCAGGCCAAGCAGGATCAGTGAGGCACCCACGGTGAAATTCAGGACGCTGACGTTGGGGGCCGCCCATACGGGGAAGAGATCGCGGGCGCGGCCGTGCCGTTCGGAGGCGTCGATGAGTTCGATGCCGCGGGTTTCGGGATGGGCAAGGGGTTCCGGGTAACTGACCGGATCGGTGACATGGGGCTGGGACAACGCTGTTCCTCTCGGGCAAGGACCGGATCACGACGATGGGATACCGGGCCATTGATGCTATTGGTCATGCGACCAACGTGCTATTGGTCACTAATCCAATAGACTGGGGAGCATGGTGTCAAGCCCCACAACCCAACGCGTTCGAAAGTTACCTGGCGAGCGCCGTGCCGAAATCCTCGCCGAGGCCGCGTCCATTGCCCTGGGTGAGGGGCTCGAGCGGATCACCCTCCGCGCCGTCGCGGACCGATTGGGTGTGCGGCCCGGCCTGATCAGCCACTACTACCCGGCCGCTGAGGATCTGGTGGTCGCAGCCTTTGTCCTGGCGGTATCGGAAGAGCGGGAAGAGCTGTTTCCCGACGGCGGAACGCCCCTCGCGCGGATGGCGCACCTGATTTCCCGCATCGAGGGTGGCGGCGCCTTGGAGCTCACCCGGCTGTGGCTCAATGCCAGGCACCTCTGCCGCTTCACGCCCGCGTTGGCGGACGCCATGCTGGCGCAGGAACACCTGGACCGGACCCGGCTCACAGCCCTCATCCAGGAAGGCGTGACGTCCGGTGACTTTGCCGTGGGAGACCCATTCGCGGCGTGCATCCGGATCTGGGTGGCAATCGACGGCGTCGGCTCCTACGTCAACAACCCCGGATCCTTCGACTATGAAGCGTTCACGCGGTTCGTCGCCGACGTTGCCGAATGGTCCCTGGGTGTGCCCGCGGGTGCGTTGCGGGCGGCGGTTGATCAGTTGCGCGAGGCGTGATTTCCGCCGTAACGCTGCACTCCGCATTGTCCTTCCCGCTCCTTAATCAGTATCCTGATGACTTATCTGGTGAAACCGGATGATGCTGTTCGGGCTCCTTGCCTGGGCCGCACGTGGCTGAAGCAGCTCGGCCGCGCGGCCATCGTGAAAGTTTGATTGACGGCATTGCTTGGTGACGCAAGGACAGCGGTTGGGTCCGTGGCTCCAGGTATGCCTGAAGGACGTGACATTCGTGGGCACCATTGACGAGGCTGTGGACTCCCCCGTCCCTGATTCCATCGACGACACACTTGACGGCCGCTACCAGCTGGGGCCCGTCCTTGGCCGGGGCGCCATGTCGGCTGTCTACCGTGCGACGGATCTGCTGCTGGGCCGCGAGGTGGCCATCAAGATCTTCCTGCCCGGCTCAGGCGACGAGTCATTCCGGGCCCGCCAGGAAAACGAGATGCGGCTCCTCGCCGCTTTTGACCACCCAGGGCTCGTGGCCGCATTCGATGCCGGAGTGGACACCCGGAACGACGAAGAGCGCGCATATCTGGTCATGGAACTGGCTGAAGGCCGGGACTTGCGGGCCGTGCTGTCGGATGGACCTCTCACCGTTCCTGAGACCGCGCGCATAGGGATCCGGCTGGCCGGGGCGCTGTCCCAGGTGCACGCGCAGGGCGTCATCCACCGTGACATCAAGCCGGCCAACATCCTGGTATCCGACGACGACGGGCTGGGGGAGTCGGTGAAGTTGGCGGACTTCGGCGTAGCGCTGGTGATGAACGACAACCGTCTGACTGCCACCGGATTCACCGTGGGCACGGCACAGTATCTGAGTCCAGAACAAGCCCAAGGTTTGCATCTGACCCCGGCGAGCGACATCTACTCGCTGGGCCTGGTGCTCCTTGAATGCCTCACCGGCAAGGCAGAATACCCGGGGACGCCCATTGAGACGGCATCAGCGCGCCTGCATCGCGCGCCACAGGTCCCCGTGGAATTGCCCGGCCCGCTGAGGGAGCTCCTGGAAGCCATGACAAACATGGATCCCGACAAGCGTCCCAGCGCCCACCATGTGGAACAGTCACTGGCCGAAGAGGGCATCCAGTCCGGCCGCAGGACTGCGTTGCTGCCGACGACGGTGCTTCCGAAGCGTCCGGTGCTTCCGAAGCGCCCGCTGCGTTCGTCGACCCGGAAGCAGGCGACGGTCACCAGCATCCTCGACTTCGGCAGGCGTCGGCCCAGGACGGTCAGGGGTGTCGCGGCAGCAGCCGTGACCATCCCGCTTGCGCTGCTGATTTTCTCGCAAGGCATCAACCCGTCCGGCAACAACACGGCCGATCCGTCACAACCCGCTGATCCCAGCGTATCGCAGGCCGAGCCGCAGCCCAGCAGCCCTGCCGGCCCGGCCGCGCCCGTGGATCCGGTGCTCGCTGATCCGGTCCCTGCACAGACAGTGCCGGCAGGCACTGTGCCAGGCGAGGCCGTTCAGGCGGAGGTGGTGGACCTCCCGGAGGCAACCCGCCCGGAGCAGGTTCCAGCGCCTGCCGACCAGCCCGCCGTTGAACAGGCGCCCCTCACGGGCAAGGACCTCGCAGGCCAGAAGAGCGAGGGCAAGAACGACAAGAAATCCGAGAACGGCAAGGTCAACGGCAAGTAGTCCACGCGCTGGCGACCAACGCACGACGGCGACCTGCCGCCGTCGTGCGTCAACTTCCGGAGGGAAAGCTCACTGCCACGGTGGTTCCGCCGCCCGGGGTTTCCGCAAGGGTGAGGTCGCCGCCGTGGGCTTTGGCGATGCTGCTGCAGGTGGCCAGGCCCAGACCGGAACCGGGACCATCGCCCTGCCTCCGCAGGCGCACCAGGGGTTCCAGGACCTTGGCGCGGTCCTCGGGGGCGATGCCCTTGCCGTTGTCCGCAACGTAGATGGTGGCCCCGTGGTAGTTGGAAACGCCGGTAATCCGGATCCGGAGGTCACGATCCGGGCTGCGGTAGTTCATGGCGTTGGACAGGAGGTTCTGCAGCAGGGTGCGGAGCTGGCCGCGGTCCGCGTGGAGCCTGAGCTCCTGGACGTCCACGATGCCATCGTTCTCAATGCCAAGGTCCCGGGCAACTTCCTCGGTGACCTCGCGCAGGGAGACGTGGGCGGGCTGGATGCCACCGCCCACGCGGGAGTAGCTCAGCACATCTTCCAGCATCCCGAGCATCCGCCGGCCGCTGGCACCGATCCGGTCCAGGTACTTTGCAGCGGTGCTCTGTGGTTCCACGTCGGGATCGTCCTCCACGAGTTCCACGTAGCCGAGGATGGTGGTCAACGGGATGCGGAGATCGTGGCTGACGCGGCCCGCGAATCCAGCGAGTTTGGCGTTGCTGTCCCTCAGCTCGGTGTAGGTGCGGTCCAGCTGGACGGTGCGGTGCTGCAGCTCGAGCAACTCCACCACTTGCTTGGCCAGGACCTCCAGCATGCTGACCTGTTCGGGGCGCAGCTCCTGGGTTTTATCGGAGAAAACACACAGGGTTCCCGGGACGAACCCGGACTCTGTTTGCAGGGGAACAGAGGCATAGAAGCGGACTTTGCCGATTTCCCCAGTGACAAACGGATTGTCCGCGAAGCGCGGATCCTTGGACGCGTCCGCTACCACCGTCCTCTCGCGGGAGAGGAAGACCTTGGCGCACATGGAGTCTTCGCGGGAGCAGACCCCCGGGTCCACGCCCCAGGCACCTATCTGGTGCTGGTACTCGGCACTGATGATGTTGACCACGCCAAACGGTGCACCGCACAGCTCCGTGGCCAGCCTCACGAGGTTCTGCAGGGCACTCATGACGGCGGCATTGGGCAGGAGGGTCGAATCCATGGCGGGATCAAGCCCATATTCCTGAAGTTCCAAGTCCCTGCCGGCGTCCTTCGTGAAGGACAGTTGCCCCTGAATTTCCGTCATAAAAACAATCCCCCAAGAGTCTCGTGAATTCCCTGCCGATACTACCGGGCGGTTGGACCCGGTGGTTTACTGGAACGCATGACCGAGCAGGAACCGGCCACCGCCGCGTCTACTGACAATATCGATCTCTCCCTGCGAACCCCGGCACAAAGATCCCGCACCTTTACCGGGATCCTGGTCAATACAGCCATGGCCAACATCACCACCAGCTATCTCTGGTTCGCGCTGACCTTTTGGGTGTACCTGGAGACCCGCAACGTGATTGCCACGGGGGTGATCGGCGGCGCCTACATGCTGTTGATTGCCCTCTCCAGCATCAGCTTCGGCACCTTCGTGGACCGATACAGGAAATTGGCCGTAATGCGGTTTGCCGCCGCGTTCACCCTGGTGATGTTCGTGCTGTCCGGGGTGATGTTCTTGCTGACACCGGAGGAAGCGCTGCTTGACCTGACGCAGCCCTGGTTCTGGATCTTCACCATGATCATCCTGATCGGTGCGGTGGTGGAGAACATGCGCAACATCGCGTTGTCCACCACGGTCACCATCCTGATAGAGCCTGACCGCCGGGCCAACGCCAACGGGCTGGTGGGTATGGTGCAGGGGCTCATGTTCATTGTGACCTCGGTGCTGTCCGGATTGTCCGTGGGACTGCTTGGCATGGGATGGACCGTGGTTGTGGCCCTGGTGCTCACGGCGTTGGCCTTCGGACACCTGCTGACGCTGCGCCTGCCGGAGGAAGTACGGGCAGCCGCCTCCGACGCCGAAGGCGGATTCGACCTGCGAGGATCCTGGGCCGCCGTCATGGCAATCTCCGGTCTGTTCGCACTGATTCTTTTCTCCACGTTCAACAACTTCATCGGCGGCGTTTACATGGCTCTGATGGACCCCTACGGCCTGGAAATGTTCTCCGTGGAGATGTGGGGAACCGTCTTCGCCATAGGAGCCACCGGTTTTGTGGTGGGCGGCGCGCTGATCGGCAAGTTCGGCCTCGGACCCAACCCTTTGCGGACCATGCTCACCGCAGTGGCGGTGATGGGCCTCATCGGTGCCGTGTTTACGCTGCGGGAATGGGCCTGGCTCTACATCGTGGGGATCTGGCTGTACATGGCGTTGGTTCCCGTGGTGGAAGCAGCCGAGCAGACCGTCATCCAGAAGGTGGTTCCGCTGCCCCGCCAAGGAAGGGTGTTTGGCTTCGCCATGGCCTTCGAGTCGGCGGCCGCACCCATCACCGCCTTCCTCATTGCCCCGATCGCCCAATTCTGGATCATTCCCTACGCCCGTTCGTCCGAGGGGGCAGCACAACTGGAACCCCTGCTGGGCGAAGGCATTTCCCGCGGCATTGCCTTGGTGTTCCTGGTGGCCGGCCTCATCATGATTGCCGTGGCACTGCTTGCCTTCCTGACCCCGGTCTACCGGCGGGTCTCGGCCTCCTACGCGCAGACAGCTGCAGAGGAATCCGCGAACGCGGACTCTCCAGCGGCTGGCTGAACTGATGATGCCTGGCCTGCCGGACCGAAACGGACCAGCCAGCCGTGCACCCAAAGATCACTCTTTTCGGATGAGACGGTGTAATTGCCTGCGGGTGCAGGGTTGATTCAGATCGTGGCGCGACGGGCAAGGCACAGAAAGGGAGACACCTCCATGGCTCAGCAGGACACCTGCGATTACACCATTGGATTTGAATCGGACGATGTCATGTTTTTGGCGTGGAAATCCGGGGTCCGCATCGAAGCTGCCAACGCGCGGGCCGCCGTCGAGGCGGTGAATGACCTCGCCGCGGGCAGCAGGTATCCCCTCCTGGTGACCATGGCCGAGACTGCGCACCTCAGCCGCGCAGCCCGCGACGTCTTTGTTGAACCCTGCGCTGCCTCGAGGATTGCCCTCTTGGGGAACAATCCCGTGGACCGCATGCTCGCCGATTACCAGCTGGCCGTTCAAGAGCCGCCATGCCCCACGCGTTTCTTCACCTCGGAAACGGATGCGATTGCCTGGCTCCGGAACCCCTCCGAGGGCGGGCAACAGGAGAGGCAGGAGGACCACACCGTTTCCGGCGGAAGAGCCGCACCGTGACGGAACCCGCGTCGGATATCAGAACCGGCAAGCTGTCCGGGAACGACTGATGCCGGCCGGAGACGTCGGAGCCGAAAGGCATGCGCTGCAGGCATCGCTGTGGGTCTCCGCTGCTTCGGCGGCAGGGGCACTCATCCTCGGCGTGCTCAGCGGGACCAGGATCATCGTCTTTGACGGCGCCTATATGGGTATTGGGCTGGTCCTCACCGCGATCTCCTTGAAGGCGTCGTCGGCATCGGCCGCGGGACCCACACGCCGTTTCCCCTTCGGACGCGATGCCCTGACCCCGCTGGTGGTGCTCATCCAGGGTTTGGCGGTGGCCGGGACGCTGCCGGGGTGGCGCGCTCACGACGGCTCCGGAACTTTTCGAATGAACCAGCCATCCCCCACATCGAATGAGAACTCGACAACCCCTACCCCTCGTCAGGGAGGTATGGAAGTATCGGCAAATGGACCAATATCTGTGGGTGTTGAAGCAAGATCAACTTGACTTGATTCGCGAATTGGAGCCAGCCAGGCTTGAGCTCCTCGATGAGGAAGGCCTGCTGAAACTGCACAAACGGGTTCGGCGGGCCCGCAACAAATACACCACCAACTATCGGCGCAAGGCCGCTGACGAGGTCCTGGAGGCAGGCGGACGCGGAGCCGCGTCCAACAAATCCGACAAAGCGCGGGCCCGGGCGTTCGTGTTCGAGGAAGCACTCTCGATCGTGAGCACGGAACTGGCCCGGCTGGCCCACGAAGCAGCCGAAGCCCTGAAGGATGAACGGCTGGAACGCGCCAGCGCCGGAAAGTCCGCAGGGCCTGCTTCCTCTGGTTCAGGGGCCAAATCCGGTGCAGGTTCGGGCCGGGCACGGTCCCACCAAAAGACCACGGGCGGCGTGAAGCGCGACGCCTCCAGCCGGTCCCAAGGCGCCCAACGCCAAGCCAAGAAGGACTCGCGCTAAGGCGCCCACCCTTAAAGGCGGCAAACGCACGACGGCGGCAGGTCGCCGTCGTGCGTTTGTTGCCTCTTGGCTTCCAGGAGAGTTGCGTCCACAGCCCCTCAGGCCATAAACGCCAGGTCCTCCAGCCGCACCGGGAACCGCAGCGCTTCCCCGCGGGACAACCGCAGCGCCTCGTCCACGGCGCTCGCCGCCATGCGCTCCAACTCATTGCCCAGCGACCCCGCCACGTGTGGGGTGAGCAGCACGTTGGGGTGGGTGTAGAAGCGGGATCCGGCGGGCAGCACCCACGGGGTGGTCACATCCAGGATGGCGTAGAGGTCGCCGCGTTCCACCCGCGCGAGCAACGCGTCCTGGTCCACCAGCTCGCCGCGCGAGGTGTTGATGAACGTGGTGCCCGGCCGCATCCGCTCGATCAGCCCGGCGTCCATGAGGTTTTTTGTTGACGGTAATGACGGCGCGTGGAGGCTGACGACGTCGCTGCTGGACACCAGCTCGTCCAGGCTGACCAGCCCGACGCCGAGAATGTCCGCCTCTTCGGGGGAGAGATAGGGGTCGGCCACCACGACATCCAGCTCATACGGAGCCAGCAACCGGATCACGTGCCGGCCGATCTTCGAGGCCCCAATAATGCCCACTCGCTTCCGGTAGTTGCCCATGTCCGGGAAGAGCTGCTCAGCCAGGACGTCGGTCCGGGTGGTGTGCAGGGCGCGGGCAATCTGGAGGACGCGCTTGTTGGCGAGGATGATCATGGCCACGGTGTACTCGGCCACCGGGATGGCGTTGGCGTCAGCCGCGGAGCTGACCTGGATGCCACGTTCCCAGCAGGCGTCGCCGATGTGGTGTTTGACGCTGCCGGCGGCGTGCAGGACATAACGCAGCCGGGGTGCGGCATCGAGGACGGTGTGGTCGATCATCGGACACCCCCAACCGGTGATGAGGATATCGGCCTCCGCCAGAACGGCGCGGCCTTCCGGCGTCGAGAAGTCCTGAATGGGGTCCCGGCCCAGCAGCGTCAGCGCGGGCTCCAAAGGATCAAGGCTCCTGGACGGAAACACCGCCCGTGCGGTGTGGGCCGGCATGGCCAAGGCAACATTCAAGGTCACTTGACGCTCCCTGCCGTGAGGCCGGACTTCCAGAACCGCTGCAACATGATGAACGCGAGCAGCAGCGGGATGATCGAGAGCAAGGAACCTGTGATGACCATGGGCGTGAATTCCGGCTGGGGGATTGAATAACCCTGCCAGATGGAGATGCCAACGCTGACGGGCAGCAGCTTCTGGTCCTGGAGCATCACCAGCGGGAGCATGAAGTTGTTCCAGACGCCCACAAACTGGAACAGGGCGATGGTGATATACCCGGGCATCATCATGGGAAGGCCCAGAGAGAAGAAGGAACGGATGGGTCCGGCTCCGTCAACGCGGGCTGCCTCCAGGGTCTCGGCAGGAACGTAGGCCGCCGAGTACACCCTGGCCAAGTACACGCCGAACGGGTTGCAGAGCACCGGGATGAGGATGGCCCAGATGGTGTTGGTGATGCCGAAAACGGAGGCCAACAGATACATGGGAAGGACCGTTGCCGTGTTGGGTATCAGCACGCCCACCAGGACAATCCCGAAGAACGAGTCCTTGCCGCGGAAGTGGAATTTATCGAACGCGTAGCCGGCCATGACGGAGATGAGGCCGCCAAGGATTGCTCCGAAAGCGGCGTAGAACATGGAGTTGGCCATCCAACGGAGGAACATCCCGCCGTCCTGGTTCAGGACCGCCATGACGTTCTCGAAGAAGGCCGGCTCACCAAAAGCGTACGCGGCGGTTCCGTAGAGATCCGCGGTGTTCTTGGTGGAGGCGAAGAACAGCCACACCACGGGAAGGACCATGTAGGCGCAGCCCAGGATGAGCAGGGCGTTCACGGTGAACGTACTCGCGAAGCCGCCGTTGCGGGCGTGCCTGCGCCTGCCTTGCGACGGCGCCTGCTCTGTGACTGGGCGGGAGATCGTGGAGGTGCTCATGCTGTGTTCCTTGAGCCGAAGCGGGTCACGGCCCAGGACAGTACTGCGGCCATGAGCGCGATGATGATGGAGGCAGCCGCGGCCTGGTTGAGGTTGTGGCGGTTGAACGCGGCGTCGTAGGCCCACATATTGGGTACCCACGTGCTGGTGACCGATGCCGTGGCCTTGGAGATGATGTTCGGCTCGGTGAAGAGCTGCAGCGTGCCGATCACGGTGAAGAGCATGATGACGCTCAGGGCCGGGAGGATCAGGGGCAGCTTGATGCTGATGGCTGCTCGGATCTCGCCGGCACCGTCTACGCGGGCAGCTTCCAGGATTTCCCGGGGCACAGCCTGCAGGGCGGTGAAGAGGACAATCACGTTGTAGCCCGTCCACTCCCACACGGCGATGTTCACGATGGACGGCAGGATCAGCTGATTGTCCAGGAAATTCAGCGAGATTCCGCCGGTTTCCAGGACTGAAACGATCGGGCTGACACCGGGTGTGTAGAGGTAGGCCCAGATCAATGCGGCAATGACGCCGGGCACTGCGTGGGGGAGGAAGACGAGCAGTTGGAACAGTTTCCGGGCACGCGCGACGGCAGAATCCAGCAGCAGCGCAAATGCCAGGGCGCCGCCCACCATGAAGGGGATGTAGAGCAGGCAGTACAGGGCGAGGCGTCCGATGCCGCCAACGAAGCTCTCGGATTGAAGGACCTGGACGTAGTTTTCCAGGCCCACAAACGCGGTCTTGGCCTCGCCGAAACCGAGTCCGGACTTCTGCTGGGCGAAGAAGCTGAGCACCATCGCGTAGATCACCGGCGCAACCATGGCGAGGGCGAAAATCGTGAAGAACGGCGTCAGGAACAGTGCGGCCGTGCGGCCCCCGGTTCCGGACATGGCGCGGGGCTTTTTCGTGTTTCGGGGTTCGACGGCGGTGGCTGTCTCGGGCGCTGTGGGTGACGTGGATGCTGTGGCATGGATGGGCATGATGATTCTCCTCGCTGGCAGGGCGGCTCCGTAAGCTCGGAGCCACCCCACCCTGCGGGCCTACTCCTTGACGGAGAGGCCGTTCTGCTTGAGTCCGGCCACTGTGGCGTCCTGGGCGGTATCGACGGCGTCCAGCACCTTGCCGCCGCTGGTCAGTGTGCCGTAGGCATCCTTGAGCGCGGTGTTGGTGATGTCCCAGTTGGGACCCCACTGCCAGCCCGGAGTGATGGTGGAATATGCCTTGTCGAAGACCTCGTAGATGTCGTTGCCGAAGTAGCTGGCGTCAAAGGCTTTCTGCGCTACGGGGGTCAGTCCCGGGTAGGCAAGGAAGGCAGAGCCGGTGTTGCCGCGGGCGGTAATGGCCTCTTTGCTGGTGGCAAGGAACTCGATGAACTTCGCCGCCGCGGCCGGGTTCTTGCTGCTCTTGGTGATGTTGAAGCTGGAGCCGCCGTAGAACGCGTCCGCCGGCGTGCCCCAGTTGGGCACCTCGGCAGCGATCCACTGACCCTTCTGGCCGCTGGCCTCCGTCCGCTTCTGGATACCGGTGGCGCTCCAGTTGGCGCCCAGGACTCCGACGACGGCGCCGCTCGCCAGGTCTGCTGACCATTCGTCACTGAAGGACTGCTGGACTTTGACGATCTTCTGGTCGATCAGCTTCTGCCAGTACGTGGCGACCTTCTGGGTGGCTTCGTCGTTGACGCCCACCTTCCAGCTGTCGCCTTCGGTGCCGAACCACTTGCCGCCCGCCTGCCAGGACAGCGCAGCAGTGAGCGCAGCCTCGTTCGGGTTGAAGCTGGCCAGGTGTGCTTCGGGGGCAACGGCCTTGAGCTTCTTGCCGGCCTCCTCGAATTCCTGCCAGGTCTTGGGTGTGGCGACTCCGGCCTTGTCCAGCATGTCCTTGCGGTACCACATGATCATCGGCGCGGCATCGTAGGGCAGCGCATAGGTCTGCTCGCCGAACTGCACCAGGGCCTTGGTTTCATCCGTGAGCTTGTCCACGGTTTCAGCCTTGTTGATGAAGCCGTCCAGAGGCTGCAGTTGGCCGTTGCTGACAAACTGGGGGAGCTGCGGATACTCGATGGTGGCAACGTCCGGGCCATTGCCTGCGGTAATGGCAGTGGAGAGCTTGGCGTAACCGCCGGCTCCGCCGTTGGGGATGGTTTCGAAGGTGACCTTGATCTTGTCCTGGCTGGCGTTGAACGCTTCCGCCACTTTGTCCATACCGGCCATGGAGGACCAGAACGTGATGTTGCCGCTGGGGTCCTCCACCGGGCTGGGGGTTGGCGTGGCGGCCGGGGTGCTGCCACAGCCGGTGACGAGGGCAGCACTGGCCATGATGCTGGCTGCTCCAAGCAGAAGCTGGCGACGCTTCATTCTGTTCTCCTTTGAAGTTCACGATGCGAAAGTCGTGGTGCTCTGGGGGCACTTTCGGACTAGGCACCATGAAATCCACAAAAGTGAACATCATCAATGAAGTGAACAGAAGTAAACAGGAGTGGGGCGGCCCGCGGGCGGCGGGGGGTGGCTCGGCGGGGCGGGGTGCGGGGGTGGCTACACCTGCGTGGAGCCGCGCACTTCCAGCGCCGGGGACAGGTTCACCCGTTGCAGGGCGGACGTGCTTCCCCGCCGCGCCCCGATCCGGCTCAGGCACATCACCAAAGCCTGGTGGCCGACGTCGTATTTTGGCGGTGCCACAGCGGTGAGCGGGACGGCACCGAGCGCGGCGATCTCGTCGTCGTAGGAGACGATTGCGAAGTCCTCCGGCACGCTGATCTGCCGTTCCAGGCAGGCGCTGACGAACTGGAGCGCGTCCTCGTCGGTGTGGACGACGGCGGCCGTCACCTCCGCCGATGCGCACCAATCCAGGATCCGGTCCACCAATTCACGGTGGGCTTGGGGATCGTTTTGGGCGCGGGACATGGCACGCACCATCGAGTCATCGCGGGCATGTCCGGCACGCTGCATGGCCAGATGGAAGCCATCGATGAGTTGCGGGGCGGTGGGACTGTTCTCGCGCAGGCAAATAGCGATCTTCCGGTGCCCGAGGCCCAGCAAGTGGTTCACGGCGATCTCCGAGCCGCGGACATGATCGCTCCGAACGGCTTCGAGCCGGCCGTGGTCCAGGGCGTCGTCGATGGACCGTTCCACCACTACCACCGGCACCTCCGCTTCTGCCAGCAGGTCCAGTGTTTCGGTACCCGCCAACGACTGCCCGCTGGGCGTGATGAGAATTCCATCCACGCCGTGTTCGTAGAGCCGCCGCAGCTGCCGCCGCTCTTCCGCGTCCGAATAGTTGGTGACGCCCAGCACCAGGCGGACGCCCGCTTCCTGCGCGGCGGCTTCAGCGCCGCGGATGACGCCCGGGAAATAGTACGACGCCGACGGCACGATCATCCCGATGGTCGCCAAAGGCCGCCTCCCGCCAGGACGCCAGGATGTGGAGGGCTGCGTCGCCGGCCCGGCCGACGGCTTGCCACCCACCGGGATGGCGCCGCCGTGGACCCGTTCCAGCAGGCCCTGCCCGGCGAGCACTGCGAGGTCCCGCCGCACGGTCATCCCCGAGGTGCCCAGTTTCGCCGCGAATTCGCTGGCATTGAGGGAACCGTTCAGGGCGAGTTCCCTCAGGATGAGCTGTTGACGATCCTCGGTCAGCATGCAGGTCTCCGCCTATCACGTTCACTTGTGTTCAGTTTGTTCATTATGAACCAGAACCCGGCGGCTTGGACCCCCGTCGCCTAACTGCCCAGCTTCACCACGGAAATCTCGACGACGGCGGCCCGGGGGAGAAGGTGCTTGCGGATCGCCCCGGCTGCTTCGCGCGTCACCGCCGGAGCAGGACGGGAGGCATTCACTCCAATCCTGACTTTCACTGCCAGTGCCTCGGCGGTCTCGGTCAGGCCGATCAGGGGAAGTGTCTCTCCGGTGACCGCGGCCAGGGCGGCGCCGGCTATGGACTGCCACAACGGCTGGGCGGGATAAACCGAGTGGACCCCGTCTACCGCCTGGACGAGGCCGAGCAGTTCCTCAGCCAAGTCGGTTGACGCACCTGCCGACCCGCCTGCAGGGGAAGTGTTCGCGGCTTCCAAAAACTCCGTCATGGCTGGTCCTCCGTGTTCAGCGGTTCGGTGGCGGCGGGTGTATGAGTGGGCTGGACCGGTGCTGGTGGCTCGAGCACGTCCGTCACGGTGATGTTGATGGCCTGGATGTTCAGTTCCGTCTGGGTTGCCAAAGTCCTTGCCAGCTCGTCGCGGAGGGTGGCCGTGAGTTCTTCCATGGGGTGTCCGTACACCACGGCCACTTCCACCTCTACGGTGATGGGGGCTCCCATGGTGGTCACCTCTCCCTGCAGCCGGCACTTGCCGGCGGCTGTCCCGGGGAGCGCATCGGCCACGGACCGGATCAGGGCGGAGATGGCTCCTTCGGATTCCCACAGCGTGTCATCAGGGTGTTCCGACTGCAAGGGAATGCTCCGTCCGGGCCGCAGTTCCAAGCGCAGGTTATCCAGGATGGACTGCATCCAGTCGTCGTTGCCTGAGCCCGCGTCTGCTACATCGGACCGGAGCAAATCTCCGCCGAGTTGGGAGAGATGTCGCAGGGAGGCCAAAGCGGCCTGGCACTCGGGGCACCTTTCCAGGTGCGCCGGATCGTCAATCTGTCCCGTATCCACGTAGGCACTGAGATCCGCAAGGCTGTGCCCGCATTCGAGGGTGTCGTTGGGGGTGTTCATCGCCATTCCTCCATGGTGCGTGCGAGCGTGATCCGTGCCCGGGCCAACCGGCCGCGGACACTGGCGGGGCTGATATTCAACGTCAGCGCAATCTCCTCGTAGCTCTGGTCATTGAATTCCTTGAGTACCCAACAGCGTCGTTGTTCCTCGGGGAGAGCGGCCAGCGCGGCTTTGAGCGCATCCACCCGCGAGGCGTTGACAGCGTTGTTTTCCGGATCCTGGGTCCTCGTCCGGTGGCTGTCATCACGTCGGTTTTCCACGTCGTCCACATCCACGTAGTGTCGTCGTTTCCTGAGGTGGTCGATGCTGCGGCTGCCAAGGATCCGCAACAGCCATCCTCTGACGGCGGCAGGCTCCCGGAGCGTGTCCAGCTGCTTCCAGGCCTGCACCAGCGTTTCCTGGACCACGTCATCAGCGTCCGTGAGGCTGCCGGTCAACCGGCGGGCGGTGGCGCGCATCAGAGGGCCGTGGCGACGTGCAAGCGCTTCGAAAGCTGCCGTGTCGCCGTCTGCTGCCCGGCCGGCCAGCAAAGCATCCGGAACGAGGTCCAGTTGGTGCTGCGCCGCGGGTGAACCAGTCACGTTCTGCCTTTCCAGTGGGGTCGAGGGCAATGGTGGAAAGGGGCCGGCCCCACCATCGGTGCGGGGCCGGCCCGGGAGTGGCCTACTTCTTGGTGAAACCCTCTTTGAGCTTCCGGGCCGCATCCTTGATGTTGTCTCCGATGTCGGCGGCAGCGTCCTTGACCTTCTCGCCTGCCTGCTGGAGCTTTGCCTGGGCCTGATCGTGCTGGCCTTCACGCTCCAGCGACTGGTCACCTGTCAGCTTTCCGGCACCTTCCTTGGCAGCGCCGAGGTGTTCGGTGGCGGCGTTGTTGATTTTGTCGTTGATTCCCATGGTGTTCCCTTTTCTTTTCAGTGCGCGTGCTCTGTGGTGCCCGTGCATGGTTTGGGTGGAGAGAAGTGCGTTCCAGCGGTTACCGTGTACGTCGCGATCCTGACACCTGGGTTCGGGCGCCGCTGGTAATTCGGACCAGGACGGGGATCGGATGTCCCAGCAGGGCATCCATTTCGCGGATGAGTTCTTCGGCAGTGTCGGCAAGTTCCCGTGGCGAGCTTCCCTTGCGGGCTTCCATGCGGAGCCGGAGGGCGGTTCCCCGCCGTGACTCCCACGCCGAAACGGACGTGGCCAGGACGTCCCGATTCCCGCTGAGGGCTTCCCGGAGGGCTGCAGAGACCAGCCCGACGTCAACCACTGTCCGGCCGCGGGCGCCGCCGGTCCCCCCAGTGCCGTCCCGTTCCCCAGTGCCGTCCTGTTCCTCTGCGAGGCGGGGAGTGCGTCCCCCGCCTTGGGAGGCAAGCCAGGCCGCGCTGAGGGCGACTCCCGCCAGCAACACCGCGATTCCTGCCACCAGCCACCAGCTCCGGACGGGGTCCGGTAGAGGTGCGGTGTCCACGAGGTTCCTGGCGGAATCGCGGACCGATGATGCCGTAGCTGTCCAGGTATCCGCTGCTCCCGGCAGGGTTCCGGCCGCGATGACTGCGGCGCCGGCTCCCAGCAGTGCAAGGCCCAGGAGGGCAAGCAGGATACGGTTCAGTGCACGGTTGGTTTGCCTCATTGCCCCACTGCTCCTTGGTTCAATACCCGGACACTCGATGAGGCCCGGCGGTCCAGCGCGAACGCGGCCAGTTCGCCGTCGACCACTGTTGCCACGGACTCAAGGTCCAACGGAACGCCCGACGTCGGACGCACCTGGACGCGTACGGAGCGTCCACCGACGGTGGTGGTCACCTGCCCTGGGGCCAGGCCGGCCGCGAGCCGGGTGGTGTTGGAGAGAGCTGCGGCGATCACGTCGTCGTCCACCACCACGGCTGTGCGCTGGCTCGCCAAGGAGCGTCGGGCCTTTCGGCCCCTGCCCACGGCAAGTCCCAGCAGCAGCAGGCCAAGAATTCCAAGGCCCGCTCCGGCCGCTGCCATACCCGCCGGGAGAGTGGTGGCCGGAAGGTCCGCGAGCCACTGGAGCATCTGGGCTGGGCTTGCCAACAGCGGTTGGTCCTTGAGGATCCACAGCACGGCTTCCACTGCGAGCCAGAGGAAAACGACCATCAGTACGCAGGCTGAAATGATGGACGGGAGAGCCCGGGAAGAGTGCGTTTCCCGGCGGATCATCCGCCGTTGGGTTCGGTCCTGGCTCACAGCACTCTCCTTTCTCCGACTCGGTCCATGGATTGTTTGGTGGATTGCTGCTTGGTGCGGGGTTGCTCCTTGGTACCGGTGAGGCGGATATCCACCCGGCCGATTTCCAAGCCGGTCAGCTCCTGGCTTCGGGACGCCAGCTGTGTTCGTGCTGCCTGGGCCTGCTGGAAGACGGTGCCTGTGGTTTTCCGCGGTCCCGTAAGCGGCGGGAGTGACAGTTTGACGGAGAGGCTGACTCCGAGCTTGCCGGCGTCGTCCTCCACGTCGGCTGCCACGTTTCCCGTACCCACCCGGAAAGCCTGGGCGGTGACGGCTTCCAGGGTTTTCCGGAGAGCGTGCCGGGTGATGCGCGTGTGGCCGGCGCGGCTCATGATGAGGAGCGCTTGCCCCGCAACGCGTCCAGCACGCCGCGCAGGTCAAGCTTTCCTTCGGCGGAGCGGCCCAGGACAGCCCCGACGCCCATGAACAGTGCCGTCAGCAGGAGGCCCCGGAATCCAAAGGCCAACCCTGCCAGCGCCAGGACCGCACCTATGGCTGTGCCGGCGATGGTGGGGTTCATGCGACCCTCGGCTCACGGTTGTCGTCGTCGGTGTCTGCGTCCTCGGAGGGAACGTGGATGTCCGTGATGGTGATGTTGACCTCGGTGACTTCCATTCCCACCAGGTCCTCGATCGCGTTGTAGACGGCGTCGCGGGCGTTGTCCGCTACTTCCTGGAGCGGGTGCGGGTACTCAACAACCAGGGTGACATCCACGGCCACCTGGGTTTGGCCCACTTCGACGCTCACGCCCTGGGTGAGGTCTTTCTGGCCCACTTTTTCGCGCAGGTTGCCGATAGCGCGGGCAGCACCGCCGCCGAGGGCGTGGACGCCCGGGATTTCCTGGATGGCGATGCCGGCGATTTTGGCGACGACGCCGTCGGCAACCGTCGTGGCACCTCGGCCGTCCTTGCCCTTGTTCAGGGCAGGGCTGTTCAGCGCAGGGGCATCTGCGTCAAGCGTGGCGGTGGGGTTGGTGGTCGTCGCCTTGCTGTTCTTGGCCGGAACGTCTGCGGGGGTGTGCGTCTGGATCGTCATGGCAATCAGTCCTGTCAGTTGGAAGCGGCTATGAATCATTGCGGCTTGGTTCGCTACGGCGTCTGTTTCGCCGTCATGAAGAAGACGCATCCAATATGCAGATCCTCACGGTACCTTTTGTGTGAGCTGCGTCACGCATGCTGGTGTTCACTATTGTTCAGCTCGGCCCATTCAGGACCGGCGGCACCTAGGGTGATGAGGCTGGAACTACCCCGCAGGAGACACATGGCCACCGGCTTCACCATGCCCGCCCCGGATTTTGACCTCAGCCCCCTCACCGGTTGGACGCGGGAGCACTGGGTTTCCTTCGCGGATCAGCAACTCCTCGCGGTGCGCCCCCACTTTTCCCCGCTGAAGGCGGCCATCCGGCTGGGCGGCCGACCGTCGTCGTCGGGCGTTGTGTCCGACGGCCTGGAGGGCTTCGCACGGACGTTCCTGCTGGCGGCTTTCCGGGTGGCGGGGGAGAAGGGCAGCGATCCCTTCGCGCATCTGGACCTTTACCGTGACGGCCTCCTTCATGGCACGCAGAAGAACGGGCCGGAAGCGTGGCTGCCCATCACTGACCGCTCCCAGCCCATGGTGGAAGCCGCGTCCGTGGTCCTGGCGCTCCAGCTCACCAAGCCCTGGCTGTGGGACACGCTGTCTGCCGGGCAGCAGGAGCAGGTGGCTGCCTGGCTGCAGGGTTCCTCGAGGAGCATCTGTGTGGACAACAACTGGGTGCTCTTCCAAGTGATGATCGCCGAATTCCTGGCCGGTGCGGGCTTTGAGTACAACGCAGCCCAGATAGGGCACGGCCTGGACAGGCTGGACGATTGGTACACGGGCGGAGGGTGGTACCGGGACGGGGACAATGCCGGCACCGGCGACTTCTTCGACTACTACTGCGGCTGGGCCATGCACTTGTATCCCATCCTGTGGGCCGAGTTTGCTGCCGGCCGGCATCCACAAGCCGATCACCGCCTGGAAGTCTCCCGCCGCCGCCTCGCTACATTCCTGGAGGACCATGTCAGGTTCTTCGGCGGCAACGGAGCCCCCGTGTTCCAAGGCCGCTCCCTGATCTACCGCTACGCCGCCGTTGCGCCCCTCTTCATGGGAGAGGCGATCTGCGCCACTCCGCTCACTCCCGGCCAGACCCGCAGGATAGCCAGCGGCGCAGCCAAGTACTTCCTCGACGGCGGGGCCTACGACGACGGCCTGCCGTCACTGGGGTGGCTCGGCGCTTTTGAACCGATGACCCAGGAATACTCCGGGCCGGCCTCGCCGTACTGGACGTCCAAGGCCTTCGTCGGACTGCTCCTCCCCGTGGACCACCCGGTGTGGACCGCTGTTGAGGAGCCCTCGCCGTTGGAAATGGCGGACGGCCTGATGCACGCGGAGGCCCCCAACTACCTGCTCCATTCCACCGCGGCCGACGGCATCGCCCGCCTCCTTAACCACGGCAGCGACAAGTACTACGCCCCGGGCCCGGACGATCCCCTCTACCGCCGCCTCGCGTATTCAAGCCATACAGCGCCGCTGTTCACCCAAGACCCCATCGACAACCACTTCGCCATCCTCAACGACGCCGGGATACCCAGCCGACGATCTCGGATCCACCGGCTGCCTGCGGGGCAGGGGCAAGCAGCCAGTTGGCACGCCCCGGTGTGGAACGATGCAGAGGACCCCGCTGATTCGGACTGGCGTGCCGCGACGGGGACCGCCGCCGCAGGCGGATACGAACTGCGGGTACACGCAGTGGAGGCGCCGGAAAGCTCCAGGCTCATGGTCCGGGAGGGCGGATACGCGCTCGCGGATGATCACCCGATGCAAAGGGGCGGCGTCCTTGCTGACGGCCGGCTGCACACGGCCATCTGGCCGCTCCATGGCTACACGGACAGCGGCACTTACCAGGCCCAAGGGGTGTCCCCTTTCGGCGCCTTTGCCGGCTGCGGCTACCTAAAAGGCAGGCTGTCCGGGAAGCGCAGCTGTTTCGCCTCCCTGGTGTACCTCGGCGGCGAGCCGCCCGCCTGGGTTCCTCCCGCCGTCGGGCCTTCTCCCGCTTTTGAACTGCTCGACGACGGCGCCAGCGTCACCGCCCGCCTCACCTTGGGGCCAAGCCAAGTGCTGGAAGTGGTGTTCGCCCTCTGATGTCCCGGCCCGGAATCTTGAGCGAATCTTGAGATGACCCGGCGTCCTTCTTGAGGGCTGCGTCCGATGGTTGAAACATCAGCCAAACCGCTGATGGAGCTTCCAGGAAGGACCACCCACATGACTGACCAGATCTCCACCCAGTCCTCGAGCGTCACCGTCGTCCACGACGCCCTGTCAGGCACCGCAGAGGCCGTCCGGCATGCCGGCGAGGTTCTCGGTCAGACGCGTGTGGCCGTCCGTGAGCAGTTCAACCCATTGGGCGTGGGACTGCGCAGCATCTGGCCGCAGTCGGTGGTTGGTTTCTAAGGGTCATCCGGACCCAGGAACTCTGGAGCTTGAAGCGGGCAGGTACCTCCATCATTGGGGAGGTACCCTGCCCGGCGCCATTTAAGGGACGATGGATGCAGCTCAATAAATAAGGAGGCTTGTCATCAAGGAAGAGATGAGGAAGGCCGCCGATGTGGCCGAGGAAGCGTCGAATTCACAGGCTTTCGCCGCTGTTGCGCGCGGCGGCTACGTGGTCAGCGGAATCCTGCACGTACTCATTGGCGTCATCGCCCTCCAACTGGCGTTCGGAAGCAGCGGCGAAGCCGATGTCAGCGGGGCCGTGACGTCCCTCGCCAGCCAGCCCTATGGGCCGCTGCTGCTCTGGGCCTGCTTCGCAGCCTGCGCCGCGTTGGCACTGTGGCAACTGGGAAACGCCATCCTTGGCCACCGGAACGGTTCGGACAAGATCACCAAGAAGCTGTCCGCCATAGGACAGGCGATCGTCTTCGCTGCCCTCGCCACCACCATCGTCTCCTTCATCGCAGGCAAAGGCCAGAACAGCCGGGAATCCAGCAGCGACTTCACCGTCGCGCTCCTCAAGGCGCCGTTTGGCGTGTTTCTGCTGGTCGCCGTGGGTGCTGGCATCGCCATCACGGGGATCGTTTTCGCCGTGCGGGGATTTCGCCGGAAATTCACCAAGGACCTCACGTTGTCCTCCAACAGTTCGGTGCGGAAGTTCCAAATGGGGGTAGGCGTAGTGGGATACATTGCCAAGGGAATCGCCCTCTTCCTGGTGGGCCTGCTGGTGGTCATCGCATCGGTGCGGGCCCAACCCGAGCAGTCAACGGGGCTCGACGGCGGGCTGAAGGCACTCAGGGAGCAGCCTTATGGGGTGTACCTGCTGGCTGCCGTGGCAGTGGGGCTGATCGCCTACGGCCTGTTCCTGATGGTCAAGGCGCGGACCCTGCGGACATAGGTTTTCCGGACTGTTGGGGCGGGTAGGACGGATTGCGGGGTTGGCGCGGTTAGGCGCCGCCGAATGCGGGTAAGGAACAACCATGACTCATCATGATCCGGACAACTCCGGCCAGCCACAGAACCGTCTCACCTCGCCCCCGGCGGACCCCCGCCGCGGATACCACTCCGGCGGGTTCCCGCAACAGGAGCAGGAACAACCGGGCCTGACCAAGCCCCTCGATCCCCAGCCGGACCACGGCGAGAAGAGTTATGTGGGACACGGAAGGCTGCAAGGCAAGACCGCGCTCATCACGGGCGGCGACTCCGGGATAGGCGCCGCTGTGGCTATCGCCTACGCCCGCGAAGGCGCCAAGGTGGCCATCAGCTACCTGCCGGAGGAAGAAGAAGACGCAAGGTCGACGGCGGAATGGATCCGCGAGTGCGGATCGCAGGTGCTCCTCCTGCCAGGCGACGCGCGGGACGAGTCGTTCGCGGCGGAGATCGTGGAGCGGACCGTGCAGGAACTCGGCGGGCTCAACGTGGTGGTGCTGAACGCCGCCTACCAAAAGAACCGTGAAGGCCTGGAAACCATCCCCACGGAGGAGTTCGACCGCGTCTTCAAGACCAACCTGTACTCGCTTATCTGGACCGCACAGGCGGCCATTCCACACCTCCGGCCAGGTGCGTCGATTATTGTCACGGCCTCCATCCAGGCGTTCAACCCCTCCGCCCAGCTGGTGGACTACGCCATGACAAAAGCCGCCCAGGTGGCCTTCACCAAGGCCATGGCCGAAGAGTTGGGACCCAAGGGGATCCGGGTCAACGCGGTGGCACCGGGACCCATCTGGACCCCGCTGATTCCCGCCACGGAATGGCCGGACAAGCTTCCCACGTTCGGCCAGGACACGCCGTTGGGCAGGGCCGGCCAGCCTGCTGAGTTGGCTCCGGCCTACGTGTTGCTCGCCTCGGATGAAGGCTCCTACATTTCCGGAGCCGTGCTGCCCGTGACGGGAGGCAAAGGATTGTGAACCGCTTGGCCGGAGGACACCCATGATCGCCGTGCTGGTCATCGACATGCAGAACGCTTACTTCGAGGACCCCGCGTTGAAGGCGCGCCAGGAAGAAGTTGTTGCTGCCTGCAACTCCCTGGCCAGCGCCGCCCGTGAAGCAGGGGCATACGTGCTCTTGGTGGGAACCGTGCATGAACGGGACAAATCCACGTGGAGCCTGAACATGCTGGACGACGATCAAGGCTTCATCTTCCGGGGCAGTGAGCAGGCAGAGTTCGTACCCGGCCTGCTCACTGCCGACCTTCCCCGGCTCATCAAGACCCGGGACAGCGCCTTCTTCGGGACAGACCTTGCCATGCGGCTCAGGAACCGGGGAGTGGACACTGTGATCCTGGCCGGACTCTCTGCCCATAACTGCATCGCGCAGACTGCCGCCGACGCCTTCGCCCACAACATCAGGGTGATCTATGCTGCCGAGGCCACTGCCACGGAGAACGCCGAGGCCGCGGAGTCAGTGCTGCGGGTCTTTACCCGCGAATACCGGCAAGCCGTGCTACCGCTGGAGGAGATCCTGCGGTTCCTCGAATCCGGGCCCCCAGCCTAGTCCTGCCGATCGCCTGATTCCTCCCGTTCCACCGGAATCCAGAGCTGCCCGCGGCCGTGGGTGCCCCCTGCCTCCACCTGCACGCTCAGCAATTCCGGCCCCGGTGCCCACCTGTAAGGGTTGGCCGGAAACCATTCAGTAGCTGCGTCCGCCCACATGCTTTGCAGGACCTCCGGGAACTTCCCCTCGGTTTCGAAGACCACCCACAAGCCTGCTGGAACGTCCATGGCCGCGAACCCCTCCGGTGCCGGCTGGCTGGATGCCACCGCATGCCAGTAGTCCAGCCCGCTTCCCTCGCTCCGCTGCTCATCGATGTTGTCGGTGACGGACAGTGGACCCGCCGGCTCCGTGTCTGACAGCCCCACCAGACGCTGGGTGACGGCAGGATCCAAGCCACGTTGGAAGTCGATGATGGCCTGGTTGGGTCCTTCGTGGACCAGGGGGACGCGGGCTTTCAGGCCAATAAGGCGGAAAGCTGATTTGTCTTCTATACGGTGTTTCATGTCGGTATTCCCTTCGACTCGCAAGTGGAACCTCAGCTGAGGCTGGGAATGAAGCACGGCGCCGGCTTGCCTCGCTTCAGACGGCGTGAGGCCGTGCATGGCTTTGAACGCACGGGTGAACGCCTCAGCAGAGGCGTAGCCGTAGCGGACAGCAACGGCCAGGACTGTGCCGCCGTCGATGATTTCCGCCGTGGCCGCTGTGAGGCGGCGCCTCCGGATGTACTCCGAAACCGGCAGCCCGGCCAGGGAGGAGAACATCCGCCGGAAGTGATACTCGGACGTCAAGGCGATCCTGGCCAAAGTTCCCACGTCAATGTCTGCCGTGAGGTCCTGCTCGATTGCCTCTATTGCCCGGTTCCACTCCTGCATGCTGACCCGTTCCCTCGTTGTGTTTCCCTGCCGTGTCTTCATTCCTGCCCTTGACGCTACGCAGGGACGGGGGCCGTTGCCCCACCTATCCATGCCCGAAAATATCAGGGCCTCACGCCGCCTCGTGAGTTGGCGCTTTCCCCCCCCGCGAGTTGGCACTTAACCCCCATCCTCGGGCAAAACATGGGCAGCAACTGCCAACCCGCAGGATCACTCCGGGGCCGGACTTAACGCAAGGACCCGGAGGCTGCGGCTGCAGCACTCCGGGTCCTTGGTGTTATTCAGTTACAGCCGGTTCAGTGTCAACCGGTTCATACTTACGGGCGACTTGAGCCAGATGCTTCTTCATCCGGTTCGGATGAGAAGGGCCGGTCCTCAGGGGTGTCTTCCGTGTTGTGCTCGTCCAGTTCAGCGTCGGCCGACGGGACCGCCTTCTCGGCGTAGTCCCCTGCGGTGTAGTCGCCTCCGGCGTCTTCCTTCAGGGTCTCCGGGGATACCCCGGAATCGCCGTAGTTGCCCTCGGAGTACTGGCCTTCGAGTTCGTCGCCGTTGGCGTCGCGGTGCTGGTTGTTAGCCATGGTGGGTCCTGCGGCTGGTGACCAGGCCGTAGATCAGCAGCACGATGATGGAGCCGCCGATAGCCAGGAGCCACGTGGTCAGGGAGAAGAATTCCTGGAGACCCGTACCGAAGATCAGGCCACCGATCCAGCCGCCCAGGAGAGCGCCGACGACGCCCAACAGGAGGGTGATCAGCCAGCCGCCACCCTGGCGGCCCGGAAGGATAAGTTTAGCGATAGCGCCGGCCAGAAGACCGAGCAGAAGAAAACCAAAGAAACCCATTTTTGGTCCTACTTTCTTGTTGATGGAAATTCCATGAACGTGATGAAGCGAGTAAGTTCACCGGGTGCCTGTTCCGAGGTTTAGGCACCGTAATGGGGCCCCTGGAGGCCCTATGGAATGTGGGGAGTGGAACTGTTTATGCAACCCCGATGAATTTATGAAATACAGCCAATAAAGCACTCCTGCCGATTGGGTCGATCTCGGTACTACACCAGTAACGCTAGCGGCTCCCGGGGCTAGTAGCAAGTAACCTGACTATTAGCTCAACCTTGCTTGCGGGCCTGAAATGCCGGGGATCCGCGCCCCAGCGGCTCTTGAGGCGGTCCGCTGCGCCCTTCGCGGCGTGCTTGATTTTCCCGTCGGACTGCTGGAGGTCCGGCCCGGATTGCCCGCCGCGGTCCCCGGCTTGGATGCCCCTGTCCCCGGTGCTGCTTCCCGCGGTTATTCGCTGGCTGGCTTAGCATTTACTCCAAATGTCCTATTTCGGCAAATTACTATTGAACTTGTCGTCATCAATGGGCAGGTGACAGGCCATGCCCGCCGGGACTAGTGTCGAAGAATACCGCCTCGAAAGGAGTGATTCCTGTGAAAGGGAAAGCATTGTTCGCCGTTGGAGTGGCTGTCGGCTACGTCTGGGGATCCAAGTCCTGGCCGGAGGTGTATCGGCGTCTCCGCGGAGGCACTGAAAAGGTCTGGAAGAATCCAGACGTCCAGGAGAACGTCCACCATGCCACTGAAGCTGTCCAGGAGTCGGTTCCGGACATCCTGGACAACCTCTATGAGGCCGGCAAAAAGCTGATGGAGAAGGCCGAGGCCATGTTCCCCGGCATTTCCTCGCCGAAGACGGACCAGCGGTCCGGTCCCTCACATACCAGCAGCTCTTCCACCGGCCCTACTGTCACCACCGTTCCCACGGTCAAATCCGACGTCGTGTCGGACCCGGCCCGGGATGACACCACCGGAAGTGACTGGACGGATGAGGGTGGCGCGGCGCCGGAGGGGCCCGCTACAAACACGCCGCCCAAGGCCTGAAGCCCCGGACGGAAGACTGCAGCGTCAGGTCAGGGCCGACGTCGGGGGCTGCTTGGCGCGCTCCACCGCGGTCAGGATCGCCTCCCCCAGTTCCTTCGGCTTGGTGAATTGCGGCCAGTGGCCCGTGGGAAGGTCGATGTAGTCCACGTCCCGGATCCGTGCGAGCTCGGCGGTGAACGGGTGCCCGGCGTCCATCCATTCCTTGAGGAGCGAGGACGGGAACTGGCACGCGATGATGGTGGCCGGAACGTCGTACCGGCGGACGTCGCTCAGGTGCTGCTGGTCGAGTGCCACTCCCTTGGGCTCGGGGATGGCGCGGGTGCGGAAAGCTGCCTTCAGGTCATCGGTAAGGTCAACCAGGTCTTCGTCTTCGAACGCCTCCCACGGCGGCAGCGGGATGTCGTCGCCGTCCTCGGGCAGTTCATCATTGATGACCCCGCCCTCGCCAAGCGGTCCGCTGTCCACATAGATGGCGCGGGCCACGCGGCCGGGGCGGGCATCCGCCACGCCGTGGATGATGGCGCCGCCGCCGGAGTGGCCTACCAGGACGACGTTGCCCTCCAGCGAGTCCACTTTTGCCACCACGGCGTCGATGTGTGTGCGAAGACCTATGCCTGCGCGTGGTGCATCTGGAGATTCCAAGCCGGGGAGGGTCAGTGGGTGAACTGTGTGTCCGGCTGCTTCAAGCGGCGGCGTCACCTCCTCCCACGACGACGCGTCCAACCAGAAACCGGGTACAAGGATGATGTCCATGCCGGTACCCTACGGGAGGCCACCGACAGTATGTAAGGGTGGTTGGTTTCCTCCCGCCAGCTTCTGCACTGCCTTCGCGAGGATTTTGTCGCGGGACTCGGGAGTGCGGGCCTTCAGGACCTGAAGGATGATGAGGTAGCGATCGGTCTTGCCCAGCCGTTCAAAGGACTCCTTGGCTGCCGGGTTTGCTGCCAGTGCCGCTTCAAGGTCCCCGGGCACCTCAGCGTTGGCCTGCGAAACGTAGGCGGCCTCCCACCGTCCATCGGCTTTGGCGGCCTCTATCTCCGCGAACCCCGCAGGCTGCATGCGCCCCGCCTCGATGAGGAGGGCCACTTTGCCCACGTTCACCTGCGACCAGGTGCTCCGGGCGCGGCGCCGCGAATACCTCTGCAGAAACGTCTTCACGTCATGCCCCCTGCGTTGGCCATCGATCCAGCCGAAACAGAGGGCGCCGTCCAAAGCGTCCTGAATGTCTATGAGCCCTGTGCCCGCATTCTTCTTGCCGATCACCAGCCACGCTTCGGTATGGGTGGCGTGATGCGCTGCGAGCCATTCCTCCCACTCCGCGCCGCTGGCAAACCTCAGCAACTCCGGTTCGTTCTCCCGCTCCATGCCTCACCTTCCCACTGCCGGCACCCAACTACCTCGCAATAGTGGCTGGTTTGGGGGGGGCTCGTAACAACCACTAATGTCAGTCAGTTGGGTTCCGGAAGGGGGTTGACGTGGGTCACATCCACGGTTCATAGTTATCGTATACGATTTCGTACCTGATGCAGCTCGAGGAAAAGGAGGCGCCGTGACACTGGAGTTCCGGACCCAGGAAGTCAGCCAGGACATGCTGGCCCGGACGCGCAAAGTCGTTGCCGTCCACATCAACTACCCCAGCCGCGCGGCCCAGCGCGGACGCACTCCTGAGCAGCCGTCGTACTTCCTGAAGCCGTCCTCGTCATTGGCGCTCGGTTCCACGGATGCTCCCGGAACGGTTGAGCGTCCCGCCGGTTGTGAACTGCTGGGCTACGAGGGCGAAATCGCCTTGGTGATCGGCAAGACCGCCCGTCGCGTAGGGCTGGACGACGCGTGGAGCCATGTCGAGTGGGTCACGGCGTCCAACGACCTCGGTGTGTACGACCTCCGGTACGCAGACAAGGGCTCCAACGTCCGGTCCAAGGGCGGCGACGGTTTCACCCCCGTTGGCCCCGCACTGATCCCGGCCGACGCCGTTGACCCGGCCCGGCTGCGGATCCGTACCTGGCACAACGGAGACCTTGTCCAGGACGACACCACCGAGGACCTGCTCTTCCCCTTCGCCCAACTCGTCGCGGACCTTTCCCAGCTGCTCACCCTCGAAGAGGGCGACATCATCCTCACCGGAACCCCCGCCGGTGCCTCCGTTGCCAAGCCCGGCGACGTCGTCGAGGTTGAGGTCACCGGTGGTGTCTTCAGCAGCGGCCGTCTGGCCACCACAGTCACGGAAGGCACGACGCCGTTCGCGGACTTTGGTGCCCGGCCCAAGACTGATGACACCCAGCGGGAAGAGGCGTATGGATCCCGGGAAGCCGCTGGTCTGGAGGCAGCAGGACCGGAGGCTGCCGCAAGTGTCCTGACGCCGGAGCTCAAGGCGAAGCTGGAGTCCGTCGCCACCGCCACCCTGTCCTCCCAGCTCCGCAAGCGCGGGCTGAACAACGTGAGTATCGACGGCCTGCAGGCCACCCGCCCGGACCGCAAGGTGGTGGGCCTGGCCCGGACCCTGCGCTATGTGCCCAACCGCGAGGACCTCTTCAAGTCCCACGGCGGCGGCTTCAACGCCCAGAAGCGGGCCATCGACTCCGTCAACGAGGGCGAAATCCTGGTGATGGAAGCCCGCGGCGAGAAGGGCACCGGCACAGTGGGTGACATCCTGGCACTGCGGGCCCAGGTCCGCGGGGCTGCTGCCATCATCACCGACGGCGGCGTCCGCGACTACTCGGCAGTGGCTGACCTGGAGATGCCCACCTATTTCGCGAACCCGCACCCCGCAGTGCTGGGGCGCCGGCACATTCCCTGGGACACGGACATTACCATCGCCTGCGGTGGAGCCACGGTCCAGCCGGGGGACATCATCGTGGCCGATTCGGACGGCATCCTGGTGATGCCGCCGGCCATCGCCGAGGAACTGGTAGAGGACTGCATTCAGCAGGAGAAGGAAGAGACGTTCATCTTCCAGATGGTCCAGAAAGGCAACAGCGTTGATGGGCTGTACCCGATGAACAAGGAATGGCAGGCACGCTTCCAGGAGTGGCAAAGCCGGCAAGGAGCCCACAGTGACTGAAACCGCCGTCGGAAGTACCGCCGTCGAAAACGCCGGAGCCCAAAGCAAATCTCAGCAGGCGTATGCCGCCGTCAAAGCGCGCATCGTGGAGGGCGCTTATACGCCGGGTTACCGGTTGGTGCTCGCCAAGATTGCCGAGGATTTGGGCTTCAGCGTGGTCCCGGTCCGCGAAGCGATCCGCCGCCTGGAAGCCGAAGGTCTGGTGAAGTTCGAGCGGAACGTGGGCGCCACGGTGTCCGGAATCGACCCCACCGAATACCTCTACACCATGCAGACCCTGAGCATCGTGGAAGGGGCTGCCACGGCGTTGTCCGCACCGCTGATCGACTCGGTCTCCATTGCCCGGGCGCGTGCGGTGAACGAGGAAATGCGGGAGTGCCTGGAGCACTTTGATCCCGTCCGGTTCACCGCCTTGAACCAGGACTTCCACAGTGTCCTTTTTGAGCACTGCCCCAACCCGCACATTCTTGACCTGGTCCACCGGGGCTGGAACCGGCTGGCCTCCATCCGGTCCTCGACCTTCCGGTTCGTCCCGGGCCGCGCGCAGGAATCGGTACGCGAACACGAAGCTTTGCTGCAGCTCATCGAGAGCGGTGCAGACGCCGACACCATCGAAAAAGCAGCCCGCCAGCACCGCGCTTCCACGTTGGACGCGTACCTGGCCCAAGCCAAGCAATAACTACCAACCACTGATCGCTAGTTAGGACTTCAACGATGACGACCTCAGTAGAGACCGCCAAGCACTTCATCCCCGAGAACCTGCCGTCCCACATCCAGCACTTCATCAATGGCGAGTTTGTCGATTCGGTATCCGGCAAGACCTTTGACGTCCTGGACCCGGTATCCAACGGCAACTACGCCACGGCTGCCGCCGGCCAGAAGGAAGATATCGACCTCGCCGTCGCCGCGGCCCGTGAAGCGTTCGTCAACGGCCCTTGGCCGAAGATGAAGCCCCGCGAACGCGCCCGGGTGCTGAACAAGATCGCCGACGCCGTCGAGGCCCAGGAAGCTCGCCTCGCCGAGCTGGAGACGTTCGATACCGGCCTGCCGATCACCCAGGCCAAGGGCCAGGCGCTCCGAGCCGCCGAGAACTTCCGCTTCTTCGCCGACCTGATCGTGGCGCAGTTCGACGACGCCATGAAGGTCCCAGGCTCGCAGATCAACTACGTGAACCGGAAGCCGATCGGCGTCGCAGGCCTGATCACGCCGTGGAACACCCCGTTCATGCTCGAGTCCTGGAAGCTCGCCCCGGCACTGGCCACAGGCAACACCGTAGTGCTGAAGCCTGCCGAATTCACGCCGCTCTCCGCCTCGCTCTGGGCGCAGATCTTCAAGGATGCGGGCCTGCCCGACGGCGTGTTCAACCTGGTCAACGGCCTGGGCGAAGAAGCCGGCGACGCCTTGGTGAAGCACCCGGACGTGCCGCTGATCTCCTTCACCGGCGAGACCACCACGGGCCAGACCATCTTCCGCAACGCCGCAGCCAACCTCAAGGGCCTGTCCATGGAGCTCGGCGGCAAGTCCCCGTGCGTCGTGTTCGCCGACGCCGACCTGGATGCCGCGATCGATTCGGCGCTGTTCGGGGTGTTCTCCCTCAACGGCGAACGCTGCACCGCCGGTTCCCGCATCCTGGTTGAGCGGGCCATCTACGACGAATTCTGCGAAAAGTATGCTGCCCGTGCCAAGAACATTGTGGTGGGCGATCCCCACGATCCCAAGACCCAGGTGGGTGCGCTGGTCCACCCGGAGCACTACAACAAGGTGGCTTCATACGTGGAGATCGGCAAGTCCGAGGGCAGGCTCCTGGCTGGCGGCGGCCGACCTGACCACCTGCCCGAAGGCAACTACATCGCACCCACGGTGTTTGCCGACGTCGCCCCTGACGCGCGGATCTTCCAGGAGGAAATCTTCGGTCCCGTCGTGGCCATCACGCCCTTCGAGAACGACGACGAAGCCCTCGCCTTGGCCAACAACACCAAGTACGGCCTGGCGGCCTATATCTGGACCCAGAACCTGAACCGGGCCCACAACTTCTCCCAGAACGTGGAGGCCGGGATGGTGTGGCTCAACAGCCACAACGTCCGCGATCTCCGTACCCCGTTCGGTGGCGTCAAGGCCTCGGGCCTGGGCCATGAGGGCGGCTACCGTTCCATCGACTTCTACACCGACCAGCAGGCCGTGCACATCACGCTCGGATCCGTTCACACCCCTAAATTCGGCGCCTAAACTCGGAGTTTTTGTACAGATAACGCCCCTAAAACCCATCCTAAAGGGCCGTATCTGTACAAAAACTCCATCCAAATGACCCCTTTCAACGAAGAGAGAATCCCATGAGCACCCCCTTCACCGGCCCCATCCCCACTCCCACAATCCCGGCACCGGACATCGTCCGCTGCGCCTACCTGGAACTCGTGGTCACGGACCTGGCCAAATCCCGCGCCTTCTACGTGGACCTCCTGGGCCTGCACGTCACTGAGGAAGATGAAAACACCATCTACCTGCGCTCCTTCGAGGAGTTCATCCACCACAACCTGGTCCTTCGCAAGGGCCCGGTCGCAGCCGCCGCAGCATTCGCCTACCGCGTGAAGTCCCCGGCCGAAGTGGACGCCGCCGAGGCTTACTACCGCGAACTGGGCTGCCGTGTGGAGCGCCGCAAGGAAGGCTTCACCAAGGGTGTTGGAGACTCCGTCCGCGTGGAAGATCCGCTGGGCTTCCCGTACGAGTTCTTCTACGACGTTGAGCACGTGGAACGCCTTACCCAGCGCTACGACCTCTACTCCGCCGGCGAACTGGTCCGCCTGGACCACTTCAACCAGGTCACGCCGGACGTCCCGCGCGGCCGCAAGTACCTCGAAGACCTCGGCTTCCGCGTCTCCGAGGACATCAAGGATTCCGACGGTGTCACATACGCCGCGTGGATGCACCGCAAGCAGACTGTGCACGATACCGCCTTGACCGGTGGCAACGGACCCCGCCTGCACCACATCGCGTTCTCAACGCATGAGAAGCACAACATCATCCAGATCTGCGACAAGATGGGCGCCCTGCGCATCTCCGACCGCATCGAACGCGGCCCCGGACGCCACGGGGTGTCCAACGCGTTCTACCTCTACATCCTGGACCCGGACGGCCACCGCGTGGAGATCTACACCCAGGACTACTACACGGGTGACCCGGACAACCCCACGGTCACCTGGGACGTCCATGACAACCAGCGCCGCGACTGGTGGGGCAACCCCGTGGTCCCGTCCTGGTACACGGAAGCCTCTCTGGTCCTGGACCTCGACGGCAACCCGCAGCCCATCATCGAACGCGAGGATAAGTCGGAAATGGCCGTCACCGTGGGCGCCGACGGCTTCTCCTACACCCGCCCCTCCGGCGGCTCTGATGAAGCAGCCGAAGGCTTCAAGCTCGGAGCGCAGGTCTAAGCCATGCTGGACGCGAAGACGATCGAAGCCATTGCCGACGAGCTCCTCGAAGCCGGGCGTTCCCGTACGCCGGTCCCACGCCTCACCGCCCGCTATCCAGACATGACGGTGGAGGATTCCTACGCCGTGCAGCAGCTGTGGATGCGGCGGAACGAGGAAGCCGGACGCACGTTGGTGGGGCGGAAGATCGGCCTCACGTCCAAGGCCATGCAGGCCGCCACAGGCATCACCGAGCCGGACTACGGTGCCATTTTCGATGACATGGTCCTCGAAACCGGCTGCTCCGTGGAGTGGGACAAGTACACCCATCCCCGGGTTGAGGTGGAGTTGGCGTTTGTGTTGAAGTCAGGCCTCAAGGGGCCCGGCTGCACCATTTTTGATGTCCTCAACGCCACCGATTACGTGGTTCCGGCCCTCGAGATCCTGGACTCCAGGATCGAAATGGAGGGCCGGACCATCGTGGACACCATCTCGGACAATGCCGCGATGGGCGCCATGGTGGTGGGTGGCCGCCCGGTGCGGCCGGACGCCGTGGACCTCCGTTGGGTGTCTGCCATCCTGTACAAAAACCAGACCGTGGAAGAGACCGGAGTGGCCGCCGGAGTGCTGGACCATCCGGCCAACGGCGTGCATTGGCTGGCCAACAAAATCGCCGCCCATGGGGACTCCATGAAAGCCGGAGATATCATCCTGGCGGGCTCGTTTACCCGCCCCCTGTGGGTGTACAAAGGTGATACCGTGCACGCTGACTACGGACCGTTGGGAGTTGTGACATGCCACTTCAGCTAGGCCCCACTTTCTTCTCGGCACTCACCGAGGCGGGCCGGCCGCTCGCCGGCATGTGGGTATGTTCCGGTAGCCCCTTGGTCGCGGAAATCTGCGCCGGCTCCGGCTTGGACTGGGTCCTGATCGACGCCGAGCACAGCCCCAATGGCCTGGAGTCCATCCTGGCCCAGCTTCATGCCGTGAGCGGCTATCCGGTGCAGGCCATGGTCCGGCCACCCGTCAACGACACCGTGGTCATCAAGCAATACCTGGACCTCGGTGTGCAGAACCTGCTCATCCCCATGGTGAACTCGGCGTTTGAGGCTGCCTCCGCGGTGGCTGCTGTCCGGTATCCGCCACATGGGGTCCGCGGGGTTGGCTCGGCGTTGGCCCGGGCGTCCCGCTGGAACCGGGTTCCCGACTATTTGGCGTCGGCCTCGGAATCCATCAGCCTCACGGTCCAGATCGAATCCGAGGCTGCGGCGTCGGCGGTGGAAGAAATCCTGGCCGTCGACGGTGTTGACGGCATTTTCCTCGGACCCTCGGACCTCGCCGCTTCCATGGGCCTGCTGGGACAGCAGGAAAATCCCTTGGTGAGGGCCGTCGTCGAGCATTGCCTTGAAGCCGCCAAAGCGGCCGGAAAGCCGGCGGGCGTGAACGCCTTCAACGAGTCAACCGCGCGGGCGTATCTCGACGCCGGTGCCTCCTTTGTGCTGGTCGGCGCCGATGTCGCTGTGCTGGCCCGCGCCTCGGAAGGGTTCGCATCAACGTTCATTCCCGTGTCCGAAACGGCTGACCGCGAAAGCTACTGACCTGTTCCTGTCCGGGGAAGCCGGTGGGCTAGGCTCGTTGGAACGAGAGCCTGAGGGGGCAGAGCCGTGAATCGTCGTGGGTTGGCTGTTATTGCCGTAGTTGCCATGCTCGGACTGGCCGGTTGTTCGTCGTCGACGGGTCCGGACGTCCTGGCGCGGGAAGCGACGGCGGAGGACGAGCTTCCGGAGACCGTGAGCCTTATCAGTGTGGGCACGGACATCAAGCCGGGGTCAGCCCGGTTGCTGACAACGTACGACGACGTGGAGTACTTCGCTGCCAAGAGTTCCACCGGCGGGTCCGCCTGCCTGATTTCGGTGCCTGTAGGACTCCCGGGGCGATGGAGGGCAGGTTGCGCAGCGTTAGCGACCGGCGAGGAAATCGTCACCCTGACTGGCTTTGACGATTCACAAGCGACGCTTATCAACGATGGCGTGGATCCCGGCCAGGCGAAATACGACGGCTGGACCCAGATCCACCCCAACGTCCTGTACAAATCCCGCTAGCTATGGGCGGGCCATGTACCATTCCGTGAATTCGCGGGCTCGGCCGTCCTCAGCAAACCTGATGACCCACAGGTTGTCGTAAGTGGGTTCCCCGTTCAGGTACGTGGTCAGGCCTTGGACGAACGCTGTGTCACCGTCCTTGCCCAGGAGGGTCCATTCGAAGGTCCAGTCCTCAGGCTTGTCACCGGCGTCCGCCCACGCCTTCACGATTTCCTCGTGGCCGTTCCATGGTTTCGCCGTGTTGGGGCGGTCGTTGTAGACGGCGTCCTCGGTGAAGAGCGCCCTGATTTCTGCAGGGTCGTTTGAGGTCCACGCGCGTTCGTACTGGTCCATCCAAGAGTTCACGTCGCTCATCCCTCCGTTCTACCCTGCTGCTGGGCCGGGTTCAACGGGTGGGCAGCCTATGGTCGTGACGACTCGATCAGTCCTCGTCCAGCGTTTCGGTCAGGTGGTGCGTGGGGATACGGTCCCGATCGTACGTAATTTCCGTGTAGCCGTGTGGCTGCGGACGTCCATCGGTGCCCAGGTTCACGAAGACGATTTCCTCGATGGTCAGGATGGGCCGGCGGGTGATCATGTTGCGGACTTCGGCGCGCATGGTCAGGGAGGTACGGCCGAAGCGCTTGGCCGTCAGCCCCATCTCGACCAAGTCGCCCTGCACGGCCGAGCTCACAAAGTTGATCTCGGAGATGTACTTGGTGACGGCCCGGCCATTGCCCAGTTGGAGGATGGCGTAAATCGCGGCCTCTTCGTCGATCCACTTCAGCAGGCTGCCACCAAAGAGCGTGCCGTTGGCGTTGAGGTCCTCGGGCCGCACCCATTTGCGGGTGCGAAAGGTGATGTCTGCTTTTTCCATAATCCGAGATTATCGAACTGCGGCGGCTGCTGCTTGATATTGCGCCCAGAACAGCCGCCCAGCGCCGATACTGCCATGTCCACGATGCCCATGGATTGCGTCCCGGTGTGGCAATCGCAATCCCGAACACCCACTCCAGCCGCGCCCGCCCGGTTACGCCATGGCTGTGTGCGATGCGCTGTGGGAGTCGATCCTCTTGGAGTAGCAATACGATTCGGTGACGCCAACATATGGGCCGAAATTCGGTACCGCAGCAAAACCGGCGCTCTCGTAGAAGCTTCGACCGTCAGACTGGGCCGACCCCGCCTCGGCCGCGATGACGCTGAACCCGTGGGAATGCGCCTGGGCTTCAAGCGCGGCCAGGATGGAGCTCGCGACTCCCGAACCACGGGCATAGGGGACCACGTATAGCCTCTTGATTTCCGCAGTCTTCTCGTCGAGCATCCTGAGCCCGCCGCATCCCAGCGGTTGACCTGAGCATTTCTCGTACGCCACCACAAAAACGGCGGTATCTGCTTCCGACGGCGGAGGCCCGGGCTCATGGTCCGTACTGCCGAACCGTGCATCGAGTTCAGCCTGTTGGGCGGCCCGGAGGTCAGCACCCACGGGGTTGGCCCATGTGACCTGCCGGATGTTGAGCCGTGGGTTGGTCTGCATCTTGCCTCTTTTCGCCGGGTTTCGGGGAGGTGTCTATGCGTCTTAAGCCTAGGGAGCTGCGGTTACCACGGTGTTTCCTGCGCGTAAGCGTCGGGAGAATTGCTGCCCTTTCCTGCGTTGTGAGGCCCGCTCTGCGCACTCCGGAGGCGTTATGGGGCGCAGAGCAGGCCTCACAACGCCAAAAATCAGGGCCGACGAGCCTCGCCCGTGGGGTCCTCTGCGGTTCGGTCGGCCAACGCCATTCCGCCCACAGGGATCTGGTCCCAGTGCAGCACCTTCCATCCATTCCGGGGGTCGCCTTCGAGAGCCACGATTCCAGTGTTCGGGAGTTGATGGGCTTGAGCGAAAACAGTGTCGATGTCCGTCGCCCGGCGTCCCGCCCAGCAGCGGATCGCGGCACCATGGCTGACGATCGCGGCAGTGGAGTGACCGGCGGACGCAACTTCCTCCACGGACGCATCAAACCGGGCGAAGAAGTCGTGTCCAGTGAAAGCGCCCGGCATCCGTACGTCCAAGTCGCCGTCCGTCCAGGCAAAGACTGTGCTCATGTAGCGGAGGTGCGACTCATGGTCTGTTTTCTTCTCCAAGGCGCCCGCTTCAATCTCGTGGACCCCTTTCAGAATGGCCGGCTCCAAGCCTGTGGACTTCGCCAAAGGAGCGACAGTCCGCTGGGTGCGCAGCAGCGTTGAGGTGTAGAGCGCTTCGATGGCTTCGTCCGCCAGCGCATCCGGGAGGGCCGCTGCCTGGCGCTCACCGAGTTCTGTCAGTCCCGGTCCTGGAAAGGCGGTGTCCAGTTGGCCGGCAACATTTCCGGGCGTTTGTCCGTGCCTGATCAACAGGAGCTTCATGGGTGCTCCGCTCCTTACGTCGTCACTGATCCGTTTCCACAGAGGGTGGTGCGGTCATACGCGCCCGCCGCACTGGCTTCGCCGGCTGTGCTGGTTTGCGCTGGCTGCATCAGGCCCCTCCTCATGAATTCCCAGCCAATCAGCCACTCAAGCACTGGAAGGAGCCGACACGCCGTGTCACAGAACTCCACGCTCGCTCGCGCTAGGGAAGCCGGGAGAAACGCGGTTAACGCCGACGGCGGGCCCAGGCACCCAGCCGCGGCCCGCCGTCGTCGTGCGTTTGGTCTTACTGAAGGTGGTCCACCAACTTGTCGGCGATGCCCGTGTACTTGCCCGGGGTCAGGGCGAGCAGGCGTGCCTCAGCGTCGGCGGAGAGGCCAAGCCCCTGCACGAATTCCTGCATTCGGGCGCCGTCCACACGCTGGCCGCGGGTGAGGTCCTTCAGCCGTTCGTAGGGGTTTTCCATGCCTTCGACGCCGGCAATGGCCTCTGCGCGCATGACCATCTGGATGGCTTCACCCAGGACTTCCCAGTTGGTGTCGAGGTCGCCGGCGAGGACTTCCTCGGCGACGTCGAGGGCTTTGAGGCCCTTGGCGACGTTGGAGATGGCCAGCAGCGAGTGGCCGAAAGCGACGCCGATGTTGCGCTGCGACGATGAATCCGTCAGGTCGCGCTGCCAGCGGGAGGTCACCAGCGTGGCACCCAGGGTGTCCAGGAGGCCGTTGGAGATTTCGAGGTTGGCTTCCGCGTTCTCAAAACGGATCGGGTTGACCTTGTGCGGCATGGTGGAGGAACCCGTGGCGCCGGCAACCGGGATCTGGCGGAAGTAGCCGATGGAGATGTAGCTCCAGATGTCCGTGCAAACGTTATGCAGGATGCGGTTGAAGCGCGCGATGTCGGCGTAGAGCTCGGCCTGCCAGTCGTGGCTTTCGATCTGCGTGGTGAGTGGGTTCCACGTAAGGCCCAGGCCTTCAACGAACGTCTTGGCGACGGCTTCCCAGTCAGCACTCGGGACCGACGCGACGTGGGCGGCATAGGTGCCGGTGGCGCCGTTGATCTTGCCCAGGAACTCGGTCTTGGCTATGCGTGCCAGTTGGCGGTTCAGGCGGTGGGCGATGACCGCCAGTTCCTTGCCAAGCGTGGTGGGAGTGGCGGGCTGGCCATGGGTGCGGGACAGCATGGGCACAGCGCGGTTCTCTTCCGCCATGGCCTCGATCTGCTGGACGAGGGCGGCGGCGTTCGGGAGCCACACGTTCTCCACTGCGCCCTTGATGCCAACGGCATAGGAGAGGTTGTTGATGTCTTCCGACGTGCAGCCAAAGTGCACCATGGCGGTGAGATTCTCGATGCCAATCGCGGGCAGGCGGCGGCCGATGTAGTACTCCACGGCTTTGACGTCGTGGACAGTAACAGCCTCGATCTCGGCGAGTTCGTTGACCGATGCGGCGTTGAAATCGGTGACGATGGCACGCAGCTGCGCGATTTGCCCGTCGGACAGTGGACCGGCGCCGGGCAGTACGGACTGGCTGGTCAGGTGGATGAGCCACTCGACTTCGACGTGAACGCGATCGCGGTTGAGGGCAGCCTCGGACAAGTAGTCCACGAGGGGCGCGACGGCGGCACGGTAGCGGCCGTCGAGGGCGCCGAGGGCGAGGGGTTCGGAAGCGAGGGACACGCGAGGGGATTCAGCCATGGTGCCTATTCTTTCATGTTCCGCAAAGGTGCCCGAGCCGGTGACGACGCTATGTGGACGGCTCCAGGGTTATCCACATACGCGACGTCGTCGCTTCCGTTGGGTTCTGGCGCTCCGTAGCGTCGAACCTACCGATCAGCAGAACAATCGATGGAGTATACGGACATGAGCGTCGGCTTGATGCCTGCAGCCAACCCGCCCACTTTCGACCCCCTGGAGTGTGCCTCCCGAAGCCACGAAGTCCAACGGCTCGCTTGGCGCATCAAGACGTGCGTGGACCAAGTGGACGCTGTTCTGACGTCCCTGCGGAGAACCCAAATGGAAGATTGGCAGTCTCCTGCCGGACGCGCCTACCGGACAACCATTGCCCTGCATGCTTCCGCGCTGATGCGTGCCCGTGAGGCCATGGACACCGCCGCTGCCTTGGTGTTGCGTCATTCCCAGAGCGTTTCAGTTTCCGGTGAGAGGGGCCGGTAATGGCCGATTCAGCTCCAGTGGGAGCCGGTGAAGCGCCACAACCCCTACCGCCGGCGCCGGACGGAATTCTCACCATACGGGGCGGGTTAGGAGGGATGTCTTTCCAGTTGGAGGAACTTCTGCGGGGCGCAACGCAGCTCGATGACGTAGTCCAACAGCTCCTGGGTATTGAAGATGAGGCGCGTCGGGTACAGGACGACCTGGAACCGTACCTGTACGAGTCCCTCGACACCGCCCGCATTGCCGCCGACGCTATTACCGGGAGCCGGAGGGACGTGGCGCAAGTGCGTCAGGAGTTGGTTGAGGTCAGCGCGAGTGTTCGGGCCAGCCACCGGGATTACGAGGTTGTAGAAGCAGGCAACGGCTTCCGGCAGGAACTGCGTCTGGATGAGCTAAGGATCTCCGGGGCAGCCTGGGTCCTTGGCCGGGACTTGACGCATAACTTCTTCAGGGGATTCATGGTTCCACCGTGGACGAACACGAGGGATATCCTCCACGGCATTCTGGAGTCGCCGCTCTTGGAAGCCCTACAACCCAGAGACGTCAGGGTTGAGAAAGTTGAGCAGGCTGTAGAACGTGTGGAGCCTTCAATGGCAGAAAGCCTTCGTCGGCTCGAGAGGCTTCACGCCAGGAACAGCGGCGAGATTGAGGTCATCGAGTTCGAACAGGACGGCTCGTCGTCGTGGATGGTGCTGATACCAGGGACCCAACCCAACTCGCCCAACACGAACCCGCTCGATATTCAGGGCATCGGCGAGGCTGTTGCCTACGATTCGGAGGAAGTAATTCCGGCCGTTGGCCAGGCCCTTCGCGAGGCCGGGGCGGAAGCCGGAGACCACGTTGTGGCGGTAGGGCACAGCCAAGGAGGCGTGCATGCCATGAACCTCAGCCAGAACCAGGCATTTCTCAGCGAGTTCGACCTCAAATATGTGCTGACAGCCGGAGCCCCCGTCGGCGGTATTACCCCCGAGCCAGGCATCACTTCACTCCATTTGGAACATATGCAGGACTGGGTCCCGGGAACAGACGGCCAAGTAAACGCCGACACGAAAGACAGGGTGACGGTGTCGCTGACAGACGAGGTCAGGACACCCGAAGGACAGGACGCAGGCCTTGGCCCGGGACACGATCAGGAGAACTACGCGGCAGGAGCAGAGCTGGTTGCCGCAAGCCACGACGAGTCGCTGGTCGCTTCGACCGCCGTATTCGCGGGAGTTGTGGGCGCCGGCGGGGTAGCAAAAGTGACGCGTTTCAGGATGGAAAGGGCGCCGATGCCGGTTTCGCGGTTGGCGCTGAAACCGGTATCCCCGCAGACGGTTCAGGACACGAAGAAGGGGGCCGGAACGCGGTAGGTGCGCTGCTGCTCGCTGCTGCTACCGTTTGCGGGCTCCAGGTATCAGGCCTGCCACCATCGAGATGATGCTGATGATGAGCGAGGCCAGAATGGCTGTCCAGAAGAACGAGTCGAGGGTGAGGTGTACTGGCGTGAACGAGCTCAGCCAGGCAGTGAGGTACAGCATCGCCGCGTTGATCACGATGGTGAACAGGCCAAGCGTGACGATGGTTACCGGGAGGGACAGCAGCCTGACCAGAGGGCGGACGACCGCGTTCACTACACCAAAGATCAGTCCTATGAACAAGTACGCCAGGATGATGCCGGCGGTGTCTGCCCCTTGGGTGAGTCCTGCATTGGTGGCGGCCTTCTCTGTGGCGCTTGTGGTGATATCCATGCCTTGCAGGAGCCAGGTGGCCACCCACAGGGCAAGCCCGTTAATGAGGACGCGAATGATGAATGAACCCATGAGGCCATGCTTTCATACGGAGCCGTTAATCAGCTCAGCATTGGCTAGAAGCAGCCAAGTAGGCTTGAAGCCATGACTACTACTGACAACGCACCGGAGGGCGTACTCCCTCGACCGGTCGTGGACAGGCTACCGAAGTACGCGGCAGGTAAACCCCCCGCTGCGATTGAGGGCCTCACCAGCTACAAACTGTCGTCCAACGAAAACCCGCTGCCTCCGATTCCTGCAGTGTTGCAGGCAATTGCTGACCAGTCCGATATCAACCGCTACCCAGATCCACTCGCCACCAAGCTGCGAACCGCTCTTGCCGGCTTCCTCGATGTTCCCGCCGACGATGTCGTCACTGGTGCGGGCAGCCTTGGAGCGCTGAACCAGATTCTCGCAACCTTTGCCGGGCAGAACGACGACGGCAAGCAGGACGAGGTCATCTACGCGTGGCGTTCTTTCGAGGCATACCCCATCTGTGTCGGCCTCGCAGGTGCCGCCAGTGTCCAGATCCCATTGCTGGCTGACGGACGGCACGACCTCGAGACCATGGCCTCGGCCGTCACCGTCCGGACCAAGGTGATCCTCCTGTGCACCCCGAACAACCCCACAGGGCCCATCCTCACGGCAGAAGAAACTGAGCGCTTCATCCAGTCCGTACCCCCACATGTGGTGGTGGTCATCGATGAGGCGTATCAGGAGTTCGTTCGGGATTCAGGCGCGGTGGACGGCATCAAGTTGTACCGCAACTATCCCAACGTGGTGGTGCTGAGGACCTTCTCCAAGGCGCACGGACTGGCCGGGTTGAGGGTTGGATACAGCGTTTCGGGCCCCTTGCTCACGCAGCACCTCCGCGTCACCGCCACTCCTTTTGCAGTTTCCCAAATCGCAGAACGCGCCGCGGTTACCTCCATCGAGAATTTCGATCAGGTTGTGGAAAGGGTACAAAGGCTGGTGGACGAGCGGGACCGTGTAACAGCCGGCCTCCGGGACCTTGGGTGGTTTGTTCCTGAGGCTCAGGGAAACTTCGTGTGGCTGAATCTCGGAGAGCACAGTGGCGAGTTTGCGGCCTTGGCGGCAGAGCAAGCATTGTCCGTGCGGGCCTTCGCCAATGAGGGCGTTCGGGTAAGCATCGGTGAGGTCGAGGCCAACACCCGATTCTTGGAACTCTGTGCAGGTTATACAAAGGCGCCGCTGGGTTCCTAGCGGTTAACAAATGCGCCAACCCAACTTACTGCCGATAAAGTAAGGGACGAAAGCCAAAAATATGCCCGTTCCGGAATACATTCCGGAACGGGCATATATCCCAGCGACAGACATTGCCCGGCACCCGCCGTGGCAAGCAAGGAGACGGAATGGGCTCGACACAACTGCCCCCCGGGACGGAAGACACTCTCGCGGCAACCTCCGCGGCAGCAGCCGCGCCAGGCGAACCGGTGGAAATGGTTCAGTTGCTAGGCCCTGACGGAAAACTGGGTTCAGATCCAGTGTTCTCGGATTACGCCAAGCGCATCGATCCCGAGAAGTTGCGTGTTTTCTACACGGATATGGCCAGGATCCGTCGTTTCGACCAGGAAGCCACCGCCTTGCAGCGCCAGGGTGAGTTGGCGCTGTGGGTGCCGCTGACCGGTCAGGAAGCCGCGCAAATTGGTTCCGGCCATGCAAGCCAGCCCCAGGACTACATCTTCCCCACCTACCGCGAACACGGCGTCGCGCTGGTCCGCAACGTGGACCTCGCCGAGCTGCTCAAGCAGTTCCGCGGTGTGTCCAATGGTGGCTGGGATCCCCGCGAGAACAACTTCCACCTGTACACGCTGGTCCTTGCGGCCCAGACGCTGCACGCAGTTGGCTATGCCATGGGTATCCAGAGGGATCAGAAGCTCGCCGCAGCAACTGACTCCACAGACCCCAAAGCCGCAGTCATTGCTTACTTCGGTGACGGAGCCAGCTCAGAAGGCGACGTCCACGAGTCCATGGTCTTTGCTGCGTCCTACGACGCACCGGTGGTGTTCTTCTGCCAGAACAACCACTGGGCCATTTCCGTGCCCACCGAAGTCCAGACCAAGGTTCCGCTGGCCAATCGAGCCAAGGGCTACGGCTTCCCGGGAATCCGTGTGGACGGCAATGACGTCATCGCAGTCCACGCCGTCACCGAGTGGGCCTTGGAGCATGCCCGTGAAGGCCGCGGCCCGGTGCTGATCGAGGCGTACACCTACCGGGTGGGCGCACACACCACCGCTGATGACCCCACCAAATACCGCGAATCCGCAGAGGAAGCTGCCTGGCGCGAGAAGGATCCCCTGGACCGCCTGGAGAAATACCTGCGCGCCGAAGGGCTTGCGGACGAAGCATTCTTTGATCAGGTCAAAGCCGATGGCGATGAGCTGGCCAAGTATGTCCGCAGCACCACGCATGGCCTTGAAGTCCCGGACATCCGGGATGCGTTCGCCAGCGTCTACGCCGAACAACACCCTCTGATTGCGGAGGAACTGGCATGGTTCGAGGAGTACTCGGCCGGCTTCGAAAGCGATGAGGAGACAGCTCACTGATGGTAACCATGACCATTGCGAAGGCCATCAACGAGGGTCTCCGCGCATCGCTGACGAACAATCCCAAGTCCCTGCTCATGGGCGAGGACATCGGTCACCTTGGCGGCGTCTACCGCGTTACCGATGGGCTCATCAAGGAATTCGGCGACGAACGCGTCCTGGACACGCCGTTGGCCGAATCGGGCATCGTGGGTACGGCAATCGGATTGGCCCTGCGCGGCTATTCGCCGGTGTGTGAGATCCAGTTTGATGGCTTTGTCTACCCGGCCTTCAACCAGATCACCACGCAGCTGGCAAAGATCCATGCCCGCAGCCTCGGCAAACTCACCGTGCCTGTTGTCATCCGTATTCCGTACGGCGGCGGCATCGGCTCGATTGAGCACCACTCCGAGTCCCCGGAAGCCCTGTTCGCACACACCGCCGGCCTGCGCATCATCTCGCCGTCCAACGCCCACGATGCCTACTGGATGATCCAGAAAGCCATTGAGTGCCAGGATCCTGTCATCTTCTTCGAACCCAAGCGCCGCTACTGGCTCAAGGGTGAGGTGGACGTCGACAATGCCGGCCTTTCGGAGGATCCCTTCAAGGCGCACGTTGTCCGCGAGGGTACCGACGCCACCATCGTGGCCTACGGACCGTTGGTGCCCGTGGCCCTGGCGGCCGCCAATGCTGCCACCGAGGATGGACGGAGCATCGAGGTGATCGACCTCCGCTCCATCTCGCCCCTGGACTTCGACACCGTGGAAGCTTCGGTCAAGAAGACCGGCCGGCTGGTCGTCGCCCATGAGGCCCCCACCTTCGGAGGCATCGGAGGTGAGATCGCGGCACGTATCAGCGAGCGGGCGTTCCTGCACCTTGAAGCTCCCGTAATCCGGGTGGGCGGATTCCACATGCCCTATCCCGTTGCCAAGGTGGAAGAGGACTACTTGCCGGACATCGACAAGATCCTCGAAGCGCTCGACCGCTCCCTGGCCTACTAAAGCCCAAAGGCCTGCGAGCGCCCACCGGCCAATCCAACCGCCCTGATCCTGCCCGGCTTCGCTGCCAGGTAACCGGAAACCGAGGACCACCGTGACTGTAAAGAAATTCAACCTGCCGGACGTCGGCGAGGGCCTGACCGAGGCCGAGGTAGTGGCTTGGAAGGTCAAGCCGGGCGACGTCGTGGCGATCAACGATGTCCTGTGCGAGATCGAGACCGCCAAGTCCCTCGTCGAGCTGCCGTCGCCCTTCGCCGGCACAGTTACAGAGTTGCTGGTGGAAGAAGGCATCACGGTGGAGGTCGGCACGGCAATCATCGCCGTTGCCGAAGGCGCTGAGGGCACGGACGGCGCAGGGGGCGATGCCGCTCCGGCAGCTCCCGCCGTCGAGATGCCGTTGTACGGCAAGCTGCCCGCCGATGACGACCACGATGACAACCGCCCAGCCGGCGGTCCGCTGGTAGGTTCCGGACCGAAGGCCGACGCCGTTAAGCGCCGCGCGCGTAAGCGTCCGGCAGGTTCGGTAGAGGCTGCCACGGTCGCCGAGAATGCCGAAGGTACCGTCCAGGACCACCAGGCCGTTCTTGAAGCCCAGGCGGCCGAAGTGCCGGCTTCCCACCGCACGACGCCGCCACGCACCGCCGTCGCGCCTGTCACCGAAGCGCCGGTTGGCCAGGTGCCGGCTACCCCGGCGCAGGCCCCGCAAGCAACCCAGCCCGCGAGCACGCCGACGGCTGCTTCCCGCGGTGCTGCCATCAGCGGCACCATCAGTGGCCTGGTCAACAAGGTCCTTGCCAAGCCTCCGGTGCGCAAGTTTGCCCGGGATCTGGGCATCGATCTCGCCGACGTCGTGGCCACGGGCCAGCGTGGCGAGGTGACCCGTGAGGACCTGGTGAGCTACCAGGCGCAACGCGATGCCGAACACGATCAGGCTGACTCGTTCTGGGGCGCGTCCAAGAAGCCGCAGGACCAGCGCGTTGAGCGTCTGCCGGTCAAGGGCGTGCGCAAGGCGACAGCCAAGGCCATGGTGGAGTCTGCGTTCTCAGCTCCCCACGTCAGCATCTTTGTGGATGTCGATGCCAGCCGCACCATGGAGTTCGTCAAGCGGCTCAAGGTCTCCCGCGACTTCGAAGGCATCAAAGTCTCTCCGCTGCTCATCCTGGCCAAGGCGGTCATCTGGGCCGCTGCCCGCAACCCCAGCGTCAACGCCACCTGGGTGGATAATGCTGACGGGAACGGAAACGCCGAGATCCAGGTGAAGCACTACATGAACCTGGGCATTGCCGCCGCCACCCCGCGCGGCCTCATGGTCCCCAACATCAAGGACGCCCAGGACCTCTCGCTCAAGGAACTGGCTTTGGCGCTCAACGAGTTGGCCACCAAGGCACGTGCGGGCAAGACCCAGCCGGCGGAGATGCAGGGCGGAAGCCTGACCATCACCAACATCGGTGCACTGGGCATTGATACCGGAACGCCCATCATCAACCCGGGCGAGGTTGCCATCATCGCGTTTGGAACCATCAAGCAGAAGCCGTGGGTCCTGGACGGCGAAGTCATTCCCCGCTGGATCACCACGCTGGGCGGCTCGTTCGACCACCGCGTGGTGGATGGCGACCTGTCGGCACGGTTCATGGCCGATGTTGCAGCCATTCTCGAAGAACCGGCGCTGCTGCTTGACTGACAGGGACGCCTCGCCCGTCGCTGAGGTGTCCACCAACGTCTCAGGCCACGTTCCCCCTCAACTGGTGGCGGGGCCGTGGCGCACAGTTGCCCGTGTCCTGACGGAGGTGTTCCAGCCGCCGATTGTGGTGTTTGGGCTGTTGTTGATCAGCCCCGCGATCGAGCCCGGCTTTCCGGGAACCATATGGTTCGGGCTCCTGGCGGCGTTGTTCGTTTGTGTCCTGCCGCTGGCCTATGTGCTGGTGATGGTCAAACTGGGCAGGATCACGGACCACCATGTCAGTGATCGTCGCCAACGGCCTGCCCTGCTGCTGATGGCCTTGGTGTCGGTGGTGGTTGGCCTGGTGGTGCTGCAACTGATGAATGGTCCGGTCAGTGTCTTGGTGATGATCATCGCGCTCATCGGTGGCATCGGGATTCTGGCGGTGGTCAGCGCCTTCTGGAAGATGAGCGGGCATGCCTCTGCCCTTGCCGCGGCGGCCGTCATTGTGGTCGCGATGTTTGGGCCCGTATGGCTCCCCGTGCTGCTCCTGGTGCCGGCAGTGGGCTGGTCGCGACTGGTCCTGCGTGCCCACACCCTGGGCCAGGTCATCGTCGGCTCGCTGTTTGGTGGCGTGGTGATCGCCGGCCTGTGGTGGTTGCTGCGGGAGTGGATGCTCTAGCGATCAGCGTCGCCCCCGAGCGTACCGTCCAGACTCAGAACGCCGGGTAGCTGACCAGCAACGCCTGGAGTTCGGTGGTGGACATGTGGTTGGCCATCTCGACGCTGATGCCCATGGCAACGGCGGCGACGGTGACCATGGCAACGCATGCCACGGACAGGAAGCGCCAGTCCTTACGGAACACACTCCCGAAAGTCTCCGGCATGGCAAGACCCGGGGTGATCATGTTGGGGGCGCTGTCCCAGGAGCCGTCGTCGAGCATCGCAATGATGCGATCGTTACTGCGGTCGTAGCGCATGGTGCTGATGTTGTTGCCGTGGCGCGCGAGCAGAATATCGTGTCCCACGCGCTGGCGCGGCTGCAAAGTAAGCAAGAAAATGATCCCCTGAAGTCGGAAAGTGGAGGTGGCACGCGCCATTGGGGGCATCTCGATTTTATAACGATGACTTCAGGAGGATGGCTCGAAAGACGCCAAACGCCGGGTGAGCCTCCCCACCCGGCGCCGTGATTCAGCTCGCTTTACGGCTGGTCGGTCTTGGCGATGTAGACGTCGCACGGTGCAGTGTGGGCCACGGTGTTGGCCACGCTGCCCAGCACGCGGCCCAAGCCCTGCATGCGCCGGTTGCCTACCACGATCAAGCGGGCTTCCTGCATTTCGGCTTCCTTCACCAGGGCTTCGCCTGGCTTGCCGCGGGCAGCGGAGTAGGTGACCTCAAGGCCCTCGTGGGACAGTTGCTCCGCCACGGTGCGGGCTACGGTTTCCGCTTCGGCGGCGTCGGACACGATCCACTTGTCGGTGCCGATCTCAACCACCTCAGTGCGGTTGCTGTCGAAAGCACTGACAACCCGCAGGCTGGCGCCGAGGCCGATGGCCAACTGTTGGGCGGCCTTTGCTGCCCTCATTGCCGTCTCGCTGCCGTCTACTCCGACAATCACAACTCCGGTCATTGTGCTGCTCCTTCATTGGTGGCTGTGATGGCTTCTGCCAAAACTGGGGCCAGGCGGCGGACGCCTTCGGCAATCGTATCCGGCGGCACCGCGCTGAACGCCAGGCGGAGCTTGTTGGAGGGGCCGTCGGCCGGCGAGAAGGCTGCGCCGGGGATGAAGACGACGCCGGCATCGATTGCCTTCGCGAGCAAGGGGTACGTATCCACGCCATCGGGCAGGGTGACCCACACGAAGAATCCGCCGTCCGGCCGTGTCCATGTGAGGCCTTCCGGCATGTACTCATCGAGCGCGGAAAGCAAGGCCTCGCACCGCTCTGCGTAGAGCTTGCGGTACGTGTCGATCTGGCCCCTCCAGTCGTACTCGCGGAGATATGCCGAGACAAGCATCTGGTTCAGGGGTGGCGGGCAGAGCGTCACGGCCTCGGATGCAAGGTAGAAGCGACGCTGCAGGTGCGCAGGCACCAGTGCCCAGCCAATCCGAAGACCGGGAGCAAAGATCTTGGAGAAGGAGCCGAGATAGATGACATCGTCCGGGTTGGCTGCGCGCATCGGCGCAATGGGGTGGCCGTCGAAACGCAGCAGCCCGTAGGGGTTGTCTTCCAGGACGATAATATTCGCATCGCGGCATATATCGACGATCCGCTGCCTGCGGTCCTCGGCCAGAGTGATGCCGGAGGGATTGTTGAAGTTGGGGATCGTGTAGAGGAACTTGATGTTCTTCCCCTGCGACTGAAGCGCCGCGATCCTGGCCTCAAGAAGCTCAGGCACCAGGCCGTCGTCGTCCATGTCGATCGGCTCCACCTCCACTTGGTACGCCTCGAACGTGTTCAAGGCACCCACGTAGGTGGGGTTTTCCACCAGGACAACATCGCCGGGGTTGCAAAAGACTTTGGTGGCCACGTCCTGCGCCGACTGGGAGCCCGCAGTGATCACTACGTTGCCGGGATCGGCGTCGGTGATGCCCTCGGCGGCCATGATGTCGCAGATCTGTCGGCGAAGCTCTTCAGTGCCTTGGCCGCCGCCGTACTGCAGCGCCGTCATCCCCTCTTCGGCGATGATCCGGGCTGCGGTGTGGCCCAGTTTCTCCAGTGGCAGGGACTGCAGGTAGGGATTACCTCCGGCGAGCGAGACAAGGCCTGGCCGCATGGAGATGTCGAAGACGTCCCGGACAGCAGATTGCTTGATGTTTGCGGCCCGCGCGGAGAACAGTTCCTCATGCGGGTGGGCGGCCGTGGCGGCCCGCTCAATGGCGTCGATGGCTTCAGCGGGCAACGTTGCGCCGGCATCCAATGTTTCGTGGGTCACAGTCACAGGATACTCCTCGATGTTGCTAATGAGGCAACAGTTGTTTTCAAATATCCTCCAGTCTGGCATTCGGCGCTTTACCTTGCGATGCGGAAGGGCTGGAATGTAGCTATGACAGCGCACCGCGGATCCGTGACCAAGGCCGAACAGTTCCACAAACTCCATGATGCAGGGCCTGCGCCGCTGGTGCTGGTGAACGTGTGGGACGCCGCCTCCGCCCGCGTTGTCCAGGAAGCAGGCGCGACGGCGATAGCAACCTCGAGCTCGGCCGTCTCCTGGAGCCTGGGGTTCCGGGACGGTGACCATGTGCCGTGGGGCTTGGCCATGGCAGCCTTGGGCCGCGTAGTCGGCGCCACCACGCTGCCGGTCACCGCCGACATCGAGACCGGATACGGACGCACCGACGATGAACTGCGGGCAACCGTCCACGCCGTCCTGGACGAGGGCGCTGTGGGGATCAACATCGAGGACTCCGCTAACGAACCGCTCACCGACATCGCCGAACAATCGCGCCGTATAGCCCTCATCCGCGCCGCTGCCGACGACCGCGGGATCCCACTGTTCATCAATGCCCGCACGGACACTTATCTGTCCGGACAGTTCCCGGATGCGGCTTTCGACGAGACGCTGCGCAGAGCCGAGGCCTACCTCACTGCCGGCGCCGACGGCGTCTTCGTGCCCGGCGTCGTGGATCTTCATGTCCTCCACGAACTTTCCAGCCGCATACCGGCGCCGCTGAACGCGCTGGCGGGGGTGGGTGCGCCGTCGCCGCTGGAACTGCACGACGCCGGTGTCCGTCGCGTCAGTATTGGCGGCAACACCGCCAAAGCTGCCTACGCCAAGGTGGCGCGGGTTGCGAAGGAGATCCTGGGGGACGGCAACTGGGCCGGCCTCGCCGGGACGCGCAGCCACGACGAGATGGACGCCCTCTTTGCGGAGGGACCCAAGTACAGCTTGTGAACTGATGCAACGCACGACGGCGGAGCCCGCCTTTATTGTCGGACCTCGCCGATAGCTTGGGATCCGAGGCAAAGGCCACCACGGCAGGGGAGTACGGATGGCACGACGCAGTGTGCAGTTTTGGCGGATCGAACAGCTCAACGGTGACGAGCTCAGCCGCCCCTTTCCGGCGCGCCGGGTGGCGGAAGTTCTGAAGAAGGCCCAGGATTCCGCGACGGACCGGCATTTCACCAGCGTGGACGGGACTGTCTTGCTCGCGCAGGCGGTGGCATCCTCACCTCATCCTGTGCTGTTGCTGGACCGTGTCCGGGACACCAACCTGCCGAGCGTCGGTGATGCCCTTGGCCGGCGTAAGCCACTCCCGCTGGCTCCCGGCGACCACCTCCTGGAGACCACCTATTTCGCGTTCCTCAAAAGGAATGTCATAGCCGTGCTCACCAGCGGCAACGGCCCCCGGGCATCCCGGATGGGGGAGTACCTCGGAGGGATGTTGGGACTGGAACCCGCTCTGGTTCCTGTGGTGAGGGAAGATATCGAGGAAATCCTCACCCGGCTTGAAGTGAGCCGTTTTGAGTTCGCGCTTCCCGCAGAGCGCCTCTCAGGGAAGCTGATGGAGGGTGAGTGGGCAGACGTCCTGGAGAGCGCCTCGCGCCTCATGAATGAAGGAACGTTCCGCATTTCCCTGAGCGTGGGCCGGTCCGGGAAGGCTGAGGACAAGCAGCGGATCCGGGATCGTATTCAGCAACTCATCGACCTCTTCCGCAGGGCCGGGTCCGTGGAGCACTTTGACTATGTGGTGGCGGAGGGCAAGGATTCCCTGACCGGTGACCGCGAGGTGGTGGACCTCCTGAAGGAACGGTTCGTTTCGCACATCGAGGTTGACCCGGACGTGTTCAACGATCCACAGAAGTCGGTGGCCGAGGCCGTTGCCATCCTCAACAAACAAGCCAGGGACAACGAGGCCTTCTTCGCGAGGACCCTGCCGGATGTCAGGGGCTCTGCAGACCCGAGCATGGTGCCGGACATCGTTGCGGGCGGAATGGCTGCCGTGCGCGAGGCTCTCGCCGCCGCGGCACCCGCTGATGAAGCCGTGGCAGGCGGGGAGGGCCATGAGCTTGTACGAGGTTGATATCGAACGCTCGGGACGGCGACGGACCCTGTGGCGGTGGTTCCTGCTGCATCCCACTGCCGACTACCTGTGGGCGGTTCTGGCCGTCCTGATCTGGTGGGGCATTGCCTTGCTGGCGCGTCAGCCGTTGATGCTGGAAGGGGTTGATGCCGGAACCCGGCGTACCCTCTTCCAGACACTCGCCACCTTGGCCGGCGCCACGGCCGGGCTGACTCTCACCAGTGTTTCGATGCTCATCAACGTGCTGGGCAAGAAGGCCGCGCCGGGCCAGCGGGAACTGCCCTTGGAGAAATTATCGGCGACCCATCGTCGCCAGATCGGTGAGGTGTTCCTGTTCGCCATCCCCGGGCTTGGCCTGTTGCTGATCGCTGCACTGGTCACCATGGTTCTGGAAGGAGGCGCGCCCACTGGCTTGTGGATTCCCGAGGCCGTGGTGTTCGTGCTGGCGTTCGCTTCTGTCCTGGCTTTGTTGCGCGTGGCCTGGGCCCTCCGGAGGGTGTTGGCTATCGCTACAGCGTGAACGGCCGGAGCGCGGCGACAATCGCCGCGCTTTCCTAGCGCAGCGCCCGGAGGTATCGTCGCCGCACGCACTTCTGCAACACCAGGAGGGCCGGGTACAGCAGGCGCCATGGTTGCCGCGGCGCTGGCCCTGTCAGCGAACGGATAGTCAGGCTTACCTGGTCCCCTACGCGATGCACGATGAATGCTTCTTCGCCGGAAACGGGATGGCCAGGGAGGGTCCGGTACGCGAAGCCCACCCGGTCCGGCCTTTTCACCACCGCGACCACCTCCACGGGTTCCAGCACCCTGAAACCGAGGAAATGTGCGGTGACCAGCACACGATCACCGGGAGACACGGGGCCCGGTGAATCGACGGAGAATCCGCTTGCCGTCTTAACTCCCCACCGGAGCACCTGCTCCTTTGCGCGTTCCCAGGCAGCAGCACCGTCTCCCATGTCTGGAGATATCACCGCAGTGATCTCCGAGCGGCGGTAGCCCGTGGCAGCGATGGGCCATTCCTGCACGTCAGGACACGTCATGAAGCGTTCCCCCAAAGCGTTGGTCCTCAAATAGTCTGTTCCCCAGCATTCTTGTTGACGCCGAATCACGTCGCCAAGCAACAACAGTCCCCAAGCAACAACAGTCCCCAAGCAACAACAGCAGGCCTCTGTTCACCGTACCGCTGTTCACCGCACGCTCAGGGCCTCCGTCAAGGTCCTGCCGTTCACGTAGATTTCCGCCCGTGATGCCCCGCTGGCCGCCACGATGGTCTGCGTCAGTTGTGCTTGGATACGCGGAATGTCGCACACACCCCCGGGTCGCAATGATCCGCTGAGGTTCACCACCACGGTGGCCCCGCTCATATAGCCGGACAGGTAGCGCAGCGATGAACCAGCCAGTGCGTCGTAGAGGGCGGCATCGCTGTCCACCGGCATTCCCGCCTCCAGCAGCCGGCCCAGCGCCACGGTCAGTGGATCCCCGGGTACGGCCATCCCGCGGACGGGAACCAGGCTGTCGTTGCAGCCGAACCGCACGCCGCGGGAGCCGCCGTCGTCGATTGCCACATAGTAGACCGCTGGACCGGAGGCATCCACGGTCATGACCGTGCCGGTTTCTGCAGGCTCCGGAGCGCTGGTGCCCGGTTCAGGGGAAGGCTCGACGGCGGCACGTGGCTGGGTAGGTGCGGCTGCGGATGGCGCGGGGGTGGTGGAGGCGGCTGCGCTTGGAGCGGGCACCGCAGGCTCCGTGGGCGAGAGGGCCGGGGAAGTGGACGCCGGGGCGGGGATCAGCGACGCGGGACCCGCAACCGACGGCGTGCCTGGCGCGGAAGGACTCGATGCCACCGGCGCGGCGCTGGGCGAAGCGACAGGTGAACTGACGGAAACCGTGGGTATGGGTGCCGAGCTTTCAGGTGCGGCTCCTGCAGGACCGCCAGGGGCGGTGGTGCAGCCAGCCACCCCCAGGCTGAAGAAGAGGCAGGCAGCCGTGATCGCCGTCGTACTTTTCAGTCCCCATTCGGCATGCATGACAGCCCCGCGCTCCTGTCCACCTGTATCTCCTACGTTAGGCCGGGTGGGCGGAACACAACATGCCGCTACGGTGACGGTTCGGACAAGAGTTGGTCACGTTGGGGCCGTCTGCAGTCCAGCAGTCGGGCGGGCAAGCGGAAGTAACGCGAATGCCCCCGCCCCGCACACAGCGGAACGGGGGCATTGAAAGCGAAAGACTAGGCTGCTGCTTCTTCGTCCTGGACGGCGGTCAACGGCTCGAAGATGCCCTTGATCTGCTCTACGACCTCGGCGTCGTCCTTCGGGTGCAGTTCAGCGAAGCGGATCATGGAGCCCGGGACGGCAAGCTTGACGTCTTCCAGGACCTTGGCGCCGGCGATGCCGACTGCCTTGCGGGCCTCGTCCTGGGCCCACACGCCACCGAACTGGCCAAAAGCGGTTCCGACGACGGCGGTCGGCTTGCCGGAGAGGGCGCCGGCGCCGAACGGGCGGGACAGCCAGTCGATGGCGTTCTTCAGCGATGCGGGCATGGTGCCGTTGTGCTCGGGGGTGACCAGCAGAATGGTGTCGGCGTCTGCAGCTGCGGCGCGGAGTGCGGCGGCTTCGGCGGGGATTTGACCTTCGACGTCGATGTCCTCGTTGTAGAACGGGATGCTGCCCAGTGAGCCGTGGATCTGCACATCAACATTCTCAGGCGCGTTCAGCTGGATGGCTTCGGCGAGCTTCTTGTTGTGGGAATCGGCGCGCAGGCTGCCGACGAGGGTAAGAACGGTGCTCTTGGACATGGTGTCTCCTTGTGTCTGGCCGAGTGCCTTGCGGAACCCGACCTGCGGTATCTGGGCTTTGGAGCCTTCACCGATACTAAACGGACTATGGTCCGCTTTCTATTCCCGGGGTCTAGAATATTTCTGTGAGCTCCATCCCTCTTCGGCCGGACGTGCCCCTGGGCGCGCCCCACGAGCGCAGCGATGCCGCCCGAAATCGTGAGCGCCTTCTCAGTGCTGCCCGGGACCTGGTGGCCGAGTTCGGCGCGGAAGCACTCACTATGGACGCGCTCGCCTGTAAGGCCCATGTCGGCAAGGGCACCGTCTTCCGCCGGTTCGGCAGCAGGGCGGGGCTCATGATGACCCTCTTGAGCGATTCTGAATCCGAGTTCCAACACGGCTTCATGTTCGGGCCGCCACCGCTGGGTCCAGGCGCCGCCGCAAGAGAACGGCTGATTGCGTTCGGCGAAGGGCGGATCTACTTCGTCCTGGAAAACGGCGAACTCCTGAAGGCGGCGGGCGCTGCCACCCGCAACAGGTTCGATGTCCCCGCAACCAAGCTCTCCCACCGCCACATGGAGATCTTGCTCCGGGAAGCCGGGATTGCTGATCCCTGGGTGATGGCGATGTCCCTGACGTATGCCCTGGACCCTGAACGCATTGTGGACGACGTCCGTGTCCGCGGCATTTCACCCACGCGCCTCACGGACTCCTGGCGCGAACTGATCACGCGGCTGCTGCCCGCCTCCTGAGTGGGCGTGGGTGGGTCGGGCTCCGCGCCGCCCGCCGTTGGGCTCCTGACCTTACGGCCGGACTCGCGCCCCGCCCTGTTAGCGCCCCCATTGCCGCCGCTGCGGGCGCACAAGTGCCATTGGCGCCGGTAACGTGACGCAGTCTGCACATAACAATCTGGCTGCAGGCGCGAAACTGGACGCGAGGAAGCAAAACGTGAAGCAGTTATTGTGGTAGTTTCCTCTTGAATGTGACGCATGCCATACAGGGCTGGTGATCACTGAAGGGGTGCGGGGGACCCAAAGCCCGCTGCGCCAATTCGTAGCTGACGCCGGCCACAGCCGGGAACCGCGGAAGGACGAGCATTGAGTTTTGCCACGATTCGGGGCAGCCGCCCGACATGCTGAAATATCTGATGAAGCGGTCGGGCATCTACCTGATCATGATCTTCCTGACCACAAGCGCCGGCTACTTCCTGGCGGTCTCATCACTCAAGCCCGCAGTTCTTGAGCAAGAGAAAATCCCGCGGCCAACCCCTGAACAGGTCAACGCTTCCTTCCGGGGACTGGGACTGGACCCGGAGAAGAATGCCTGGGAACGCTACGTCGACTGGCTCGGTGGCATCCTCACCCGCTGGGACTGGGGCCGGAGCCCCAACGGCGCGTTCGTCAACGCAGAGTTCGCCGACCGCGTCCTGGTCTCCACCCGCTTGTTCATCGCCTCGATCATCCTCACCCTGATCATCGGCGTCGCCCTCGGAGTCTATTCCGCGGCCCGCCAGTACAAGGTCCAGGACCGCGTCATCACGTCCTACAGCTACCTGGTCCACATTCTGCCCGCGCCCATCGCCTACTTCCTGGTGCAGCTCGGAGCCATCAGCATCAACGAGGCCGTTGGGGAGCGCATCTTCTTCGTGACGGGAATTTCGACGCCGGGAATTGACCCCGGCTGGCCGGCTTTCGTGGACATGGTGGCCCATTACGCCGTGCCCACCTTCGCGATGACCATCTTTGGTTGGGCCGGTTACCAGATCGCCCAGAGGCAGTACCTCCTGGACAACGTCAACGCCGATTTTGTCCGCACTGCACGGGCCAAGGGGCTCACCCGCAACCAGGCCATCAGGAAACACGCCCTGCGGGTCTCCTTCATCCCGGTGGCCCAGAGCATCGCATTCACCATCCCGGCCATCTTCACGGGGGGCTTCTTTGCGGAGGCCATCTTCGCCTGGCCCGGCATTGGCCTCTGGAGCATCCAGGCCATCAGCCTGCAGGACGTCAACGTTGCCACCGCCACGCTGGCCTACGGCTCCGTAATCTTCGCGATCGGCGCCATCCTTGCCGACTTCGCCACCACGCTGGTCGATCCACGAGTGAGGGTCCAGTAATGACCAACATCATTGATCCCATCGCGGAAATCGACGAAGCCCGGGTTGGCGACCAAGACGTCGTCATCGGCAAGTCCCGCATCATCTTCCGTCGCTTCATGCGGAACCGTACCGCCGTCGCCGGTTTGTTCATCTTCCTCGCGTTGTTCCTCTTCTCGATTTTCGGCGGCTTCCTGACGTCGTGGGACAAAGACACCCTTGATCCGTTGAACATTGGCATGCCGCCGTCACCGGACCACTTGTTGGGGACCACGCAGGCCGGGATCGACCTCATGGCACTGATTGTGGACGGCACGCGAACCTCGATTCTTATCGGCCTCATTGTGGGCGGCCTGTCCGTCCTGATCTCTGCTGTGTACGGCTGCACCATGGCCTTCTTCGGGGGCAAGGTGGATGCCACCATGCTGTTCATCCTCGAAGCACTCATCATGATGCCCGCCATCCTGGTGGTGGCCGTGGCAACCAGCGGCAGCGGTGGCCTGAAGGACCTTCCCAGCTGGCTCCTGCTGGTGGTGGTCCTGCTGTTCTTCAGCTGGATGGGAACTGCCCGCCTGGTGCGCTCGCTGTCCATGTCGCTCATGCAGCGCGACTACGTCAAGGCTGCCAAGTACATGGGCGTCCCGTCCCGCCGCATCGTCTGGCGTCACTTGGTTCCCAACATCGGCTCGTTGCTGGTGCTCGACTTCACCCGCGGCATCACCGGCGCAATCCTTGCCGAAGTTGCGTTCTCCTTCATCGGTATTGGCATCAAGCTTCCCGACGTCAGCCTTGGTGTCCTCATTGGGCAGGCCACGGGCCAGGTGTCGTCCTTCCCATGGATGTTCTGGGTTCCGCTGACTGTCATGTTCCTGCTGACCGGTTCGCTGGCCATGATGAACGACGGCCTCCGTGACGCGTTTGATCCCAGCTCCAGTTCCATTGGCCGGGCGAAGACCAAGACCGCAAAGAAGGTCAACAAATGAGCACCAACATCTCCCACACCCCCGCCGAACGCCTCCGCGACGCCGGGCTCTACGCACCCGGAGACGCCGTTCTGAGCGTCCGCGACCTCAACGTCCGCTTCAACTCCGAAAACGGTGTGGTCCACGCGGTCCGTGGAGTGGACTTCGACCTCATGCCCGGCAAGACCCTGGGCATCGTTGGCGAGTCGGGCTCCGGCAAGTCCGTCACGTCCATGGCCGTCATGGGGCTCCTCCCCGAAACCGCGGACATCACAGGTTCCGTTCGTTTCAAGGGCAAGGAACTCCTGGGCCTCAGCGACAAAGCAATGTGCAAGCACCGCGGCAGCGACATCGCCATGGTGTTCCAGGACCCGCTGTCCTCGCTCACTCCCGTCTACACGGTGGGCACCCAGATCATCGAGGCGCTGACGGTCCACAACCCCACCATGAGCAAGCAGGCCAAAGAAGCCCGCGCCGTCGACCTTTTGCGCATGGTGGGCATCCCGAGTCCGAAGGATCGGCTGAAGGCCTTCCCGCACGAATTTTCCGGCGGTATGCGCCAGCGCGTCATGATCGCGATCGCCATCGCCAACGATCCGCGGGTACTCATCGCGGACGAACCCACGACGGCGTTGGACGTCACCATCCAGGCGCAGGTGCTCGAAGTCCTGCACACCGCGCAAGAGGAGACCGGCGCCGCCGTCGTGATGATCACGCACGACCTCGGTGTCGTGGCCGGCATGGCCGACGACATCATGGTCATGTACGCAGGTAAGCCGGTAGAAACCGGCACAGTGGAGGACATCTACTACAACCCGCGGATGCCGTACACGCTGGGCCTCCTGGGCGCCGTTCCGCGGATCGACACCGCCACCAAACAGTCGCTGGTTCCCATCGAGGGCACTCCGCCCAACCTCGCGCTCCCCGTCACCGGATGCTCCTTCGCGGCCCGCTGCCCCATGGTCAGCGACGCTTGCCTGCACGGCGAGCCGGAGCTGTTCCCCGTGCCCGGTGTTGAGGGCCAGACCAGGGGGCACAAGGCCGCCTGCATCAAAGCTGAGGAACTGTCCGGCAACGCCGACGCGCACAAGATCTTCCACGCGCCGCCCAAGCCCGTTTCAAAGTTCGACGGCGTCGCTCGCGTCGAGCGCGCAAAGGTTCTGGAACTCAAGGACGTCAAGAAGCACTTCCCGCTGCTCAAGGGTGCGCTCATCAAACGGCGCATCGGCACGGTCAAGGCCGTGGATGGCCTGAGTTTCGACATCCGCGAGGGCGAGTGCGTCTCGATCGTGGGCGAGTCTGGCTGCGGCAAGACCACCACACTCCTGGAAATCATGGAATTCCACCCGGACCAAATGGGCGAGGTGGTGATCGGCGGTGTCAGCAACAAGGTGGCCACCGATCACAAGACCAAGATGGCCATGCGCAGGGAAATGCAGATGGTCTTCCAGGACCCCACGGGCGCCTTGGATCCGCGTTTCACAGTGTACGAAGTCCTGGCCGAACCGCTGGAAAACCTGGGGATGCCCAAGGCGGCCATCAAGAAACGCATCATGGAGCTCATGAAGCTGGTGGGCCTGCAGCCTGACCACGTGAACCGCTTCCCCAACCAGTTCTCCGGCGGCCAACGCCAGCGCATCGGCATCGCCCGGGCGCTCGCGGTGAATCCGAAGCTGGTGGTCTTGGATGAGCCAGTGTCCGCGTTGGACGTGTCCGTCCAGGCCGGCGTCATCAACCTGCTGGACCAACTCCGCGCCGAACTGGGACTCAGCTACCTCATGGTGGCCCACGATCTCTCGGTGGTCCGTCACATTTCTGATCGTGTGGCAGTCATGTACCTCGGCAAGATTGTGGAAACCGGTGACGTGGACGATGTCTTCGACAACCCGCGCCACCCCTACACCAGGGCGTTGCTGTCGGCGATCCCGGTGCCGGACCCCCAACTGGAACGCACCCGTGAACGCATCATCCTGCAGGGTGACCTTCCCAGCCCGCTGGATGCGCCCAAAGGATGCAATTTCGCCACCCGTTGTCCTGTGTTCGCCGCACTACCTGCCGCGAAGCAGGAGAAGTGCCTTACTCTGGAGCCGCCACTGGCTTCTGAGAAGGAAGGCGCGCAGGACTTCGCATGCTTCTTCCCGGACGGAGAGCTGGATGCCGACATGCTGGTGGTGCATGCCTGACGACATATGAAGCATTGAATACATCCCTGGTCTCAACTCGCAAAGATATTTCAGTCGTAAACACGAAGGGCAAACCATGAAGAAGTACACGACGATTGGCGGCGTAGCGCTCGTAGCAACGCTCATGCTGACCGCTTGCGGCGGGGGAACGCCGTCGGGTCCGGCCTCGCAGAAGGCCGAAGAGAGCGGCGGCGATATCAGCAAGCTGATCAGCGTCAACGCCAAGGAAGCAAAGGACCTGGAGCAGGGCGGCACTGTCACCCTGGGCGTAGGAAGCATTGGGCCGGACTTCAACGGCTTCTCGAACGTTGGTAACAGCGCGGATACTTCTGCACTGCTGACGCCGGTCAACCCGGCTGCCATCAGCAGCGGTGGCATCGGTGGCTGCTGGAAGCTGGACTTCAGCGGCAAGGCCGAGCCCAACAAGGACTTCTGCGAAGAGGTCAAGAGCGAAGTCAAGGATGGCAAGCAGACCATCACCATCAAGGTGAACGAGAAGGCCACCTGGAACGATGGCACGCCGATCGACGTCAAGACGTTCCAAAACACCTGGAACATGTTGAAGGGTGAAGACAAGGCCATCGACATCGTCACGGCAGGCAACTACGCCTTCGTTGACTCGGTGGAGGCCGGCGCCAATGACAAGGAAGTCGTTGTCACCACCACCCAGCCGGTCTACCCGCTGGACTCTCTCTTCTTCGGATTGATCCACCCCGCCAACAACTCGGCGGAGACCTTCAACACCGGATTCGCGGGCAACATGCACCCCGAGTGGATGGCCGGCCCGTTCAAGGTGGAAAACTACGACACCACCGCCAAGACCGTCACCATGGTTCCGAACGAGAAGTGGTGGGGCCAGAAGCCGGTGCTTGAGAAGGTCATCTGGCGCCAGATGGAGCCCAGCGCAACCATCGCCGCTTTCAAGAACGGCGAAATCGACGCAGCCAACGGCCGCACCCTGGGCCGCTACAAGCAGCTCGAAGGGACCACCAACTCCGAGATCCGTCGTGGCCAGCGCCTGTTCGCCGGTGGTCTGAACTTGAACGCCAAGCGTCCGGCCCTCACCGACGTCGCCGTGCGCAAGGCGATCTTCACCGCCGTCGACCGCAAGGCCATCCGCGACGTCCGCTTCAACGGCCTGAACTGGTCCGAAGAGAGCTCGGGCTCCATGATGCTCATGCCGTTCTCCGAGTACTACCAGGACAACTACCCCGTGAAGGACACCGGCGCGGAGGCTGCCAAGAAGGTCCTGACGGACGCTGGTTACACAGCCAACGACAAGGGCATCATGGCGAAGGACGGCGTCCCCGTCGCCTTCAAGATCACCAACTTCGGTGACGACCCCACCACCGCTGCCACCTCGCAGACCCTGCAGAAGCAGCTTCAGGCCGCCGGCATGGACGTGTCCATCGACCAGCGCGGCGACGCTGACTTCGGCAAGGTTGTTGGCTCCCGTGAGTTCGATATGACCATCTCGGGTTACACCGTGGGCCCGGATGCTACCGACGCTGTGAAGCAGTACTACGATTCCACGACTAACGAAAACGGCCTGGGCGATGCTGAACTCGACGCCGAGATCAAGCGCCTTTCCACGATCTCGGATGATGCTGAGCGTAACAAGGCGGCCATGGACGTCGAAAAGAAGCACATGGAGAAGTACTTCTCCATGGGCGTCGTGATGAACGGCCCGGAGATCCAGTTCGTGCGCAAGGGTCTGGCCAACTACGGCCCGTCCCTGTTCCAGAGCCTCTCCAACGTTCCGGACTGGACCACCCTCGGCTGGGAAAAGGGCGCCAAGAAGTAGCCTTCCCGCTGTAGTTTCCAAGGTGTAGTTTCCTGAAGGCCGGGAACGTCCCTGAACCGCTTGATGGGTTCGGGGAGGTTCCCGGCCTTCGACGTCCCCACCCTCTCGCACGTCCCGCGTGCTTGGGCCGGACGCTCGCTCACCCGGTGATAGAGGGTTGGCGTGAAAGGGCTGTTATGTGAGTGAGGATCGGTAGCCTAGGGTCATGACTTCCCAGCCGATCCGTACCGCCGTCGCAGGTTTTGGCCTCTCGGGTAGCGTCTTTCACGCGCCCTTCATCGCCAGCAACCCTGCCTATGAGCTTGCCGTCATCTCCACCTCGGACGAGTCACGCCAAGCCAAGGCCAAGGACCGCTATCCGCAGGCCGCCATTGTCAGCACGCCGGAGGACATCCTGGCACTGGCTGACCAGCTGGACCTCATCGTCCTGGGGACACCGCCCGCAACCCATTTCCCGCTCGCGAAAGCCGCGCTGGAAGCCGGGCTCGACGTCGTCGTGGACAAACCGTTCACGGTCCGCAGCGCTGAGGGCGAAGAGCTGATCGGTCTGGCGGCACAGCTGGGCCGCGTCCTCACCGTGTACCAAAACAGGCGCTGGGACGGCGACTCGCTCACCGTCAGGAAACTGCTCGACGCCGGAACGCTGGGGACAGTGACCAGGTTTGAGGTGGGCATGGAGCGTTGGGCGCCAGAGATCGCCAAAGCCTGGAAGGCCAGTGCTACGGCGGAAGACGGCGGCGGTGTCTTGTTCGACCTCGGCACCCACGTTCTGGACCTGTGCCTGCAGTTCTTTGGTCCGGCCACCGTCACCTACGCGGAAATCCAGGCGCGCCGTCCCCAGGAGAGCGTCGATGACGATGTCTTCCTGGCACTCCGGCACCAGTCCGGTGTGGTCAGCCATGTCACCATCAACCTGACCAGCCACCTGCACGGCCCGCGTTTCCGCATCCTCGGCACGGAGGGCGGCTTCGTGAAGTTCGGCGCCGACCCCCAGGAGCCCTATGTGCTGGGAGGCGGGCTGCCTACGGATGCGCGGTACGGCGTCGAACCCGCAGAAAACCATGGCACGCTGGAACTGAACGGGCAGCGCATCGAGGTCCCTACGGAGCGCGGCGCCTACCCCGAGTTCTACCGGATTCTGGCGGACAAGCTCGACGACGGCGGCACAGCCTCCGCGCTTCCGTTACCTGTGGACCCGGCCGGCTCCGTTGCGGTGCTGAAGCTGATTGAACAGGCTAGGAAGCTGGCGTAACGTCCGCGCTGGCAACCAGCGAGTAGATGGCCTTGAGGTCGTCGCTGCCTTCAGTGGGCTGGCAACTGCCCGTCAGCTGGACGATATCCGCAGCGGTCTCGTGGTGAACCACCGTGACGGCCGTGAACTGGGCCAGGGAACCGGCCTGCGGATGCGTGTAGCGTGCTTCGCGTACGTGCCAATCCCGGCCGTTGATCACCACAGGTTCCGTGCCCAGCAGAACTGCATCCGGCAAGGCATCCAGGAACGAGTCCACGGACGCCGCGATGTCCTGGAGCTGGTAACCGGGCAAGCGGCGCGACACGGAAATCACCACATTCGCTGTGTAGCGTCCTTCCGCAGTGGGGGCCATCAGGGCGCCAACCGCGTCGGGGACCACTTGCTGGGACCATCCCGCGGGTGCGTCGAGTTTGATGGTGGGGTAGGCGGGAAACCCGGTGGACGGGAAAACCTGGTGCGATGTCATGGGAGCCCTTTCGGAGCGCAGTCAGTACAGGAAACTATTTGCTGAGGAAGTCGACGAACCCGGTCACGGAATCAACCAACCCGGACGGGCTGATGGTGATCTGGCCACCTGCTCCCAGTCCCAGCTCCGCAGTGATCTTGGCACCCGCGCCGAGGGTCAGCCCGTCTTCGTCCATGGAAGCTGTGAAGAAGTGACTCTCGCCGGCTCCGGCAGCAACTGTTGCGTTGAGGGTCAGCGTCTGGCCCAAAACTTCGACGTACCGGCTTCCGGTCAGTTCCGCTCCGGCACCCGCGCTGAACGCTGTACCGGTCGTCTCGCGGCCCTTGACGCTCAGCTCGCCTTCCCCGGCACTTGCCCAAGCCCCGGCGCGCAGCTCTCCGCCCTGCCCCAAGGAGAACAGCCCGCCGGCGAACTCGGTCTTGTTATCCATGGTGAGCTTCTGACCGGCAAAGCCTTCACCGCCCGCGGAAAACAGGAACGGGCTGGTCGCTTCTGTGTGTGCGCTGGCCTCCACCCCGGTCATCAAGCGCGTCGTGGAGGTATTGGTGACCCAGCCGTCGAAGAAGTCGGATCGTGTGGTGGTCACGTTCTCTGCGCCTGCGAATGCTTCGCCGGTGGCGTGGGCGCTGGGAAGTCCCAGCCCGAACGGCACGCTGGCCCCGTACTCGCCTTCGGCGCGGGCGCCGACAAAGGTTTCGTTGGTGACAGTCGTCTTGACGGGCCCCACATCGGATTCCGCCTTCCAGGTCATGCCCCCTCCAGAGGAAGCCTCTCCTGAACCTCCGACGTCGATGCCGCTGGGACCAACTGAACCGTGGGTTTCACCCGTTGCCTCACTATCGAAGGAGCCTTCACCTTCAATGGTGAAGGGCCCGTAGGTGGTGGGATCAAAAGTGAACCCAAGTTCCCCTGGGATACCCCTGAAGGACCCGGCCGAGGGCCCTCCCTTGGATCCTCCCGCGCCTCCCACGGATGCCTGTTCCTGCTGCTCCGCGTTGAGCTTCAGTGCGCGGGCATTGTTCCGAAGGCAAGTCGCGGCCGCGCTCAGCCGCCCGTGGAGATCGCTTTGCCACCTGCTACGGAACTGGTCGGCGTCATTTCCGCGCCAATACGTTCCGTTCTGAATCATCGCGGTCAGTTCCCGCTGAAGACCCGTGATCTTCTCGGCTTCAGCATCCATCACAGCCGATAAGCGCCGGAGATCTCCGACGTCCGCGCCGACTAATCCTTGTCCCATTAGGTACCCAGTCCCATCACGTATCCCCTGAACGTAGTGACATACAAAGCCAGGCAACCAACGGCGCAGGCGTTTTCCTGAGCATAGTTGGCTGCAGCCGACCCGGCCATGGGGACATCTAGCCAGTGTGGACAACTGAGCGGCATGCGGCGCGCTGACAATCATTTTTGGACAAGGCGTAACCTCACCGCCGCCGCAAACGATGTAAGGGGAGTGCGGGCCACGTCCGCACGCTGATCATCCGGCAGCGACCCAACAGCTGCCGGGGCAATCCTAAGAATTTTGTCGGAGGGTTTTATGTCCTTGTTCACTGTCCTCGCCACCAGCAAAGTCGCCGCGGGCGTCCTGGCCGCCGGAGCTGTAGCTGCCGGTGGAACCGGTGTAGCTGCCTTCAACGGTGCGCTTCCCACCGGAATCCAGCAGGCCGCACATGACGTCGTGGGCGCCCCTGCTCCGGTTGACGGCACGGCCGCGGAAGCAGCCGACGCCGCCCGGACTGCCACCACCAAGGCGGCCGGCGCCGTCGGGACCGCGCCGGCAAAGGCGGCCGAAGCCGCCGAAGCCGGTCAGGCCAAGGCTGCCGACGCTGTTTCCGATGCGAAGGCCACAGCCAACGACGCCGCGTCCCCGGAGGCTTTCGGCCTGTGCACCGCGTTCCTGAACGGCGGCCTGACGTCCGATGCCAAGGTCCCGGGCTTTGAGTCCTTGACCGTTGCCGCCGGTGGCGAAGCGAAGGTGGAAGCGCACTGCGAGGCAGTGGTTGACGCCGGCAAGGCTGCCGAGGCGAACGGTTCGACCCAGGCAGACGCCGACGCGGATGCTTCCGTGACGTCTGAACTTCCGGCAAAGCCGGCGGTACCGGCCGTCCCCGCCAAGCCTGCTGTCCCGGCGACGCCTGCTGTGCCGGCCAACCCAGCCGTTCCGGCGACGCCTGCTGCTCCGGCCCTCCCGTCGCAGGTTCCGAGTGACGTTCCGGCGGATGTTCCGGCGGAACCGGGCGCAGCCCTCGATTCTGTCCGCTAACCACGCAGCGGCTACGGTTTAACGGCGGGGTTCCTTGGCTTAGGGCAAGGAACCCCGCCCTCGTAACGTGGGATGGAGGCGTCCACGGGTGCTTGACCCTTTAGCTGACGAATACGTGCAGGCGGACCGGGATGACCCCGCGCTGCTCTTCACGGCTGCCTACAACAGCTTCTCCGGGCCGGTCTTTGGCTACCTCCGCGCCCGCGGTGTGGAGGACCCCGAGGCCGTCACCCAGGACGTGTTCCTGGCCCTGTACCCAAAGCTTGAAACCCTCCACGGCGGCCTCCAGGGTGCCAAAACACTGCTGTTCTCCATCGCCCACGCCCGGATGGTGGACCACTACCGCAAACGTGAACGCACGCCTGACTCCACACCTTACGAGTCGGAGCTGGATTCGCGACGTGCGCCGTCGGCAGAAGACCAGGCCTTTGGCCGGGCCTCCGGTTTGGGCGTCACAGAACTCTTGAACGACCTCGCAGACGACTACCGGGAGGTCCTGGCATTACGCGTCATTGCGGACCTGTCCGTGGAAGAAACCGCGGCCATCATGGGCAAATCCCAAGGCGCCGTGAAGCAGTTGCAGCGCCGGGCCTTGGGCGCACTGAAGAAGCGGGCACAACGAACGAACGGCACATCATGAGCGAACACTTTCCGCCCCGCGGACGCAGCCACCAGCAGGCAGTGCACCAGCAGGCAGTCGACCGTTTCCTGGCCGACTCCGGCCTGGAGGGCGACGCCGAACTCCGCACAGAACTGCTGGAACTTCGTTCGCTGGCCGATACTGCCCCCGTGCCTTCCGAGGCAGTTCGTGCGCTCATGGTCCGCGGCCAGGTTGCGGCCACCCAGCAGATCACGACGACGGCCGGTCCCGTTGCGTCGTCGGGCGCGCCGACGGCGGTACTCGCCACGGTTGGAGACCCGGCCCGTGCGGCTGACCCGGCACGTGTAGGTGCCCTCCCTGCCGACGAACTTGCTGCGCAGCGGCGGGCAAAGCGGCGCACGGCCATTGCCGGCCTTGCTGTCGTGGTGTCCTTGGCCGGCGGTACTACTGCTGCGGCTGCGTCCGACGGCGGAATCCCGGGTGCCCTCCAGCATCTGGGCGCAGCCATCGGCTCAGCGGTCTCGAAGCTCACTCCTGGTTCGGGCAACGCTCCGCAGCAGGGCGGACCGGCCGGCTCCAACCCGGCGCCGACTGTTGAGGAGGCGCCCGCAGTTCCCGACCGTGACCAGCCCGCCCCGGCACCGGCTGCCCCACTTACAAGCGGCAACCCAGCCCCAGGATCTCCTCCGCAGCCCGGCGGAGGAGCGTCGCCTCAAAAACCCAAGGATCCCCCACCCCACGAACCTGGGAACGGCGGCATCCCCACGCCGGTGGTTCCTGTGACGCCGCCGGGGATCGACCCCTCAGGACTTGATCCGGCCAAGCTCCGCCCCTCAGGAGTACCTGTGCCGGTTCCTACCCGCGTGGTTCCCAGCCTTCCCGCGGACCAGGGCACCCCGAGCCTCCCCGCGAAGTGACGGCGCGGGTTAAACCACGATGGCGGGGTGCTGCTTCGTGTGGAAGCTGCACCCCGCCGTCGTGCGTGGGTTCCTAAGCGGTAACCAGGCTGTGCCAGTCGTTGACGAGGGGCAGGTTGTGCGCCTCGGAAACGGAGTGGTGTGCCACGTGGCCTGCGGCGATGTTGAGGCCGGCAGCCAGCGCGGGGTCGCGGTCGAAGGCGGCCTTGACGCCCAAGTTGGCCAGTGCCACGGCGTAGCGCAGGGTGACGTTGGTCAGTGCGTACGTGGAGGTGTTCGGAACAGCGCCAGGCATGTTGGCAACGCAGTAGAAGATCGAGTTGTGGACCTTGTACGTCGGTTCCTGGTGGGTGGTGGGGTGCGTGTCCTCGAAGCAGCCGCCCTGGTCAACTGCGATGTCCACCAGGACCGAGCCCGGCTTCATGCGGGCAACGAGCTCGTTGGTGACCAGCTTGGGTGCCTTGGCGCCCGGGATCAGGACGGAACCGATGACGAGATCTGCGTCGATGACTGACTTCTCGATCTCGTAGGCGTTGGAGGCAACGGTCTTCAGGCGGCCCTGGTAGAGGGCGTCGAGTTCACGCAGCCGGTTGATGTTGATGTCCATGATGGTGACATCAGCACCGAGGCCCAGCGCCATGGCGGCGGCGTTGGTTCCCGCAACGCCGGCACCGAGGACAACAACCTTGGCCGGGCGGACGCCCGGTACGCCGCCCAGGAGGACGCCCTTGCCGCCGGCCGGGGCCATGAGCGAGGAAGCGCCGACCACGACGGACAGGCGGCCTGCTACCTCGGACATGGGGGCGAGCAGCGGAAGGGTGCGGCCTTCCTGCACGGTTTCGTAGGCGATGGCCGTGACGCCGGAGTTGATGAGCTCTGCGGTGAGCTCGGGCTCTGCGGCGAGGTGCAGGTAGGTGAAGAGGATGAGGCCCTTGCGGAAGCGGTGGTACTCGGCCGCGATGGGTTCCTTGACCTTCATGACCATGTCTGCACGGCCCCAGACGTCGTCAGCGTCGTTGACGATTTCGGCGCCGGCGATCGAGTATTCCTCGTCGGTGATGCCCGAGCCGAGGCCCGCGCCGCGCTCAACCAGAACGGTGTGTCCGTGGGTGCGGAATTCGTGGACACCTGCGGCCGTGATGGCTACGCGGAATTCGTTGTTCTTGATTTCTTTGGGGACGCCGATGATCATCTGTGGGCTCCATCGTTAGCGGCCTCTTCGGCCGAAAAATGTGTTGCGGGCTGTGATTCCAGAATAAATCCGGCTGTGAGGCAGGCGACATGGGCTTTGCCGCGTACAGTCCGAGAAGGCCCGGAAATTCAAGGATCTTCATCTCTGCAGCTCGACATTTGTCGAGCCATGGAGCGTCAGGTGTCGCCTGCTGTTGGTACGCTTTCCTGATGCAGCAGGACGTGGAACAGATCGTTGAACGCGTGGCGTTGAAACTGGGCCGCGGCCTCTCCCTGGAAGACCTCGACGGCGTCCTCCTCGCCTACAGCTCCAACCAGTCGCACGCCGACCGCGTCCGCGTGAACTTCCTCCTCAGCAAGCGTGTCCCCGGCGATGTCAGCGCGTGGCAACTGTCCCACGGCATCGCCACGGCGGTGCGTCCCGTCGTCGTTCCCGCCAATGAGGAACTCGGAATGTTGGGCAGGGTCTGCGTGCCGCTCCTGGTGCGCGGCTTCCGCGTGGGCTACTTGTGGGTCCAGCTGGACGTTGAAGAGCAAAGTGCGACGGCGATACTCGCCGAGTTGCCCGGCGTGCGCGACGAGTTGGACCTGTTGGCGGGATTGCTCCTTGATTCCAACACCGCGGAATCGGAATTCCGGCGCCGGCGTGAGCAGGAGTTCCTCTCTGCTTGCAGCGGCGAATCGAATGCCGTGGCGGCCGTGGCCGGGTGGAAGGAAATCCAAGGCCGCGGTCCGTGGCAACTGGTGACCATCCTGGACGCGGACGGCGCGAGGTCCGACGTCGATCCCCTTGCCGCGACCCTGACGCACCGTTCAGCCGCGCTGCAGTCCACTATCGGGGTCAACGCTGCGTTGTTCAGCGCGGGAACGGAGACGCATTCGGTGGTGCTGTTCCGCGAGTCCGGTGGCCGGGCGGACCACGCCCAGGTGCTGGTCCACTATCAACTGGAACTCGCCAAGCGCTCCGGCAGGGCGGTGGACCGGGTGATCCTGGGCATCAGCGAACCATTCCAGGTGATCCGGCAGCTCGGGGGAGCATACCGGCAGTCCAAGGTTGCGGCGCAGGCTGCTGCCGTCGATCGACCCCTCGGCGAGCTCGTGGACAGCCGGGCCGTGGGCGTCTATCAGCTCTTCGACCGTTTGCTGGCACCCGGAGGCTGGGACGACACCGGTTCCGTGCACTTCCGAACGCTGGAGGACCAGGACAAGAACGGCGAACTCCTGCCCGTCCTGGAACTCCTCTATGACAGTGATGGTTCAGTGCAGGACGTCGCGGCCAAACTCCACCTCCACAGGAGCAGCATCTACAACCGACTCGGCCGGATCCGCCAGCTCATCGGTGCCGACCCCCTCAGTGGAGCGATCCGCCTTGAACTGCACGCTGCCTTGAAAGCCCGCCGTTGGGCCGGCCGGCCACGGATCTAAGGTTGTTAAGGAACAAATGAGGCAGACACCCGGTGGGTGCCTGCCTCATGCGCAGGGTCTTGCCTTAGGAACGCCTCAGCCGCTGGCAGCTCCAACGGCCCCATCGGCGCCGGAACGTGGCCGTCCGGCTGCTGCTGCAGTATCGGCTGTGCCATCCCACGTGCGTGGTGGTGCGCGGCAAGCGCGTGCTCATTTGAGGGCGTCCTTTGCCGCGTTGAGAATCTCTTCAAGTGCCGTCCCGGTGGGCTGCGGTGCGGCGGCCGCGCTGGGCTTGCCCGTGGGCTTTGGTTTGGTGGTCTGCGTGGGAGTCCCCGTCGGGGTGGGGGTAGGTGTCGGAGTGGGCGTGACCGTCGGCGTCGTTGTGGGCGTCGGTGTCGTGGGAGGCGTGGTGATCGTGTCCGACGGCACCTCACTGGGTGCCGGCGCCGGCTGGGTGGGGGCCGGGCTGGCGGTGGACGGGACCGCGGCGATGGTTGAGGGTACTGCCGACGGGACCCAGACGGGGTCAGCCAAGGAAACTTTCGGGGTGGGAACGGACGACGGCGACACAGGCGCGGGTGACTCCGGAACCGTGGCCGGTTGGCCGGCTGCCGACGTCGCAGCAGCTGACGCGGAGGGCGATGAGGCCCTCGAGTACGAGGCACTGGGTGCGGGAGCCGCGGAGCCTGAATTCCGGTCGGCGCCGCTGGCTTCCTGGGAGGGGGTCTCCTGGCCGAAGAACGGCAGCTCGAGGGCCTGCCCCAAGGTGCCGGCTGTCAGGACCAGACCCAGGGCACCAGCCACCACGGCCATGCGCTGGCTCATGTGCTTGACCGACGCAGCTTTACGCAGGACCGCCTGGGGTTCCCGGCCAAGGGACGATCCGCCCCTGCCCGGCCTGGAGGGAGCGGGAGCGGCCGACTCCTTTGGAACGTCCTTGCGGCTTGCCAGTGAAGCCGACGCCGTGGCGGCCGCAGCAACCCGCGCCGGGGATGTGCCCCGCGGTGAAACGGGTGCCGGGGAAGCGGCTGCAGGCGAAACCGCTGTGGGGGCAGACTTGGCCTGAACGATCGGAATAGCCGAGGTAGGAGGCCCCGGCGTGGTGGAGGGCGGAGCTGCTGCCTGGGCGGCCTCCACGACGGGAATGGCCGCGGTTGCCGGCTCGGCAGCGTCGGCAGGTTCTCCGACCGCGGATGGAGCGGGCGCGATCACAGCTTGGGCGGCCCGTTCCCGCTCGGCTGCGCGCGCGGCCGCACGTGTGGTGGGCGGCGCGACGGTGGGGAGGGCCGCGGTGGCGGGCTCCGACGTCGTGCTTGTGGTCCCGAGTGCGGCAGCAGTGTCTGCCTGCACGCTGATGGGGGGTCCGCTGGGTTGGGCCCGACGGCGTCCGGTTGGTTTGGTGCGCTCGCGTTCAGTCTCGGCGCGGCGCGGCTGATCCATGGTTGGGGACATGGTGGTTGCCTCTCAACGCCTTCGAGGTTAGCTGTCGGGTTCGGACGAGGCCGTCCGGCCGCCGTAGCGGCTTCACCCCAAGGACTTGGGAAAGTCCGGGAACTTGTGGGTCCCCCGCCTCTGCCGCGGGTCTGGCGGATCCCGGAATGCGGCAGAGCTCGGCGTCATTCCGGAAGCGGCCCAGCGGAGATACGGGTCGCCCTACGACGGTACATGAGCCGGAAAGTAAAGTCACATTAATGTAACGGACGGTAGGCCTCCCCAGATGAGAGGGTTCTAGCGTTTAGGCTTCGGGGCCGGTGCTGGCGCCGGGAGTTCGTGCTGGATTTTCTGGATCTGGTGGACGTGATGGGTTTCCGGGCGGAAAATCTCGTCCGCAACTCCCAACATCCCGCCGGCTGCTGCGCGCCGGACACCCCGGCGATTCTGCCGGGCCACCCAGTACCACGCCGCGGCCAGGAGGGCGGGAACTCCAAGTACGGCAGCCAACACGGCCAAGATATCCATCGCCTAAGACTAGCTTCGGCGCGAACCGGCAGGTAGACATTGTCTATGGACCTGCCTGTGATGCCACCCGTCTCGCCCATGCTCGCCAAATCCGTCCCCGCCATTCCCGATGTAGGGCACTACGAGCCCAAATGGGATGGCTTCAGGACCATCGTCTTCAAAGATGGCGACGAAGTCATCCTGGGCAGCCGCAACGAGAAACCCATGACCCGCTACTTCCCCGAACTGGTGGAAGCGCTGCGGCAGAACCTTCCGGACAAATGCGTGATCGACGGCGAGATTGTCCTGATCGAGGGCAACCGTCTGGAGTTCGAGGTGCTGCAGCAGCGGATCCACCCCGCGGACAGCCGGGTCCGGATGCTCGCCGAGAAGACCCCGGCGTCCATGATCGCGTTCGACATCCTTGCCCTCGGCGACGACGACCTCATGGGCAGGCCTTTCTCGGAACGCCGCGCCGTCCTGGAACGTGCGCTCGCCAAGGCTGAGCCGCCTGTTTACGTCACTCCTGCAGTCACGGACCTTGAGCGCGCGCAGGAATGGTTCGTGCAATTGGAAGGCGCAGGCCTGGACGGGGTGCTGTCCAAGCCCTTGGACGGGACGTACTTGCCCAACAAGCGCGTGATGTTCAAGACCAAGCATGAGCGCACCGCGGACTGTGTGGTGGCCGGATTCCGTTGGCATAAGACCGCGAAGGTTGTGGGGTCCATGCTGTTGGGTCTTTATCACGACGACGGTCGGCTCCAGCATGTGGGGGTGGTGGCCTCATTCCCCATGGCCAAGCGCGAGGCCCTGGTGGCTGAGCTTGAGCCGTACCAAGTGGAACTCGGCGAGCATCCTTGGGGCGAGTGGGCCAGCCAGGGCGAGGGGGCCGGGGGTTCCAGGATGCCCGGCGCCCAAAGCCGGTGGAGTGCGGGCAAGGATTTCTCGTTCGTGCCCCTGCGTCCCGAGCTGGTGATCGAGGTGGCCTACGACTACATGGAGGGCGAGCGGTTCCGGCACACCACGCAGTTCAGGCGCTGGCGGCCGGACCGCACGCCGGAGAGCTGCACATACTCCCAGTTGGAGGAGCCGGCGGATTACGATCTTGGGGAGATCCTGAGGCTGCCGTAGTCCGGCGCCCGCAGTTGTTTACTCCTCGTGTCCTTGGTCGCTGCTCATGCTGCCCTCGGCCGGCGGGGTTTCTCCCGGGGGCACTCCACCGCCGGGTTCAAGGCCCGTGACGTTTCCGTCGAGGGGATCCGGGTTGGCGGATGCTGCGGGATCGTCGTCCTCATCCTGCCGCATGTCGGGATCCTCGTGGATACTGTCGGCATCGGACGTAGTATCAAACGGTCCTGTGGCGCCGGTTGCGCCGAAGCCTTGCTCGTCCTTGTGGTCTCCAGTGGTCACGATCAACCCTTTCGTAAGCAAACTTACTAATGTGATGGCTCCGCCAGCCTAGCCGGGGTGCGCGGACTCATCAAGGTGCCTGGCCGTGAAGCGCTGTCGCGGCAACAAAACTCCGGATGGCGTCCGCCACGGCATGGGGCCGCATGTGTTGCGCTACATGCCCGACGCCGGGAATCTCCACCAAGCGCCCCTGGTCAACCGCCCTCGAGAGCCGGAGAGCCCAGTCCGGGCCGGCCACGTTGTCGCGGCTTCCCCTCAGGACCAGCACGGGGACCTTGATGCCAGCCACGCGTTTTTCCGTGGGGTAGGACATCATCACGGGCAGTTCAGTGAGGTACCAGCGCGGACCGGAGCGGAAATAGTCCGACGTGACGATCCAATTGGAGGAGGGGCTTTCGCGGAGCATCCCGTCAAGGAGAAGGGCCACGGACTGGCGCCGCACGTTCTTGTGCCGCGAATCAACAACAGGCCCCATCAGCACCACCTGCCGGACCCGATCCGGCGCATGTAAGGCCGCTTCGATAACGAACTGCGCCCCCATCGAATGGCCCACCAGAACGTAGGAACCGATGCCGCGGGAAGCGAGGGCCTCAGCGATGAAGGCGCCGTAGTCCTCCACCGAGAGCTGTCGATCAGGCTTTGGAGTCCCCCCAAACCCCGGGAGGTCCAGGGAGTAGGTGGGGGCGCTCGCTGCCAGGACGGTGTGCAGCCGGGCCAAATAGCGGTGCGAGACCCCGATGCCGTGGATCAGGACATAGACGGGCCCGGCGGGATCGGACACAGATTCAGTGCCGGGATCAGCCGAGGGCCCGGCTGGAGGCGTGCCCTCTGTCCAGAGGATCCGCCCCTTCAGGCCCAAGGCTTCTACGTCGGCAGACAGCAACGCTGCCGGTTTCCCTTTCGCTGCCATCAAAGTTTCCGCTGCAGGAACACCGGAGCTCCGGGGCCATCCAGCTCGTCCTCCGCTATTGGTCGGCCGGACACCGCCAGCAGCAGTGCGATGGCGGGCCCCTCAACGGCAGGCCCGTCCCCGTGATCGAAGGATGTGTCAGTGGCCACCAAGCGCCAGCCCTCTGCGATTTCCTTGCCTCCGCCCATCTTGGTGCTGGTCCGCACCTGGTAGTGCAGGGCTGTGGCGACGTGCGCTGCAGGATAGTCACGGCGGATCCCCAGCGGGCGGCGGATGTCCTCGCCGTGCACGAAGGCTTCAACCAACCGGGTTCCCAAGCCTGCAGGCGGCCCGGAAGTCCGGGAGAGCGCGGCCTGCAACTGGACCAGGGTCTTCCCCGGGTCAGGCGTCCTTTCGCGCTCAACACCCACGGCATTGTCGCGGTCAAAATCCATCCGGGAGGCAACCATGCGTCGAATGAAGCCGAGGCGCGTGGTCTTGGCACTGTCGATCACGTGCGCCAGGACGTCATGGACGTCCCAGCCCGGGCACAGCGATGGCGTCCTCCACTGGGAGGGCAGGAGCGGTTCAAGATCCCGGATCAGGGCACGGCGTTCCTCATGCACTACGGGCCAAACAACGGAGGGGGAAGTCGAAGCCATACCGCTATTGAACCCCATGCCTACTCCCTGGTGGCGTCGCCGGACCTTGTGGCGTCGTCGGATTCGCTGGGGTCCGCCGCCGGTTGCGGAGTCTCAGGCGCGGCAGACGCCGCAGCCGCGTCCCGGCGTCGTGCGATTTTTGATTCCGTCCACATCGCGACGGCCACGAACACCGTGCACGCGAACATGAAGGTTGCCACGAAGTTCAATCCCATGGCAGAGCCCAAGGGTGCGGCAAGGGCCATTGCGGCCAACCCGGCCACGATATGCCACCCTTTGAAATTGCCCACCGATCAAGCGTAACCCCGGCTTTAAGGGGTGCCCGCCTGTTGGCTGCGATCGTTGCTTGATCCTTATCACTGTGGACACTATTGGCTGGCGTTGACGTCATTTCCGTCGGGCTGGTCCGCGGCGCTTTCGGCCTGTTTCTTCTTCTGGGATTCCAGCCACGCGATGATGGCGGCTTGCCGGATCCGACGATGCGTTCCCCGGTATTCCACGGGAATTTCGCCGCGATCGGTCATATTGCGCAGATAGGTGTGCGAGATTCCCGCGAGCTCGGCAGCCTGCGAGGTGGTGAGCATTTCCTCCACGCTGCTGACCGTCACGGTTTCGCCGCGGCCCAGCCTCGCGAGGAGGTCGACGACGGCGTCCCTCGCCTCGTCCGGCAGGCGGTGGACTGTGCCGTCCACGAACACGGTGATGTCGTTGCTGTCCTGCAGGGAGCGCGCCAGATTCCGGGCGTCGTCGGCGGGGAGACCTGCGGTGACGCGGGGAGCTATCAATGCCATGGCAGAAGCCTAGCGTGAGCCGCGTGCTGGCAGGCCTCGGCCATTTAGACGGCTTGCTGCGCGGTAGACGACTCCTGCCGTCCAACACGCAGCAAACCATCGAATCGGGCAAGCCCGCCGAAGGCTACTCCGCGTCCAGGTCCGTCTCCAGCAGCTTCACCAGTGCGTCCAGCGCAGCGTCGGCGCCGTCGCCCTCGGCCCGCAGCACCACGACATCGCCCTTGGCGGCGCCGAGCGTCATGAGCGAAAGGATGCTGGCGGCGTCGAGCGCATCATCGGCAGGCTCGCCCTGCATGGCAATGGTGACCTCCACCGGTTGCTCGCCCGCGGCTTCCGCGAACAAGGCGGCGGGGCGGGCGTGCAGGCCGGAGCGGCTGGCGATGGTGGCTATGCGTTCGGGCATGGTTTCTCCTTTGACAGAAACAAACAGAAGTTAGAGGCCGAGTTCTTCGAGCACGGGGAGCTTGGCGCGGACCCAGTCGCGGGCCTCGGTGGCGCTGGGTGCTGAAAGGGCCAGCCGCGCGAGTTCCTGTGCCTGCTCCAGTGTCACCGTCTTCAGGACGGTCCCGACGGCGGCCAGCGACCGGGCGGTCATGGACAGTGTGGTCACCCCCAGTCCGGTAAGCACGACGGCGAGGGCCGGGTCGGCTGCCGCCTCACCACAAACGCCCACGGGTTTTGCGTCACCCTCACGGCCCGAGCTTTCCTGGGCGGCGCCTTCCACGGTGAGCTGCACGAGCCGGAGCACGGCCGGCTGCCAGGGAGTGTTGAGTTCAGCGAGGGGTCCGAGTTGGCGGTCGGCGGCCATGGCGTACTGGGTGAGGTCGTTGGTGCCCAGCGAAGCAAACCCCACCTCGCGCAGCACGGTGGCAGCGGTCAGGGCGGCAGAGGGAACTTCCACCATGACACCCGGCGTCTGGATCCCGGCAGCTGCGCACAATGAAGCGAAGCGTCCGGCTTCGGCTGCTGTGGAGATCATGGGGGCCATGACCCACACATCAGCCTGGGATTCCGAGGCTGCCCGGGCGATGGCTTCAAGCTGGCGCTCCAGGACCCCCGGCGTGGTGAAGTCGGTGCGGTAGCCGCGAACACCCAGCGCAGGGTTGGGTTCGGTGGCGTCCGTGAGGAACGGCAGGGGCTTGTCGGCGCCGGCGTCCAGGGTGCGCAGGACAACTTTCTTGCCCGGGAACGCGTCGAACACGGCCTTGTACGCGGCGGCTTGCTCGTCCACGGAGGGTTCGGTGTCACGTTCCAGGAAGCAGAACTCGGTGCGGAACAGGCCAACACCTTGGGCGCCTAAAGCGGCAGCCGCCACGGCGTCCTTGGCTCCGCCGACGTTGGCCAGGAGCGGCACCAAGTGCCCGTCCGCCGTCGTGCCGTTTCCGTCGAATTCGGCGAGGGTTGCGGAGGTTTCCGCCCAGGCTGTAGCGGCCGCGCGGTGCTCGTCTGTAGGCGAACCGGCCACGAAACCTGCCGCGCCGTCCACATAGATTTCGGTTCCATCGGCAATGTCGTCAACGCCGTGCGCCGCGACCACTGCGGGCAGGCCGAGCGAGCGCGCGATGATGGCCGTGTGGGACTGCGGGCCGCCACCGGAGGTCACCAGCGCCTGTACCACCGCGGGATTCAATGTCGCGGTGTCAGCGGGGGCGAGGTCCTCGGCAACCAGGATGAAGGGCGTATCCGAGGCAGGGATGCCCGGCGCGGGGACGCCGCGGAGTTCGGCCACAATACGGGCGCGCACATCCAGGACGTCAGTGGCGCGCTCGGCCATGTAGCCGCCCAGATTGTGCAGCATTTCGGAGACCGAGGCGCCGGCTTCCCAGATGGCACGTTCAGCGGAGGAGCCTGCATTGATCAGCTTGGCCGCCGACTTCAGGAGCATGGTGTCCTTGGCCATGAGGGCCGTTGCTTCGAGGACGGCCTTGCCATCGCCCGAAGCGCTTTCCGCACGTCCCTTGAGTTCGTCATGGACGGACTGCGCGGCAGCCTTCAAGCCTGCGACGGCGTCTTCCGGCGCAACGTCCGCGGCCAAACGCTCTCCCGACGGCGGTTCGCTCACCGGCTTGGGCATCTGGCGGACGGAACCAATGATGCGGCCAGGGCTTACCCCTACTCCTTGGAAATTCTGCACTGAATCCTCTGTTCCTGCTTGTTGGTTCAGGCCCGCCGGCGACGGCACCGGGAGCCTCGAAAACTAGCCTACAAAATTCCTTTGTGAGCCACTTCATATAGCAACGCTATAGGTGCTAGGGTAGCGGTTATGAGTTTCGATGACCAGCTTCCGCCTAAAATTCGGTTGCTTCGCGCAGCTGCCGAGTTGCTGGCGAATTCGGAGGGGTCAGCGGTCTCAACGCGCCAGATCACCAAGCTTGCCGGGGTCACGGCGCCAACGCTCTACCACCACTTTGGCGACAAAGAAGGCTTGTTCGACGCCGTCGTATCAGCCGGATTTGAAGAGTATGTGGCGGGGGAGCGGGATTTTGCACCGTCCGGGGAGCCTTTGGAAGATGTCAGGCGGATGTGGGACAACCACGTCCAGTTCGGGCTGAGCCAGCCACATCTGTATCTGGTGATGTTCGGCAACATCAGGCCGGAGAGCCGTCCAGCCATCGTGGCCGATGCCGAAGCGCTTCTGGAGGAAATGCTGAACAAGGCCGCAATTTCCGGTCAGATCAACGTGCCGCCCCGCGAAGCGGCCCGCAGCATCCTCGCGGCCAACGTGGGCGTCACGCTCATGCTGATCGCAGAACCGGTGGAAGAAAGGAACCTCGAGCTCTCAACGATGACCCGGGATTCCATGATTTTTGCCGTCTCCACGGACACCGCCCGTGGCGCCGCAGCGGACGACTCCGGTAAGTCGTCAGTGGTTGTTGCGGCAATCGCCCTGAATGCGGCACTGCAGGCCTCGCATTCGGACCAACTTTCCAGCTCTGAACTGAAGCTCTTCCTTGAATGGCTTCACCGTATTTCCAGCAGCTCCTAAGGCTGCGCTCTCTCGATCTATATCGACTGACCCCGCGCCGCCGCGGGACACACGTTAGGAATTCACATGGCAACAGAGACAGTTGCGAAGCCCCGCACCAGCGTGCGCGTTGGTGTTCAGAAGTTCGGCACCTTCCTGTCCGGCATGATTATGCCCAACATCGGCGCCTTCATCGCCTGGGGCCTCATCACGGCCCTCTTCATCGAGAAGGGCTGGATTCCAGTCGCTGAGCTGGGTGGGTTCGGTACCAACGCCGAGGGTGATCCCAACGTCGGCATCGTTGGCCCCATGGTCACGTACCTCCTTCCGATCCTGATTGCCTACACGGGCGGCCGCATGGTCTATGACGTCCGCGGCGGTGTGGTGGGCGCCATCGCGACCATGGGCGTCATCGCAGGTACGGATGCGCCAATGTTCATCGGCGCCATGATCATGGGCCCGCTGGGTGCCTGGACCATGAAGAAGATCGACGCCCTGTGGGACGGCAAGATCCGCCCCGGTTTCGAAATGCTGGTGAACAACTTCTCCGCGGGTATCTGGGGTGCGCTGTTGGCTTTGGGTGGCTTCTACGGCCTTTCCTGGGTGGTTCAGCGCTTCACTGACGGCGCCGGTGCAGTGGTCGGGTTCCTGGTCAACAACGGCCTGCTGCCACTGACCAGCATCTTCATCGAGCCGGCCAAGGTCCTCTTCCTCAACAACGCCATCAACCACGGCGTGCTGACTCCGCTGGGTATTCAGCAGTCCCTGGAACAGGGCAAGTCCATCCTGTTCCTGCTGGAAGCCAACCCGGGCCCGGGCCTCGGCATCCTCCTCGCGTACATGTTCTTCGGCCGTGGTGCGGCCAGGGCTTCGGCTCCCGGGGCAGCGATCATCCACTTCCTTGGTGGCATCCACGAGATCTACTTCCCGTACGTCCTGATGAAGCCCATCCTGATCCTCGCCGCGATCGGCGGCGGCATGGCCGGCATCGCCACCATGGCCATCACCAACTCCGGCCTCGTTGCTCCTGCCGCGCCGGGTTCCATCATCGCGGTGCTGGCCCAGACGTCCCGTGACAGCTATGTGGGCGTGATTCTCGCGGTCGTCCTGGCCACCGCCGTTTCCTTCCTGATTGCCGCGGTCATCCTGCGAACGTCCAAGAACAAGGGCGACGACGATCTCTCCGCAGCCACCTCCCGCATGGAAGCCATGAAGGGCAAGAAGAGCTCCGTCTCCTCCGCACTGACCGGCGACCAGGCAGGCACCAGCGGCGCCCAGCCCGGGACCGTGCTCACCCGCCCGGTCCGGAACATCGTGTTCGCCTGCGACGCCGGCATGGGTTCCAGTGCCATGGGTGCCTCGGTCCTCCGCAACAAGATCAAGGCTGCCGGCTTCCCGGAGGTCAAGGTCACCAACTCGGCCATCGCCAACCTCAACGACACCTTTGATGTGGTGGTCACGCACCAGGACCTGACCGAACGCGCCCAGCCGCGCACGTCCAGCGCAGTGCACTACTCGGTGGACAACTTCATGAACAGTCCCAAGTACGAAGAGATCGTTGAACTGGTGCGGATCAGCAACAGCGAAGGCGCCGCATCTGAAACAGGCACGACGGCGGAGCCCGCCTCCGGTGCGCAGCCCGCCGCGGCTGCCCCCACAGCAGCCGCCGGCCACGGTGCGCACACCGCTGAGCCGGCACCCGCCGCAGGCGCTCAGGCAACAGACGGTCAAGCCGCCGAAGGCAAAGGTGTCCTGCTTCGCGAAAGCGTGATCCTGAACGGCACGGCAACCGAGCGTGACGCAGCGATCGACGAGGCCGGAAAGCTCCTGCTGGACCGCGGTGCCGTGGATGTCAGCTACGTCCACGCCATGCACGAGCGCGAGGAATCCGTGTCCACCTACATGGGCAGCTTCCTGGCGATCCCGCACGGCACCAACGATGCCAAGGAACACATCAACCACTCGGCCGTGTCCATCATCCGCTACCCGGAGGGCATCGACTGGGGCGGCAAGCAAGTGAAGTTCGTGGTCGGCGTGGCCGGCCTCAACAATGAGCACCTCCACATCCTGTCCTCCATAGCCAAGATCTTCACCAACAAGGCACAAGTTGCCCAGTTGGAGGAGGCCACCACGGTTGACGAGGTCCTGGAGCTGTTCAGAAAGGTCAATGCATAGTGAAGGCAGTCCATTTTGGGGCAGGAAACATCGGGCGCGGCTTCGTGGGGCTGCTGCTTCACGAGGCCGGCTATGAGGTGGTGTTCGCGGATGTCGCGGACGCGCTGATCAGCCAGCTCGCATCGGCAAGCAGCTACGACGTCCACGAGGTAGGCGAGAGCCCGGCGGTCAAGACCGTCACTGGTTTCCGCGCTTTCAACTCCGCGTCGCAGGAAGCCGCTGTTGTAGAGGAAATCTCGACGGCGGATGTGGTCACCACGGCGGTGGGGCCGCACATCCTGAAGTTCGTGGCGCCGGTGATCGCCCGGGGGCTGGCGGCCCGTCCCACGGACCTGCCGCCTCTGCACGTGATGGCTTGCGAGAATGCCATCAACGCCACGGACCTCCTGCACACGGCAATCGTGTCGGCTTGGGACACTTCCGCAGGTGATTTGGACGCCATCGCGGTTTTTGCCAACACGGCGGTGGACCGCATTGTCCCCAACCAGGCTCCCGGCCAGGGCCTGGACGTCACGGTGGAGACCTTCTATGAGTGGGTCATTGACCGCACGCCGTTTGGTGACAAGGTGCCAACCATTCCCGGAGCCACGTTTGTGGACGAGCTGGGCCCGTACATCGAACGCAAGCTCTTCACGGTGAACACCGGCCACGCTTCGGCGGCGTACTTCGGTTATCAAGCAGGCTTGGAGAAGATCTCCGATGCCATGGCGGATTCGTCCGTCGCTGCAAAGGTACGGGCTGTCTTGGAGGAAACCAAGGAATTGCTGGTGGCCAAGCACGGATTCGTGGAGGCGGAGCAGGAAGCGTATGTGCAGAAGATCCTGTCCCGCTTCACCAACCCGCATCTGCCGGACACCGTAAACCGGGTGGGCCGGGCGCCGTTGCGGAAGCTCAGCAGGCACGAGCGTTTTGTTGGTCCTGCCGCGGAATTGGCCGAGCGCGGCGTCACTCCAGTGGCCCTCCTTGAGGCGATGTCCGCAGCGCTGCGTTTCGACGACGGCAACGATGACGAAGCCGTGGAGCTCGCCTCCTTGCTGTCCGAGCTGGACGCGGCTGCCGTCGTCGAGCGCATTACTGAACTGACGCCGTCGCACCCGCTCTTCGCGGCTGTCCAGAAGCTCGTGGAGGACCGGCAAGCCGAAGCGTAGGCGCCATCCGAAAGTAACAAAGGCTCTCCGGCGGGAGAATAAAGCGTGACTTCAGTCACAAATATCCGCTGGAGAGCCTTTCGGTTTTGAAGTTAGCCTCACCTTACTAATAGAGTCTATGGCAATTAGGCAACACATCTATGACTTATTAGTGAGTGGAGTACAGGCGTGAAAAAGAGGCTGTCGAGCTACATCGGGGCACTGGCTGCAGGCGCTGCCTTGCTGACCGTTACGGCCTGTGGAGGCGGGGCAACGGCGTCTTCGCAGCCCGAGGAAGCCAGCACCATCACCATCGAGCACGCCCAGGGGTCAACCTCCAACGTTCCGGTGAACCCGGCCAAGGTTGTCACGTTCGATCTGGGCGTTCTGGACACCATGAACGCGCTCGGCGTCGAGCCCACCGGTGTTCCCGAGGCCAGCTACCCGGAGGCCCTCAAGAAGTTCTCCGACGCAAAGTACGCCAAGATGGGTTCACTCAAGGAGCCGGACTTCGAAGCCGTCAGCTCCGCAGCCCCGGACCTCATCATCGTCTCCGGCCGCACCGCCGGCGCATACGAGGAACTGAGCAAGATCGCCCCCACCATCGACCTCTCCGTTGATGCGGCCAAGCCCATGGAAAGCTTCAAGGCCCAGACCGAGAAGCTCGGCAAGATCTTCAAGAAGGAAGACGACGTCGCTTCCAAGCTTGCAGAGGTGGACAAGATCGTCGCGGACACCAAGACCAAGGCCGCCTCGGCCGGCACGGGCCTGATCGTCCTCACCTCCGGCGGCGAAGTTACCGCGTACGGCGCAGGCTCTCGCTTCGGCATCATCCATGACGTCCTGGGCGTCCCCACTGCTGCCGACGTCAAGGCCGAAGGCTCCCACGGCGAGGCCGTTTCCTTCGAGTACATCAAGGAAACCAACCCGGACATCCTCTACGTCATCAACCGCGACACCGCGATCGGCACGGCAGGCTCCACCGCCAACCCCATCCTGGACAACGAGCTCGTGAAGTCCACCAACGCCGCGAAGAACAACAAGATCGTCAACCTCGATCCCGCCGGCTGGTACATCGTGGGCTACGGCCTGAACAACGTCCAGGCCATGGTCACGGCAGTGGCCGACTCGGTCGCCTGACCTTCCGCTTCACCTGAAATCCTGACGTGACAACTACAGCCGTGCGCCCCACGGCAGCAGCAAGCCGCAACCGGACTGGCGAAACCGCCCGTCTGGTTGCGGCTGCCGCCGTGGTGCTGGTGATCGCCGTGGGCAGCATATTTGTGGGCGTCAGCGACGTTTCGCTGCCCGCCCTTGTGGCGAACGACGCCGGCGCCTGGGAAATCTTCTGGGTCTCCCGGGTGCCGCGCACCGTGGCTGTGGTCCTGGCCGGAATGGCGGTCGCCGTTGCCGGGTTGATCATGCAGCTCATGGCCCGGAACCGCTTTGTTGAGCCATCCACCGTGGGCACCGTGGAGTCGGCCACTCTCGGAATCCTGGTGGTCACTGTGCTGGCTCCGGACTCTCCGATTCTCACCAAAATGCTGGTGGCTTCTGTGTTCGCAGTCCTGGGTACGGCCCTTTTCCTGGCCATTCTCCGCAGGCTCCCCGCCCGCAACACCCTGCTCATCCCGCTGGTAGGCATCATGCTGGGTGGCATCATCGCTGCCGTCACCACGTTCTTCGCCTATCGCTTTGATCTCCTCCAGACCCTGAGCAACTGGATGATCGGCGACTTCTCCGGCGTGCTCCGCGGGCGGTATGAACTGCTGTGGATCGTGGCAGTCCTGGTGTTGGTGGGCCTCTTTGCTGCCGACCGCTTCACCGTGGCCGGAATGGGCCAGGACTTCACCACCAACCTCGGCCTGAACTACGCGCGCACCATGCGGCTGGGGCTGATGATCGTCTCGTTGATCTCGGCTGTTGTGGTTACCACGGTGGGTGCCGTGCCGTTCCTCGGCTTGGTAGTTCCGAACATCGTTTCTTTGTTGTTCGGCGACAACCTCCGCCGTGCTGTGCCGTGGACCGCTTTGTTCGGAGCAGCGTTCGTGCTGGTGTGCGACATCATTGGCCGGACCATCCGGTTCCCCTACGAAGTGCCGGTGGGCATGGTCATGTCCGTGCTGGGCGCCATCCTGTTCCTCTTCCTGCTGTTGAGGAAACGCAATGCCTGAAACACTCCTGAGCGCACCCCGTCTCTCCGCCCGCACCCGTTGGCGCGACGCCATCCGCAGCACCCCGCCGGGACTGGTGATCGCCGTGTTGGCGATTGCCGCCGTCGTACTCGTTGCCGTTTTCCTGACCATCGACCTCAAAGGCAATATCGCCTACATCCTGCCGCGGCGGGTCATCAAGGTGTCCGCGATGCTGCTGGTGGCCGTGGCGGTGGGCGTCTCCACGCTGTTGTTCCAGACCGTGACGGCCAACCGGATCCTGACGCCGTCCATCATGGGCTTCGATTCGCTGTACATCCTGGTGCAAACCGCGCTGGCGTTCGTGGCCGGTGCGGCGACGCTGGCCACTGCGCCGTCCACGCTGAAGTTCGGGCTGGAGATCCTGCTGATGGTGGGGTTCAGCGCGTTCTTGTACCGCTGGATGTTCACCGGCGCCACGCGATCACTGCATTTGCTGTTGTTGGTGGGGATCGTCCTGGGGACACTGTTCCGTGGCTTTTCCTCGCTCTTGCAGCGGCTGATGGAACCCAGCGAATTCATCATCCTGCAGGACCTGTTCTTTGCCAGCTTCAACAATGTGGATCCCGGCCTGCTGGGTGTTTCTGCGGTGCTGATTGCCGTGGTGTGGGTTGGGGTGTGGCGGATGCGGCACACGCTGGACGTGCTGGCGCTGGGTCGGGAAGTGGCCATCAACGTGGGCGTCGACCACAAGCGCGTGGTGATGCGGGTGCTGCTCGCGTGCTCGCTGCTGGTGGCAATTTCCACCGCCTTGGTTGGGCCGGTGACGTTCTTCGGGCTCCTGGTGGTCAGCCTCGGCTACCAGTTGTGCCGCGGTTTCCGGCATGCCTGGCTGCTGCCGATCGTGGTCCTCATCGGTGCCATCGCCTTGGTAGGTGGCCAGTTGCTGCTGGAACGCGTGTTCGGTTTCGCCACTGCCCTCAGCGTGATCATCGAGTTCACCGGCGGCATCCTCTTCCTGTACCTGTTGCTGAAAGGCTCACTGAAATGATTGGCGTCTGTCCATGATTACCGTCCGGAACGTGACCAAGCGCTACGGCGGCACCACCGTGCTGGACGACGTCACCTGCGAGATCCCGCGTGGCGGCATCACGTCCATCATCGGCCCCAACGGGGCGGGCAAGTCCACGTTGCTCTCCTTGATCAGCCGCCTCCAGCCCATGGACGGCGGGGGAGTGTCGGTGGCCGGCTTGGATGTCACAGCGACGCCCAGCAAGGAACTGGCCAAGACCATGGCCATCCTGCGGCAGGAAAACCACCTGACCATGCGGCTCACCGTCCGTGACCTCGTGGCTTTTGGCCGCTTCCCACACAGCGGCGGCCGGCCCACGGTGGAGGATCTTGAGCACGTGGACGAGGCCATCCGGCAGCTGGATCTGACGACCATGGCCGATAAGTTCGTGGATGAGCTCTCCGGCGGTCAGCGTCAGCGCGCGTACATCGCGATGGTCCTGGCGCAGGACACCGAATATTTGCTGCTCGATGAACCGCTCAACAACCTGGACATGAAGCACTCCGTGGAAATGATGCGGCTGCTCCGGCGTTTGGCCGACGAGCTCGGAAAGACCATCGTCCTGGTGGTGCACGACATCAACTTCGCGTCCTGCTACTCGGACACCATCCTGGCCATGAAGGACGGCCGGCTCATCCATCAGGGCACGCCTTCGGACATCATGCGCGCCGGGATGCTGCACGACGTTTACGACATCGACATCCGCATCGAGGAAATCGACGGCAATCGGATCGGCGTGTACTTCGCCTGACGCTTTGCTGTCCCTGCAGCAAGAAGAGCCCGACGTCGGCACCCAGGCTGGGTGCCGACGTCGGGCTCTGTTTGTTATCGCGTGTTAAGAATCAGCGCGCTGCCGCAGTTTCGGCCTCGGACATGGCTTTCCATTCGGCCACGCGGGCCTGGTGGAGGGGCGTCCTGCGGACCACAGCGTAGGCGACGCCGAGGATGGCGAACCAGATGGGCGTCACCAGCAGTGCCGTGAGCGTGTCCGGCTGCGTGGTCAGCGCCCAGACGAGGAACGCGAAGAATGCGAAGACCACCCACACCATGGGGATGCCGCCGGGCATCTTGAAGGGCGAGGCCGCATGCTGCTCGGGGCGGCGTTTGCGGTACACGAGGTAGCTGGCCAGGATGATGGACCACACGAACATGAAGCAGACGGCGGACACGGTGGTCACCATGTCGAACGCGACGCCGACGTCCTTGCCTGCGTAGAGAAGCGCGACGCCGGCCAGCAGCAGGACGCAGGAGAGGAACAGCGCGTTCTGGGGTACTTTGCGGCTGGAGAGCCGGCCGAAGAGCTTGGGTGCGTCGCCGTCGTTGGCCAGGCCGTACACCATGCGGGACGTCGAGTAGATGCCCGAGTTGGCAGATGACATGGCAGAGGTGAGCACAACGAGGTTGACCACCGTGGCGGCCATTCCCAAGCCGGCCAAGGAGAACATGGCGATGAACGGGCTCTGGCCGGCCTTGAACTCGGTCCACGGGGTGACGGACATGAGGATGATGAGCGCGCCTACGTAGAAGAGCATGACGCGCAGGGGGATGGCGTTGATGGCGCGGGGGAGGTTGTGCTCAGGGTTCTTGGTTTCGGCTGCTGCCGTGCCAACAAGTTCGATGCCGACGAAGGCGAAGACGGCGATCTGGAAACCGGCCACGAAGCCCATGAATTCCTTGGGGAAGAAGCCGCCGTGGCTCCAGAGATTGGTGAAGCTCGCCGTTCCTGCGTTCGACTGGAAGCCCGTGAAGATCATCACCAGGCCAACCACGATCAGTGCCACGATGGCGACGATCTTGATGAGGGCGAACCAGAATTCGGTCTCACCGAATGCCTTAACGGTGGGCAGGTTCAGGAGGAGCAGGATGATGATGGTGGCGATGCCCGGGATCCAGAGTTGGATTCCCGGCCAGAGTTCGTTGGCGTAGCCCGCAATCGCGATGACGTCTGCCACGCCGGTGACTACCCAGCAGAACCAGTAGGTCCAGCCGGTGAAGAAGCCGGCCCAGGGTCCCAGGAGGTCCCCTGCGAAGTCGCTGAAGGACTTGTAGTTCAGGTTGGAAAGCAGCAACTGTCCCATGGCCCGCATGACGAAGAAGAGCATGAAGCCGATGATCATGTACACGAAGATCACGGAGGGCCCGGCGACGGAAATGGTTTTTCCGGAGCCCATGAAGAGGCCGGTTCCGATGGCGCCGCCGATGGCCAGGAGTTGGATGTGGCGGTTGCTGAGCGAGCGTGACAGATGGGGCTCGCTGTCCCTGCTGGAGGCGCGGAGCTGCCCCTGTGTTGTCTGGTCGGACATTAGTTCAAGAACCCTTCGAAGGACCCGCCATAATAGTGACGGCCGTTACAAATCTGTTCGATAAAGCTATAGCTAATGCCGGACTAATGGCGAATCGGTCTGCATGGCGAAAGCTCCTCTTGTGGGAAAGAGGAGCTTAGGCCGTGGTTTGGCGCTGCTTCTGATGCTGCGCTGACTAGGCGATCCGGCGCTTGTAGGCTGCGGTGGCGAAGGCGTAGGAGACGATGAGGATCCCCAGGCACCATGCGAGGGCTACCCAGATATCGCCGCCCACCGGACGCTGCGCGAAGAGATCCTGGATGGTGTTCACAATGGAGGTGACCGGTTGGTTCTCTGCGAACCAACGGACCGGGCCCGACATGGTCTCCGTCGGAACGAAGGCCGAGCTGATGAATGGCAGGAAGATCAACGGGTAGGAGAACCCGCCGGCACCATCCACCGACTTTGCCGAGAGACCCGCAATGATGGCGATCCACGTCAGTGCCAGGGTAAACAGCGCCAGGATTCCCGCGATGGCCAGCCAATCAAGCACGTTGGCCGACGTTCGGAACCCCATGAGGAGTGCCACCAGCACAATGATCACCAACGAAAGTCCGTTGGCCACCAAGGACGTCAGCACATGTGCCCAGAGAACCGAGGAGCGCGCAATCGGCATGGACTGGAACCGCTCAAAGATGCCACTTTGCATATCCGTGAACAATCGGACTGCCGTATAGGCGATGCCGGAAGCGATGGCGATCAGCATGATGCCGGGCAGCAGGTAGTTGACGTAGTTTTCCGTGCCGGTCTTGATGGCGCCGCCAAAAACATAGACGAACAGCAGCATGAGGGCGATCGGTGTGATGGCCGTGGTGATGATGGTGTCCACGCTACGGAAGATGTGCCGCATGGAACGCCCCAGCAGCACGGACGTGTCTGCGAAGAAATGGGTATTCATGACCTGTCCTTTACTGACTCGTTACCAGTCTTTTGGGAGCCGTTGCCGGTGCCAACCAGCGTCAGGAAAATGTCCTCCAGGCTCGGTTGCTTCTCGACGTATTCGATCTTGGCCGGCGGCAAGAGCTGCTTGAGCTCTGCCAGCGTGCCGTTGGCGATGATGCGGCCCTCATGAAGGATGGCGATCCGGTCTGCCAGTTGCTCGGCCTCATCGAGGTATTGCGTCGTCAGCAGGACCGTGGTCCCCAGATGGGCGAGGTTCTTGACGATCTGCCACACCTCAAGCCGCGCCTCCGGATCGAGGCCCGTGGTCGGCTCGTCCAGGAAGATCACTTTGGGGTTGCCGATCAGGCTCATGGCGATGTCCAGCCGGCGGCGCATGCCGCCTGAGTAGGTCGCTACCTTGCGTGCCCCGGCGTCGGTGAGGCTGAACCGGGCCAGGAGCTCATCCGCGATCTGACCCGGGTCCTTCAGGTGGCGCAGCTTCGCCACCAGGATGAGGTTCTCCTTGCCGGACAGGACCTCATCCACTGCGGCGAACTGTCCCGTGAGGCTGATGGACTGCCTCACCTTGAGAGACTCCGTTGCAACATCAAAGCCTTCGACGGCGGCCTGCCCACCATCCGCTGTGAGCAGCGTGGACAGGATCTTCACCATGGTGGTCTTGCCGGCGCCATTCGAGCCGAGAAGGGCAAAAATACTGCCCGACGCTACCTCGAAGTCCACTCCGCGCAGGACGTGGAGATCCTTGTACGACTTCTCAATGCCCTCCACCCGGATTGCTGCAGCGGTCATAATCCCGCCTCCTTCGCTTTGTCGATTGCCTTGGTGAGGCGCTCGCGTTCCTTGTCGATCCAGCGCTTGCCGCCATAGGCCTGAGCAAAGCTTTCAGCGAATTCGATAGGGTCTTCGCCTACGATGTCGCTCACGGGCGTGCCGTCGATTGCGGCGCGTTCCCAAAGGTCTGCGAGGTCCGTAAACATCTGAACCATGGTGTCGCCCTCAGTGACGCCGCCGTAGTACATCAAGTACCGGTTGAAGGCGGTGGCCACGGTCAGGTAGGGCTCGGGCAGGGAATCCAACCGCGCCTTGGCTTGCTTGTACTGCTTCTTCTGCTCGAGTGATCCGGTGACCAGTTCGATCCATTTTGCTGCCATGTTAATTTCCTTCCTTGCGGAGCTGTTCAAGCCGTTCGGACAAGAAGCTCCAGGTGTTCCAGAATTCGTTCAGTTCTTTTTGGCCCTGGGGGTTGAGCGTGTACACCTTGCGGGGTGGCCCCTTTTCAGAAGGCCGCTTTTCAACGTCCACCAGCCCCTTTTGTTCGATCCTGACCAGCAGCGCATACACGGTGCCCTCAGCAATCTCGGTGAAGCCCTGCTCCCGGAGCAACGTGGTGATCTCGTATCCATACGCTGCCTTTCCGGTCAGGAGGGCCAGCACAATGCCCTCCAGCGTGCCTTTGAGCATCTCCGTCATCTGCTTGCCCATTGGACACCTCCTTTAGTACTCAGTATTACTAGCTACCACTACATAGTAGAACTAAGTACCGGTACTTAGCAATACTGAGTTCTGGCCAAAATGGCATGCTGGGGTGGTGACTGCAGAATTTGGTACCGCGCCCACTCTGATGACTGCCGACGTCGGGCCTGGAACCTTCAGCCTTCGACGCGCCACCAAGGCCGACCTGCCGCGGATCCTCGCGCTGCTCGCGGATGACCAGTTGGGTGCCACCCGCGAAAACGCTGACGATTTAGTGCCGTACCAGCAGGCTTTTGACGCGATCGACGCCGACCCGGCCCACTTCCTGGTGGTCGGTGAGCTCGAGGGTGATGTGGTGGCCACGTTCCAAATCAGTTACCTGCCCGGCTTGTCCCGCAAGGGTTCCTGGCGTGCCCAGATCGAGGCGGTTCGGGTGTCCGACGTACTGCGTGGCCGAGGTGTTGGTGCGCTGATGATCGAATGGGCAGTTGAGCAGGCGCGGGAGCGGGGTTGCTCCCTGGTGCAGCTCACCACCGACAAATCCCGTACAGCCGCGCACCGTTTCTACGAGCGGCTCGGCTTTGTAGCGAGCCATGAAGGCATGAAGCTGACGCTCTGAACAGGCGCCGGCCTGCGGTAGTTTGGCCCAGGTTTTCCACATAGGGAGATTCCGGCCTTATGGGCGCCGCAGCCCACTGGAAGGGTTGGGCCATGGAGAAGATTCGGGAGCGGCAAGCGATTGATATGGATTCACGTGCCCTCCTGATGGGGGCTCAACCGGACGGCTCCGTGCCCGGTATCTCCGCTCTCATGGGGATCTTGCGGGCTCTTCGCCTTGGGTTGACCAGCGGTGAGCTGATTGATCAACTGCGTGGTTTGGAGGACCTGAAATCGGCCATTGCCAGTGTCCAGGCCCGGGCAGCCGTAGCCTTCGAGCTCGCGCAGTGCCGCGAGCAAGCGTCGGCCGGCATTCCCGTGGCCGAGCAGGGTCAGGGCGCAGGGGTGCAGATCGCGTTGGCGCGTCGCGAATCACCAAGCCGCGGCTCACGATTCCTCGGGCTGGGGAAAACGTTGGTGAAAGAGATGCCGCGCACCATGGCTGCGCTGGAATCCGGCCAGCTCAATGAATGGCGCGCCACCTTGCTCGTGAAAGAGACGGCCTGCCTGTCCTTGGAAGATCGGCGCGCCGTGGACGAGGAACTCGCACCTGACGCCGGCACCTTCGACGGTGTGGGTGACAAAGCCATCATCGCCGCAGCGAAAGCCGCCGCGTATCGGCGCGATCCCCGTACCGTTGCCCAGCGTGCCCGTCACGCTGCCACCGAACGGACGGTCAGCCTGCGCCCTGCGCCGGACGCCATGACGTATTTGACCGCCCTGATTCCTGTCGCCCAAGGGGTTGCCGTTTATGCTGCGCTCACCCGGAAGGCGGACTCTGTACGTTCCTCTGGTGAATCACGGAACAGGGGCCAAATCATGGCAGACACCCTCGTCGAACGCGTTACCGGCAGGCGCGGCGGAATCAGCGGAGTCGACCTCGAGGTCATTATGACGGACCGCACGCTGTTGCGGGGGGATAGTGAACCGGCGCGGCTGAAGGGCTATGGGATAGTTCCGGCGGAGTGGGCAAGAGCCTTGGTTGGCGCCGGAGGGGCTGCAGTGGACGAAGCCCGTGAGACGGGGCTGCCTGCGACGGGCGGAAATCCAGCGCCAACGCAGGATCCAGACTTCACTGTGTGGCTTCGCCGCCTCTATACAGCGCCGTCCACGGGTGAGCTCATCACCATGGACTCCAAGGCGCGAATCTTCCCGCCGAGGTTGAGGCGTTTCATCGAAGTCCGAGACGACACCTGCCGCACGCCCTATTGCGACGCGCCCATTAGGCACATCGATCACGTCGTCCCGTGGCATGCAGGTGGCACCACTACCGTGACCAACGGTGCAGGGCTTTGCGAAGCGTGCAACCACACCAAGGAAAATCCGGGCTGGGCGGCACGGCGGTTGCCCGACGACGTCCACACCCTGGAAATCAGCACCCCCACAGGGCATAGCTATCGATCGTCCGCGCCGCCCCTTCCCGGGCATGGCCGATCAGTGAAGGTGCCGGACTTTGAAGCCGGGGCTGGGCAGGAGAATTTGGACCCGGCAGACCAATTTATTGACTCTTAGGTTCCCTAACTATTAGGATACCTAAATATGAGCTCTTTTGATCCCCGGTTACTTGATCTCGCGCAGGAATTTCGCGAATCGCTACGACTCGGCGTGTACATGTTTCGCCGCCTCGATCCTGAAGGCGACCTTACCGCCGCGCAGCTCAGCCTGCTGTCCATGATCTCCGACGACGGCCTTCGCGTGGGCGACATCGCCAAGAACCTGGGCATCAAAGTCCCCAGCGCCACCGAGCAAATCATCAAGCTCGAGCGCACCGGCCTGGTCACCCGCCAGCAGGATCCGGACGATTCGCGAGCAGTCCAAGTGGTCATCACCGAGGCCGGGGCGTCCGCCGTCGAGTCTGCCAATCATCGGCGCAACGCCATGGTGGCCGAACTGCTTCAGGACCTCAGCAGCGAGGAAATCGGGCAGCTCGCCGCGGCATTGCCCGTGATCGCCAAGCTCAACAGCTCGTTCCAGAACTAAGAAAATCCAGCACAGCTGGAATCCAGCACCGACAAGGAGCCATTGAATGTCACGCCAGTTGGCTGACGCTTCAGCAAGCGCCGAAACAACCCTCGAACCCACGCTGGAGGCTGAAAAAGCTTCCTTCCTCAAGCAGCCAAAGGCCGTGTGGGCCACCGCCCTCGCCGCCGTTTTTGCCTTCATGGGCATCGGCCTGGTGGACCCCATCCTGCCGGCAATTGCCAAGAACCTTGAGGCATCCACCAGCGAAGTGTCGTTGCTGTTTACCAGCTACTTCCTGGTGACAGCCATCGCCATGTTGATCAGTGGCTTCGTGTCGTCACGGATCGGTGGAAAGAAAACGCTGCTGATTGGCCTGGCCATCATCGTGGTGTTCGCATCGTTGTCCGGCCTCTCCGGCAGCGTTGAACAATTGGTCGGGTTCCGCGCCGGCTGGGGCCTCGGTAATGCCTTGTTCGTTGCCACAGCCCTTGCCGTGATCGTCGGTGTGGCCAGCGGTGGAACCGGCACGGCCATCATCCTTTACGAAGCAGCCCTCGGCCTGGGTATCTCGCTCGGCCCACTCTTGGGCGCACTCCTGGGCGGGTGGCAGTGGCGCGCCCCGTTCTTTGGTACCGCTGTCCTCATGGCGGCAGCCTTTGTGGCACTTCTGGCTCTCCTGCCGAAGACGCCCGCCCCGGCAAAGAAGTCCCGCTTGCGTGACCCGCTCCTGGCATTGGGCCACAAGGGACTCCGCACGACTGCTGCCAGTGCGCTCTTCTACAACTACGGGTTCTTCACCATTCTTGCCTTCACACCGTTCATCCTGGGCATGGACGCCTACGGCATCGGGGGAGTGTTTTTCGGGTGGGGTGTCGCCGTCGCCGTATTCTCGGTATTCGTTGCTCCCGTTCTGCAGAGGCGTTTCGGCGCAGTGAAGGTCCTGACCGGCACGCTGGCTGTCCTCATGCTTGACCTGGTGGGGCTGGGACTGGCCGCTGGGCACTCGGTGACTGCCGTCGTCGTGCTTGTCATCGTGGCGGGTGCACTGCTGGGCATCAACAACACGGTCTACACCGAACTGGCCATGGGCGTTTCTGATTCGCCCCGTCCTGTCGCTTCGGCTGGTTACAACTTCGTGCGCTGGATGGGCGGTGCGCTGGCTCCCTTCGCGGCAGCCCAGCTCGGCGAGCACTTCGGGCCGCAGGTTCCGTTCTTTGCGGGCGCGGTTGCCATGGTGATCGCGATCGTCATCTCCATCGGTGGCCGTGGGTACCTGAAGTCCCACGAGCCGCACCTCGTGTAATGGCCTGCACCTGACTGAACCCTTAAACACGGAAAGGCCCGGCGGATTTAATCCGCCGGGCCTCTTTCGCGTCTACTTGGCTTCGTCGGAAGCCACCGGCAACGGTGCCACCGGCGCTCCCTTGGGAACGAACAACGTTTCGGCCTGCTCCAGGGACATGCCGTTCGTTTCAGGAACCTTGAACATCACAAAGAAGAACGACGCCGCAGCGAACGCCGCGTACATGGCGTACGTCAGCGGGAGTGAACCTGCCGCCATGACGGGGAAGCTGAGCGTGATGGCGAAGTTCGCAATCCACTGAGCGGCGGCAGCAAGGCCCAGAGCGCGGGCGCGGATGCGGGACGGGAAGATCTCACCCAGCAGCACCCACACGAGCGGACCCCACGAGGCGCCAAAGCTGATCACGAACACGTTGGCGGCAACCAGGGCAACAGGGCCCCAAGCGCCGGGAAGCGTGATTTCCGAGCCGGACCCGGTTGCCGAAGAGAAGGCCAGCGCCATGACGCCAAGGGAAACAGCCATGCCGATGGAGCCGGTGAGCAGGATGGGTCGTCGTCCGATGCGGTCCACCAAAGCGATGGCCACGAGGGTTACCAGGATGTTGGTCACTGACGTGGCGACGGAGATCGTCAGGGAGTCCTTTTCCTGGAATCCGACAGCCTTCCACAGCGTGGTGGAGTAGTAGAAGATGACGTTGATGCCGACGAACTGCTGCAGTACGGACAGGATGATGCCGATCCACACTACTGGCAGCAGGCCGAACCTGTTGCCGCGCAGGGAGCCCTTCTTGGTGGAGAGCTTTTCCTGCTGGATGGATTCGCGGATTTCGCGGATGTGCCGCTCGATGTCGTCGCCGGGGATGAGCTTGTTGAAGATGGTACGGGCTTGGTCTTCCTTGCCGTTGAGCACCAGGAAGTGAGGGGACTCGGGCAAACGGTACGCGATCCAGCCGTACACCGCTGCCGGAACGGCGCAGGCGATAAACATCCAGCGCCATGCCTCGATACCAAGCCACAGCGTGCCGCCGGCGCCGCCTGCCGAGTTGGCAAGAACTGCGTCAGAGAGCAGTGCGGCGAAGATGCCTGTGGTGATGGCGAGCTGCTGGAGCGAAGCCAGGCGGCCACGGACGTGGCGGGGCGAAATCTCGGAGATATAGGCGGGAGCAATGACCGAGGCAAGGCCGATGCCCAGGCCGCCGACCAGGCGCCAGAAAATCAGGTCCCACACGCTGAAGGCAAGGCCTGTGCCGATGGCGCTCACCAGGAAGAGCAGGGCACCGATCTTCATGGCCGGGATGCGTCCGTAGCGGTCGGCAATCTTGCCGGCAAAATAGGCGCCGGCGGCGCACCCCAGCAAGGCAACAGCAACGGCGAAGCCGGTCAATGCCTCGCTCATGACGAACTCGTCCGCCATCGCGTCCACGGCGCCGTTGACCACGGAGGAATCGAAGCCGAAGAGGAAGCCGCCCACCGCGCCGGCGACGGCCAGGCCGATCACTTTCCGCGAAACGGGGGGCGCGCCTTCGGTGCTGGAACTGGACATGGGTCTCCCTTGGGGAATGGTGTTGTGGGAGCGAGGTGCGGGACGTCGTCGGCTGTTCCGACGGGGACGCCGGTGCACTCGCGCTACACAGTGTGGCACGTCATATCGCTCCAGTTCCAGTCAAGTGACCGACGTGACATGCATTCAGGTTATTAACGTATAGCTGCCTGTTTGGGGACTGAGTGTTCGCTGGGCGGTGCTTTAGTGTTCCCTGGGGTGCCAAAAGAGGGGCCACTGGCGGAACTACTTGAACGCAAAGCGCGACGGCGGGCCGTCCCATAAGTGGTCAAAGGTCGCCCCGCCGTCGTCACCTCATGGAGCTACTGGCGGCGTTAGGAGAATTCCTGGAGCGCTTCGGTCAGGAGGGCCCCTGGAGCCCCAAGACGCGCGTGCACCCCGTTCGAAGCGATCAGTTCGCCACCGATGACCACCTGCGTGACATCACTCGCCGTCGCACTGAAAGCCAGCTGCATGGGCCGGGATCCCGCGGTCCGGGTGGAGGCGGGATTGATGACCATGAGGTCGCAAACCCCACCCACCTGGAGAGCCTGTGGGGCTATGGGGGTGGCCATGGAATGCGTGGCTCCTTCAGTGGCCGCGCCCAGCAGTTCCCCGGGCGAGAACCTTCCGCGTTGCCCGCTGCCCAGCCGTTCCCCATGTTCCAAGGTCCGCATTTCAATCCAAGGGTCGATCACCGCATGCTGGTCAGTGCCCAGGGCGATGGTGGCTCCGGCGTCGCAGAGTTCCCGCGCAGGGCCGATCCCGTCTGCGAGATCGGCTTCCGTGCTTGGACACATCACCACGGTGGTGGATGCTCCGCCGAGCAAAGCGATGTCTTCCGGGGTCAAGTGCGTGGAATGGACAGCTGAAAGCCTGGAAGACAGGAGGCCGTGGCGTTCCAAGAGTCCGGTCGGGGTGGTGCCGTAGGCCTCCATGCATGCGTCATTTTCAGCAGGTTGTTCGCTCAGGTGGATGTGCAGCGGAATGTCCCGTGGTAGCTGCTTGGCAACAATCTTCAGGGCCTTTTCCGGCACCGCACGGACGGAGTGCAGGGCAGCTCCGACGCCCACCGCCTCTGGCGGAAACTCCTCTGCTATCGCAGCCCGAAGGGAGGCCAGCCGGTCCAGCCAAGCCAGTGCATCCGCGTCCCCGAACCTTGCTTGCTCGGGGCTCAGGGGTGTGCCAATTCCGCCCGTCAGATACAGCGTGTCCAAAAGTGTGAGGCGGATCCCGGCAGACACGGCTGCCCGGGCAAGGGCCAGCTCCATGGCATGTGGTTCCGCATAGGGCGCGCCTGCGGGTTGGTGATGGACGTAATGGAATTCGGCCACGCTGCTGAATCCGCTGACTACCATTTCGGCGAAGACGGCAGTAGCGAGCTTCTGGTACTTCTCAGGAGTCAGCTCGGAAGCGCTCCTGTACATTTGCTCCCGCCACACCCAGAAATCTCCGTGTCCATCATGGGTTCTTCCGCGAAGGATCCTGTGGAAGGCGTGGGAGTGTGCGTTGGCAGCTGCGGGGAAGGCGACACCCGCCAGTGTTGTGTCGCCGGGCAGGGGCTGGACGCCGGTGTGGATGGCGGAGATGCGGCCATTGCTGGTTTCCACACGTACGCCGGTGGCAACCTCTGTAAGTCCGCCGTCGCCGTCGTCGCTGGCGATGACGGCCGTCTCGCACCAGAAGGCGTTCACAGCAGTCCCTCCAAAACATCAGCGAGGGCAAGGGCACCGGCCGAGGCGTCCTCATCGGCCACGTATTCCTCCGGCGAATGCGAAATGCCGCTGGGATTGCGGACAAAAACCATGGCGGAGGGAACGTAGCCGGCCAGTACACCAGCGTCATGCCCCGCGCCGGTTGCCAGGACGGGAGCGCCTGGCAGTAAACCGGTGATACGACGACTTAGGCCGGCATCAAAGTGGACAGTATCGCTGTACGACTCTTCCGTGAGCGTTACGGTGCAACCTTCTGCGGCTGCGACATCCTGGGCTGCACGGTAGATTCCCTCGATGAGCTGAGCTGTCACGGCGTCGTCGGGATGACGGGCGTCCAGCCAAAGATCCACGCGCGAGGCGATGACGTTGGTTCCGCCCGGAACCGGCGTCAAGCGGCCTACGGTGGCCCGGGCGTCCGGCTGCCTGGCCGCCGTTTCGCGAACGGCGAGGACGATCTCTGCGGCCGTGACCATTGGGTCGGCGCGGTCCGCCATGAGCGTGGTGCCGGCATGGTTTCCCTGGCCGCTGACACTGATTTTCCAGCGCCCGTGCCCCAGGATTGAACTCCCTACAGCGACGGCGGGGCCATCCTGCCCCAGCCCCTTTCCTTGTTCAACGTGCAGTTCGACGAAGTCGCCGATACGCGCCATGGCTACCGGATCCGGGCCTATGTGACGCGGATCCAAACCGTTGGCGCCAGCGACGTCGGCGAAGGTGTCACCGTTGATATCCCGCAGGTTCAGGGCCTTGTCGGTGTCTATCGCACCTGTGAGGAGTCGCGACCCCAGGCAGGCGACGCCAAAGCGGGATCCTTCTTCCTCAGGAAAAACGGTGACCGCAAGCGATCTTGGAGGCTGGAACCCCCGGGCTTTGAGGATATCGACGGCGGCCAACGCAGAAGCGACGCCCAGCGGCCCGTCGAATGCGCCGCCGCCGGGTACTGAATCCAGATGGCTCCCAGTGACGAGTGCGCCCTCTTGGGGCTTGCCCCACCACGCCCACATTATCCCGTTGCGATCCGTCTCGACGTCGAGGCCTCGGTGTTGGGCTTGCTCAACGAACCACTGTCTAAGGTCGAGCTCAGGCGTGGTGTAGACGGCCCTTGAGTATCCTCCGCGCACCGCGTCGCGGCCCACATCCTGGATTGAGGACAGGAGTTGATTGACGGTTTCCACGTTTTCCTCCGATTGAAGACTGCCACCAAGTAAAAACCAGATGCCAGCCCATGGCAAGGGTTCGCGTGAGTATTTACACTGCGGAAACATGCCGGCTTTTCGGTGGGACATCCGGCGTCACGTAGCCGCGAAGATCTCGTGTTTTTAAAAAAACTCTTGCCATTTGATGAAAATTGATTTTTACTAAGTGGCAAGACATGGTGATGTAGACCACTTGAAAGCAGGTCACGCAGTGGCAGCGGATTCTTCCACACGGACAGTCGAGAGGGCATTGGCCCTCCTCAGTGCAGTCTGCACTGACGGCTCCATCAGCCTGAGCGACGCAGCGCGTGTGGTTGATCTGTCAGCCAGCACCGCGCTCCGCCTCCTCCGAACCCTCGAAGGCAGCGGATTCGTGACGCGGGATCCCGGGGGCAATTTCCGCCCGGGAGCCAGTGTCATTCAGTTGGGAGCTCTGGCTCTGGGACAGGAGTCCCTGGTGTCGCTGTGCACGCCGCACATGAAGCGGCTTGTGGCTGAAACGGGCGAGTCCTGCTACTTGAGCATTCCCGGTGCTGGGGAAACCGGAATCTACATCGCCATCGTCGAAGGTACCCGCTCTGTCCGGCACACCAGTTGGGTCGGCAGGAGCATCCCGCTGGAGGGCTCCGCGGCCGGCAAGGTGCTGACCGGTGGGCAGAACGGCCGCGGTTACGCCATTGTGCGGAGCGGCGTTGAAGACGACATCACGGCCGTCGCCGCACCCATTGTGATCGGCGGCCGTACAGTGGCAGCCCTCAGCATCGTGGTGCCCAGCTACCGCTTGGACGAGGCGAAGGCCCAGACATTTGGCGAGGAACTGGTGAAGGTTGCCGACAACCTCCTCGTGGAACCCGACGGAAACCATGAAGTGCCCCAGGAAAGCATGGAAAAGAAATGATCAAATTTGAAAATGTCACCAAGGCGTACCCTGACGGTACGGTGGCAGTCGACGGCCTCAACCTGGAGGCTCCCACCGGAAAGTTGACCATTCTTGTTGGTCCTTCCGGATGCGGCAAGACCACTTCCCTAAGGATGATCAACCGCCTCATCGAACCCACCAGCGGCACCATCTACCTGGATGATCAGCCCACCTCCGGCATGGACGCAGCGTTGCTCCGCCGCAGGATCGGCTACGTCATCCAGCACGCAGGACTCTTCCCGCACAAGACCATCGTTGACAACGTGTCCACCATGCCGCTCCTGCTGGGGGAAAGCCGCCAAAAGGCCCGGACCAAGGCGCTCGAATTGATGGAGCGCGTCGGATTGCCCGCGAGCTTCGCCAAACGGTATCCCTGGCAGCTCTCCGGCGGACAGCAGCAGCGCGTCGGTGTTGCCCGGGCGCTCGCCTCGGACCCTGCGTTCATGCTGATGGACGAGCCCTTCAGTGCTGTTGACCCTGTAGTGCGCGCCCAGCTCCAGGAGGAGTTCCTTCGCCTGCAGCGCGAGATCGGCAAGACCATCATCATGGTCACCCATGACATCGACGAGGCCCTGAAACTCGGGGATCAGGTGGCCGTGATGCGCGTGGGCGGCAAGCTGGCGCAAATGGCGTCTCCCTCCGAGCTGCTGACCGCGCCTGCAGATGAGTTCGTTGCCGACTTTGTGGGCCGTGACCGTGGCTACCGCTCGCTCGGATTTACGAAAACAGCCGGCACCGTAGCTATTGGCGAGGAAGCTGTAGTTCAGCTCGGTGATTCAGCGGATGAAGCCCGCGCCAAGGCGCTGGGTGCTTGGGTGTTGGTGGTCGACGGCGGCCGGAAGCCTCTCGGTTGGGCTCAGCCGCAGCTTCTCAACGGTGAGGTGAAGCGGGAGAACCTGAATCTGAGCGGTATCCCGGCAGCAGCATCAGGCACCATGCGTCAACTGCTGGATGCGGCCCTTTCCTCGCCGAGCCGCCGCGGCGTAGTCGTCAATGAGCATGGCGAACTGGTCGGGACCGTCTCTGCAACGGACGTGGTCAAGGCCATCGAGGCCGAACCTCACTTGGAGACGATCTGATGAACTTCGAATGGCTGGGCCGCCAGTTCGACAACATTGTGTTCCTGCTCGGCTGGCATGTCCTGCTGGCCGTCACCCCGCTGATCCTGGGGCTTCTCATCGCACTGCCTCTTGGCTGGTGGGCGCACCGCAGCCGGCGGATCTACCCGCTCTTGGTGGGTGTTGCCGGCCTGCTGTACACCGTCCCTTCCCTTGCACTGTTTGTACTGCTTCCGCTGGTCCTGGGTACCAAGATCCTGGACCCGCTCAACATCGTGGCGGCACTGACCATCTACACCGTGGCCCTGCTGGTTCGCGTAGTCGCCGATGCCCTTGATTCCGTTCCCGAAGACACCGTCCAGGCCGCCAAAGCCATGGGTTACCGCGGCTACCAGAGCCTCCTGAAGGTTGAACTTCCCGTCGGTGTTCCGGTGATTTGCGCAGGCTTGCGCGTCGCCGCCGTCTCCAACGTCAGCCTCGTCTCCGTGGCCGCCCTGCTGGGTATACCGCAGCTCGGTTCACTCTTCACACAGGGCTTCCAACTCCGTTTCTACACTCCGATCATCGCCGGCATTGTGCTGTGCGTGGTCCTGGCCATGATCCTGGACGGGCTGATCATCCTTATCAACCGGTGGCTGACACCGTGGACCCCCAAGGTGGTGGCATCGTGAACTACTTGTTTGACCCCGCACACTGGAGCGGCGCAGACGGCATCCCAACGCTGATCGCCGAGCACCTCCTGTACTCGCTTATTGCCTTGGCCATTGCGGCCATCATCGCGGTGCCCCTGGGTATCTACATTGGGGTGACAGGCAAGGGCGTGTTCATGATCGCCGGCCTTGCCAACGCCCTCCGGGCACTTCCCAGTGTCGGTCTGCTGATCCTGTTGGTCCTGCTCATTTCGCCCGCCTTCCCGTCCCGCATGGGTTACGTCCTTCCCAGCCTCATTGTGCTGGTACTGCTGGCAGTTCCGCCCATCCTGACCAACACCTATGCCGGCGTGCGCGCAGTGGATGCTGCCGCCGTCGACGCCGCAAAAGGCATGGGCTTCCGCACCATGAAGATCCTCACGGACGTCCAGCTGCCGTGTTCCCTTCCGCTGGTTCTGTCCGGTGTCCGCAGCGCCCTGCTGCAAATCATCTCGACGGCGACCATCGCCGCGTACATTTCGCTTGGCGGCCTGGGTCGCCTCCTGATCGACGGCAAGGCCCAGAACGATTACGGCCAAATGGTCGCCGGTGCCGTTCTGGTCGCCCTGCTGGCACTGTTCTTCGACCAGCTTCTCGCCTTCATCACCCGCCGCGTTGTCTCACCCGGATTGACCCGGCGCACCATCAAGTCGGCCGCTGTGGCCGAACCCGTGAAGACCCCCGCCACGGTCTAACCAACACCCGCGCCCGTGGTTCCGCGCGCAAGATTCACCTCCACCCCACCCCCCCATCTGGCCGCTGCATGCCCTGCAGCACCCATCCCAGGAGAGTTGACATGAAGAAGTACCTCACCGGATTCACCCTGGCAGCCGTTGCTGCCATCACCCTGAGCGCCTGTGGCGGCGGGGACCCCATGAGTTCGTCCAATACCGCCGCAGCAGGTGCCTCGGGCGACAGTATTATCGTCGGTTCCGCGGACTTCCCGGAAAGCCAGCTGATCGCCAAGATCTACGCCGAAGCACTTAAGGCCAAGGGCGTCGAGGTCACCGAGAAGCCGAGCATTGGCAGTCGCGAGGTGACTATCCCCGCACTGAAGGACGGTTCCATCGACCTCATGCCGGAATACGGCGGCGCACTCCTGCAATACCTCGACTCCGCCACCAAGGCTGTTTCTTCCGAGGATGTCGCCAAGGAACTGACCACCAAGATTCCGGCTGGCCTTGCAGTGCTTACTGCTTCCGAAGCGGAGGACAAGGACGTCCTCACCGTTAAGAAGGAAATCGCCGATCAGTACAAGCTGAAGACCATCGAAGACCTCCAGCCCGTCGCCAAGGAACTCGTGTTGGGCGGCCCGCCGGAGTGGAAGACCCGCCTCAATGGCGTTGCCGGCCTTAAGTCGGTGTACAACCTGGAGTTCAAGGAATTTTCAGCGCTCGACGCCGGTGGTCCGCTCACGCTGAACGCTCTCCTCTCCGGTCAGGTACAGGTAGCTGACCTCTTCAGCACCGATCCCGCACTGGCGGAAAACAACCTCGTGGCGCTTGAAGACAACAAGAACCTCTTCCTGTCTGAGAACATCGTGCCGGTCATCAACGAGAAGAAGTCCACGGACACCATCAAGGAAACGCTGGACAAGGTCTCCGCTGCCTTGACCACCGAGGATCTCATCAAGATGAACGGCCGCGTGGCCAAGTTCGAGGACATCGGCGAAATCGCCAAGGAATGGCTCAAGACCAAGAACCTGGGCTAGTCCCTGCAGGTTCGTTTCGCCGGTTTCGTAGAGGAGTAAAGAGAATGACTGCCGATTTCACCACTGGTGCCCGTCCGGTTAAGGCTGCGCGGGGTACTGAGCTCACTGCCAAGTCGTGGCAGACCGAGGCACCGTTGCGCATGTTGATGAACAACCTGGATCCCGAGGTCGCTGAACGTCCGGACGACCTGGTCGTCTACGGTGGCACCGGCCGCGCAGCGCGTTCCTGGGCCGCGTTCGATGCGATTACGCGGACCCTGGAAACCATGGAGAAGGATGAAACCCTTCTGGTGCAGTCGGGGAAGCCGGTGGGTGTGTTCCGCACGAATGAGTGGGCACCGCGGGTTCTCCTCGCCAACTCCAACCTCGTCGGGGACTGGGCCACGTGGCCCGAGTTCCGCCGCCTCGAGGCTGAGGGTTTGATGATGTACGGCCAGATGACCGCCGGGTCCTGGATCTACATCGGCACGCAGGGCATCCTGCAGGGCACGTATGAGACGTTTGCCGCCGTGGGGAACAAGCTCGCCGCGGAGGGCCGCCACCCGGCCCGGTCTTTGGAAGGCGCTGCCGCGCCGGGTTCGACGGAGGGTCCGCTGGCGGGGACCCTGACATTGACCGGTGGTTGCGGTGGCATGGGCGGCGCCCAGCCGCTGGCTGTCACCCTGAACGACGGCGCGTGCCTGATTGTGGATGTGGATGAGACCCGCCTGCGTCGCCGCGCCGGCAAGCGCTACCTGGATGAGGTCGAAACTGATCTGGATGCTGCGATCGCGAAGGTCCAGGCCGCGAAGGATGAGCGCCGTGGCTGGTCCGTCGGTTACGTGGGCAACGCCGCTGAGGTCTTCCCCGAACTGCTGGCCCGCCACAAGGCCGGGGAAGTGACGTTCGATGTAGTCACCGACCAGACGTCCGCGCATGACCCGTTGTCGTACCTGCCCGAGGGCATCACGGTGGCGGAGTGGCATACCGAAGCCGAGGCTGATCCGGACGGGTTCACGAAGAAGGCCCAGGCGTCCATGGCCCGGCAGGTCCAGGCGATGGTGGAGTTCCAGGACGCCGGTGCTGAGGTGTTTGATTACGGTAACTCGATCCGTGACGAGGCCCGGAAGGGTGGGTATGACCGGGCGTTTGAGTTCCCCGGTTTCGTCCCGGCGTATATCCGCCCGTTGTTCTGCGAGGGTCTTGGCCCGTTCCGCTGGGTGGCGTTGTCCGGTGACCCGGAAGACATTGCCGTGACGGACAAGGCGATCAAGGAGTTGTTCCCGGAGAACACGCACCTGCACAAGTGGCTCGACGCTGCCGCGGACCGCGTGGAATTCGAAGGCCTGCCGGCACGTATTTGCTGGCTCGGGTACGGCGAGCGGGCCAAGGCCGGGTTGCTGTTCAACCAGCTCGTGAAGGAGGGCAAGGTCAAGGCCCCGATCGTGATCGGCCGTGACCACCTGGACTCGGGTTCGGTCGCGTCCCCGTACCGGGAGACCGAGTCAATGAAGGACGGCTCGGACGCTGTTGCTGACTGGCCGTTGCTTAACGCACTGACCGCTGCGTCCTCGGGCGCTACCTGGGTGTCCATCCATCACGGCGGTGGGGTTGGTATTGGCCGGTCCATCCACACCGGCCAGGTCTCGGTCGCTGACGGCACTGACCTGGCAGCCCAGAAACTCGAACGGCTGTTGACCAACGACCCCGGCATGGGCGTCATCCGCCACGTCGACGCCGGCTACGACCGCGCCATCGACGTCGCCAACGAACGCGGCGTCCGCATCCCCATGAACGAGAAGTAGGCACGCGTTAGCAACAACATCTCGGAGGAATCCCAGGGAGGCTATGCAGATGAGATTTGCGTAGCCGCCCTGGGACAACCCAAGGATCAGTTTTGTAGGAGAACTCCACACCTCTCTGAGAGCGAGGAAACGCACCATGGACAGGGAACGCCCGGAAAGACGGGCATCAGTCGCGACCGGAGCGCAGGTGCCAAAGACAAAACGCGGCCACGACCCTTTTAGAGGGACCGTCGATGCTGGAGCCGCTGATGGAACAATTCCCTGGGTCCTTTCCAGGACGGGGATTCGGAAGCTTTTTCACGCAGGAAGTGGGTTTCAGTTGACCCCTGGTGGACGATGACAGAACAACTCTCACCGCTGGGTCTCCAGCCTGATGCCAGGACTCAGGCTCTGACCCGGGACGAATACTCCTACCGGGCCACTGCAGGCTTAGGACAAACCCGGTTGTCTTGTCCTGAGGACTGCTTCTACTGCACTTCACCGGAAACGGACTAACAGCCGGAAACTGATGGAAAGGATCGGTTCATGATCGTGATCGATGGCTTGACACTGGAGTTGGCCGACGTCGCCGCAGTCGCGGACGGCGAGGACGTCACCTTGGCGCCGGAAGCTGTGGTCCGAATGGACGAATCGCGGAAGTCTGCGGAAGCTACGGCGCTGCAGCGTCCGGTCTATGGCCGATCCACTGGCGTCGGAGCGAACCGCGCGGTTTCCCTGATGGAAGCCGACGGTGAGGACACCCACGGACTGAAGCTTCTGCGCAGCCACGCTGTAGACGCCGGCAAGCCGCTTGATCGCAGGACCGTCCGTGCGATGTTGGTTGTCAGGCTCAGCCAACTGGCAGCCGGCGGATCAGGGATCAACCCCGCCATTGCCGATGCCTTGGCGGAACTCATCAATGCCGACGCAGTTCCTGAGGTCCGGGAGTTCGGTGGAATCGGAACTGCGGACCTGCAGGCACTTGCCGGTACGGCTCTCACGATGCTTGGCGAACGTCCACCGTTGGGCGGGGATGAGGCTTCGGTTCGCCTGACGGGGTGGGCCACGGCTGATGCCCTGCCATTCATTAGCTCCAGTGCGCTGACTATTGGTCAAGCGGTCTTGTCCCACCAAAAACTGTCGACGCTCTTGGGCAACGCAGCGTCAGTGTCCGCACTCTCCTTCATTGCGATGTCCGGCAACCCCGAGGCCCTTAGCCCACCCGTTGCGGCCGCTGCTGACACGTCCGCAGTCGCCGATGCAGCACACGCGCTACATGCAATGGTCCAGGGCAGCGGCCAGCCCGCCCGGATCCAAGATCCCTATTGCTTGAGGACGCTGCCGCAGGTCTTTGGTTCCCAAACAGAGGAACTCAAGGCCTTGGGTACTCTGCTGAGCCGTCTTGTCACAGCAGGAAATGAGAATCCCCTCGTACACGGCTCGCCGTCCGACGGCAGCAATGATGTGGCCCACCACGGGCTCTTCCAAATGACCAACCTCGCCCGCCGCGTGGACGCTTTGCAACTGGCTATCGGCGCGGCGTGTGCAACCCACCTGCGCAGGATCGACCTCCTGTGCGACCCCAAATACACGGGCCTGCACCCCTTCCTGGCTGAGGACGGTTCAGGTCAGTCGGGGCTGATGATGCTTGAATATGTGGCCGCTGCCGCCGTGGGCCGGATCCGTGCCAACGCCCAACCGGTTAGCCTGCAGACCGTGGTGCTCTCGCTCGGCGCTGAGGAGGATGCCAGCTTTGCAAGCGTAGCCACAGCGCGGTTGGAGTCGACGGCGGACGCACTTGCCACTGTCGCCGCCGTCGAGCTTGTGTGTGCTTCCCGGGCGCTTCGCCTGCAGGGGAGACGACCCGAGGAGTTCAGCAGCCCCAGGTTGCGGGCCATGATGCAGGCGGGTTTCACTTTGCCGTCCGACGTGGGGGACCGCGACCTTCGCGGGGATCTGGAGCAGACCATCGAGCTCATAAGGGCTTCGCACTAGGCGAGACCGTCCGAAAAAGCGGGCGATGTTCAACGAGAATTACGACTGTTCACAGCAGAACGGCAGGCGGTCCGCAGACCTGCCTGCCGTTCCTTTTGTATCGCCTACCTGTGAAACGGAACCTTACGAGTCGTTTCTGTATGTCCGGCGATTAGTGCGCCGGGACCGACTCCTTGGCTGCTGCCTTCGGATCGGTCAGCTTCTTATTCGGCAATGCGAAGCTGATCAGGAAAGCAATGATCATGAGCCCGGCTGCCGTGAGCATGACGATATCGATCGCCTGGGCAAAGCCCTCGGTGATAGGCCTGGTCAGCGTGCTGTTGGCAGAGTGGAGCCAGCTCGTGTCATTCAGGGATTCGTTGTTGGCGCCATTCTTGAAGAAGTCAAAGAGCTTGGCGTTGGCGGGATCGGATGCCACGGCCGGGTCCTTCATGACCGCTTGGTAGTCCGGGCTGGAAGCAGCGGTCTTCATGCCGTCGGCGATCTTGTCTGCCGCGACGCTGAACAACATGGAGATGAACACGGCAGTGCCTACTGCGCCACCCATCGAACGGAAGAAGGCGGCCGTGGACGTGCCCACGCCCATGTCCTTGGGCGGAACGGAAACCTGCATGGCCAGGGTGAGCGGCTGCATGCAGAATCCGAGTCCCACGCCGAAGAACACGGCGATCAGGCCGGGTACCCACAAACCGGTATCGACGCCGAGAACCAAACCCATGACGGTGGCAGCGCCTGCCAGGATGGCCGTGCCCGTGATCGGGAAGATTCTGTAGACGCCGGACGATGAGATGGTGCGCCCGGCCGAAATGGAACCGAACAGGATGCCGACCGTGAACGTGATCATCATCAAGCCGGCCTCGGTGGGGGTGAGGCCCTTTACCAACTGCAAGTACATCGGCAGCATGGCGATGGCACCGAACATGCCGATACCAATGATGAAGTTCAGCAGCGATGACAGACCGAACGTCATGTTCTTGAAGAGACGCAGCGGAATCAATGCGTAGTCACCGGCACGCTTCTCGGCGAGCAGGAATGCCACGATGCCGATGACGCCGAGACCGTAGCAGAGCCAGGACGCACCTGACGCCCAACCCCACACGCGGCCCTGTTCTGCCACGAGCAGCAGCGGCACAATGGCCAAAGTAATGGCTGCTGCGCCCCAGTAATCGATCTTCTGCTTGACGTGCCTCGCCGGCAGATGCAGGTACATGAAGACCACTACAAGAGCGGCCAGCCCGATGGGTAGATTGATGAAGAACACCCAACGCCAGCCTTCGAAGCCCAGGATGTTGGCGGAGCCCGCGAAGGCCCCGCCGATCACCGGACCGAGCACGGAAGAAATGCCAAAGACGGACATGAAATAGCCCTGGTACTTGGCCCTGTCCTTCAGCGCCACGATGTCGCCGATGATGGTCAGCGCCAAGGCCAGCAAGCCACCTGCTCCAAGTCCTTGGATGCCGCGGGCGATGGCAAGCTCCGTCATGGAGTGGACGGACCCCGCGTAAAGCGACCCCACCAGGAAGATCACGATGGCCACGAGGTACAGCGGGCGGCGACCGAAGATATCGCTTAGCTTGCCATAGAGCGGGGTGCTCACGGTTGAAGTGATGAGGTACGCAGTGGTGGCCCAGGCTTGGAGCGAAAGGCCATCGAGATCGTTCGCGATGGTGTAGATGGACGTGGACACAATGGTCTGGTCCAACGAGGACAGGAACATGCCGAGCATGAGTCCCACCATGACGGTGAGCGTCTGACGATGGGTCAGAACCTCACCGGCGGCCCGGACGGGCGTGGTTTTGGACATATCTTCTCCAGAGGTGGCAGAAAAGTGGATTAAGCAGGATAGTTGCTTTCAGTAACTATCTTACGGCCAGGTTGATTCCCGCCGGGAGAATATTTCTTCCACTTTCCCTCTAAGTCGGGCCCACCGAAGAGTCAGCGCTCGATCAGGATGCCGTCCGGGTCGCAGTAGATCATCGCGCCGGGTTGGATGCGGACGCGATCAATCACCAGTTCCACGTCCACTTCGCCGACTCCCGTTTTGGCGCTCTTCTTCGGGTTGCTCCCGAGGGCCTTGACGCCAAGGGGCAGGCGGGAGATAGCCTCGCGGTCCCTGATGGCTCCGTTGATCACCACGCCGGACCAGCCGTTGGCCACAGCACTCGCCGCAATAAGGTCTCCCATGAGGGCCGTCCGCAGAGATGCCTGGCCATCAATGACCAGAACGGCTCCTTCGCCGGGGGTGTTGAGGATGGTCTTCACCAGGGCGTTGTCTTCAAAGCACCGTATGGTGCGTACCGGCCCGCTGAAGTGGGTGTGCCCACCCAGGTTGTGGAATTGAATGGCTACGGATTCCAGTTCCTCACCACGTTCGTCGTAGAGATCGGCCGTATTCACTTGCTCGCTCACAATGCTTCTCCTCAATCGCTGTGAGGCCACACTAACGCTCGCGAGGGGGCCATAGCAGCCCATTTATCGGCCTATGTGGATAAAAGGCTCGACGGCGGTTCAGTGTCGCTTCGCCGCGCTAGGCTGAGTCCAAACATTGAAATGAGGGGGAACCTGCCATGAGCTTGTCCGACCTGCCGGGTCCGGTGCCGGATCCTGCCATTGTCCGCGGCGGAACCACGGCGCTTGCCGAACCGGTACTTCCAGTGCGGCGGCTTTGGGTCACCGGAGTGGTACTGGTCAACCTGGGCATCAACGCCGCCTTCTTTGGACCACTCCAAGTACTGCTGGGCCAGCAGGCAGCCCACTTCGATGACGGTCAGAAGGAAGCGATCCTGGCATTGGTCACCGGCTGTGGTGCGGCCGTTTCCATGGTGGCCAACCCCCTGTTCGGCGCCTTCAGCGACCGCACCACCTCAAGGTTCGGGCGCCGTGTTCCCTGGGTGCTCATGGGTGCCATCCTGGGAGCCGTGGCACTGGTTGCCTTGGCCGGTGCTCCCAACGTTGCCGTCATGACCGTGTTGTGGTGCCTTGTGCAGGCCGGGGCCAACGCGATGTACGCCGCCATCACTGCTGCTGTCCCGGACCGCGTTCCGGTGCCCCAGCGCGGTACAGTCGGCGGTTTGGCGGCCATGGGACAAACGGTGGGTATCCTCGTCGGCGCGGTGATAGCCGCCGTTGTGGCGGGTAACTTCGCCGCTGGGTACTGGGTGTGCGCTGCAGCGCTGCTGGCCGGCGTCGTGCTTTATCTTTTCAACAGCGATGACCAGCCTCTGCCACAAACGGGGCGTCCCCCCTTCAACATGGCGGATTTCCTCAAGGGCTTTTGGGTTTCGCCCAAACGCTACCCGGACTTTGCGTGGGCTTGGCTGACTCGGCTTTTGGTCAGCACCGGCAACCACATGGTGACGTTGTACCTGCTCTTCTTCCTCAGCGATGCCGTGCATCTGGAGGAAACTGAAGGAATCAAGCCAGAGTTCGGCGTTCTCATACTCACTGGCCTGTATGCGGTAACCGTGATCATCACCAGTGTCGTGGGCGGGCGGCTGAGCGACAGGATGGGTAAACGAAAGCCGTTGGTGATCGCATCATCCGTCATCATCGCTGTGGCGTCATTGATCCTTGCCTTCGCCCCCACATGGATCGGCGGACTTGCCGGTGCGCTGGTGCTGGGAATCGGATTCGGAGCCTACCTCGCTGTGGACTTCGCGCTGATAACCCAGGTCCTGCCCACAGCACTGGACCGCGGCAGGGACCTGGGCATCATCAACATTGCGAACTCGCTGCCCCAGGTTGTAGCGCCATTGATCGCGTTCCCGTTTGTCGCCTACTGGGGCGGTTATGTCTCCCTATACGTAGCCGCCGCCGTCATCGGCCTGCTGGGAGCTGTTTTCGTGGTGAAGATCAAGAGCGTCGACTAGGCCTAGAAAACGGCGGTGAACCCTCCCCAGCCCCAACCGACAGTGGATTGTCCGTACCAGCGGATGTCCGGACGGCCGCTGGTCAGGTACCCGGCTCCCTTGTTGTAATACATCGTGAGCCGTCCAGCGGTGTCAACGCTGAAGATATCTACAGTGCCATCCCCATTGAAGTCGCCTGCCGAACCCACAAACGGGAAGTCATTGAACCCCCATCCGATATCCGTGCGGCCGCCATCCAGCCGGCCACTCCGACTGGCTTCATAAAGCCGGAGATAGCCGTAGTTTCGGCTGACGATTCCCAGATTGCTCTTCCCGCCGAAGTGGCCCACTGTGAAGACCGGATCGCCGTTGACCCAATAGGTATCCACGCCGTAGGCCTGCAGGAATCCGCCCCGCCCGTTGCCCGGATAGAGGATGGCTTGATGCCATTGGTCGACAACAATCAGATCGTTGCTTCCATCCCCATTGAAGTCGCCGGCAGACGAAATCGTCTTGAAGTTCTGCCAGCCCTGGCCAATCTGGAAGGCGTTCTTCCAGCCTCCAGTGCCGTTGCCCTGGTAGAGGAACAACCGCCCTTGCGCGTCACGGCCAATAACGTCCACTGTGCCGTCACCGTCAAAGTCTCCCGGAGAGAACAGAGTATTGAAAACATTCCATCCCGTCCCCAGTACCTGGGCTGCACGCCAGTTGCCCCGGCCGTCAGTGGGATAGAGGAGGAGGCGGCCGGAGGCATCGCGGGCAAAGATGTCCAGGGTGTCGTCGCCGTTGAACCCGCGGGCGCGGGGCTTGGCAGCGATCCTCAGCGGATAGTCCGCTTGTAGCGTGAGCCGTGATTCGGCGTCGTAAGAGACTGTGACGAAGACGGCCACTACCCTGCCGAGGTCTGAAGACGTGGCCCGATACGTCGAGCCTGTGGCACCCGCTATGGCCTGGCCGTCCCGGGTCCACTTATAGGTGAAGGAGGGCGTGCCACCCTCGGGAATGACGAACGGAGCGTATCCGCCCAGTTCTGCCTTGAGGATGCCCCCTACGGTGGGATCGCCGTTGAGTTGGGGTTGGCCCATGTACACCGGACGTGCCGCGGCTGGCAGCAACGTATCTGCTCGGACGGGGGCCTCCCAGTGCGGCGTTGCGCTGGCAGGAGTCGCGATGAAGGGACCAGCCAGGGTCCCGACCAGCACGGAAGTCGTCAGCAGCGCGAGGAGGCGGCGTGGACGGTTGGGCGCGGACGACCGCGGGGCAGTGACAAGGTCCAAGGATTCCCCCAAAAATGGCTGGCTTTAGGGACCAGCTGAGATCAATTGAGACGACACTACATTTTCGCGTTCACCCGGTAAATGGTTCCGGGAAAACGACTATTTTGTGAAGGAGGGCCTCCTCCGGCTGATTCCGGAGGAGGCCCTCAACCAACAGCCATGAGGGTGGTCTAGAAGACCGCGTTGAAGCCGCCCCAGCCCCAACCGACAACGCCCGAGGTCTTCCAACCACCGGAGCCGTTGCCGTAGTACATGCGCATCTGACCGGAGGTGTCGATGCCCCAGACATCGTTGGCGCCGTCGCCGTCGAAGTCCCCTGCGCCGCCCAGCTTGGTGATCGCGTTCCAACCCTGGCCAATCACGCTGCTGGTGGTCCACCCTCCATAGCCATTGCCGCCATAGAAGCGCAGATTACCTGCCGCGTCGCGGGCCAGAACGTCGGGCTTGTGGTCACCGTTGAAGTCGCCTGGTGAGAAGACGGACGTCATGCCGTTCCAGCCCCAGCCAACTGTTGATGCACTAAGGAATCCGCCGTGTCCATTGCCCGGATACAGGACGAGTTCCCCGGATGGCTTGCGGGCCAAGAGGTCGTTGTTGCCGTCACCGCTGAAGTCGGCAGCAGGGAAGATGGAGCTGAAGATGCCCCAGCCCCAACCGATTTGCTGACGCGGGTACCAGCCGCCCTGACCGTCCGCGGGGTAGAGGAAGAGGGAACCCGCGCCGTCGCGGGCAATGACGTCGTTCTCGCCGTCATTGTTGAAGTCCCCGGCGGAGAACATGAGGTTGAAGATGTTCCACCCGGAACCAACTTGGTAGGCCTGTTTCCACGTACCGTTGCCACCGGTGGGAAAGAGGCCCAGGCGGCCTCCGGAGTCACGGATGAAAAGGCTCATGGTGTAGGGATCCCAGTACTCTGTGCGGTAGGAGCCTGAGGTGTGGGGCCGGTCGATGTCCACGGGCGACACGTAGTTGAAGTCCAAGGCATCCAAGGCAACAGCAACGGTGCCGGACCCCGGCAGATTGCCCGGGTTGTGGATCAGCGAACCGTCGCGCCAGTAGCCGAGTTCCTGCCCGGCGGCGGTGAGGATCTGCAGATACTGCGCAACATACGTTCCCGGCGGAGTCCCTTGAGCGAAGAACACGTCGAACGAGTAGGTCGAGTCGGCAGCGCTGTAGGAACCCTGCGTCATCTCCGTGTGCAGCTTGCCGGTGGCTGTGTTGCGGAAGAGCACGTAAACGTCGTTGATGGGACCTGAGGCTTGGACCGTAATCCTGGATGTTGCTTGTCCGCCCGCAGCGATCGAGTCCGGCGTAGTGGAGACCGCCACCGGGACCGGCGCAAAAGTGTCATCGGCCTGCGCTGCCGGGGTTAGGCCCAGCCCGCCAACCAAGACGATGCTGCCCGTCATCGCTGCCAGCCAACTGCGCACGCGGCGCAAAGGAGTGATCCCCATTGTTCCCCCAAATCAAGCCGGTCCCAGATGGCCGGCGGGTGTAAGTGACTTGAGAGTACAACGCCGGAACGACAGTCTGGGAATTTGCTGGCAAAAATTCAGGGAAAAGACAAGTCAAACCCGAAACTCAACCGAAATCGGCTTAGAAAACGGCTGTCAGGTAGCCCCAGCCTGTGCCGATCTCATGCGATTGTCGGTAGGAATAGCCGTCAGGACTCATCTCCTCGCCGCGGAAAGCACCTTGGTCCGTCACATTGAAGAAGTAGTTGTACGGCTCCCACAAATTGAAACCACCGAGGGCACCCATATAGCGACTGGACGCGTAATTTCCCTGCAATACCCGTGAGGAAGACCAGCCACCCTTTCCATCGGGGTAGTAGGCATGGAGCCTCCCGTCCGTTCCTCTGGCCAGAATGTCGGAGGCGCCGTCTCCGCTGAAGTCGCCTGGCGTGAACACTTTGTTGAAGACGTTCCACCCCTGCCCGACCTGCGATGCTGTGAGCCACCCGCCACGGCCGTTGCCGGGGTAGAGGAACAACCGGCCCTGCGTATCGCGCGCCAGGACGTCGCTTGTTCCGTCACCGTTGAAGTCGCTGGCGGGAATGATCTCGCTGAAACCACCCCACCCTGTGCCAATGACCGAGGAACCCAGCCAGCCGCCGCGTCCGTTGCCCCGGTAAAGCCATAACTGTCCGGATGCATCACGGGCCAGAACATCCATTCTGCCGTCGCCGTCGAAGTCGCCCGGAGATGACAAGGAGGTGAAGTTGGTCCAGCCCCAGCCAATGTCTTTGCTCCCGCTCTTGAACTCTCCGCTGTCTCCCCCGGAGAACAATGTGAGTGTGCCGTTGGGTTTCCTGGTGATTACGTCAGGCCTGCTGTCGCCGTCGAAGTCACGCAGGAGCGAGTGCATCTTGACCCTTGGGTCGCTCGAGCTGCGGAAGATGCCCACCACGCTTCCGGCGTAGCTGACAACCGCCGCTACGCCGAGTTGCTTACCCACTTCGCCTGGTTTGGGGCTGTAGGTAGCGCCGGTTGCTCCGGCAATAGGCACTGCGACGTCCACCAGCCATTGGTAGCTGACCGTCGGCTTGGCTCCGGTCGGGAGACCTTTGATGGTTGAGGCGTCGAACCCCGCGTTGATGGGGCTCCGCACGGCGACATTGGAGGGCAGCCGTGGATCGACCGCGTCCACCAAGTAGAAGGGAGCGGTTTCAACAGTTTCCGGCAGGTGGCCTGCTGCCATGGCTGTGAGTTTCAGGGTCAGGCCGGAGCCCGTACCGGCAAACTTGTCCGGAACATTGAACCAACTGGCGTCGGCAGACTGGCGGACGCCATCCCGGAACCATTCGTAGGTGTAGTCCGACGGCGGCGCAGCCCATGTTCCGTGGTCGACGCTGAAGGAAAGGTAGGAGTAGCCCGCTTCCTTCCTGATCCCCAGAGCGGGCAGGGTCAGGTTGGCGTTGGCACCAAGGATTTTTGCGGAATTGCTGACTGTGAAGTCCAGTGTCTCCCACGCAGCAGGGAGTGTTTCTCCAGAGGTTGAGCCACGGTAGTAGGCCAGTGTTTGTTGACCGTAGCTGATGATCACGCTCTGCAACTTGTGGACGCCATTGAAGAAAACGTCGGGTGCCACCGCAGACGAAGCTGTTGCGGTCAACGGTCCGGCCGCCGGTGTCCCCGACCAAATGACGCGGTGTTCGGTGACTTGGGATTCGTCAGTGTAACGGAACTCCACACGCTGGGCTCGCTGCGCCAAAGTGAAGGCGATCTTCACTATGCCGCCGGGGGCAACAGTGGGGGTGGACATCCGTTGGACGGAAACAATCTTTGGCACAGGGTCTTCAGCTGCCGCCGCAGAGGAGATCCCGGACGGTGCCAGCATCACTGCGGCCAGGACGAGTCCCAGCAGCGCAGCAAAGAGCCGAAACGTGATGGGGCCAATCCCCGCAGCGGTCCGAGTCGTCATGATGTCTTCCCTCGAATGGTGTGAAGTAGGTGTACGCATGGCCTAGAAGACGGTGTTGAAGGCGTTCCAGCCCCAACCAATGGTGGCTTGGCGTTTCAGGGCGACGTGGCCCAATCCGTAGAACATGGTCATCCGTCCATCGGGGTGGATCCCGTAAACCTCCGGCACACCATCGCTGTCGAAATCCCCGGGTGCCCCAATCCTGCTGAAGCCTCCCCAGCCGTAGCCTGCATAAGCGCTGAAGGCGTTGGGCGTCCACGCATTGTCCGCAAAATATCCGTTGCCGGAGCCGGAGTACATCCGGAGGTTGCCGTCGCTGTCGCGGGCGAAGACGATCCCCGACGACGGCGACACGAACGTATCGAACCGGCTCCATCCACCGCTCAGGACGTGTGGGGTGAGGAATCCGCCTCGGCCGTTGCCCGGGTAGAAGACCATCGTGTTCGAAGCATCCCGGGCAATGAGGTCTGCTGTGCCGTCGCCGTTGAAGTCGCCGGGTGCCACGATGTCCTTCATGGAACCCCAACCCTGACCGATCTGGAATGATCTGAGCCACCCACCCTGGCCGTTGCCTTGGTAGAGGAAGAGCCTGCCCGCACCGTCGCGGGCCATGACGTCCACGTTTCCGTCGCCGTCGAAGTCGCCGGGCGAAAGGAGTGCGTTGAAGCCGTTCCACCCTTGACCTATCTTCTGGGCGGGTAACCAGCCGCCGCTGCCGTTACTGGGGTACAACCACAGGTTGCCGCCGGTATCCCGGGCGAAGATGTCCCCTGTGCCGTCCCCGTTGAAGCCCTTGCCGCGGTTTTTGTCTGAGATGGGACCCCTGAGATCCACTACTTCGGTGACAGCCGAGCCTGCGTCGAAGCGGGCCGTCACTCCCGCTGTGATAACAACACCCTTGTCGGCAATTGTTGGCCGGTAGTCCCGGGAGGTTGCCCCTGGAACAGGGGTTCCGTTGCGCTTCCATACATAGGTGTAGCTGGGCTGCCCGCCCACCGGATCGACGCCGGCCGCACCATGCTCCAAATGGAGGACGCCGCCCACGGATGCGTCACCGGTGATGTTCAGGTTGCCGACCCAGACGCGGCGTGGCATTGGGCCGAACGCCAAAGTGGACACGCTGGCGGGCAAGTACCCGGCCGCCCGGGCAGTCATTTTCACCCAGATCATGTTCCCGGGGTCGACGGACATGTTGGACTGGTACGTGTCCTTGACGGCGTAGTCGATGGGTGTGCCGTTCCGGTACCACTGGAAGCCGGAGAATGTTGGCTCAACGGGCCACGTTCCGGGATTGATGCCAAGTTCGGTGTTGTAGACCATGGCGCCGGTAACGCTGGGGCTGACAGTCGGAGAGAGTTTCTGCAGCACCCTCGCAGGGTTGCTCACCACGAAATCGCCGGTAGCTAGACCTGCCCGAACGGCGGTGCCCAACGGCACCGGTGAGGTCCGTTCCAGTGTCCCATCCCGAAGGTAGGAGTCCTTGGCCAGCCCATCGAAGTAGGAGATTTCCACGCGCTCCAGGGTGTACTTTCCCGAAGCCTGGGCTGCCGTGATGGCGCCCGTGGCCGTGACGGTCTGGGGTCCCGGCGCTGGGTTGCCCGCCCACGTCAGCTCGAAGGCGGTGACCTCTGAAGCATCCCGGTAGACCAGCCGGACCGCCTGGGCAAGTTGGGAGAGCTTGACCTGCACCCCTGCGGTCTGTCCTGGTGCGAACGTGGCTTTGGCCGGCAGGAACGATGTAGGAACGGGCGCTGTGTAGGGCAACGAAGCGTTCCTGACTTTGAAGTCCTGTGCAGCGGGGTCGTCAAAAGGCGCGGCGCCGGTGCCCGGCGGAAAGACGCCGCCACCGCGGTAATACACCTGTGAGGTGCCCACAGTGGTGATCACCTGGACGTAGCTGACCTCGATCGTGCCGTTCGGCCACGAGGAAGGGGAGGCAACGCCGGCCACAGTCCCGGCCTTGGCTCCGGAGGAGGTCCAGGCCAGAAGGTGCGTTCCCGCAGCACTCCGAAGCCCCACCTCAACGCGCTTGACCGCAGCGGAGGTGGTGAATGAAAAGCTGACAGGAGCCCCGGCGTCGACCGTTGAAGGGGAGGTCCGCGCAAAAGTGAAGAGGACCGGTGTAGCAGCCACAGCGGGTGAAACGGGGGTCAAGACGACGAATGCCAACGTAAAAACCAGCGCCATGAGGAGCGCTCGTACAGCGGTGGACGCAGCGCGAAAGCGCAGAGCAGAATGAGACCCCAAGATTCCCCCAAAAGGTGCAGACCAGAGCGGCCTGTCGAGGCCAATTGAGATGAGGATACAGTTCGGCCCCGCCGGGTACAGCTATTGGGATTGGATTATCGTTAATCGCTCAAATGTGTCGTGCGTCAAAACCCGAAACTCAACCGAAATCGGCTTAGAACACCGTGCTGAACCCGCCCCAGCCCCAACCGACAACGCCAGCGCCCTTCCAACTGCCGCTGCCACTGCCGTAATACATGTTCAACTGCCCGGCGGCGTCGATGGCCCAGACATCGTTGAAGCCGTCGCCGTTGAAGTCTCCTGCGCCGCCGATGCGCGACATGACGTTCCAGCCGGTGCCGATGGACCGTGCGGTGGTCCAGCCACCGCTGCCGTTGCCGCCGTAGAGGCGGAGGTTTCCGGCGTTGTCGCGGCCCATGACGTCGGGGTTGCCATCACCGTCGAAATCGCCGGGGGAGAAGACCTGGCTGAGGGCATCCCAGCCCTGGCCGACTGCGCCCGGCGAGCGGAAACCGCCCACGCCGTTCCCGGGGTAGAGGACCAGAGCCCCCGCAGGGGTCCGGGCCAGGAGGTCGTTGGTGCCGTCCCCGGAGAAGTCGCCGGCCGCTATGACGGAGTCAAAGACGTCCCATCCCCAGCCGACCTCCCTACGCGGCAGCCAGCCGCCTGTCCCGTTGCCCGGGTAGAGGAAAAGGGTGCCGGCGTCGTCGCGTGCCAGGACGTCGTTGAACCCATCGCCGTTGAAGTCGCCGGCGTTGAATACGAGGTCGAATACATCCCAGCCATACCCGATGGTCTTCGCCGCTTGCCATCGTCCGGCGCCATCCGTTGGGTAGAGGACAAGGTTCGCCGCGGCGTTCCCGGCGAACAGGTCCAAGGAGGTGCCGGCGTCGAACCCTGCTGTGTGGGCCTTGTTCCGCACCACGGTGCGGCTGAACACCGTGAACGGGCGGGTGGCCGTGGCCGGGTTTCCGGCCTGGACCACCGCACGGAAGCCGACGACGGCGCCACGGTCGGCCGCGGTCAGCGTGTAGGTTTTGGCGGTGGCTCCGTTGATGGGGGTACCGTTCCGTACCCATTCGTACCGGACACTGACGGCGCCGCCGGCTGTCCCGGTGGAGACGCTGCTCTCGGTAAAGACGCCGGTGAGTTTCTCGCCCACGGTCAGCTTGCCTTGGAGCGTAGGGGCGGTTGCGGTAATGGGGGAGGTGGGGGTGAGTGGCAGGGAGGACGCCGACACAGCCCGGTACCCCGCCCGGGTGGCCGTGACGCGGACGGACAGGGTCTGGTCCAGGTCGGCTTCGGCTACCCGGTAGCTGTTGACGGTGGCGCCGGCGATGGGTTGGCCGTTCCGCAGCCATTGGTACGCGAAGCCGGTGGGCGGGTAGGTCCAGGTGCCGTTGTCAGTGGTCAGCACTTGGTCGTAGCGGGCCACTCCGGACACTACTGGTGTTTTGGTGTTGGGGTTGTCGATGAGCGGGAAGTTGGGGTTGTTGACGGCGAAGTCGACTCCGTCCAGGGCGCCGGGCCGCTGCGTTGGCGCTTCGAGGCCTTGGCTCAGGAAGAGGATGTTGCCGTCACGGCCGTAGCGCACGGATCCCTGCCCTGCAGGAAGCACAATGTTGACGCTGAGGAGTTTGTACCGGCCCGTGCGTTTGAACGCGCTCCCGTTGACCGGCACCTTGGCCTGTGCACTGTAGGGCCCCGGGGCTTGGCTGGTGGGTCCGTAGAGGATGGCCTGCTCCAGCGTGTCCTCGTTGACGTACGCGAATCCCACTTCCTGGGCCGGCCCGCTCAGGGTGAAGGACAGGGAGATGACATTGCCGGGGACCACGGTGGCGGGTGAAGTCCGCGTCACCACAGTAGGCAGCGGCGCCGGTCCTGCTGCGTTGGCGCCCGGTGGCGGAACCGCGATGGAGAGGGCGGCGCACAGGAGAATGGCCAGAAGGAGATGGAGGCCCAGCCGCAGCGGACGCCGGGAAGTCGGGGCGGAAGAATGCAATGTCATGGAATCCCCCAAGTCTTAGAAGACTGCGTTGAAACCGCCCCAGCCCCAACCGATGGCACCGGCGCCGTTCCAGCCGCCGTCGCCGTCGCCGTAGTAGGCGAGCAGTTGGCCGGAGCCGTCCACCGCGTAGACGTCCACGTTGCCGTTGCCGTCAATGTCGCCGGCCCCGCCAATGGTAGCCATGCCGCCCCAGCCTTGGCCGACAACCGTCATGCCGGCCCAGCCGCCCGCGCCGTTGCCCTTATACAGGCGCAAGGCTCCAGCGGCGTCGCGGGCCAGGAGGTCCACGTTGTGATCGCCGTTGAAATCGCCGGGGGTGATGATCTTGTTGACCACGTTCCATCCGCTGCCCACCACGGAGCGGGTGAGCCAGCCGCCGTTTCCGTTGCCCGGGTAGAGGTAGAGGAGGCCGCCGGCGTCGCGGGCCAGGAGGTCGTTGGTGCCGTCGCCGTTGAAGTCGCCGGGGGAAACGATCGAATTGAAGGCATTCCAGCCGCTGCCTACCTGGCGCCCGGCGAGGAAACCGCCGTTGCCCGTTCCTGAGTAAAGGAAGAGGTTGCCGGCCGAATCCTTGGCCAGGATGTCGTTGGCGCCGTCGCCGTTGAAATCGCCGGGGGAAACCACAGTTCCGAAACCGTTCCACCCCGGCCCCACTGTCCTGGCGGATTCCCAGGCGTTGTTGACGCGGGGATACATCATGAGCGTGCCGTCGGTGCGGCGGGCGAGCATCTCAAAAGCGCCGCGCCCGGTGAAGCCGTTCGCCCTGTTGGAGGCGGAGATCGGGGCGGTCTCTTCGCTGGAGACTTCCAGCGGCTCGCACCCGTTCTGGCTGGCTACGACATGGGCTGCGATGGTCTTGCCGCGATCCGACTCATCGAGTGTGTAGGTCCACCACGCCCAGTGGTCTTCGGCTCGAACGCCGTCGCGGGTCCAGTAAATGCCGTAGTCCGGGCCGGCTGCGGCGCCGCAGCCACGGTAGGAAGCAGGATCGATCTCAAGCGTGAGTGTTGAGCCAACGAACGGCGCACCATGAACCACGGGATTCGAAGGGTCCATGGTTGCCATGGCGGGTGCCGGCGCGAAGGCGAGTGCGGCGACGACCGCCGCTGCAATGCCAGCAACCACCCGGCGCACACCTGACGTAGGGCGCGATGGTGCGTTCATGATGTCCTCCCCAGACTTTATGGGGCTAATTCTACCGCGCGGGGGTTTCCCCTAGAAGATCGTTGTGAATCCGCTCCAACCACTCCCGGCGATCTCAGATCCGCGCCATCCCGTGCGCCCGTTGCCGTAGTAGATCACCAGCCGGCCCTGCTGATCGACGCCATAGACATCGTTGAAACCGTCATTGTCGAAGTCCCCCGCGGCACCCGCTGCTTTCAGCGCGTTCCAGCCGACCCCGATCAGCCATGACCTCGTCCAGCCGCCCGCACCGTTGCCGCCGTAGAAGTAGAGATAGCCGCTGCGGTCCCGTGCCAGAACGTCCACGTTGCCGTCGCCGTTGAAGTCCCCCGGCGTCAGCAGGGCATCCATCATCTGCCAGCCTTGCCCGACGGCGGTCCTTGCCAACCAGCCTCCGGAACCATTGCCCGGGTACAGATAGAGAGCGCCGCCGGGTTCGCGGGCCAGGACGTCGTTGTGGCCATCGCCGTTGAAGTCTCCGGGGCTCACGATCGTGTCGAAGACGTTCCAGCCCTTGCCAATGGTCTGTGCAGGTTTCCAGCCACCGGTTCCGTCGCCGGCATAGAGGTAGAGGGTTCCGGCGGAGTCCCTGGCGATCACATCGCCCTTGCCGTCGCCGTTGAAGTCGCCCGGCGAGAAGGTCAGGTTGAAGATGTTCCAGCCCCAGCCCACTGTCCGGGCCGCTTCCCATGCGCTTCCCTTGCGGCCGTAGAGCTGCAGCGCACCGTCGGTGCCGCGGGCCAGCAACTCGAAACTCCGGCCCGTGAACCCGGCCGCACGGTTGGCGGCACCCACGGGTTTGGTTTCATCGCTGTGCAGGGACTCGCCGCTGCAGGCGGTCTTGCTGGCGGTGACATGGGCGGCCATCCGCGCCCCGGTGTCGTCGGGCTGCAGTGCGTAAGTCCGCGCGGTCTCGCCGGCCACCAGGAACCCGTCCCTGGTCCAGTAAATGGTGAAGTCCGGTCCCTTGCCGCCGCCGCAGCCGTAGAACGTGTACGGGCCGATGTCTACGCTGAGCTTGCCCCCGACGAACGCCTCTCCGCTGAGGACGGGATCGGGTCCGCTGCTTTGGGCGGCCGACGCCGGGAGCGGACTCAGTGCCATGGCCGCCACAGCGGCGGTCAGCAGCGCCGCTGCCATCCGGCGTCGAAATGTCCCCATGTGCGTTCCTCCCGTGATCCAGACCTGCCTGCAGTGTATGTGCGCGGAGCGCCAATGGCAGGGAGCGGCGTGCGCGCTTCTTGTCTGGTGAGCTCTCAGGAAACGGTCATTTAGCTCCCGTATCATTGATGCGATCGGCCAGCCGCGGGTCATTGACCCAGCCGGCCGCTTCCTTGTCAGCCTGCCAAGAGATCGCCGGAAATGCCCGCCTTAAACTCACTGGAACCGTATTCCCTTGACCTGACCACGGGGTTGCCCCGTATGGCTGCCGCGCCCACCACCCCGCGGCAGCAGCTGCGCTATGCCCGCATCCTGAAGACGGCTGAGGGTTTTGCCCAGAGGCAGTTCGATACGTTGAGCCTTTCGGACGTCGCGGCCAGGGCTGATATCCCGCTCGGCACGCTGTACCGCTACTTTCCCTCCACAGCCCACCTGATGTTGGCCGTGTACAGGCAGCAGCTGCGGGAGCTCCGGGACGGCGTCCGTCGGCGCGAAGGCAAAGGGCACGCGCTCGCGGGGTTGATGATGGAAATCTTCCACCTGAGGGTCATGCAGCCGGGGGTTGAGCATTGCTTGATCCGTCCTGCAGGCAAGGACGACGACACCGCACAGTTGCTGCGCGAGATCGATGCGTTGTCCGAGGAAGTGGTGGGTTCGCTCAGCAAGGACACCGGGAAGGATTCCGTGCGTGCCAGGATCCTGCTTCACCTCGTCAGTGGGCTTGTCCAAGCCGTTCGATGCCGACGACTGTCCCTGTTCGAGGCTGAAAAAGATCTGAAGAAAGCCTGCTCGCTGCTGACCGGAGAATGACGGAATGTGCCGTCTGGTCTAGACCAGCAGGGCTTCTGAACACGCTTTTTTGCATGACGTGGATCACAATTAGAGCTGGTTGAACGTTTTACTCTCGAATCGTCTCTCTTGGTATTGAATCTTGTACCCCCGTCGGCTCCCTAGGCTGGAAACACCGAAGCGGCTAGCAGCCCCCTATCTGCAGAAGCAACGCCGGACCAGCCATCCTTGGTCCGCTACAGCAGTTCTGTTCCTGCCCGAACCATGCCGTGGGTCCACGGCTAGCCTGAGGAGACAAAGACGTGTCCATTGAGACAATTGCTACAGACAACGACGCCCTGGTACTGACCGAAGAAGAGATCTTCGCAGCCCACGAAGGCGGCAAGCTGACCATTTCCAGCACCGTGCCGCTGAACAACAAGCGCGACCTTTCCATCGCCTACACCCCCGGAGTTGCGCAGGTCAGCCGCGCAATCCACGCAAACCCCGAGCTCGCCCGCACCCACACCTGGGCCGAGCGCCTGGTGGTTGTGGTCAGCGACGGCACCGCGGTCCTTGGCCTCGGCAACATCGGCGCCAGCGCCTCCCTGCCGGTGATGGAAGGCAAGTCCGCCCTGTTCAAGTCCTTCGGGGACCTCGACTCCATCCCGCTGGTACTGAACACCACCAACGTGGACGAGATCATTGAGACCCTGGTCCGCCTGCGCCCCAGCTTCGGCGCCGTGAACCTCGAAGACATCTCCGCTCCCCGCTGCTTCGAACTCGAAGAGCGCCTCATCGAGGCCCTCGACTGCCCGGTCATGCACGACGACCAGCACGGCACCGCCGTCGTGGTTCTTGCAGCCCTGACCAACGCCGCCAAGGTGACCCAGCGCGAACTGGCCGGGCTCAAGGTTGTTGTTTCCGGTGCAGGCGCCGCTGGTATCGCCATTGCCGAGATTCTTCTTGCTGTTGGCGTCAAGGACGTCATCCTGCTCGACTCCAAGGGCGTGGTCAACGCTGACCGCGCCGACCTCGTGGCAGACCCCGGCAGCGTCAAGGCCCGCATGGCCCGGCGCACCAACCCCCGCGGCATCACCGGTGGTCCTGGCGAGGGACTGACGGGTGCAGACGTCTTTGTGGGCGTCTCCTCCTCCAAGCTGGACGAAGAGCACTTGAAGCTCATGAATGATCAGTCGATCGTGTTCGCCTTGTCCAACCCGGACCCGGAGGTTCTCCCCGAGGTTGCCCGGAAGTACGCGGCCGTTGTTGCCACCGGACGCAGCGACTTCCCCAACCAGATCAACAACGTGCTGGCCTTCCCCGGCATCTTCCGTGGCGCGCTGGATGCCAAGGCCCGCCGCATCACGCCCGCCATGAAGATCGCCGCTGCCAACGCCATCGCTGAGTTGGCCGCTGAAGACCTCTCCGCGGACTACATCGTGCCGAGCCCGCTGGATGCCCGCGTGGCACCGGCCGTCACCGCGGCAGTTGCTGCCGCCGTGGCTGAGTAGCGGTTACCCGGTAGCGGTTACCTACGCAAGACCGACGACGGCGACGCCCCCCGTGCTGGGGAGCGTCGCCGTCGTTTGTGGTTAAGGGGCAACGCGGTGTCACTTAGCACCGTCATGGCGCACTGAAGGGGTCATCAGTGACCCCGCGCTGCTGTGCATAGACTGAAGGACATGAACGCCGAACTGATCGTGACCATCCTGTGCGGCCTGGCCATTGCGGTAGGCGTGGCCGGAACCATCATTCCTGTACTTCCCGGCAGTATTCTCATCGGCGCGAGCCTGCTGGCCTGGGCTATCTGGGGAGGCGCCGGTCCGCTCGGCTGGGTGATCTTTGCCGTCGGCATGGTGTTTGTGGTGGCCGGTATGGCCGCCAGCGCCGTGCTCACCGGACGAAAGCTCAAGCAACACGGTATTCCCAACCGGTCGGTGCTCATCGGCGTAGTGCTGGGCGTAGTGGGCATGTTCGTCATTCCCGTGGTGGGGCTCTTTGTGGGCTTCGCAGTCGGGCTGCTGCTCAGCGAGGTCCAGCGGACCCGTGACTTCCGTATGGCCATCCGATCCAGTGGTGCCGCGCTCAAGGCAACGGGCATCGGGATCCTGGTGGAGTTCGGGCTGGCGTGTGCCGCGGCGAGCACATGGATCATCGGCGTCTGGATCAACGCCGTCAACGGATAACCCCTTAAACGCCAATTCGATGGCTCCCTGCGTACAGTGCCGTTCGCAACAGCGTCTGCGCAGGGAACCATCGAAATGGCTGCTTGCAAAGCCCTACTTCAGCACGATCGTCCTGTTCCCATTCAGGATGATCCGCCCCTCGCAGTGCCAGCGAACGGCGTTGCTGAGGGCTTTGCATTCGGTGTCCCGGCCGGCGGCTACGAGATCGTCCGGCCCGAACGTGTGGTCCACCTCCACTACCTGCTGGGCGATGATGGGACCTTCGTCCAACTCGCCGTTCACGTAGTGGGCTGTGGCGCCCACAGTTTTCACGCCACGCGCGTAAGCCTGGTGGTAGGGCTTGGCACCCTTGAAGCTGGGCAGGAACGAGTGGTGGATGTTGATGGCGCGGCCATCGAGCTTGCGGGCCAGATCATCGCTGAGCACCTGCATGTACCGGGCCAGGACGATGAGTTCCACGTCGAGTTCATCGATGATCTCCAGCAAGCGACCCTCGGCTGCGGGCTTGGTGGCCGCCGTGACGGGAACGTGGAAGAACGGGATCCCGTGCCACTCCGCCAATCCCTGGTGGTCGGTGTGGTTGGAGACAACGCCCACCACGTCGATGGGCAGTTCGCCGATCCGTGCTCGGAACAGGAGGTCGTTCAGGCAGTGCCCAAACTTGGAGACCATGATCAGCACGCGTCGCTTGTACCCCTGCTGCTCCAGTTGCCAATTCATGCTGTACTTCTCGCCAACGGGGGCGAAAGCCTCCCGCAGCGCCTCAACCGTGGAGGCATCGCCGTCGGACGCGAAATGCACGCGCATGAAGAAGTGGCCCTCGGCGCGGTCACCGAACTGCTTGTTGTCGATGATGTCGCAGCCGTGGTCCAGCAGGAAGCCGGACACGGCGTGCACGATTCCGGGACCTTCGGGGCAGTCGAGGGTGAGGACGTGTTCCACGGTCGTCTCCGGGGAGGAAACGGCAGCAGTTTCAGTTTGGATGGCAGTCATGGCTAGCACTCCACTACGTTGACGGCGAGGCCTCCACGGGAGGTCTCCTTGTATTTGGATTTCATGTCTGCGCCTGTCTCGCGCATGGTCTTGATGGCTTTGTCCAAGGACACTTTGTGGCTGCCGTCGCCGTGCAGGGCAAGGCGGGCGGCGTTGATGGCCTTGACGCTGGCGATTGCGTTGCGTTCGATGCAGGGGATCTGCACCAGCCCGCCCACGGGATCGCAGGTAAGGCCCAGGTTGTGTTCGATGCCCACTTCGGCGGCATTTTCCACTTGCTCGGGCGTTCCGCCGAGGACTTCGCAGAGACCGGCGGCGGCCATGGAGCAGGCGGAGCCCACCTCACCCTGGCAGCCGACTTCGGCACCGGAGATGGACGCGTTGATTTTGAACAGGATTCCGACGGCGGCCGCCGCCAGCAGGAACCGCACGACACCGTCGTCGTTGGCTCCCGGAACAAACTTGGTGTAATAGTGCAGCACGGCCGGGACAATTCCGGCGGCACCGTTGGTGGGCGCGGTGACAATCCGGCCACCCGCGGCGTTTTCCTCGTTCACGGCCAAGGCGAAGAGGTTGACCCATTCCATGGCGAGGAGGGGGTCCGCAGATTTTGCTCCGTTGAGGCCTGCGTCAGTTTCGGAAAGCTTCTTGAACAACGACGGCGCCCGTCGCCTGACCTTCAGGCCTCCCGGCAGGATTCCCTCGGCAGCGCACCCATTTTCCACGCATTCCTGCATGACGGCCCAGATTCCCAGCAACCGTTCGCGCAGTTCGTCCTCGGAACGCCACACGAGTTCGTTGGCCAGCATGATGTCCGAGATGGACTTGCCTTCGCGGAGGCAGATGGCCAGCAGCTCGTCGGCAGTGGTGAAGTGGTAGGGCAGGACAGTGTCATCGGCTACCACTTTGTCGGCTCCGGAGACGTCCCCGTCCACCACAAAGCCGCCGCCGATGGAGTAGTAGCTGCGCTCCCGGAGTACGGTGCCCGCATGGTCCAGCGCCCGGAAGGTCATCCCGTTGGGGTGGGCGGGCAACGACTTGCGGCGGTGCAGGACCACGTCCTCGTCCCAGTTGAAGTCCACCCGGTGGTTGCCGGCCAGGCGCAGTTCCGCGTCGAGTGCCGCGGCGGCAACCTGGTCATCGGCAGTGTGGGTGTTGACGGTTTCGGGGGAGTGGCCTTGCAGCCCCAGCACCACGGCCTTGTCTGAGCCGTGGCCCCGGCCGGTGGCGCCCAGCGAGCCGAAAAGCTCTGCCTGGACGCGCACCGTAGCCGGAAGCTGGCCGGACGATTCAAGACCGTCCGTGAACTGCTTTGCCGCGCGCATCGGGCCTACCGTGTGTGAAGACGACGGCCCGATGCCAACAGAAAACAGATCAAGCACACTCAGTGCCATTAGGGGACCTCTGGGGAGGCATACTCCCGCATGGCGTCGAGGAGCCAGCGTCCCAGGAAGTCGGCAAACGAGGCGCGGGGAAAGATCCGGTAGGACTCGTCCGAGGTCTTCCAGAGCATTACCGGAATGTGCGCAAGCTCGGTTGAAACAGCCGTGCCGGCCTTGAAGACCCGGGGGTGCAGGTCCAAGGCGCAGGTCTTCTCCAGCACGGCGCGGGCGTGGCTGCCCGCGAGCTCAAACGTGGTGCGGTTGGCGGACAGGTCCACCACCTGGCCCGCGTCGTTGCCCAATGCCGTGGTCAGATCGCTGACCAAGGAGCCTCCGAGCGAATCGTGGGCTTCTTCCGGTGCGACCACCATGAACTCCGTGGGGCCAAGCCACAGGGTGTTGATTCCACCACCGTCTGTCACCTCACCGCACGTGGCAGGCAAGCCGCCGGTCACGGCTGCAACGCGGGCACCGGCGTCGGACGTTCGGTGAACCCGGATGCCCACCATGGCCTGGTACGGGATTTCAGTGAGCGTCACCGTGCCCGGCACGGAGCCGGAGGTGAAGGCCTCAGCCAGGTGCTCGGCCGGGCTGCGGCGGGCGCCCCGGACGCGGTCGACGTGTGCGGTTTCTGCTGGTGTTGCTGTTTCAGCCATCTTTGCGGGTCCCTTCAGCATCGAAAAGTACGGTTTCGCCAACAACCACGTCCACCAATTGGTCTCCCAGCGAGGCCACCAGGGTCTCGCCGATGCGGTTGCGGCCGTTTTGAATGAGTGCCAGGGCGAAGGAACGGCCCAGTGCGGCGCTGTGGTAGCTGGAGGTCACGAAACCCTCCATGGGGACGGGTCCTTGGGCCGGGTTGACCGGTATGCCCTTTTCCACCAACTGCGTGCCTTCCGGCAACCGAAGCGAGTGGTCCACGGGGAGGACGCTCACCAGATGCTTGCGGTCTTCGCGGCTGGCATCCTGCCGAAGGTAGGAGCGCTTGCCGATGAAGTCCTTGGCCTTGGAGACAATCCAGTCCATACCGGCGTCCTGCGGGGTAACCGTACCGTCGGTGTCCTGCCCAACAATCGGGTAGCCCTTCTCAGCGCGGAGGACGTGCATTGTTTCCGTGCCGTACGGGGTGATGTTGAACTCGGCACCCGCGGCAGCAACAGCTTCCCAGGTGTTGAGTCCGTACCAGGACGGGATGTTGATCTCGTAGGCCAGTTCGCCGGAGAAGGAGATGCGGCAGACCCGGGCCTGCACTCCGGAGGCCAGCGTGGTCTCGCGGAACGTCATGAACGGGAAGGCTTCAGCGTCCAGGCCACCGTTTTCGGCGAGTTGGGGAGCAACCTTGGCGATCACTGCGCGGGACTTGGGGCCAACCACGGCGATGGTGCTCCACTGCTCCGTGACGGACGTGCAGACCACATCGAGTTCCGGCCACTCGGTCTGGTGCCACTCTTCCAGCCAGTCCAGCACCTTGGCTGCGCCGCCGGTGGTGGTGGTCATGAAGTAGCGGTCGTCGTCCAAGCGGAGGGTTACGCCGTCGTCGAAGATCATGCCGTCCAAGGTGCACATGACACCGTAGCGGGCGGATCCCGGGGCGAGCTTCTTGAACGCGTTGGTGTACACGCGGTTCAGGAATTCGCCGGCGTCCTTGCCGCGGATCTCGATCTTGCCCAGGGTGGTGGCGTCCATGAAGCCCACGGAGTCGCGAACCGCTGCGCATTCACGAAGGACTGCCGTGTCCATATCTTCCCCGGCCTGCGGGTAGTACCAGGGGCGCTTCCACTGTCCAACATCTTCGAACAGTGCGCCCTGGGCAACGTGCCAAGGGTGGATGGAGGTGACGCGGGCGGGGTCGAACAGTTCGCCACGCTGGCGGCCTGCCAACGCTGCGAAGGCCACGGGCGTGAACGGTGCACGGTAAGCGGTGGTGCCGATCTCGCCGACGCCCGGGATGTTCTCAGCTCCGCCGAACTTCAGCGCCGCGGCGATGACGCCGATTGCGTTGACGCCGGACGTCTTGCCTTGGTCATTGGCGGTGCTGATGGAGGTGTACCGCTTGACGTGCTCCACGGACCGCATGCCTGCCCCGGTGGAGCGGAGGACGTCGGCCACGGACTGGTCGCGCTGGAAGTCAACGAAGTGGTGGTGCCATTCGCCGGGCTCACCTGTTTGGCCGGGGACCAGCCACAGCTGGCGGCTTGGAGCGCTTGCCACAGGTGCCTGCAGTTCCGCCGGGGTGGTGGCGGACTCGAAGCCGGCGGCGATGGATGCTGCTGATCCGGCCGAGATGCCCTCCGCCAGGCAATCCTGGAGTTCGAAGCTGCCACGGCCTGCGCCCACCACGTGCTGGTCCTTGACGGGAGCGGTGGGAATGAACGCTGCGAGCTCGTCATCCCAACGCAGCTTGCCCTGGCGCTGGCTGTGGAGGTGGACCACCGGGCTCCAGCCACCGGAAACTGCCAGGAGATCGGCAGCCAGCTGCTCGACGCCCGAGGTGAGTTCGCCGTCGTCGTTAATGCTGCGGACGGTGACGCCATTCAGGCGGCCGTTCCCGTCCGCGGACGTGTCAGCCACGGCGCTGCCGATCAGGACCCGGATCCCGGACTCGACGGCGGCGGCGGCCTTCGCGCTGATCTGCGGACGGGCATCGACGACAGCGGCAATCGCCACGCCTGCTGCCTTCAGGTCCGCGGCAAGAGCGTAAGCGGAATCGTTGGTGGTGGTGATGACCACGCGTGAACCGGCTGCCACGGCGTAACGGTTCAGGTAAGTGCGGGCCGCCGAGGCGAGCATGATGCCCGGGCGGTCGTTGTTCTCGAACACCAGCGGACGCTCGTGGGCGCCGGGAGCCAGGACAACCTGCTTGGCACGGATGTGCCAAATACGCTGGCGGGAGACGCCGGAGGCTGCCGGAACGCTCAAGTGGTCCGTGCGGTTCTGCGCTGCGATGAAGTAGTTGGAATCGTAGGAACCGAAAGCCGTGGTGCGGTTCAGCACCGTGCATTCGCCGGCGGAAACCAGTTCGGCTTCCACATCAGCAACCCATTCCAGAGCCGGCTTGCCTTCGATCAGTTCTGCCAGCTCCGGGGCAGTGGAACCGGAGAGCAGCGAGCCGCCGAGTTCCGGCTGGTCGTCAATGAGGATGACGCGGGCACCGGTGCGGACAGCTTCGCGGGCTGCTGCCAGTCCGGCAATACCGCCGCCGACTACCAGGACATCCGTGTGGACATATTTCTTGTCGTACTCAGCCTTGTCCTCGTTGGGATCCAGCTTGCCCAAGCCGGACAGGAGCTCAATGTTCATGCCGTCCACCAGTGAAACTGCGGTGGCGGGAAGCATGGACTCGGCAACATGTCCGCGGAAGCGGGGAGCGATCTTGACCAAGGCGTTGGACTCTTCCACGCCGGCGGCCATGATGCCGCGGGGGCGGTCCTCGTAGAGGGAGTTGCCGGCGTTGATGTGGCCATTGGCCAACAGCGCCGAAGCGATGGTGTCACCCGGGTGGCCGGTGAATTCCTGGCCGTCCACGGTGAAGCGCCAGGAGATGCTGCGATCGATGCGTCCGCCGGTGGCGAGGCGTGCGTTCTTACTGGTCACTTCTAGACTCCTTCCGAGGAGATGGGGGTGGTGGCCGTGGGGGCCGCGGCGCCGGGGGCGAGGCCTGGTTCGCCGGCTTGGCCGAAGTCTCCGGCCTGGGTGAACTCGCCTGGCTGGGTGGGTTCGCTCTTTGTGCCGGCGCTTGTCCCGGCACCTGCCTTGAGCTCCGGTCGTGGCTGGCCCATCCCGTAGATGGAGTGAATCTCATAGCTCACGGTGTCGCGGAGCATGTTGAACCACTGGCGGCAGCCCGTGCTGTGGACCCAGCGCTCGGCGAAGGTGCCCTTGGTGTTCTCCCGGTAGAACAGGTATTCGGCCCATTCACGGTCCGAGAGGTCGTTGGGGCTCTCCGGGTAGGCGACGTGCGCTTGGCCGCCATAGTGGAATTCGGTTTCGTCGCGTGGCCCGCAGTTGGGGCATGAAATGAGGAGCATGTCTTTCCTGTCCTGTCCTGGCTAGTGGGCTACGGCTGCGGCGCCGTGTTCGTCGATCAGGGCACCGGTCTCGAAGCGTTCCAGTGCGAACGGCTTGTTCAGCTGGTGCGGTGCGCCGGTGGCAATGGTGTGCGCAAACGTCAGGCCCGCCGCGGGGGTGCCCTTGAAGCCGCCGGTTCCCCAACCACAGTTGACGAACATGTTCTCCACCGGGGACAGGCCAACAATCGGCGAGGCGTCCAAGGTGGTGTCCACGATGCCGCCCCAAGTGCGGAGCACGTGGGCCCGGGCGAAGATCGGGAAGAGTTCCACGGCTGCTGCCATCTGCTCTTCAATCACGTGGAACGAGCCACGCTGGCCGTAGCCGTTGTAGGAGTCCACGCCGGCGCCCATCACCAGTTCGCCCTTGTGGGCCTGGGAGACGTATACGTGCACGTGGTTGGACATGACCACTGTGGGGTGGACGGGTTCGTGCAGTTCGGACACCAGTGCCTGGAGCGGGTGCGACTGGATCGGCAGGCGGAAGCCGGCCATTTCTGCCAGGACCGAGCTGTGGCCGGCGGCGCAGAGGCCCACCTTTTCGGTGTTGATGGTGCCGCGGGTGGTCTGGACACCGGTAACCCGGTTGCCGTCCTTGATGAAGCCGGTGACTTCGCAGTTCTGGATGATGTCCACACCGAGCTCATCGCACTTGCGGGCGAAAGCCCAAGCAACGTGGTCGTGCTTGGCAATGCCTGCACGCGGCTGGTAGGTGGCACCCATGACGGGGTAGCGGATGTTGTCGTTGATGTTCAGGATGGGGCAGAGTTCCTTGACCTGCTGCGGGTCAAGCCACTCAGCGTCCACGCCGTTGAGCCGGTTGGCGCCCACGCGGCGAACGCTTTCGCGGACATCGCCCAGGGTGTGGGCCAGGTTCATGACGCCGCGCTGGCTGAACAGGAAGTCGTACTCCAGCTCTTCCGGGAGGATTTCCCAGAGCTTGAGCGCGTGCTCGTAGATGGCAGCGCTCTCGTCCCAGAGGTAGTTGGAACGGATGATGGTGGTGTTGCGGGCCATGTTTCCACCGGCCAGCCAGCCCTTTTCCAGGATGGCAATGTTGGTCATGCCGTGGTTCTTCGCCAGGAAGTACGCGGTGGCCAGGCCGTGCCCGCCGCCGCCCACAATCACGGCGTCGTAGCTCTTCTTCGGGTCCGGGTTGCGCCAGAGGAAGTCCGGGTGTTCGGGGAGGTGGTCTGCACTCACTGGGCTGCTCCAATCAGTTCTGCTTCGGTTGCGGCGCCATTGCCGTTGTTGTTCAGGTGCGGGTAAAGCGGGAACTTCTCTGCCAGCGCGGTGACGCGGCTGCGGAGTTCGACGGCGGTGGTCTCGTCCAGGGTCACGTCGGCTTGGGTGCCTGCTTCAGTTCCTGTTTCGGTGCCTGCCTGGGTGCCGCTGTTCGCTGCGGCGATCAACGCCGTCGCAATGATGTCTGAGACTTCGGTGAAGTCCTCAGCCTTGAAACCGCGGGCGGCGAGGGCCGGGGTTCCGATGCGCAGACCCGAGGAGACCATCGGCGGGCGGGGATCGAAGGGGACAGCGTTGCGGTTGACCGTGATGCCGATGCGGTGCAGGGTGTCTTCGGCCTGCTGGCCATTGAGGACCGAGTGACGGAGGTCGGCAAGAACCAGGTGGACATCCGTTCCGCCGCTGACAACGGAGATGCCGGCTGCAGCTACGTCTTCTTGGAGGAGACGCTGGGCAAGGATCTTGGAACCTTCAAGGACGCGGACCTGGCGTTCCTGGAACTCGGGCTCGGCAGCCATCTTGAAGGCGACGGCCTTGGCTGCGATGACGTGTTCCAGCGGACCACCCTGCTGACCGGGGAAGACAGCGGAGTTAACCTTCTTGGCGATGTCTGCGTCGTTGGTGAGGATCACACCACCGCGCGGTCCGCCCAGGGTCTTGTGGGTTGTGCTGGTGACAATGTGGGCGTGCGGCACGGGGCTGGGGTGGAGACCTGCAGCCACTAGACCCGCGAAGTGGGCCATGTCCACCATGAGGTAGGCGCCCACCAGATCAGCGATGCGGCGGAACTCGGCGAAGTCCAACTGGCGGGAGTATGCCGACCAGCCGGCGACGATCAGTTGCGGCTTGCTCTCAAGAGCCAGGCGCTCAACTTCAGCCATGTCTACGGTGTGGGTGTCCTCGCGGACGCCGTAGGGGACAACCTTGTACAGCTTGCCGGAGAAGTTGATGCGCATGCCGTGGGTCAGGTGGCCACCGTGGGCCAGGTTCAGGCCCATGATGGTGTCGCCCGGGGTGATCAGCGCGTGCATGGCCGAGGCGTTGGCCTGGGCACCGGAGTGCGGCTGGACGTTCGCGAACTCGGCACCAAACAGTGACTTCAGGCGGTCGATGGCCAGCTGTTCGATCACATCAACGTGTTCGCAGCCGCCGTAGTAGCGCTTGCCCGGGTAGCCCTCGGCGTACTTGTTGGTCAGTACCGATCCCTGGGCCTCCATGACGGCCGTGGGAGCGAAGTTCTCAGAGGCGATCATTTCCAGCGTGGACTGCTGGCGGATGAGTTCCTGGGCGATCGCCTGATCGACCTCCGGGTCCGCCTGTGCAAGCGGGCGGATCAGCGGTTCAACCATGGTGTTCTCCTTCAAAGGCGTGTCTAGTGGCCGACTGTTAGGCAACTGATATATTAGAACTATTGCCATAGTATGTTGGAGATCACATAGTCGTCAACAGGTCAGCGGTAACTCATCGAGCAGACTATGAATGCGACTAACGGGAGAGACTAATGAGCGCAGCACTGGAAGCACTGGAATCAGTACCGCAGGGTACATCCCTGGCGGAGAACGCCTACTTGCTGCTGCGCGACCGGCTCATCATGCTGGACATCAAGCCCGGCGACCCCATCAACGACGGCCAGATCGCCGCCGAACTCGGGATCGGGCGCACCCCCGTCCGCGAAGCCATCAAACGCCTTGAGAGCGACCACCTCGTGGTGTCGTACCCACGGCGCGGCACCTTCGCCACCGGCGTGGACATCACCCAGCTCGCCGAAGTCTCCGAGATCCGCGAGCTCCTGGAACCGCTCGCGTCCAGGAAAGCCGCCCGCATGGCCAGCCCCGCCATGCGCTCCGAACTCCGCGGAGTCGCAGCCGCCATCCGTGATCTTGAAGGCCAGGACAACTCCTCCCAGGAACTCATGCGCTACGACATCCAGGTTCACAGGCTCATTTACAAAGCCTCAGCCAATGCGCACCTCGAAGACGTCCTCATCCGGTACGACAACCTGGCCACCCGCATCTGGTGCCACATGTTGGAGAAGATGCCCTCCGTGTCCGGCCACATCTCCGAACACGCCGACCTTCTCACGGCCATCGCCGACGGCGACGAAGACCGTGCCGCCGAGCTCGCCCTGCACCACGTAGTCAGCTTCGAAGAGACCATCCGCAAGGTCCTCTGACCCTCGTTACCTTTTTCGTAGCCCGTTTCCTGGTGCAGGATATGGGTGTGCTGGCCTGCTGACCCCGGCATGATTGCGACCCTCTGTTGAT
>NZ_JBIVTK010000013.1:0-131660 GCF_044756725.1 Paenarthrobacter sp. NPDC091669
CCGCCACCACCACAGAAACAGGAACCACCGCTGCGGTGGTGGGGTGGGAATACGACGCCGGTGGGCGGCTGCTCCGCGAAACCACCCCCACCGGGGCACGCACCTTCGCCTATGACGCCGCAGGGCAGCTTCTTGCTGTTACGGAACCTGATGGTTCGGTCACCGAGTATGTGTATGACGGGTTGGGCAGGCGGGTCAGGGTGATCGACCCGGACGGGTCCTGGACCGAATACGCCTGGGGCCCCACCGGCTACCTCACCGGCACCATCGAAAAGGATCGGGACGGGGCCGAGGTGTTCCGGCACTGGCTCCACGTCGACGCGCTCGGTGAACTCGCCACCGTGGACGGGACACCGTTGTGGTGGGACACCGCAGCACCCGTGCCGACCCTGGCCGGGATCAACACAACCCAGGTGTTGTCCCTGCCCGGCGGGGTCACCGGCATCGGCGACGCTTTCACCGCGCAGGGGTGGCGTGCCGCCCGGCCCACGGACCAGCACGATCCCTGGGCCGTCCTCGGAACCCCCACCACCCCACACCCGGGCAGCCCCACACCAACCAGTACAGGGGTTGGTTCCGCTGCTGGGTTCGGTAGTGTGTTGCCCGCCGGGATCGGCCTGACCGCAGGTGGCGGGATCGACATCGCCGGACTCGAATGGCTCGGCAAACGCGCCTACGACCCGGCCACCCGGGGATTCCTCTCCACCGACCCCCTAGCCCCCGTCCTCGGCGCGGGCTGGGACGGCAACCCCTACGCCTACGCCGGAAACAACCCCCTCAACACTTCTGACCCCACCGGCCTGCGACCCCTCACCGACGCCGACCTGAAAGCCTACGACGGCTCCTCCCGCGGCGCCCTCGCCGCAGCAGGCGACTGGCTCGGAGACAACTGGGAATACGTCGTCGGCGGCCTTGCCGTCGTGGGTGGCGCGGCGTTGATGTTCGTCCCCGGCGGACAACTCGCGGGCATGGGATTGATGAGCTTCGGCGCCGACGTCGTCATCCAAAAAGCAACCACCGGCGAAGTCAACTGGGGCCAAGCAGCCATCTCCGGCGGCCTCGGCATGGTCGGCGGTGGTGCGGGATTGTTGGCCGGGAAACTCGCGACTAAGGCGGCTACGAACCCTGTGGTCCGGATGGCCGTCGAGAACGGTGTCGAAGGGGCGATCAGTGGTGCCGGGGGCTACCTCACTGGACCAGGACCGCACACCCCAACCGGGTTGCTGGGCGCAACAGCCCTCGGCGGAGGAACAGGCGCACTCCCTATCGGTGGCGCCGCCAACAGGGTCGACCTCCCGGCCCCGCCCACGACCCGCCTAGGCGACTTACCCGCCACGCCGATGGGTTCGTCCAACCTGTCTGGATCGGCATATATTGCTAGTGCAGACGGCGTCATCATACCGACGAGTCGTTCCACGTTGGAAACAGGATTTCAAAGAGCAGGCTTTCCCAATGAGCCGACGTCCTCGCCGGGCATGATGTACACCATGCCCGATGGTAGTCTAGTGCGCATTATGGAACCTTCAGGCGACGCCCAGCTTAGGGCTTCATTTACAAATGCCAACGATGGGTCGATCAATCCCTTCACAGGAAAGCCAGTGCAGCCACCACGAGGACTCACCAGGCCTGAAAGGGCGCTCTTCGTAAGAGAACGCACTCACATTAACTTGGCGCCGTGATAGCTGATCAATTCTCTCTGCTAAGGGCGGCTCTTCCGCTGCAGGTGACTCGTGTTGAAGCCAACGACCCGTTCGTTTGCATAATGGGCGAAAACTGGTCACTGGCACTGAACTGCCCGTGGACACTTGAAACTCCCGAGGGAACATTTCCTTGGGAATCTGACCTTCTCGACGGAGAGGCAGAGAGGTTGGTTGGACGCTTCCTGATGACCATATCCGAAGAAGTTCCTGGGGTTTCGAATCCAATTTTTCATTTTACGGCAGGATATTCAATTCATGTCTTTGCTGATACGGACCTTCTCCCTTGGGTGATGCGGGTGCCCGGACTTACATTTGACGGTCGGAAAAGTTCTTAGAGCCAGTTCGGGGCACGCGCCTTCGCGCTGCGGATCGCGGCATCAAGCGCGCCTACGACCCCACCACCCTGGGCTCCCTCTTCACCAACCCCCGCCCCGATCGTCGGAGCGGGCTGGGATGGACCCTTACGCCTACGCTGGAAAGGCCTTGCTGTGGTGGGCGGGGCGGCGTTGATGTTTGTCCCCGGTGGCTAGGTCGTGGGCATGGGGTTGATGAGCTTCGGCGCCGACGTAGTCATCCAAAAAGCGACCACCGGCGAAGTCAACTGGGGCTAGGCCGCGATCTCCGGCGGCCTCGGCATGCTCGGCGGTGGTGCGGGAATGCTGGCCGGGAAACTCGTGACGAAGGCGGCTACGAACCCTGTGGTCCGGTTGGCCGTCGAGAACGGTGTCGAAGGGGCGATCAGCGGAGCCGGTGGCTACCTCACCGGACCCGGGCCCCACACCCCATCCGGGTTGCTGGGGAGTTCATCGATCTTTTGACTGTTATGAGGAAGGCTGTTTCCTGTAGCTGTCGATGAAGGAGAAGCTGATGCCATAGGGGCGGCCATATCGGTCGTATTGGAGACAATTTATAGTGAGGAACTAGTCTGGCGCATCGATGCCGCTGAAAGTCAGTTGAGAGAACTCCTTCAACATATCAAATGAACTGTTAGGCCAGTTCTAAAATTCAGATGGGATTGACAGCAATTCGGAGGAAAACCATTGACGCAGAATGTTGTATTGCCTGCTCTAGATGAGCGCATGATTGAGTGTGGGATGGTCGATCTGGAACCGTGGGAACTTCTACGCGGTGCAGAGCAGGCACAGCGAATGAAGCATCTTGATGAGGTTTTTCCGGGATGGAGCCTGGTTCCCATTGCACGGAGGACCGACAATGATGATGTGGCCTGCTGGACTGGCATACACGTCGTAGTCGTCGATGACTACGACGTTATGCGGGATGCAACTGGGGCGGCGTTACGTCATTCGGCAAAGGAATACGCCTCAATGGATGAATGGTTGATCGCAGCGATACGGGACTTTATCGAGTTTGATTGAACCGCCCACTGCAGCATAAACCCGCCTGCCCTTGCCGCAGGGGACTCGCCTTAATCCCGACCGTCTCCGAGAACCCATGGCCAAGACCGGGCATCCGGCAGTGTGCATCAAAGTGACGAAGGAGCAGCACACCGAGGATGTCCGGCCTCGGGCCGGGGGCACTCAAGCAGATCAGCCCAGCAGGGCCCTGCGCAGCACGTCCAAACCGACCGAGCCGACGTTGAGGGCTTTGCTGTGGAAGGACTTGAGATCGAAGCCTTCACGGGACTCCAGCTCGGCACGGATCTGCTCCCACAGACGCTGCCCCACCTTGTAGGACGGAGCTTGTCCCGGCCAGCCCAGGTAGCGGGTGAATTCGAACTGAAGCTGGCCTTCGCTGATGTCGAGGTTGGCTTTGAGGAAGTCGAAGCCCTTATCCGGCGTCCAGGTGCCGGTACCCCAACGTTCGGGGACGGGCAGTTCCAGGTGCACACCGATATCGAACACTACGCGGGCTGCCCGCATCCGTTGGCCATCCAGCATGCCCATGTGGTCGCCCGGGTCCTTGAGGTAGCCCAGTTCCAACATGAGCTGCTCCGCGTAGAGCGCCCAGCCTTCACCGTGGCCGGAGACCCAGCAGACATTGCGGCGCCAGTTGTTCAGCAGTTCCCGGCGGTAGGTTGCCGTGGCGACTTGGAGGTGGTGGCCGGGCACCCCTTCGTGGAAAACGGTGGTGGTTTCGGACCATGTGGTGAAGGTGTCTTCGCCTGCCGGCACTGACCACCACATACGTCCGGGCCGGGAGAAGTCGTCGGAAGGGCCGGTGTAGTAGATGCCGCCCTCGTCGGTGGGGGCGATCATGCACTCAAGAGTTTTCATGACGTCCGGGATGTCGAAGTGGACATCGGCCAGCTCGGAGACAGCGCGGTCGGAGAGTTCCTGCATCCAGGCTTTCAAGGCGTCGGTGCCCTTGATCTGGCGGGCAGGGTCGCTATTGAGGATGGCCTTGGCTTCTTCAATGGAGGCGCCGGGCTTGATCTGCGCCGCGACCTTCTCCTGCTCGCCGATGAGCCGCTCAAGTTCCTGGACGCCCCAAGCGTAGGTCTCTTCCAGATCTACTTCGGCGCCAACGAATGAACGCGAGGCCAGCGCGTAGCGTTCGCGCCCGACTGCGTCCTTCTCCGGCGCCAGGGGCAGGAGTTCGTCCCGAAGGAATCCACCCAAGGCGCTGTACGCAGAACGCGCGGCCGCAGTCCCGGCGTCGAGCCTTGACTGAACCTCGGCGGGCAGCGGCGAGCCATCAATAGCAGCGTTGGTGGCCATTTTGGCGAAGAAGCCGTCCTCTGAGGCGTAGCGGCCCGTCTGCTCGATCACGATTCGGACCTGGCGGGCGGCGGCGACTTTTCCATCGGCAGCAGCGGAGCGAAGCGACTCAATGTAGCCTTCAATGGCGCCAGGAACGTTGGCTGCACGGCCGGCAAGGTGTTCCCACTGCTCCACGGTGTCGGTGGGCATGAGATCGAAAATGGCGCGGATGTCCTGGGCAGGAGAGGCAATGTTGTTCAGGTCGGCGAGGTCCCAACCCGACTCGTGGATCTCCAATTCCAGGCCAAGCCGCTCGCGCATGGCGTCGAGGGTAACAGCATCCACATCATCGGACGGCTCAAGGCCTGCCAAGGCATCCAAAGCCAACTTTGTGGCTTCCGCATGAGCCTCGGCACCGGCAGGGGAGTAGTCCTGATATTCGGTTTCGTGTCCGGGCAAGCCCAGCGTGGTGGCGAAGCTGGGATTGAGTTCGATCAACTTTTCTGTGTACGCGTCAGCGACGGCATCGATGGCGGACTTCGGGCGTACAGGAGTGTTTGCAGTAGTCACCCACAGAGCCTAGCCGCGACACCGCTTACGTGAAAGGGTTGTTGAACTTTTCTACGTGCGGGAAAACTAGCCGCGGCTGCGCTTCCATGCGCCAGGGCCCGGTGACGGGTCCAGCCGCAGCTGCTGGCGTCGCACCCAATGCCGGACGTTCGGCTTGGCTGCGGCAGCCTCCTGCTGCGTACCGAGCGAAACCACGACGGCGGCAATCGCCGCGAGCTCTTCGGATGTCGGTTCGCCCTTGACCACAGAGAACAGTGGTTCAGTGGGCGCGGCGTCCGGCGCCGAATCGGCGCGATGCTTCGGCGTGGTCACAGCGGGATGTTTCCGTGCTTCTTGGTGGGCAGGCTGGCGCGCTTGTCGCGGAGGGCGCGGAGGCCGCGGATGATCTGGAGGCGCGTGTCGGACGGAGCGATGACGGCGTCCACGTAGCCCAGCTGGGCTGCCTGGTACGGGTTGAGGAGTTCTTCCTCGTAACCCTGGATGATCTCGGCGCGCTTGGCCTCGACATCACCGCCGGCTTCGGCAACAGCAGCAAGGTCGCGACGGTACAGGATATTCACGGCACCCTGGGCGCCCATGACGCCGATCTGGGCGGTGGGCCAGGCGAGGTTCAGGTCTGCGCCGAGCTTCTTGGAGCCCATCACGATGTACGCGCCACCGTAGGCCTTGCGGGTGATCACGGTGAGCTTGGGGACCGTTGCTTCGGCGTAGGCGTAGAGGAGCTTGGCGCCGCGGCGGATGATGCCTTGGAATTCCTGGTCCTTGCCGGGCAGGAAGCCCGGGACGTCCACCAGGGTGATGATGGGGATGTTGAACGCATCGCAGTGGCGGACAAAGCGGGCAGCCTTTTCCGAGGCGGAGATGTCCAGGGTTCCGGCAAACTGCATGGGCTGGTTGGCCACGATGCCCACGGTGTGTCCCTCAACGCGGCCGTAGCCGATCATCACGTTGGGGGCGTACAGGGACTGCATTTCCAGGAAGTGCGCGTCGTCCACGATCTGCTCAATGACCTTGCGCATGTCGTACGGCTGGTTGGCGGAATCGGGGATCAGCGCGTCCAAGGCGAGGTCGTCGTCGTTGAGTTCCAGTTCCTGGTCGTGCTCCACCACGGGTGCTTCGGACAGGTTGTTGGAGGGCAGGAAGTCCAGGAGTTCGCGGACGAATTCGATCGCGTCTGCTTCGTCGGAGGCAAGGTAGGTGGAGGTTCCGGTGGTGGCGTTGTGCTGGCGGGCACCACCAAGGGTTTCCATGTCCACGTCTTCGCCGGTGACAGTCTTGATGACGTCCGGGCCGGTGATGAACATGTGCGAGGTCTTGTCCACCATGACCACATAGTCGGTCAGGGCGGGGGAGTAGGCGGCGCCGCCGGCGCACGGACCCATGATGAGGGAGATCTGCGGGACCACGCCGGAAGCGTGGACGTTGTTGCGGAAGATGTCAGCGAACATGGCCAGCGAAGCCACGCCTTCCTGGATACGCGCGCCGCCGCCGTCGTTGATACCCACAACCGGGCAACCGTTGCGGAGGGCGAATTCCTGGACTTTGACGATCTTCTCGCCGTTGACCTGGCTCAGGGAGCCGCCGTAGACGCTGAAGTCCTGGCTGTAGATGGCGATGAGGCGGCCATCAACGGTGCCGTATCCGGAGACCACGCCGTCGCCGAGGGGCTTCTTCTTCTCCATGCCGAAGGCGGTGGAGCGGTGGACTGCCAGGGCGTCGAACTCGACAAAGGAGCCCGGATCAACCAAGAGGTCGATGCGTTCGCGGGCCGTGTTCTTGCCCCGTGCGTGCTGCTTCTCAATCGCTTCCGGGCCGGAAGGTTGCTCTGCACGGGCCTGGCGGTCGCGGAAGTCGGCAATCTTTCCCGCTGTCGTTGTCAGATCGTGGCTCATCAAGTGTCTCCGGCTCTGTAGCTGATTTTCGCTGGCGCAGTTCGGTGTTGGTCCCAAAGCTTAAGTAGCTTCCGTACAAAGAACAGGCCCCGCAGGCCAGTCTAGTGACGCCTTAGCCGCGAACTGCTGTAGAAACCCTACAATTTTCCGCGTCCAAGCCAAAGCCATCGCTATGTTACCCGTCAGTAACATAGTTGGGTTAGAGTGTCCCCATGACTTCAAGCAACGACGCTTCCCGCGCACCTGCGCCGACGCAAACTCCCTACGTGGCCACCGGTTCGCTCAAGGGCCGGACCATCCTCATGTCCGGCGGCAGCCGGGGCATCGGCTTGGCCATCGCCACCCGCGCGGCCCGCGATGGCGCCAATATCGTGCTCATGGCCAAGACGGGGGACCCCCATCCCAAACTCGAAGGCACAGTCTTCACCGCCGCGGATCAATTGGTGGCGGCCGGCGGCCAGGCCTTGCCGCTCGTCGGGGACGTCCGCAACGATGACGACGTCGCCGCAGCAGTAACCGCCGCCGTCGAGCGTTTCGGGGGGATCGACGTCGTGGTTAACAACGCCTCGGCAATCGACCTGTCCCGCACCGATGCCGTGGACATGAAGCGCTACGACCTCATGCAGGACATTAATGTCCGTGGCACCTTCCTGCTCTCCAAGCTGGCGCTGCCGGCGCTCAGGGAATCCAGCCACGGCCACATTCTCACCCTTTCCCCGCCCCTGAACCTGGACCCGAAATGGGCCGGCATGCATCTTGCCTACACCATGGCCAAGTACGGAATGAGCCTGACCACCCTGGGATTGGCCGAAGAGCTCAAGAACGACGGCGTGTCGGTCAACTCCCTCTGGCCTTGCACGCTGATTGATACAGCCGCGATCCGGAACATGCCCGGCGGGCAGCAAATCGTGCAAGCAGCACGAGGCCCCGAAATCATGGCCGATGCCGCACATGCTGTCCTGACCGGTTCCGGGGCAACAGGCAAATTCTTCACCGACGAAGAGGTCTTGACAGCTGCCGGTGTGTCGGACTTTTCGCCGTACAGCCTGGGAGCGCCCGAAGACCGCCTGGTTCCGGACATTTTTCTCTAGGCGGATTCCCAGCCGCTTTTCAGGACCGTGGGCCGTCCCGGACCGCCGTAACTGGATAGGATTCAGCTATGGATGCCGAACAGCCAGACAGCAGCGAACCCCACCTCCCAGCCGCCGGTCCCGAGCGGCCTGCCTTGGACCGTGAAGCGTTGCTGCAGTCGGACTTCCTGTCTGCCACGGGCATTTCGCAACTGACCGTTGTCCAGTCCACAGGGTCCACCAACCAGGACCTGGTACGGGCGGTCACCGTTGAGCCCAAAAAGTGGGCTGACCTTTCCGTTCTGACCGCCGAACACCAGACGGCGGCGCGTGGACGGCTGGACCGGCACTGGGAGTCGCCTGAGCGTTCAGCGGTGTCGGTGTCCATAGTGCTCCGTCCTGTTACGGCAGAGGGCATGCCGGTACCAACGCAGAGTTATTCGTGGTTGTCCCTTCTTGCTGCGGTCGCCCTGCGCGAGGCTTTGCAGGAAACGGCCGGGGTAACAGCCGATATCAAGTGGCCCAACGACGTCCTGGTCAACGGCCGCAAGATCGCGGGCATCCTGGCGCAGATGACAAACATCGGCGATGGCTCGGTTCCCGCAGTGATCCTCGGAGTGGGCCTCAACGTGACGCTGGCTGAGGAGGAGTTGCCGGTCAAGACAGCTACGTCGTTGGCCTTGGAAGGGGCCACGACGACGGACCGCACCGCGCTGCTGAAAAGCTACCTGTCCCGCTTCGCCCGGCTTTACCGTAGCTTCTGCAATTCAGAAGGGGACCCCGCTGCCGGTCTGGCCGGCGGACCTTCCCTCCACAAGCGGGTCGAGTCGGCCATGGTGACGTTGGGCCGGGAGGTCCGGGCACACTTGCCGGGAGATCACGAGCTTGTGGGCCATGCTTCGCGTTTGGACGAGCACGGCTCCTTGCTGGTGGTGGACCACGGCGGCAGGGAACATGTTGTGACAGCTGGTGATGTGGTGCACCTGCGCGCCACAGAAAGCGGTTATGCGTAAAGAGCTGCTTCCTGGAGAGCAGGTCATCACCATCACACGCCAACAGGCCCGCTCCCTCTTCTTTCCCGTGCTTGCCTTCCTGGTTGCACCTGCCCTCACCGGTTATGCCTGCGCCTGGATTGTCAAAGGAAATGCCCAGCGAGTGGCGCCGTTAATTACAGTGGAATGGACACCATGGCTGGTTGGCCTGTGTTTGGTACTCGCAGCATGGTTGTTGCTGGCTTACAGCCTGCGCCGCGTCATGCGCTGGAACTCCGTCCGCTACATCCTGACGAGCAGACGGATACTTGCCAAATATGGAATGTTTCGACGCCGAGACTGGCAGGTATCGCTCATGGCGGTCCGCAACGTGGGCGTCCACCAGAGCATGCTCCAACGGACATTGCACTCCGGGAATATATCCTTGGATACCGGGCACTCCGGAACGGCCATCCTGGCGGATGTTCCGGACGTCGCGAAATTCCGGGGATTCATTCTTGACGCGATGGACGAACTCCCGCAAGGTGAGGTTTTTGAGGGCCAAGTATTGACGGACTATGACCAGTTGCCATGGGAGCTGAGAGAAGGTGGAAGAGATGAGCGTTGAGGATCAGCAGTCCGGCGAGGACTTGGACCGGGAGTTCGACGCCGTTCCCGAACCTTCCGTGGATGAGGACACCGACGCGGGGCCTGCTCCGGTTGCGGTGCAGAGCGGTCCGCCCACGGGCGTCATGTCTGCCGAGCGACTGGCCATCAAAGCACTGGAATCAAAGCTGCTGGGCGGCGAACGTAAGCTTCGTCGTCGTGAAGTTGCCGCAGGGGCAGGGGTATCCATTCTGTCCGCCCGCAAAATTTGGCGTGCGTTGGGATTCCCGAACTTCGGCGACGAAGACGTCGCTTTTACGGAACGCGACCAGGCGGCGTTGTCCACCATCCTGGACCTTGTCCGGGCCGGCGTCCTGACCGAGGAAGCCGCCATTTCTGTCACCCGGTCGATCGGGCAGATGACGGACCGCATGGTGGTTTGGCAGATAGAGGCCCTGGTGGAAGACATGGTGTCCGAGCAGGGCATTCCGGATGCCGTGGCCCGTAAGCAACTGGTAGGTCAGCTGCCCGGCCTGGTGGACTCGCTCGAAGAGATCCTGGTCTACTCCTACCGCCGTCAACTCAATGCAGGTGTGCAACGCCTGGCGGTTCGCGCTGAAGCCGGGCTCCAAGCCAGTGAGGAAGGCCGCGAGGGCGACGAGGACGATTCGCCGTTGCCCCTGGCGCGGGCCGTGGGCTTCGCCGACCTCGTCTCCTACACCAGCCTCTCGCGCCGCATGAATGAGAAGACCCTCGCTCAGTTGGTACAGCGCTTTGAGAACAAGTGCGCCGAAATTATCTCCGTGGGTGGCGGCCGGTTGGTCAAGACCGTGGGCGATGAAGTCCTTTACATTGCCGAGACGCCCGCAGCCGGGGCCGAGATCTCCCTGGCGTTGGCGCAGGCCTTCACCGAGGACGAAATCCTGCCGCAATGCCGCGTCTCCATGGTCTGGGGCCGTATCCTGTCCAGGCTGGGCGACATCTACGGACCAACCGTCAACCTCGCTGCCCGCCTCACCACCCTGGCCCAGCCCGGCACCGTTTTGGTGGATGCCATGACAGCCGCTGCGCTGGGGCAGGATGACAGGTTCGTCCTGGTTCCGCAGAAGTCTGAAAATGTTCGCGGTTTCGGCGAGATTCATCCCGTCATGCTGGCCCGTGGCCGCGGCAAGGGACTCGTGCTGGACTAGGCGCCTTCTGACAGCCCGCCTTTCAAGGCGCACGCTCTCTCACTTTCCTCGGGCTTGAGCCGAACGCTCGCTCACTTTCCTCAGGAAAGTGAGCGAGCGATCGGCTTTAAGGGCTGTTATGTGAGAGAGCGTGCGGGGGTTGAGGCGGGATTTCAGTGTGCGATTCACGTCACGACTTAGCTAATCGATGGAGTAACCCGGTAGGCTGTGCGTTGATCGTGTCGTGTTTCGCCGTGGGGGTCGGCGCCGGCTGCTTCGTGCTGCCTGAACTGTGGGGGAATGTTGGATGGCTCTGCCTGATGGGTCCGGAAAACGCCGTGCCAATAACCGCCGGCGTAAGGTCATCGCAGCCACTGCCTTCACTGCCGCAGCGGCTGTCCTGGTAACAGGTGCCATCCTCTACCCGGGGTTCAAGACCACCGAGGTGGAACTGAACGACGGCGGCGTCTGGGTGGTCAGTAAGACCAAGAACGCGGCCGGCCGGCTGAACTACCCTTCCAAGTCGCTGGATGGGGCAGTGACCCCGGCCAGCACCAACTTCGATATCCTTCAGCAGGCCGGCGATATTTTCATCGATGACGCGGACGGCGGGACCATCAACCCCGTCAGTGCAGCCAATATGAAACTCGGCGGCGACCAAAAACTGCCGGGCTCCGCGGAAGTGAGCTTCGGCAACAAAGTACTGGCTGTCACCGACCCGTCCCAGGGCAAAGTCTGGGCTGTTTCGCCCACCTCCATCGGCGGTTTCAGCGACGAGTCGGAACCCTTGTTCGAGCAGTCGCCCGGTGTGGTCTCAGTGGTGGGTGTGGACGACACCATCCATACGCTGGACCCGAAAACCGGGACACTGACGGCCACAAAGGTAGACATTGACGGTAAGTCCGTGGACTCACAGGTCAGGAAAGACGACGCCTTAAAGGCCGACGGCGAGGTCCAGTTGGCAACCGTCGGCGACAAAGCAGTGGTCCTCAATGCGGCCACAGGCGAGATCGTGCTGCCCGGGGGCAACAGGGTGCATCTGGACGATGCCAGGGAAGCCAAGCTGCAGCAGAGCGGCCCGGACGCCAACAGCGTCGCCATCGCCACACCGAAGGCACTGCTCCTGCAACCCCTGGACGGCGGGACCGCCAAGACGGTCCAAGCGGACGGTCAGGGGATTCCGGCCGCGCCGGTGCATCTGGGATCCTGCACGTACGCAGCGTGGTCCGGTGCCAACAAATACGTCCGGGAATGCACCAACGAGGCAGACAGCAGGCGGTCCGACGTTCCCAAGGCGAGTGCGTCGCCGTCGTACGTTTTCCGGGTCAACCGCGATCTCGTGGTGCTGAACGACGTCAACTCAGGCAACGTCTGGATGGTCAACCAGAACATGCAGCTGGTCAACAACTGGGATGACGTCATCCCGCCCCAGCAGACCTCGGACGACGCCGAGAAGGACTCTGCGGATGAAGTCCAGCAGACAGTCCTTCCGGACCGCAGCAAACCCAACACCGTGCCGGTAGCCAAACCTGATGCCTTCGGGGTCAGGGCCGGGAAGACCACTGTCCTGCCCGTCCTGGACAACGACGCCGATGCCGACGGCGACGTCCTCACGGTCAGCACCAGCGAGCCATTGAAGTCAGGCGCTTTGTCCGCTGTCTACGGTGGCACCGGCTTCCAGATCGCAGTCCCCGCAGGAACCACGGGCTCCGAAACCTTCAAGTATTCGGTGGATGATGGCCGTGGCGGTACAGGCGGCGCGGACGTCGACCTGAGGATCGTGCCTGCGGAGGAAAACAATGCCCCCCAGCCCAAACCCAACCGGAACAACGCCGTGGTGGTCCAGTCCGGAAAGATCGCCAGCCAGTTTGTCCTCACCGATTGGTTGGACCCCGACGGCGATGACATCTTTGCCGTCGCCGTCTCCAGCAGCGATCCCGCGGACCAGGTGCGGATCAGGCCTGATGGCTTGCTCACCTTCCAGGACTCGGGGGCGGGGCCGGGCCGTAAAACGCTGACTGTCAGTGTTTCGGACGGGTCGCTGACCACCCAAGGGCAGATCAGTGTTGACGTTCGTGCTCCCGGCGCACTGCCGCCGATCGCGAACGCGGACCACGTAGTTGCGGTGGCGGGCCAGGACACGGTGATCGCGCCGCTCAAGAACGATACCGATCCCCAGGGCGGCACGTTGCGGCTGGCTCAGGCACAGCCGGATCCGCAGTCAACAGCCGTGGTGGGGCCCGACCAGCAAACCTTTACTTTCAATTCCACGACCGTGGGTCCCCACTATGTGACCTACATGGTGACCAACGGGCCCGCGAGTGCGCAGCAGCTGGTGCGTGTCGACGTCGTTTCCGGCAACAGTGACGGTGCGCCCGTTGCTGTCCGCGATATAGCGCTCCTGCCCAGCGGTGGCAGCACTGTGGTTGATGTGTTGGGCAATGACTCGGATCCCGGCGGGGGCGTTCTGGTGGTCCAGTCGGTCACGGCAGCCGACGGGCTCCCGGTTTCGGTCGCGGTCCTTGACCACTCGGTCATCAAGATCACCGACATCCGGGCCCAAGGGCAGCTCTCGTTGAAATACACGATCTCCAACGGCAAAGCCTCCGCAACCGGGGATATTTCAGTCCAGGTTGTCCCGGCGCCCACCAAACTTCAGGCACCGCAGGCCAAACCGGACGAGGTCTCCGTGCGTGCCGGCGACGTCGTCACCATCCCGGTCTTGGAGAACGACACGGATCCCAATGGTGGAGAACTGACGCTGGACCCGGTCCTGGCCCAGCAGCCGGACGAAAAAGCCGGACGGATCTTCCTTGCCGGCAACACCCTGCGCTACATCGCTGGCGAGGAACCCACCACCGTTTATGCCATCTACAAGGTCAGCAATGCCTCGGGCCAAACTGACTCGCAGCAAGTCACCATCCGCATCCGCGCCCGCGACGACGCCACCAACACCAGGCCGGAGCCCCGGAATCTGACAGCCCGCGTGGTTGCGGGGATGACGGTAAGGATCCCCGTTCCCCTGGACGGTATCGATGCCGATGGCGACTCGGTGCAACTGATGGGCATCGATAAAGCTCCCGAGCTGGGGACAGCCATCCTGCGGGATGGGTACCTCGAGTTCACCGCCGGAGGCACGTCTGCAGGCACTGACACGTTCAGCTACCGCGTACGGGATCGTATCGGTGCGGAGAACACCGGCACGGTGATCGTGGGCATTGCGCCTGCGGAAGCCGATAACCAGAAGCCCATTGCGGTGGACGACGTCATCGATGTCCGGCCCGGACGACGGGTGGCGGTGAACGCACTGAAAAACGATTCAGACCCCGACGGCGACCCCATCGCTTTGGTGTCTGCGTTCGAGGCCAAACCGGAACTGCAGGTTGAAGCTGCCGCAGGAAAGGTGGTCCTCATGGCGCCGGGTGCAGCCGGCACGGACAGCATCAGCTACCGGATTCAGGACGATAAGAAGGCTGAAGCGGCCGCGGTCATCCGTGTCCAGACAAGCCCGACCGCGCCCCTCCATGCTCCCGTGGCAGTGGACGACCGAATCACGCTGGCCGAGACCCTGGGTAAGACTGCGGTTGACGTTCCGGTGGTGAAGAACGATTCCGATCCCGACGGCGTGGCGGAGGACCTCACCATTTCCCTGCCGGACGGAAACCCGAATGCGCGAGTCGGCACCGCAGGCAACGTGGTGGTGACACTCCTGCCCGAGGACCAGTTGATTCCGTACACCGTCACCGATATTGACGGGCAGTCAGCCACCGCCGTCATGTGGATTCCAGGGCAGGGCCTCCAGTACCCCACGCTTTCCACCACTGAGATCGTGGAGGTCACCGCGGGGGAGGAAGTTACTGTGGCCCTTCAAGATCACGTCAAGGTCAGGGACGGCCGTCAACCCCGCATCACGGTGGCGGACAAGATCCGTGTCCTGGGCGGTGACTCCACCAACGTCATTGCTGGTGACGGTACTGCGCTGAGGTATGCGGCCCGGCCTGAGTACGTGGGGCCCGGGTCCATCACCTTCGAAGTGACCGACGGCAGTGGTCCCGACGATGTCGAGGGCTTGAAGTCCACTCTGACCATCCAGACCAAGGTGCTCCCGAACCCCAACGCCAATCACGCCCCCTCCTTCAGTGGAGCTGCGATTGAAGCGCCAAAGGGGGACACTACCGAACTGGACCTGGCCAACCTTGCCGCGGACGTCGATGAGCAGGACCAAGGCAAGCTCACGTTCAGCGTGGACGGTGACCTGCCCGGCGGATTCGACGCGCGGGTGGAGGGTACGGTCCTGAAAATCACCCCCGGGGGTTCACTGAACCCCGGCGCCCGCGGGACCGTGCCGCTCAAGGTGACCGATGGCCGCTCGGAGCCTGCGAAGGCAGCCGTTACCGTCTCCGTAGTCTCATCGAACCGACCCAAACCGGCAGCGAACGATGATGTCCTCGACAAGGCCAACGCCGGCCAGTCCGAAACCATCAATGTGCTGGGCAACGACTTCAACCCCTTCAGCGAACCCTTGACCGTGCTTTCCGCCGTGGTGGAAACCGGATCCGCATCAGGCGAGCCTGCCATTGGAGGCGACTCCATCACGGTGACGCCCGCCGACGGCTTCAAGGGGGTCCTGGTAGTCAGGTACACCATCAAGGACAAGACCGATGATCCCAGCCGGCAAGCCGTGGGCCGTGTCCGGATCACCGTGAGGGACAAGCCCGATGCTCCTTCGGCGCCGGTGGCTACGGACGTCCGCAGCAAAACGGCTGTCCTCAAGTGGGCGCCGCCGTCGGACAATGGCGCAGCCATCACCAAGTACACGGTGAAAGCGGCCGGGTTCCAGCAGGAGTGCCCCACGACGACGTGTACGTTGACTGGACTGACCAACAACGTCAAGTATGTGTTCACCGTGGTTGCCACCAATGAGGTAGGCGAATCCCAGCCCTCCGTGCCCTCCAACGAGATCACTCCGGATGAGAAGCCGTCGCCCCCGGACGTGCCCACGGTCAAGGCCGGCGACAAGGACCTGGCGATCACTTGGACCCCTGCCAAAACCGAGGGTTCACCGGTGAAGCACTACAACCTGGAGATCTCTCCGCCGCCCGCCAACGGCATTGCCGTCAAGAACGATGTCACCGGCCTCAGCTACACTTGGCCGGGCCTGACCAACGGTGTGAAGTACAAAGTGCGCGCGCAGGCCGTCAACGATCTTGGCCCGTCCGACTGGGGGCTGTATTCAGCCGAGGACCACCCTGCCGGTATCCCCGCAACACCGGCGCCGCCGAGTACCACTGTGGTGTCCGCAGTCGGTGCGCAAAACCAGCTCCGCGTCGACTGGGCTGAGCCGGGCATCAATGGTGACCCCATCAAGAGCTATTACGTCACCATGAGTGGTGGCAGCGGCACCACCCAGACTCAGACCATTCCGGGGAACGTCCGGACAGCCACCTTCAAGGTTTCCACCAACGAATCGGCGTACACGTTTACTGTCCAGGCCGAGAACAAAGCAGGCAAGAGCCTGGTCAGCGCCGCGTCACCGCCGCGAAGGGCCACCGGAAAACTGGGTACCGTTCAAAACGTCAGCGCGACGCCGGCCAACACCGGCGCCGCTGGTGGCCAGCTCACCATCAACTTCAGTGCGCTCGGCGATACCCAGCGCAATGGCTCCAAGGCCAACGAAGTCAGCTACACCTACTCCGCAGGCGGACGTTCCGGTGCCATCCAGCCCGGGCAGACCGTAGGAGGGTTCGCCAACGGCCAGGCCACCACTGTGACAGTGACGGCACATTCAACCGTGGCGCCCAGTTCCGATGCCGCTGCCGCGCCATCCGCCACGCCATTTGGTGCGCCGGGTACGCCCTCGGCGTCGGGGTCAAACGGTGCCGTGAACCAGAAATCGGTGACCTTCAATTGGTCATCTCCCTCATCGTCCACCAATGACGTCAAGACGACGAAGATCCGCATCGATAGTGGGGGCTGGGAGACGGTAGGAGCCTCCGGTAGCCGCACGATCAACACTGCCGGGTGGGAAGAAGCACATAGCATCACGGTGCAGACGTTCAACTCTCTCGGCACGGGCGGCGGCCTGGCGTCGACCAGTGCCAAGTCCGGACGCCAGGGGGAGTGGACCACCACTATGAACCCAGGCGCGGTGGTGCGGTCTTGCAGCTTTACAGCAGGAGGGGCCAACTACGATCCGAACAGGAAAACGTGTGACGGGCAAAGCAACAACACCCCGCCATGGATGGCTTCCGCCGATCAAGGCCCCATTGTGGTGCGTTGTTACATTGACCAAACGGATAACTGGACCGGCATGCACCGTTGGTGGAGGATCGAATCCGGCTCCTACCGCAACGTGGGCCGGTACATCATCGCAGGTCACACCCACCTTCCGGACCCCGCAGGCATCGGAGCGCCCCCGTGCTGACCGTTATAAAGGTCAGGCGCGGGGCAGATCTCCCCATCGCGCAGCCGGTAGCTAAGGCCGTAGTCTGTCAAAGCCAATGGATAGCCCGGTCTCGGGTGTCCTCGATTGGACGTGGGGTGCGTGGGATAGTCTTAGGGACTGAAAATTCCGCCGCCGTATGGGGGTACTGCGGAATGCACGGCTGCCGGCATGTGTCGGTTGGCCCGGACGCCGCTGGGGGGCGGCTGTATATCAAGGGAATTTTGGGGCTGTGAGAAATTTCTTCGGCAAGCTGGGGCTGACAAGGCGTCAAAACAAAAAGTTCATAGCGGGAACTGCTGGCACCGCAGCGGGCGCGTTGTTGATCGCCGGGGCTGTGCTGTACCCGGGTTTCAAGACCACTGAGGTGGATTTGAACGACGGCGGCGTGTGGGTGGTGAGCAAAACCAAGAACGCCGTGGGCCGGTTGAATTACCCGTCGCGTGTTCTTGATGGTGCCGTGACTCCGGCAACCACCACCTTTGATGTCCTGCAGCATGACGGCAACGTCTTTGTCGACGACGAAGCCGGTTCCACCATCAACCAGGTCTCAGCAGCGAACCTGAAGCTTGGCGGCGATAAGCAGCTGCCGTCGTCGTCGCAGGTGAGCTATGGCTCCACCGTACTGTCGGTGACCGATCCCGCCCGCGGCAAGGTATGGGCGTTGTCTCCCTCCACGGTCAACGGCTTCGACGAAGAAGGCACGGAGCCTGTCCTGACAGGGGACCAAGGCTTGGTCTCCGCAGTGGGCGCCGACAACCGCATCTACACAGCGGATCCGGGGAAGGGCGAAATCACCGTCACCACAGTGGATCCCAATGGCGAGCGGACTGACTCGCAGGTCACCAAAGTGGACGAACTCAAAGGCGCCGGCGACCTTCAGATTGCCGTAGTGGGGGACAAGCCTGTTGTCCTTGATGCGGGTTCCGGGAACCTGTTCCTGCCCGGCGGCCGCAAACTCCAGCTGCAGGATGCACGGGAAGCCAAGCTGCAGCAGAGCGGCGAAGACAGCAGCTTCGTTGCCATCGCCACGCGCAAAGCCCTCCTGAAGCAGCCCTTGGACGGTTCCACCGCTGCAACCGTCAATGCCGACGGCGAAGGCATCCCGGCAGCACCTGTGCAGGTGGGCAAATGCGTTCACGCTGCCTGGTCCGGGGCCAACAAGTATGTCCGCGACTGCGAGAACGACGCGGACGACAAGAAAAACGACGTCCCCAAGGCCAGTGCTTCACCCAGCTACGTTTTCCGCGTCAACCGCGACCTCGTAGTCCTCAATGACGTGAACTCGGGCAGTGTGTGGCTGGTCAACCAGAACATGCAGCTCGTGAACAACTGGGACGATGTTGTCCCGCCCAAGAACCAGTCCGATGACCAGGACCAGGAGTCCGCGGACAACAACACCATCAACGTTCTCCCGGACCGCACCAAGCCCAACCGTGCGCCTGAAACCAAGCCGGACGAGTTCGGTGTCCGGCCGGGCCGGACCTCCATCCTCAGCATCCTGGACAATGATTCAGACCCCGACGGCGATGTCCTCACCGCTGCGGTAGGTGCGAACGGACCCAAATCCGGGGCGCTGGAGAACATCTACGGTGGCTCAGCGTTCCAGATCAAGGTCCCCGCTGACGCGAAGCCGGGAACGGAAACCTTCGACTACAACGCCTCGGACGGACGCGGCTTGTCCGCCGGCGGACAGGTCACGCTGCGCGTCGTGGCTCCGGAGGAAAACAAGCCTCCCTTCTTCAAACGCGGCGAGCCCACCACCATGCTGGTGGAGCAGGGCAAATCCGTCAGCCAGAACATCCTGACCGACTGGATGGATCCCGACGGAGACGACCTCGTCCTCCTGGATGCCAAGACGGACAACGACCAGGACCAGGTGAAAGTCCGTCGCGATGGCCTGCTCACCTACCAGGACTCGGGTGCAGCACCGGGCAAGAAAAACGTCACCATCACCGTGTGGGACGGCCGGGCCACCACCACGGGCCGGATCGTTGTCAACGTTCAGCCCCCCGGCGCCTTGGCGCCGGTGGTCAACGCCGACCATGTCACGGCGGTAGTCGGCCAGGACCTGGTCATCGCACCGCTCAAGAATGACGTCGACCCCAATGGCGGCGCCTTGCGCGTTGCCCACGTAGAAGCCGCCGGACCGGCGGAGCTGGGTCCAGTGACCGACGGCGGTACGTTCACCTTCCGAAGCACCACGCCGGGCCCGATCTACTTGACCTACATCGCCAGCAACGGGCCCCAAAGCAGCCAAGGCCTGATCCGTGTTGACGTCGAATCAGGCAAGGACTCTGGAGCGCCTGTCGCGGTTCATGACGTCGCTCTGCTCCCCGTGGGCGGCAGCGTGCTGGTGGATCCATTGGCCAACGACTCCGATCCTTCCGGCGGCGTGCTGGTCCTCCAATCCGTCACCGTCCCCGACGGCTCGTCCGCTTCGGTCAGCGTGATTGACCACAGCGTGCTGCGCGTTACCGATGTCCTTGGCGCGAAAGAGCCGTTCGTGTTCAGCTACACCATGTCGAACGGCCGCGGCTCGGCCACAGGCACCGTGGGCGTCGTCCCGGTGCCGGCCCCCGCCGTCGTCGAGGCTCCCCAGCCGAAACCCGACGAAGTCAACGTCCGGGTCAACGACGTCGTGACCATTCCGGTCCTGGACAACGACACGCACCCGCAGGGTGAAGAACTGTCCGTCGATCCCGTACTGGCGCAGACCATTCCGGACGAGGACGGCAAGGCGTTCATTTCCGAAAAGACCTTGCGCTTCATTGCCGGCCCCACTCCCAAGACCGTGCGTGCCATCTACAACGCCGTGGACCCGCAGGGCCAGAAGAGCGCGGCAGCCGTCACCATCCACATCCTGCCGCTCGAAGGCGCACAGAACTCACGTCCGCAGCCGCAGAACCTCACCGCACGCGTAGTGGCCGGCGGCAGCGTCCGGATTCCGGTACCGCTGGACGGAATCGACCCCGACGGCGACTCGGTCCAGTTGACCGGCATCGACAGCACACCCACCATGGGAACTGCGACGGCGGGAAGCAGCTTCATCGATTTCGTCGCCGCCGGCGATGGCGCGGGAACCGACACGTTCCGCTACAAGGTGATTGACCGCCAAGGTGCGGTCAACACCGGAACGGTGACTGTCGGCGTCGCGCCCCGCGGTGAAGACAACCAGAAGCCTGCCCCGGTGGATGACGAAGTGCAGGTCCGTCCCGGACGTCAGATCGCCGTGGACGCCACCGTCAACGACACCGATCCCGACGGTGACATCATCCGCATCCTGACGGACAGCATTGAAGCCGATGCAGGCCTCGAGGCCCAAGTCAGCAAGACCAGCGGTCGCGTCCTGGTGACCGCTCCTGCGGCCGAGGGGACGGTCAACGTCCGCTATTCCGTAGCCGATGACCGGGACGCCGTGGGCCAGGCCAGCATCAGGGTGAACGTCAAGAACGACATTCCGCTGCAGGCTCCCATCGCCCGCGATGACCGCGTCACGTCAGCCCAGACACTGGGCAAGACCGCCGTGGACGTTCCGGTCCTCAAAAACGACGAGGATCCGGACGGCGTGGGGGAGAACCTCAAGGTCACCACAGGCTTGGATACGGCCCGTCCCGGTTCCGAAGGCAACGTGGTGGTGGACCTCACCGAGCAGCCGCAGTTGGTGCCGTACACCGTGGAGGATGTGGACGGCCAGAAGTCCACTGCCATCATCTGGGTTCCGGGCATCGGGCAGCAGGTTCCGACGCTCGCCAAGGATGATGTGGTGGAGTTGGTTTCAGGCCAGTCCGTCACCGTGAACCTGGCCGAATGGGTCAAGGTCCGCGAGGGGAAGTCGCCGCGGCTGACCCAGGCGGACCGCATCAAACTCATCGGTGCCGACGGCAGCGACCCCGTAGCGGGCAATGGAACGGCACTTAAGTACACGGCCGGCGCTGAATACGTTGGTCCCGGTTCCATCAGCTTCGAAGTCACTGACGGAAGCGGCCCCGACGACCCCAACGGCTTGAAGTCGACCCTGAGCATCCGCACCAAGGTGCTGCCGGATCCGAACAAGAACAACCCGCCGGTGCTGCTGGGCAGCGACGTGGACGTTCCCAAGGGTGACTCGGCCAGCCTGGACCTGGAGAAACTCGCGTCGGATCCCGATTCCGACGACGTTCAGAACATGAAGTATGAGCTGGCCGGTGCAGCCCCGGGTGGATTCAGGGTGAGCCTTGACGGCAAGACCCTGAAGGTCTCCGCCGAAGACTCGGTGCAGATCGGTCAAGGCGGCACGGTCCAGGTGAAAGCGAAGGATCCGCGGGGCCTCGAAGCGGTCGCGACGTACAAACTGTCATTGACGGCCTCCAACCGACCCAAGCCGGTGGCTAATGACGACCTTGAACCGGATGCGAAATCCGGGAATTCCGTGACGGTCAATGCGTTGGCGAACGACTCCAACCCGTTCCCGGATACCCCGCTGAAGATCATCTCTGCGGTCACTGAGACGGGCGAAGGCACGGCAGAGGTCAGCGGCGGAAACGTGACCGTCACGCCGTCGTCGGGCTTCACCGGGACCATGGTTGTTGCCTACGTAGTGGGCGACAAGACGGGCGAAACCTCGCGATACGCCACGGCCCGCATCCGCCTCACCGTCAAGGACAAGCCCGCCGCGCCCACCACGCCGCTGGCTCAAAGCGTGGGCGACCAGACAGCGTTGCTGACATGGAACGCGCCGGCAGATCGTGGCTCACCCATCACCAAGTACACGGTGTACGGGGAGAACGGCTTCAAGCAGGACTGTCCCGCGAATACGTGTACGTTGACCGGGCTGACCAACAACGTGAAGTACCACTTTGCCGTCACCGCCACTAATGCGATCAACGAATCCGAGCGCTCTCCGGTCTCCGCCGAAGTCCGTCCGGACGTCAAGCCCGACACCCCGATTGCTCCCACGCTGAAGTTTGGCGACAAGCAACTCTCGGTGGCCTGGAGTGCTCCTGGCAGCAAGGGCTCGCCCATCAAGTCCTACGACCTCGAGATCTCGCCGGCTCCGGCCGGACAGAATCCCCAGATCCAAAACCTCACGGGCAACAGCCACGTCTGGTCCGGACTGACCAACGGCGTGGCCTACAAGGTCCGCGTCCTGGCCCGGAACGACGCCAAGGAACCGTCCGAGTGGAGCCCCTACTCTGCGGCGGAAACGCCGGCTGGTGTGCCGGCGACGCCTGCTGCGCCTTCAGTTGCAGGTGCAAAACCCCTTGGCGGGCAGAGCCAACTCCAGGTGACATGGGCTGCACCAAACAACAACGGCGACGCCGTGTCCGCCTACACGTTGACCACGTACCGGGGCGGGGCCGTCGTGGCCACCCAGTCGGTGGGGGCGACCTCCCAGAATGTCACCGTGGACAACAGCGAAACCGACTACAGTTTCACGGTCTCGGCAACCAACAAGGCCGGCGTCAGCGGTGTCAGCCAGCAGTCGGCGGCGGTCCGCGCAGCAGGCAAGCCAGGCATGGTAGCTGCGCCTACGGCAGCACTGCTGGAAACCAACGCGGCTGGTGGCAAGATCCGTGTGGCCTTCAACCCACTGTCACAGAAGGAACGCAACGGAGCCACCGCCAATGAGATCAGCTATAGGTATGCCCTGACGTCCGGCGCCGGCAGCGGAGAGATCCCGGCCGGGGGCGGCGTTGTAGCGGCACCGAACGGCCAAGACACGGCTGTGGTGGTGTGGGCAGTTTCCTCGCGGAACCCCACGCCTGGCGACAGGAGTCCGGCATCGAACACCGTGAACCCCTATGGGCTTGCGGCGGCACCGACAGTTACCGGCAGCAAGAGCAGCGGCGTCGGCGACAAGACGGTGTCCTGGACATGGAACCAGCCCAGCGGCAACGGCAGGCCGGTCACCGGCTACCAGTACAGCTTTGAAGGCGGCGGCTGGACAGACACAACGCAGAGAAGTTTCTCTACGACCGTGGGCTTCAGCGAAACAAAAACGTTGAGAGTCCGCGCCATCAGCGGTGGCCAGGCCGGCAACATCGGAAGCGACACGTCCCGGAGCGGATCTGCGCCACCGCCGCCGGACCCGCCGGCATCAGAGATTCAGGTGGAAGCCAGCACTGTCCGGACCTGCCCGGGTAAGCCCGGGCAAACGGACAGCTACACGCCCGGCAGTCCCGCGAAATGTGGTGTGGGCTGGGTAGAACGCTCCTGGGGCAAGATCACCATCAATTGCACCAAGGACATCTACAACAACGGCACGCCGTGGTACCGGCTCCAGGGTTCCCCGAAGGACGGCTGGTTCGTGAAGTCCACGACAGTGGACCTCTACGGGCCCCGCCCCGGCGGCTGCTAATCCCATGGCAACAACTTCAAACCCCCACCGATACATAAGGAACAGGATCAACCGATGACCATGACAAACGAGCAGGCCGCCTGGTTTGCAGAAACGTTCGAGAAGCTCGTGGCCAATGTGGGCAAGGCGGTGCTCGGCAAGGAGCACGTCATCCGGCTGACCTTCACGGCGATGCTGGCCGAGGGCCATATCCTGTTTGAAGATGCACCGGGCACGGGCAAGACCTCGTTGGCCCGCGCCCTGGCTGCAACAGTCCAGGGTTCGCACAACCGTATTCAGTTCACGCCTGACCTTCTGCCGTCCGACGTGACGGGTGTGACCATCTACGACCAGAAGACCCAGAAGTTCGAATTCCACAAGGGTCCGGTGTTCAACAACATCGTCCTGGCTGATGAAATCAACCGTGCGTCGCCGAAGACCCAGTCTGCGCTGCTGGAAGTCATGGAAGAATCCAGAGTGACCGTGGATGGAACCACCTATGAGGCAGGCCGGCCGTTTATGGTGCTGGCAACCCAGAACCCGATCGAGCAAGCAGGCACTTACCGCCTGCCGGAAGCACAGCTGGACCGCTTCCTGATCAAGACGTCCATCGGCTACCCGGACCACGCCTCCACGGTGCGGCTGTTGGGCGGGGCCAACCTGAAGGACCGGTCCAAGGAGCTCACTGCGCTCATCACCACGCAGGCGGTGGCTGACATGGCAGACCTCGCGGCCACCACCCACGTGGACACGGCTGTGCTGGAATACATCTCCCGGCTGTGCGAGGAGACCCGCAACGCCTCCGAGACCCGCCTTGGTGTTTCCGTCCGTGGTGCACTTGCCATGGTTCGTGCCGCCAAGGTGTGGGCCGCGGGCCAGGGCCGCAACTTCGTTCTTCCGGATGACATCAAGGAACTGGCACCCGTGGTGTGGACCCACCGTTTGGTGATGGATCCTGAGGCGGAATTCTCCGGTGCAACGCCTGACGTTGTCCTCACCCGCGTTCTGGCTGACGTCGCCGCCCCCCAGCAACGCGCCACCGCTTAGTCCGCGGCACCGCACGAGCCGGTTCGGCTCATCGCACCCCCAACCTGCACCCCAGCTCAAACAAAGGCCTCCACATGTCCTCCAGCACACCCCTGACCAGGGCTGCTGACTCGTTCAAGCGTGCAACGGCCGCTGTAAGCGGCAAGATCCGCGGCGCCCGTACATCCCGCAGCGAACCAGGCAACCGCCCTGGCCGTCCAGGGAAACCGGGCAAGCCCAGCTCCCTGCACCCTGCCGCCGTGTGGGCCGAAGCCGCGGGAACAGCCGCCGAGTTCCTCTCACCGGCCTGGCGCAACGTCCGGGCCGTTTGGCTGAAGTTCGTGTGGCCGGTCCTCGCCGTGGTGAGCCTGCTAGGCTGGATGGTCCTTGCTGCAGCGATCGGACTTTGGTGGGCTGGACAGGCGTGGGGCTGGCAGGAAGCGAAGGCCGCAGCGATGGTGGCTTTCCTGCTGTTTGTCCTGGCCATTGCCTTCATCGTGGGCCGCTCGGCCTACGGCGTGGTCCTGGACCTTGCCCGCACACGTGTGGCTGTGGGCGATGATGCGGTGGGCAGTATTGCGGTGTCCAACGTCTCCACCCGGCCGTTGCTGCCGGCCGCGCTGGAACTTCCCGTCGGCGCCAATACTGCTGTGTTCCATTTGCCCCGCATGAAGCCGGCGCAGGTGCACGAGGACCTCTTCACCATCCCAACGGCCCGGCGTGCCGTGATCGTGGTGGGCCCGGTCCGTTCGGTACGCGCGGACCCCCTGCACCTTCTCCGCCGTCGCGTCATGTGGACCGAACCCGTGGACCTGTTCGTCCACCCCCGCACGGTGTCGCTGGGCAGCTCTGCCGCCGGCTTCATCCGCGACCTTGAAGGCATGCCCACCACTGAGCTGTCCAGCGCCGACGTTTCATTCCATGCCCTGCGGGACTATGTCCCCGGTGATGACCGGCGCCATATCCACTGGAAGACCACGGCGCGTACCAACAAACTCATGGTCCGCCAGTTCGAAGAAACCCGCCGCGCACACCTCGCCATCGCCCTGTCCATCAACACGGACGAATACGAATCCGAGCCGGAGTTCGAGATGGCCATCTCCGTGGCAGCATCCATCGGACGCCAGGCCATCAGCGAACAACGCGATCTCGACGTCCTGACCCAAAAGGGACCGCTCCGCTGCGAAACCGGCCGCAACTTGCTCGATGACGCTACCCGGATTGTCGGGGCACCCATGCGGAAGACCGCCGTAGACCTCGCCCGGAACCTCTCCGACGCCGTTCCGAACGCCTCGGTGGTGTTCTTCGTCGTGGGCAGTCACGTCACTGCAACCCAGCTCCGAACTTGTGCCGCATCGGTGCCCCCGGGGGTCCGCAGCCTGGCGGTGCGTGTCCAACCCGGCGCGGCACCGACGAGGGCCAACATCGCCGACCTGACGGTCCTCACTGTCGGCGACCTGGACGATCTGGCCATTGTTCTTCGAAAGGCGGCAGCATGAGCACCGCACCGAATCTCCGCGTGCGTCCCCGCGCCGCCAAAGGAGCCAGGTCTACAGGCCGCTCCAACCGCGCCGGAGGGGGGTCGATCTTTGCCGATGGCCGCCCGCTGTGGCACTTCGCCGTGGACTGCGGCGCCCTCGTGGTGTTGCTGTTCCTGGGAGTCCTCGGATTCAGCCTGAGTTTCGGGGGAGACCCGCACTATCTGGTCGCCGGCCTCGGCGGTGTGCTGCTTGGACTGGGCATCGCGGTCCTGAACGCCCATCTTCGCCTGGGCCTGCTGATTACTGCCGCCGTAACCTTTGGCGCCTACATGCTGTTCGGTTCTGCCCTGGCTGTTCCGGATTCAGCGGTCTTTGGCGTCCTGCCGAGCCTTGATTCGTTGCGGACGCTGCTGCTGGGCGTGGTGTTTTCCTGGAAGGACATGCTGACGGTCGGCGTTCCCGTGGGCACTGCCAACGGCATGCTCATCGTGCCGTTCCTCAGCTCGCTGCTGACCGCCTTGGCCGCTGGCATGCTGACCTGGCGGCTGAAGAGCCCGTACTGGCCTTTGCTGCCTGTGTTGGTGTTGTTCGTGACGGGAATCGCCTTCAGCACCAGCGCCGGCTTCCTCAACGTGGAGCGCGGTGTCTCCCTGACCATTGTCTCGATCGTGTGGGCGACGTTCCGCCGCGATGTCCTTCGGCAGCGGAGCACCAAGACTGTCTCGGCCAACAGGCCGGATTCCGACGCCGGTGCAGCGCGTCGCGGCCAGCTCCGCCGGTTGGGGACTGCTGCAGCCGTGATCGCCGTCGCCGTCGGCGTCACCGCCATCGCGTCGCCGATTGTCACTGCCAGCGACGACCGGAAGGTGCTGCGCAACACGATCGTCCCACCGTTCGACCCCCGCGATTACATCACTCCCTTGGCGAGCTTCCGGAACTTCGTCAAGGACGAGAAGGACAGCACACTTTTCACGGTGAAGGGCCTGCCCAAGGACGCTCGTGTGCGCCTCGCCGCGCTGGATGCCTTCAACGGCCTGAATTACACCATGGATCCCAACAGCTCCGGCAACTTCAGCAAAGTGGGAGACGCCCGTTCGCTCAATACGCTGGCTGAGACCGGCAGCCCGGTGAAGGGCACCAACTACACGTTGGACATCACTGTTGAGGACTACCAGGGGTATTTCGTTCCGGGTGGCCGGCACACCACTGGCATGAGATTCGCGGACACGTCCGGTGCGGCGTCGGGTCTATACTTCAACGCCGGCACGGACACCGCGGTCACCACCAAGGGCCTGTCCAAAGGCGAGAACTACACGGTCCAGGTCTCCGACCCCGGCACCCTGGAGCACGGCCAGCTGACGCAGTACGACTTCGCGAAGCTGACGCTGCCGGAGGCACAGGAGGTGCCGCCGATCATTGCCTCGCAGGCCAATGAACTGTCCGCCGATGCGCCAACGGCCATTGACCGTGTGCGGCAGATCGAAGCGCATTTCCAGAAGAGCGGTGCGTTCAGCAACGGCCTGGTGACGGAGGGACAGCTTCCCAGCCTTCCCGGCCACAGCGCCGCACGTGTACGCAACATGCTCTCCGCCAAACAGATGCTGGGCGATGACGAACAGTACGCCGTCTCCATGTCCCTCATGCTCCGGCACCTCGGCATCCCGTCGCGCGTAGTGATGGGCTTCTACCCCGATCCCAAGAGCCCCGAAAACGGTGCCGGCGACATCAAGATCACCGGCAAGGACGTCCACGCCTGGGTCGAGGTGGCCTTTGACCGCGTCGGCTGGGTTGCGTTCGACCCCACTCCGCCCAAGGACAACGTCCCCATCCCGCCGGACCCGGAGAACAAGTCCAAGCCCAAGCCGCAGGTGCTGCAGCCGCCGCCCCCGCCGCAGGAACCCGCGGACCTGCCGCCGGACTCCACGCCGGATGCCTTGGACGCCGACGAGAAGAAGAACAACCCATGGCTCTTCTGGGGACCGCTGTTGGCAGCCATCGGTGTTGCGTTGATCCCCTTGGGGATACTCGCCGTGCCGCTGCTGCTCATCCTTCTGTTGAAAGCACGACGCCGGAAGGCACGTTTCCGTGATGGCCATCCTGCCCAGCGGGTCGGCGGTGGGTGGAACGAAGTGATCAGCCTCGCCACCGACATGGGTGCCTCGATCGACACCAAGTCAACGCGGCGTGAATCGGCCACCGTTATCTCGGAGGCGTTCCCGAACGCCGGCGGCACCACCACGATGCTGGCCCACCGCGCAGATGCCGCAGTCTTTGGCGCCGGCCAACCGAGCGAGGACGAGGTCAAGCACTATTGGGAGATCGTCGATTCGTCCTTGACCGACATCACGGGAAGCGTCGGTTTCTGGAAGCGGCAGCAGGCCCGGTTCTCACCGCGGTCCTTGCTGTCGGACGGACGGGCTGCCCTCCGGCGACGGAATCAGGCAACCACCGATCCCTCGACGCGCCGTCGCTTCACCTTGCCGTTCAAGAAGGACACCACGAATGAATAATGAGGCCGAACTTTGCCCGGCCTGCAGGCATGCGGTCCTTCCCGGGGCCACGTTCTGCACGCAGTGCGGATCCCCGTTGAGCAACCGTGGAGCCCGCAAGGAAGGGAACATCAACCACGCCCAAAGGGCGGCTTTGGAGTTCGCAACCCGGCAGGGCCTGCCCGATCCCGGTAGTATCTCGGTAGTGTCGGCGCCGGCGTCGCCGACGCACCCGGCGCCTCCGGGAACCACCACGGCGCCGGACCGTATCACTGGGCCAGGGGGAGGGACCACCATGACCACCAAGCTCCACTTGGTGCCCGCATCCGCAGGCAAGAGGCTGGGCGCTGCTGTTCTGGACTGGCTTGGCCCCATTGCAGTCCTTGCCACCACCTTCGCCATCGGCATCGCAGGCATCACGCAAACCCGCAGGAACGGCTTCATTGTCTATGACACGGGCCTGCTGGTCCTCCTGGGCAGCATCGGCCTGGGTGTGACGGTGGTCTACATTTTTGTGTTGCTTGCACTCGAAGCCAAGTCCGGCAACACCATTGGCAACCAGCTCATGGGAATCCGCAGCTCCGATGCCGAGGGCTACGCTCCAGGGGCCGGTGCAGTTTTTGTCCGGGGCATCATCACCGGCGGCGTACTGCTCCTTGGCGGAATCACTTCGGTGGTTCTTTCCGCCCTTGGCCTGATCACCCTGGTGCTGTGGATCGGGCTTCCACTGATGCTCCTGGGTGTTGTCTGGGCTGTCCTCGTGGTGGTCTCCAATTCCTGGGACAAGGACGGCAAGCTGCGCGGCTGGCAGGACAAGGCCGCGAAGTCTTTGGTGTTCGACGTCAACGCAGGACGCAACCCCGTGGCCACGGGTGGCATCCAGGGCCCCTACAGTTTCGCGCCGATGGATCTCCCGCCCGTGCAGCCGGTGGCTTCTCCGGTCCCCACCGGCGCAACTACCGGTGCCAAGGCAACCGGGCCCACTCCGGCTGCTGCCGCTTCCCCTGCGGCCAGTCCGGCCGGTTTCGGGCAGTCCGCGCCTGCGCCGGCGACTCCCGTGGTGCCCACTGCCCAGCAGCCCTCACATGACCCCAACCAGTGGCGTCCGCCGTCGGCACCACGGCCTACGACGGCTGCACAACAGTTGGCTCCCGTGACGCCGCAGCCCCACGTTATCCAGCAACCGTCCGCGCCGGCTGCCGGCTTTGCCGGCCACCCCGACGACGACGTGGAGCGGACCCAGATGCGCCCCGGCACTGCGCGGGCACAAGCGGTCTTGCGGATCCGGATTGATGACGGCCAGGACGTCCAACTCGGCGGCTCGGTCCTGCTGGGGAGGAACCCGGCTGCGCAGCCAGGGGAAGGGGTAGAGCAACTTTTGCCGGTTGCCGATCCCGGCCGGTCCATCTCCAAAACCCACCTGCATCTGAGGGTGGATGGCGACGGCGTCTGGGTCACCGACCGAAACTCCACCAACGGCAGCGCTGTCACCACGCCTGACGGTCTCCAGACACGACTCCATCCGGGCCAGGCAGTCTTGGTCCGTCCCGGTTCCACTGTTCACTTTGGGGACCGCTCCTTCCACCTAGGACAAGCATGAATTCACAGCCGGCCACCCCTGCCAATGCCGAAGCCGGCGTCCCTTCAGGCGGGTCATCCTTTGGCCTGAGTTACGGGTACGGTACCGACCGCGGCCTGCGCCGTGAACTGAACGAGGATTCGTTCATCGCCGCAGACCCCGTCTTTGCGGTAGCGGACGGCATGGGCGGACATGAGGCCGGTGAAATTGCCAGCGGCATGTGTGTCCGGGCCTTGGGCAGTGCCCCCGAACTTGCTGCCGGCGTGCGGACCGCATCTGCAGCTGATTTGCAGGCCTGCCTGTTGAGGGCTGACGCAGCCATCCGCAACGCCACGGGAGCCCGTGCCGGAACCACGCTGTCCGGCGTCGTGGTGGTGGAACAGATGGGCCTGCCCTATTGGCTGGTGATGAACATCGGAGATTCCAGGACGTACCGCCTCAGCCAAGGGGAGTTCACGCAGGTGAGCGTGGACCACTCCGAGGTGCAGGAACTGGTGGATTCCGGGGACATCACCGCGGAGCAGGCAACCGTTCATCCCCGCCGCCACGTAGTGACCCGTGCCCTGGGCACCGGGGATGAGACCGAGGCCGATTTCTGGTTGCTTCCCATCCAGGAAGGTGACCGGATCATGGTCTGCTCCGACGGCCTCAATGGTGAATTGGGCGATGACCACATGTTCCGCATCCTCAGCACCGTCGCCCATCCGCAGGATGCCGTGGACGCTCTGATCCAGGCTGCCCTGCGAAGCGGTGGCCGGGACAACGTCACCGTGATCGTGGTGGACGCCAAGAACGTCATGAACGACGCCGGCATCGCCACCACCGCGCCCCGCCCCGAGGTTGCCTCCGACGTTGAAGAGGACACCCTTCCACGAGCCTGGGTGAACGGCGCGGACGAAGTATCCGCGGCTGACCAGGAGGAAGGCGCCGATGGCAAGCAGTAACCTTTCGCTGACCCGCTACAAGCAAGGCGACTGGTTTGGCGTTGTGCGGAACGGGACCGTGGTTCTCCTTGGTCCGGATACTCCGCACGCGCTGATCGACACCGTCTGGGAGTTGCTGGCATCTGCTCCCGAGGCCCATGAGGTCCTTCACGAGGTGACGGACGCCTTTGGTGTCTCGCTGAGCCGCATTCCTCCGTTCGGGATCATCGATTCCAAGGACGCGCTCCGCGTGTTCCTCCGTGGTGATCTCGAACTGCTGGTCCAGGTGGAATCGGGCGCTGAACAGCTCACCGGCCGTGACGTCACCACCTGGACAGAGCGCAGGCTCGCAGGCGCAACGTCCTACAGCCTCCGGATCGGGGGCGGCTCCGCCTCCGGCATGCCGTTGAACAGTTTGCCCCTGACAGAGGGCGTGGTGCTGTTGTCAGTACTCGAAGCTGCCCCCGGCCAACCCGGCCAATCCGTCCGGGATGGGGGGCCCGCGATCCACGCAACAGACGTTCCGCTGGAGGAACTGGAGGAACTGGAGGAACCGGCAAAGGACAGCGAAGAGCAGCCCGCCGTTCAGGACAGGGTTTCCGATGAAACCATGATCGGTTACACCGAGGCTGACCTTGGGCTGACCATCGCACCGGGCCAACTCTCCGCCGGAAAACTCTCCAACGGCCAGCTCTCCGACAACCGGGCCTCAGGTGGCCAGTCGGCGGCCGACGAGTCTCCCGTAACCGACGAATCTCTCAAAGCCGACGAGTTTCCCCAGACCGACGGGTCTCCGAAAGACCGATCGGTTGCCGGTGCGGCACAGGCTTCCGTGGGATCTGCCTCGGCGGGGGAGAGCCCCGCGGCAGGTGAGTCTTCGCAACCGGGAGCGCTCCCGCATCCCGATAACCTGCAAGGCCCGGAAACGAGTGACGATGCCGGGGAAGCGGCGGCTGAGGAGCCAGCTGTCCACACCAGCACCACCGATCCGTTGATGCCCACGTTGGAAAACACCACCAACTACGATCACTTGTGGGACAAAACGGTGATGCGGAACATTGAAGACGCGGCTGTCCGGGTCGAAGAAGACTCCGATGACCATGACGCCCCTGCATCCAAAACGCCGGATGCACCGGAGGCCCGCACTCCGGAAACCCCTGTTGAGCAACTCCCCGCTCCGGAGCCGGCAGCCCGGGAATCCGTTGAGCAACCCTCGTCAGCCCCGCAAGGGTCCGGGCTGATCGATTCCGTGCCTTGGCTTCGCAGCAGCCCCGCCACGCCGGAGGCAGCCAGTGCCCCGCCTGGGCTTTCGAGCACGCCCGCTGTTCCGTCCATAGGGTCGGTACCGTCCACGGGAGCCGGCCCTTCACAGCCAGGTACGGACCCTGCCCCGCAGCTTCCGGGTGCCTGGCCATCTGCACCTCCCGCAGGCGTCGTCGACGAAGATTCAGACCATGACGGCCAGACCATCATGAAAAGCAGCTTGGCTGCCGGGAACGAGGACGCGGCCGAACCGGCATCTGCTGCCCCGGAAGCTGCGGTTGCCCATGGGCCAAGCGTGTTGGCACGGGTGTGCTCCCAGGGGCATGCGAATCCACCCACGTATCCGCAGTGTTCTGTCTGCGGGACGGCGCTATCCGGCGATGCCCAGCAGGTCCAACGTCCGCGTCTTGGCCGCATGCGCCTTTCCACAGGCGAGCTGATCGATCTTGACCAGTCGCTGATCATTGGACGGCAACCTTCCGTTTCCCGTGTCCAGGGCGGCACCATGCCCAGGCTGGTTCAGGTGGAGAGTCCCGGAGGGGACATCTCCCGCTCCCACGTCGAGGTCAGGCTGGAGGGTTGGCACGTCATGTTGTGCGACCTGAAGGCAACCAACGGAACAGTGTTGATCAGGGAAGGCCAGGCACCCCGCCGCCTTGCCCAAAACGAAATGGCCATCCTGCTGGACGGCGACATCGCCGAGTTGGGTGACGACATTTCATTGCGTTTCGAGGAGATTCTTTGAGTTCCAAGAGGCCCCCCGCGCCGCCTCCACCCATTCCGGGATTCCAGTATGTGAGCCTGCTGGGCTCCGGCGGCTTCTCGGATGTTTACCTGTATGAGCAAGACAGGCCCCGCCGTAAAGTGGCCGTCAAAGTGCTGCTGTCAGACCTGAAGACCGAGGGCGCACGCCGACGCTTCGAGTCCGAGGCGAACCTGATGGCCCAGTTGTCGTCGCACCCGTACATCGTGACGATCTTCGAAGCCGAGATTACGGAGAGCGGCCACTCCTACCTCGCCATGGAGTACTGCTCCCGTCCCAGCCTTGATGTCCGGTACCGCCGTCAGCGCTTCAGCGTGGACGAGGTCCTGGCCGTCGGCATCCAGGTGGCGTCCGCCGTCGAGACCGCGCACCGGGCCGGCATTGTCCACCGGGACATCAAACCGGCCAACATCCTGGTCACCGATTACAACCGGCCCGCACTGACGGACTTTGGTATCTCCGGCACCATAGGCGCCGACACCGAGGACGACGCCGGCATGTCCATTCCGTGGTCGCCGCCAGAGCAGTTCCGGGGTGGCGCGGTGGACGGGGTTCCCGTTGATATTTGGGCGCTGGGTGCCACCCTGTACACGCTTCTGGCAGGCCGTTCGCCTTTTGTCCTTCCCGGGCAGGACAATTCGCAGCGCGAGCTGATTTCGCGCATCACCAACTCGCCCCTTCCCAGGCTTGGGCGGGCGGATGTTCCGGAGTCCCTGGAACTGGTCCTGGCCACGGCCATGGCGAAGTCACCGGGGTCCCGCTACTCGTCGGCGCATGCTTTTGCCCTGGCGCTCCAGCGGATCCAAACAGAGCTGAACCTGTCCGTGACACCGTTTGAGGTGCTTGAAGAACCCGGGCACGGCGACGATCATCATCCGGACGACAACTTCGAGGAAACCCGGGTCCGGAGCATTGCTTCGATTGATCCGGACGCGTCGGGGACAGCCACCACGGGATCGGCGCCCACATTCCCCGCGCGGACCTTCCCGTCCACCGTTCCCGGCGCCACCCAGGCTCCTGCACGCCCTTCCCCGCCGCAAACGTTCCAGCCGGGTCAGGCCCCGCAAAGTCCCACCCAGCCCAGCCCGGCCCACGCTCAGCAGACTCAGCCGGGCGCAACCCAGCAAGCTCCGCCGCAATTCCACGCCCCCGTCAGGGAGCACAGCGCGGTAGAGGAACCCGACGTCGCCGAATCCACGGTCCTGCGAGGCTGGCAGGCTTCGCCAGCTGCGCCGGACGTTGAGGCAACCGTCAGCCGCTCTGCTGCCTCCGCAGGGGCGTCGACAACGGAAGACGACGTCCCGGCAGCCGACCACAGCAAGCGCAACCTATGGCTCGCCGTCACCGGCGCAGCAGTGCTGGTGGTCGCCGTCGTGGTGGGCATGGTCCTGGGTTCATCGGCACAACCGAAAGTGGCCCCGACGGAAACTGCGAGCAAGGCCCCGGCCGATCCCTTGGACAGTGGCAGCGTCCCTGACGTCGAGGCACTGGCCGCGGCGCGGGATACCAAGGATCCGAACATCATCGTTTTTTCCTGGAAGAACCCGCAGCCTAAAGAGGGCGATACCTACAAGTGGCGCACCAAATCGGCTAAGGCTGACGGCGCCTACGAGACAACGCAGACGGAGAAGGCCTTCGTTTCCGGCTTTGGTGAGCCGCCCATTTGCGTGCAGGTCATCATCGTCCGGTCGGACGGCAGCGCGTCGCCTGAGGGGCCGGGCTCCATCGCTTGCCTGGACGGGTAGCCGGCAGATGACACTTACTTACCGCCGACTGAGGAGGCACAGATCATGGGGGATCTAGCAATAGATTTCTGTGGGGAATGGTACGAACCATCCGACGAAGACGTCTTTGACATTGGTCGTGAAGGTGACCTGGAGGTCGACGACAACCCGTATCTGCACCGACGCTTCCTGCAGATCGCCCGTTACGACGGCATGTGGTGGCTCAGCAACGTGGGCAGTATGTTGTCTGCCACTATCGCGGATGGCTCCGGTGGCATGCAGGCCTGGCTTGCGCCAGGTGCCAGGATCCCGTTGGTTTTCAGCCACACCAACGTGATCTTCACGGCCGGGCCCACGACGTATGAATTCGCCGTCCATTTGAAGACGCCGTCGTTCCGGCATGAGGCCCGCGAAGAGGACCAGGCAGGGGACACCACCATTGGCCCTGTGGTCTTCACGGACTCACAGAAGGCCCTGATCGTTGCCTTGGCCGAGCCAATGCTGCGCCGCGAAGGCACAGGCTTCAGCGCCATTCCCTCCTCGGCGGAGGCTGCGAAACGGCTGGGTTGGGCCCTGACACGGTTCAACCGCAAGCTGGACAACGTGTGCGACAAACTGGACCGCGTGGGAGTGGTTGGGTTGCGCGGTGGTGCAGGGAAACTCGCCACCAACCGCCGCGCCCGCCTGGTGGAGCACGCAGTGACCTCGCATCTGGTGACCCCGGCCGATTTGCACCTCCTTGAAAAAATGACTGGAGTCGACGAAGGATGAAGTTTCGCCTGACCTTGCGGCGTGATCCTGCGGAAGCAAAGGACCTCGCCGTGACGGTGGATGGTCGCGCCACCGTTGCTGACATTGCTACCGAACTTTGGGCCGCCGACCCCGCACGGAAGGGGACCGAAGCGCCGTCGAACCTGTCCATCAGCGTGGACGAAGCGTTTGTTGGCGGTGGCCTGTCCGGACACGTCCTGCGACCCACCGACAACTTGTTGGAGTCCGGGTTGCGGCCCGGTTCCAAGGTCTCGCTCGCGCAGGTCAGCGAACAGTTTGCCTCGAACGGCCACGCCAACGGCACCAACAGGGGACCGGCAGCGGCGACGTTGCGCGTCATGTCAGGGCCCGACGTCGGACGCGAATTTTCGCTGCCTTTCGGCACCAGCTACATCGGCCGGGACAGGGACGCCGACATCAGGCTGTCCGACCCGCTGACGTCCAAGCGCCATGCCCGCGTCACAGTGGGCGAGACCGTGGAGATCGTGGATACGAACTCGGCCAACGGGCTGCTCATGGACGGGTTGCCCGTCACGAGGGCAACACTGCAATCCTCTGACACGGTCACTTTGGGCGATACCACTGTGGGAGTGGTGGCGTTGTCCCGGAACCACAGTGGCGGCCCGTCGTCGCCCTTGGTGGACTTCAACCGGTCACCGCGGGTCCTGCCGAGGTTTGAGTCACCCAAACGCGTGCCGCCGGCGGGTCCCAAACGGCCCGAGCACCAGCCGTTCCCGTACATCATGCTGGTGGCGCCGCTGCTGATGGGCGGCGTGCTCTTTGCCGTCACCCAGAACCTGCTCTCTGTGCTTTTCATGGCCATGATGCCGCTGTTCATCGTGGGGCACTACGTAGACCACAAGATGCAGAGCAAACGCCAGGCCAAGGAAGGTCACAAGCAGTTCAAGGCCGCCATGCTGGCATTCCGCGAGGACATCGACCGGCAGCAGAACATCGAGCGCGCCGTCAGGCTCCAGGAAGCGCCCTCCGTCAGCGATACCGTGGACGCGATCTACAAACTTGGCCCTTTGCTGTGGACCAACCGTCCCGAACACCAGCACTTCCTGGGCGTCCGTTTCGGGCTGGGCTCCGCGCCGTCGCGCATCCCCTTCGACGAGCCGGGCGCCAACGAAACCGAACCGCAGTACATGCGGGAAATCCAGGAATGCCTCCAGCAGGTCCGGGTCATCGAGGGCGTGCCCATTGTTTCCCAACTGCGGACCTCCGGATCGTTCGGCGTGGCGGGGGACCGCAGCGTGGTGGATGATGTTGCCCGCGGGATGGTGCTCCAACTGGTGGGCCTCCACTCGCCTGCAGAGGTTGTCCTGACCTCGCTGACCTCGGCGCGTTCCCGTGAACGTTGGGACTGGCTTCAGTGGCTCCCGCATGTCGGTTCAGGCCACAGCCCGCTTTCCGGAGACCACCTCGCCGCAGGCCCTGGCGCCGGTGCTGCTTTGTTGTCCCGCTTGGAAAGCCTCGTGGAAGAGCGCGAGTCCATGGCCAAGGAACCAGGTCCGCAGCATCGCCCCGGGCTCAAGAACGAGCACGAAGAAATCCCGGCCCCCGTTGTGCCCGCTGTCCTGGTGATCGTCGAAGACGATGCTCCCGTGGACCGCGGACGCCTCACGCGACTGGTGGAGCGCGGCCCTGACCACGGTGTGCACATCATGTGGGTTGCGGCCAACGTGCAGTCCCTCCCCGCAGCGTGCCGCGACTTCCTTTCCGTCGACGGCGATCACGGCACCACCACAGGCCAGGTCCGCCTGGGCCGCCACACCTATCCCGTGAGCTGCGAGAGCCTCGATGCGGACCTCGCCACGCAACTGGCCCGCATGATGTCGCCGCTGGTGGACGTCGGAAACCCGCTCGACGACGACTCCGACCTCCCGCGCGCCGTTTCCTACGCCACGTTGATCGGCAAGGAATTGATGGACAACCCGCAGGCTGTGGCCGAGCGGTGGCAGGAAAACAACTCGGTCCATGCCTCGTCCGTGCCCAACCGTAAGGACAGCGGCAGCCTCCGGGCTTTGGTTGGCTCCAAGGGCGTGGAACCGTTCTACCTCGACCTGAAGAACGAGGGACCCCACGCTCTGGTGGGAGGAACCACTGGTGCCGGCAAGTCCGAATTCCTCCAGTCCTGGGTGATGGGTATGGCTGCGGCCTACAGCCCGGACCGCGTCAGCTTCCTGTTCGTGGACTACAAGGGCGGCGCGGCATTCGCGGACTGCCTCCACCTGCCCCACACCGTGGGACTGGTGACAGACTTGTCCCCCCACCTGGTCCGCCGTGCGCTGACCTCCCTGCGAGCCGAACTGCACTATCGGGAACGGCTCCTGAACCGCAAGAAGGCCAAGGACCTGCTGGCGTTGCAACGCGAAGCCGATCCCGAGGCCCCGCCGTACCTGATTATCATCGTGGACGAATTTGCAGCATTGGCTACCGAAGTTCCCGAGTTCGTGGACGGCGTGGTGGACGTCGCTGCCCGTGGCCGTTCCCTGGGTTTGCACCTGATCCTTGCCACGCAGCGGCCTGCCGGCGTCATCAAGGACAACCTGCGTGCCAACACCAACCTCCGCGTCGCTTTGCGCATGGCCGATGAAGTGGATGCCGTGGACATTCTTGGTGTTCCCACCGCCGCTTATTTCGATCCCTCCATCCCGGGCCGTGGCGCCGCGAAGACCGGCCCCGGGCGGATCCAGGGCTTCCAGACGGGATATGCCGGTGGCTGGACCACTGAGAAACCGCAGCGTCCGCGGATCGACATCGTGGAGATGGCCTTCGGCTCCGGGCCCACCTGGGAGCCGCCCTTGGTGGCCCAGGTAGAGGAAGAACCCGCGGGGCCGAACGACATCGCCCGGATGACGCAAAACATCATCCGTGCCGCGGACGTCCTCTCGATCGAGCCTCCGCGCAAGCCGTGGCTCAACGAACTCGCCACCACCTACGACTTCTCCAAGCTCCCGAATCCGCGGACGGATGAGCGGCTCCTGTTGGGCGTCGCAGACGATCCCGCCCACCAGGACCAGCCCACCGTGTTCTACGAACCGGACAAGGACGGCAACATGGCCGTCTACGGCACGGGCGGATCAGGAAAATCGGCTGCGTTGCGCAGTATCGCCATCGCTGCCGCCGTCACACCCCGTGGCGGTCCCGTGCATATTTACGGCATCGATTGCGGTTCTTCCGGCCTGAAGATGCTGGACGGACTCCCGCACGTTGGTGAAATCATCAATGGCGACGACGTTGAACGCGTCGGACGCCTGCTGCGCTGGCTCAAGGAAGCAGCCGACGACCGCGCTGCCCGGTTCGCCGAAGTCAGGGCCTCCACGATCGTGGAGTACCGGCAGTTGGCCAACCGGCCGGACGAGAAGCGCATCTTCATCCTGGTCGATGGCATGTCCTCCTTCAGGGAAGGATACGAATACAGCAAGCTGTCCGCGCTGTGGGACATCTTCCTGACACTGGCCACCGACGGACGTCCCCTGGGCATCCACCTGGTCGTCAGCGGTGACCGCACCAACTCTGTTCCGGCGTCGCTCCTTGCTTCGATCCAGAAGCGGTTGGTCCTGCGCCTCAGCTCCGAAGACGACTACATGACCCTGGACGTCCCCAAGGACGTCCTGAACGCCGCTTCCCCTCCCGGGCGCGGGTTGCTGGATGGGCTCGAAGTCCAGCTCGCCGTGCTGGGCGGCAACTCGAACCTGGCACTGCAAGCGCGCGAAGTGGCCAAGCTCAGCCAGGCCATGGTCCGTCAAGGACTCGAGCAGGCACCGCAGATCCAACGCCTCCCGGAGCTGGTGGATCTGGACATCCTGCCCACCGGCGCTCCGGACAACCCGATTATTGGTGTCGACGACGAGACCTTGGGTTCGGCGGCCATCGCCGCCAAGGGCTCGCTCCTCCTGGCAGGCCCTCCGGGTGCCGGACGTACGGTGGCGCTGGTGACCCTGGCGTACGCCTTGCGCCGCTCCAACCCGCGGACAGACCTGATCTACATCGGCTCGCGCCGTTCCGCTGTTGCGTCGCTGAACATCTGGAGCCGTTCGCTGGTGGGTCCGGATGAGGTTTCCGATGTCGTGGATGACCTGATCGACAAAGCCTCGGACAACCCGGGCAGCATGGCCATTTTCATCGAGGGCCTGACCGAGTTCACCGACACACTGGCCGAATCGGGGGTCGGGCGCCTGGTCACGGCGGCCATCAAGGCCGATCAGTGGGTGGTGGGGGAGTCTGAAACGTCCACCTGGTCCCAGGCCTGGTCCTTGGCGCAGCCGTTCAAGTCCGGGCGCCGTGGGCTGTTGCTCAACCCTGGAGACGTGGAAGGCGATAGCCTCCTCAACACCTCCCTGGGCAGGATCAGCACCGACTTCATTCCCGGCCGTGGCTACATTGTTGGACGTGGCAAGGTACGCAAACTGCAAATCGCCATGCCTCCGGAGAACCGAAGCTAGGATTTGCCGCAGCGCGGCGGATGTAGGAGGATTTCACAAAACACCCGAACTTCTTGAAAACTGGCGGCGCCCCAACGCCCCGGCTGAGGTTACTTTGATGCGACACTCCGTTGTCCCTGCCGTTCTTTTGGCCGCTGGCCTGCTGTTGGCGCCCGCTGCCGCCGTCCACGCTGCTCCGTGCGGCGGGAAGATATCCTGTGCGCCCACTGAGGGAGCCGACGATCCGTCTCCCACACAGCCTGCGCTGGCTCCGGAAGCGGACAAGAAGCCCACCTCCAAGCCGGAACCGACCCGTGTCCGCGAGACACCGAAAGCACCTGCGCCTGCACCGGCCGCTCCCGCACCGCCTGTCCAGGCGCCACAGCCCGTAGTCACGCAGTTCGTTACGGTGGCACCCCGGGTGACCGGTCCGGCGTCGGGCCCGTCCGAACCCACGCCAACCCCCGAGGCGACCGTGGCGTCAGCGACGCCGTCGGCCTCGCCTTCTGCGACACCCAGCTCGGCCAGCCCCAGCCCGTCCAAGTCGTCCAACTGGAACACCCCCGTGGACAAGGGCAAGGAGACGCAGGCCGCCGCCATGGTGGGCACGTCCATCTCCGGCCCCAACATGCTGGGCCTGTTCGGCATCCTGGGTGCCGTTCTCATGGTGGGCCTGGGCGGCCTGGCGTTTGCCCTGTGGAGCAAGAACCGGCTCTCTTCGCACTAGCCGCGCCGCAAAAATGTCGTTGGCTTGCGGCAAGATAGACGTGTGAGCACACCAGAAACTGCGAATCCGGTAGAAACCACAGGCGAACAGGCAGCTGCAGCCGTCGTGGAAGCAGAGGGGAACCCACCTTCGGAGTCTTTGCGCGATGAGTACGAGCAACTGGCCGACCTCGTCCGCAAATACCGGTATGCCTATTACCAGGAAGACTCACCCACGGTATCCGACGCCGAGTTTGATGAACTGTACCGGCGTCTGGAGGAGATGGAAGCCCTCCACCCGGAGCTTGTCTCCAACGATTCCCCCACGCAGGAAGTCGGCGGCGAGGTCTCCTCGGCGTTCGCTGCCGTGGAGCACCTGCAACGGATGTACAGCCTGGACGACGTCTTCTCGCTGGACGAGCTTGAGGCCTGGGTGCGGAAGGCAGAAGCGTCCGTGGCCAAGCTCGGAGACTCCGTTCCGCCCATTGCCTGGCTGACGGAGTTGAAGATCGACGGCCTCGCCGTGAACCTCCTCTACCGCGACGGCAAGCTCGTCCGTGCGGCCACGCGGGGCGATGGCACCACTGGTGAAGACATCACGCACAACGTCCTGACCATCAAGGAAATCCCACGCGAACTCACCGGGTCCGGGTATCCCTCTGAAGTCGAAATCCGGGGTGAGGTTTTTATCCCCTCCAAGGCCTTCGTCGAGTTCAACGAGACCCTCGTGGCCGCCGGCAAAGCACCTCTCGCCAACCCGCGCAACGCTGCCGCTGGCTCTCTGCGCCAAAAGGATCCAGCGGAAACCGCCAAGCGGCCCCTGAGCATGTACGTCCACGGCATCGGCGCCCGCGAGGGCTTGGAAGCCAAGAGCCAGTCCGAAACCTACACGCTCCTTGAGGCATGGGGGCTGCCCACCAGCCCTTACCTGAAGGTTCTGGACTCGTTTGACGAGGTCCTTGAGTTCATTGGGCACTACGGCGAGCACCGCCACGACCTCGCACATGAGATCGACGGCATTGTGGTCAAGATTGATGACTTCGCCACCCAACGGGCCCTCGGCTACACCTCCCGCGTTCCAAGGTGGGCTGCTGCGTACAAATACCCGCCGGAAGAGGTCCACACCAAGCTCCTGGATATCGCCGTCAACGTTGGCCGTACCGGCAGGGTGACTCCGTTCGGTTTGATGGAACCCGTCAAGGTGGCCGGCTCCACGGTGGGCATGGCGACGCTGCACAACCAGGATGTGGTCAAGGCCAAGGGCGTCATGATCGGTGACATCGTGATCCTTCGAAAAGCCGGCGATGTCATCCCCGAAATTGTGGGCCCTGTGCTGGCCCTGCGTGACAAACAGGATCCACCGGTCCGGGAATTCGTGATGCCTACAGAATGCCCTTCCTGTGGCACCCCGCTGGCGCCGTCGAAGGAAGGCGATGTGGACATCCGTTGCCCCAATGCGAAGTCGTGCCCGTCGCAGCTGCGTGAGCGCGTGTTCCACCTCGCAGGCCGTGGCGCGTTCGATATTGAAGCTTTGGGGTGGGAAGCTGCCATTGCCCTCACGCAGCCGGCGGAGCCCGAGACGCCTCCGCTGACCAGCGAAGCGGGACTGTTCAGCCTGACTCGTGAGGACCTGGCCGACGTCCTGATCCGCAGGGAGAAGCGCTCCAAGGGCGTGGGCACGGGCGAGTATGAGCTGGTTCCGTACTTCTACACCAAGGGCACCGCCAAGTCCCCGTCCAAGCCAACGGCCACCACCGAGAAACTGTTCGTGGAGCTGGAGAAAGCCAAGAAGCAGCCGCTCTGGCGTGTTTTGGTGGCGCTCTCCATCAGGCACGTGGGCCCCACGGCTTCGCGGGCTCTGGCGACCGCCTTCGGCAGCATGGACGCCATCAGGAATGCCACGGAAGAGCAGATGGCCCACGTGGACGGTGTGGGTCCCACCATTGCGGTGGCACTCCAGGAATGGTTCGCCGTGGACTGGCACAACGAGATCGTGGACAAATGGGCAGCTGCCGGCGTGCGGATGGAAGACGAGCGGGACACGTCCGTGCCACGCACGCTTGAAGGCCTCACCATTGTTGTTACCGGTACTTTGCCCAACTTCAGCCGGGACGAAGCCAAGGAAGCCATCATCATCAGAGGCGGGAAGGCGTCCGGTTCCGTATCCAAAAAGACCAGTTACCTGGTGGCCGGCGAGAGCGCCGGCACCAAGCTGGACAAGGCGGAGCAACTGGGTGTTCCCGTGCTGGACGAGGACGGGTTCCGGGAATTGCTGGACAAGGGACCCGCGACCACCGGAGCAGACACCGAAGCCGCGCCTGACACCGCGCCTGAAGCCGACACCGCGCCTGACGATGACGCCGCGGAAGCGGTCTCCGAGTGACGGATGCGAACGGGCTCCTGGCCGTAGCCAAACGTGCCGCTGCTGCGGGTGCTGCTGTGCTCGCGCAGCGGTCCGTCAGCGGCACGGGCGGCGATGGGCTCGAAACCAGCAACAAGGGCGAGGCCGGCGACTGGGTCACGGCCTTCGACGTCGCGGCTGAGAATGCTGTCCGCGAAGCCATCCTTGCAGAGCGGCCAAACGACACCATCACTGGCGAGGAGCACGGCACCACCAGGCCGGACAACCCATCCGGGTATCGCTGGTCCATTGATCCCCTGGACGGGACCACCAACTTCATTCGGAACATCGCCTACTACGCCACCTCTGTGGCCGTAGCCGATTCCGACGGCGTATGGCTGGCCGGGGTGGTCCACGCGCCTGCCCTGGGTCGCGTCTACTCGGCCGCCCGCGGACAAGGAGCCTGGCTGGAGGTCGGTGGGGAGACCACCCGCTTGGCAGGTCCTGTCCAGGGACGAATGGGACTGATCCTGGCTACGGGATTCAGCTACGATCCCGCTACTCGCGCAGACCAGTCGGCCGGGCTCGCTGAGCTCATGGAGGGTTTTGCTGACGTCCGGCGGCTCGGCTCTGCGGCCCTGGATCTCTGCCTGGTGGCAGACGGCACTTTTGACGCCTACGGCGAACGTGGCCTGAACGAGCACGATTTCTCCGCCGGTGCGCTGATCGCCGAAGAGGCAGGCTGCTGGGTGCGCAGACCACGGCTGGAGAGTCCCTTGAACGGTGGGCCCAGCACCGAAGACCGCTTGGCGGCCTGGATGTGCGCCGGTGCCTTGGAACTGTCCGGCAAGTTTCCTTTGTAGCCACCAGCCCGTGATCAAAACCCTCGCCATTGCCAACTACCGGTCCATCCGGGACCTCGCCATGGAGTTGCATGGCCTGGACATCGTGACCGGTGCCAACGGCAGCGGAAAGTCCTCGCTGTACCGTGCGTTGCGGCTGTTGGCAGAGTGTGCCGGGGGCGACTCCGGCAATGTGGTGGGTTCACTTGCCCGCGACGGCGGTTTGGCCTCCACGCTGTGGGCCGGCCCGGAGTCCACCAGCAAGGCCATGCGCAGCGGTGACGTGGCTGTCCAGGGAACGGTCCGGCGTGAGTCCGTTAGCCTGAAGTTGGGTTACTCCGGGGACGACTTTGGATATCTGGTGGACCTGGGAATGCCAACGCCCGGCGGTGCTGGATTCGACCAGGAAACCGGCAGGCCCCGGCCGTCCGCCTTCAGCTTGGACCCCGAAATAAAACGGGAGCAGATCTTCTCCGGCCCTGTAGCACGGCCGGGCTCACTGTTGGTGGACCGGAAGGGAAGCCTGGCCAGGCTGCGCGGACCGGGCAGCGGGTGGACGGAGTTATCCAGGAGGTTGGACACCTTCCAGAGCATGCTGACGGAGGTATCGGACCAGGACAGGGCGCCGGAGGTTCTGCGGGTTCGTGACTCGGTCCGTTCATGGAGGTTCTACGACCACTTCCGAACGGACGCCGACGCGCCCGCACGTCAGGCTCAGCTCGGAACCCGCACACCCGTGCTTCATCACAGCGGCAGGGATCTCGCTGCTGCTCTGCAAACACTGCGCGAGGTCGGCTTCGAGCGGCAGTTGGATGCCGCCGTCGACCATGCCTTTCCCGGAAGCCGGTTGGAAATCGCCGTTAACGACGGCCGGTTCAGTGTGGAGCTTAGTCAGCCGAGCATGCTGCGGCCCATGAAGGCTGCCGAACTCTCGGACGGAACCCTGCGGTTCCTCTTGCTGACCGCGGCGCTGCTGACTCCGCGTCCCCCGGAGCTCATGGTCCTGAACGAACCCGAGACCAGCCTCCATGTTGACCTGATGCCGGCACTGGCCGGACTGATTGTCCAGGCCAGTGCCAACAGCCAGATGATCGTGGTGACCCACTCCGAGGCTCTGCTCAGTTCCCTCCGCGAGAGCGGTGCCGCCCATGAACATGAGCTCTATAAGGACCTTGGCGAAACCAGGATCAAGGGCCTGGGCTCGCTGGAAGGCCCGTTGTGGACCTGGCCCAAGCGCTGAACGGGGCCATCGCCGCACGTCATGCGTTGGACCAGGCTCAGAATGCCGATCCGATGGACGTGAGCTGCTGCGCGGAGGCGCCTGCGTAACGGTTCTCCGGCCGGGCCAGTCCGTAGTGCCCACGCAACGTGGACGCGGTGTACTCGGTGCGGAACAGTCCTCGTTGCTGGAGGATCGGCACCACCTGGTCCACAAAGACCTCAAGTCCCGACGGAAGCACCGGCGGCATGATGTTGAAGCCATCCGCGGCTCCGGCAAAGAACCAGTCCTGGATGGCGTCGGCAACCTGTTCAGGTGTTCCGGAGAAGGTGCGGTGTCCGCGGCCTCCACCCAGTCGGCCGATCAGCTGGCGAACGGTGAGCTGTTCGCGGCGGGCCAGCTCGACGATCAGCGTGTAGCGGCTCTTGGCACCCTCAATGTCGTCCTCGGAGGGCAGATCCGCGGGGAGTTGACGGTCCAGGGGGAGGTCCTCAGGTTTGAGGCGCAATGTCTTGGCCAGCTGCTCCCGGGCGTATTCGGGCTTGATAAGTTCGTCCAGTTCACGCTCAAGCTTCAGGGCCTCGGCTTCAGTGGAACCGATGACGGGGACGATCCCCGGCAGGATTTTGATGCCTTCCGGGTCGCGGCCTACGGCAGCGGTGCCTGACTTCAGGTCCGAGTAGAAGGCTTGGGCGTCGGCCAGGGTCTGGTGGGCGGTGAAGACGGCTTCGGCATATTGCGCCGCCAGCTTCTTGCCGTTTTCGGAAGAGCCGGCCTGCACGATCAATGGGTGGCCTTGCGGGGAACGGGGAACGTTCAACGGACCCCGGACGCGGAAGTGCTTGCCCTCATGGTCGATGACCCGGATCTTGTTGTCATCGCCCCAGACGCCCTCGGCCTTGTCCGCGAGGACGGCGTCGTCTTCCCAGCTGTCCCAGAGTTTCTGTGCCACCTCAATGAACTCGGCGGCGCGCTCGTATCGGACGGCATGGGCCGGCTGGTCATCCACACCGAAGTTGCGCGCGGCGTCCGGTCCCGCCGTCGTGACGACGTTCCAGCCTGCACGTCCACCACTGACCCAGTCCACCGAAGCGAAACGTCGGGCAAGGTTGAAGGGGTCGTTGTAGGTGGTGGAGGCGGTGGCGATCAGGCCGATCCTTTGCGTGGCCGCAGCGATGGCCGTCAGCAGGACGGTTGGTTCCAGTTTGCCCGCAGGACGGCGGCCCACCTCGCCAAAGAGGACGGGGGAGTCAGCGAAGAAGATGGAATCGAGCTTTCCGCGTTCGGCTGTGCGGGCCAGGTGCTGGTAGTGCTCCACCTTGGTAGAGGCAAGGGGGTCGCTTTCGGGCAGGCGCCACGATGCTTCGTGGTGCCCTGTGCTCATCAGGAACGCGTTGAGGTGCAATTGGCGGTCTGGCGGGGTCATGGTTTCTCCTCGGGGCAGGACGGGTTTTGGGCCGGTGTGTGGCAACTCAAGCACGGGTCCGAAGCCCTCCGCCAGCGATTCGACATGTCCCCGCAACAGCACGAAACCGGAGTTCACGGCACGCAACGCGGCTCCATCCGACGCCACGGGAGGCAACACAAAACCGAGCCCGCCGGCTCCGCAGGCGAACCGGGCGAGGCAACCATCCGGCGTCGTGCGTTCCCAACCTGATTGATAGTTCCATCACGGAAAGGCCCTTTTGGCGGCGTTGGCCATGGGAACCCGACTACCATTGGTAGGTGCTTTCGCCGATTACCGTCCGTCCCGCCCTGCCCGAAGACTACGACGCCGTTGCCCGCATTACGCAGGAGTCCTACGTCACCGCGGGGTACTACGGCGACGCCGATCACCCGTACCTGCAGAAGCTCCAGGACGTGGCCGGACGCGCGGAGCACGCGGAGATCCTGGTGGCAGAGCGCAACGGTGAAGTCATCGGTTCCGTGACGGCGGCTCCTGCTGGTGGCGGTTTCTCTGACATTGGCCTGGAAGATGAACTGGAACTGCGTACCCTCGTGGTGGATCCGGCCGTCCAGCGTTCCGGTGCCGGTCGCGCCCTGGTGCAGGCCGTCGTCGATCAGGCCAAGGCCATGGAGGGCATCAAAGCCGTTTCGCTGACCACCGGCGCAACCTGGGAAAGCGCCAACGCCCTCTACGCGCGCACCGGCTTCGACCGCGCACCGCATCGCGACTGGTTTGTCCCCGGTACCGACATAAAGCTGTTCGTTTACCGGCTGGACCTTCCGCAGTCATAAAGTTTCCTTCGTAAACGCCGGTCACCGGACCGAGCGAAAGCGACAGGAAGGCGCGGCATGCGCAAGACATTCGGCACGGGCTCGGTCTGGGAACAGACCCTTGGATACTCCCGCGCAGTCCAGGTGGACAACACCCTTTTCATTTCGGCGACGGCCGCCTCCGGGGTCGTTGATGGCAAAGCCGGCATTGTGGGCGAGGACTTCTACTCGCAGACCAAGTACATCCTGGAGAAGCTCGGCGCTGTCCTCGAAGAAGCGGGCTTCTCCTACGAGGACGTCGTCCAGTCCAAGCTGTACCTGACGGATATCAGCAAGTGGGAAGACGCCGGACGAGCGCACGGTGAAGTGTTCGGCGAGATCCGTCCCACGCTGGCCCTGGTTCACGTCCTGCCGTTCCTCGATCCCGAAATGCTCGTGGAGATTGAGCTCGTGGCACAGAAGTCCGCGTAGCGCACCCAACTAAGTAGCATTTGTGCGCGTTATGAGCCGTCAAAACGCGCACAAATGCTACTTACTTGGGTCAGGCCGGGACGCCGTAGCGGTGTTCCGGCCGTCCCGTGGTTCCATAGCGTAGTTGGATTTCGACGGCGCCATCGTCCGCCAGCGAGGACAGGTACCGTTGCGCTGTTGCCCGGGAAACACCAACCCGTTCCGCCACCTCGGCCGCTGAATACTGCTCGCCGGGAAGCAGTGATTCCAGGACGGCCGCCTCGGTTGCCGAGCGGGGTTTCGCGGCCGGGGTGACGTCACCGGGGATCAGGGAGCGCTTGGCACGTTCAATGGTGGTCTGGTCCACGGCGGTCTGCTGGCCCAAGATCCTCCTGTACCTGGCGTAGGACCGGAGTTGCTGGGACAGGGACTCTGCGGTGAAGGGCTTGAGCATGTACCCCAGCGCGCCGCGGCGAAGGGCAACCTTGATGGAGTGCGCGTCCGAGGCCGCGGTGAGCATCACCGCGTCGACGTCCAACTGGCCCAGCAGGTCCAGGCCGGAGCCATCCGGCAGATAAACGTCCAGCAGCACCAGGTCCGGGCGGAGGCTGTGGATCGCCTGCAGCGCTTGGGACACGGATCCCGCCGGCGCCAAAGCCATGAACCCGGCCACGGAATCCACATAGGCGGCATGGAGCCTTGCAACGTGGAAATCGTCGTCCACGATCAAAACCCTCAAATCCTCAGCCACTGCTGTCCTTTCCCACCATCGAATCGGCCCCCGTGCCCGTGTGCTCTGCGGAATCCATGACGCCGGGGATGGTGGCCATGAACACCGCCCCCGGACCGCCGTGGCTGCCGGGCTCCAAAACCCGGACGTCGCCGCCGCGCCTTCGCGCCAACTGCCGAACCAACGCCAGCCCCAAACCTTGTCCAGCCCCCGAGCGTACCGGTTGTTCGGACGTCGTGAATCCTTCTGCGAAGACCTCTTCGGGATCAAGGCTCCCCAGACCGTCGCCCGAGTCTCCCACCACAAGGTGCAAGGTCCCGCCGGTTGTGGTGGCCTCGTCCAACAGTTCAACCTCCACCCAACGCTCCGCAGCGGAGCCTGCGACGGCGGCGCTCACCGCGTTGTCGATCAGGTTGCCGAGCACTGTGGTCACGTCCTGGGGGTCGGCCACGTGCCCACGGACCAGTGTTTCGGGCCCGACGCGGAGGGCCACGCCACGCTCCGAAGCCTCCACGCCCTTGGCGCCGACGAACGCCTGCAAGTACGCGTCCTGCAGGAGTTCAGCCTGCTCCACCGGGAACTTCAAGGGGCCCGTTGCTGAGATCCGGGCCAAGTATTCCTTGGCCGATTCGTACTGGCCGATGCTCATGAAACCGGCGATCGTGTGGAGCTGGTTGGCGAACTCGTGGCGCTGGGCGCGGAGGGCCGTGGACATGGTTCCTACGGCGTCGAGTTGGCGGGTGAGCTGCTGCAGTTCCGTGCGGTCGCGGAGCATGACCACCCAGCCAAGGTCTTCCTTGCGATGCCAGGCTTTGCGGGCGCTGGCCACCAAGACCCTTCCGCCGGCGACAATTTCCACAGCCTCCGCGTCACGTGCTGCGGGCTGGGTGAGCTGCTTGAGTTGCCCGGGAACGGCGGCGGACGCCCAGTCCTGCCCGGTGGCATCGGGCATGTCCAGAAGCCTGGCTGCCGCAGCGTTGAATACGGAGATGCGCCCGTCCGCCGCGATACCGATCACGCCGTCGTCCACTCCTTGGAGTACTGCGACTTGGTCGTGGACGAGGGTGCTGATTTCCTCGGGCTCAAGGCCGAGGGTGAGCCGCTGCAGTCTGCGGCGGAGCAGGAACGAGGCCAGGACGCCGGCAAGCAGAGCTCCGCCAGCGGTGAGGGCAATGGGTACGATGTCGCGGGCCAGGCTGTTGCTAAGAGACTCCACGGAGTAACCCACGCTGACTTCGCCCACGATTGCGCCGGACGTGTCCGGGGAGTAAACCGGCACCTTGGCGCCGGCCGACGGTCCCAAAGTGCCGGTGTTGCGGGTAGTGATTTCCTCACCGCCCAGTGCCACGGAGGGATCCGTGCTGACGCGTTCACCCAGCCGTCCAGTCTCCGGGTGGGCCAGCCTGAGCCCTGTTTCGTCCGTGATGACTACGAACAAGGCGCCGGTGCGTGCCCGTACCGCCTCGGCAGCCGCTTGCAGGGGACCGACGGCGAGGACTTCCGGGGGAGGCGTTCCCTCCTCTTTGCTGATGACCTGGACGCCGGACCTGATGCTGGGATCTGCGGCGACCGTCCTGGCAAGGGTGAGCGCCTGGTTCTCGGCTTCGGTGCCGATCCGTTCGTACACCAGCCAGGCGTGGACGGTACCGCTGAGCAGGACCACCAGCAGGACAACCCCCAGTTGGAGGAGAAGGGTCTGGGTGGAAAACCGCATGATCCATTGAATCACTGAGCACAATGCGCAAAACGTTCGCAACGAGCAGTATTCCCAACAATTCCCGGAAACCCCTGCCCGTGACCGGCGCCACCATATCGTCTGTAGTGCGCATCACACCGACGTGGCGCCATTCACAGTAGTAAGGAGCCGGCCGTGCTGGTTTTGCTTGGATTCGCAATGATTGCGGTATTCATGGTCCTGATCATGACCAAAAAATTGACGCCGGTCCTGGCGCTGATCATCGTCCCTACCGTCTTCGGTCTTTTCGCCGGGGCAGGCCTCGGCATCGGCGACATGGTGATGGACTCGATGAAGTCCATGACATCCACGGCCGCGCTCCTCATGTTCGCCATCATCTACTTCGGCCTGATGATCGACGTCGGACTGTTCGACCCCCTGGTGAAGTTCATCCTGCGCAAGCTGGGCAACGACCCCGCCAAGGTTGTCCTCGGTACCGCGATCCTCGCCGCAGCGGTCTCCCTGGACGGCGACGGTTCCACCACCTTCATCCTCACCACTGCAGCCATGCTCCCGGTGTACCTGCGACTCAAGATGAGCCCCGTTGTCCTCACCTGCGTGGCCGGCCTCGCCAACGGCACCATGAACATCCTCCCGTGGGGCGGGCCCACCGCCCGCGCTGCGACCGCCCTGAACCTTGATGTCAACGACGTCTTCGTCCCCATGGTCCCGTCCCTCATCGTTGGCCTACTCGTTGTCCTGGTCTTCGCCTGGCTGCTCGGCCTGCAGGAACGCAACCGCCTCCGCACCACTGCCCCCGAGATCTGGGGCGACGTCGCCGATCCCTCTGAAGCGTTCGACGGCGGCACCGGCCGCGGCGGTTCTGTCGCCGCAGGTTCGGGTCCGGGTTCAGGCTTTGGCGCCGGCCGCTTCGGCTTTGGCCGCAACGGTTCAACCGCAGGTAAGCCGGGAACCGGCGGAGGTTCCGGCGTCGCGGTTCTCGAAGACCCTGCCACGCTGGTGGACGACCACGACACTGCCATGGCGGACACCGCACTGGACCCCAACCGCTCCACCCTGCGTCCCAAGCTGTTCTGGTTCAACCTGGGCCTGACCGTCGCCGTCATGGTGGTCCTGGTGGCCAACATCGTTCCGCTGCCGTTCGTGTTCATGGTGGGCTCCGCAATCGCCCTGCTGGTCAACTTCCCCAAGGTCAAGGACCAAGGCGCCCAGCTGATCGCCCATGCACCGTCCATCGTCGCCGTCGTCAGCATGGTCATGGCCGCCGCAGTCCTCACCGGCGTCCTCAACGGCACCGGCATGGTCAAGGCGATGTCTGAGTGGCTGGTCCAGATCATCCCCGCAGACATGGGTCCGTTCATGGCGATCATTACCGGACTGCTCAGCATCCCCATGACCTTCTTCATGAGCAATGACGCCTTCTACTTCGGTGTCCTTCCGGTACTCTCCGAAACCGCAGCGCACTATGGCGTAGATGCAGTGGATATGGCCCGCGCCTCCATCACCGGGCAGCCCTTCCACCTGCAAAGCCCCCTGGTTCCCGCGATCCTCCTGTTGGTCTCCTTGGCCAAGGTGGACCTGGGCGACCACCACAAGAAGGTCCTCTGGCGCACGGCAGTCGTCTCAGTGGTCATGCTGGCAGTCGGAGTCCTGACCGGAGCAATCGGCATCGGCTGACCTGCCGCGCAGCGCCCAACGCAGGGTGCGCCGCAGGCGCAAACCGGCCCAGACAATCCTCCGGAGGGCGGCCTGAAATGGCCGCCCTCCGACGCCAAGAACCCAGACATCCTCCGCGTGCTGCTCCTTCGTCGCTTTGACGCACGCTTCCGGATGCCTGGGTCCTTTTGCGAGAGGGCCACCCGCTTCAGCCCGCACGCCAAAGGAAGTTCAGCCCAGCACTGCGAATCAAGCCCACCCAGCCAACGGCCCCAACCCAACGGGAAAGCAAAGTCCGACATGGTCCGCTCAGGGTCTTTTTGGTTGGGGGGAGGTGGTTTGGCGCTTGGTGGGTTCAGCGTCAGGGGGTCTGGCACATCGGCGGCAGGCGGGACCTCCCGTAGGCTGCGTCTAAGCGAGGAACGAGCGAGCAGCCGAGGGAGCGTCTCGCCAGCCGCCGAAAGGCGCCAACGCCGCCGCAGCTCACCCATTCGCCGTCGGTACCGTCCTGCGCGGACAAGTAGACTGGTTCGGAAAACCATTTGAACTTTGCAGGGGAGATCCATGGCTGCGATCAACCGTGACGACGTCGCGCATCTTGCGCGTCTGGCTCACATTGAAATGAGTGCCGAAGAACTGGACAGGATGGCTGTTGAGCTTGCTGTCATTGTGGATTCGGTGAAGAGCGTGAGCGAAGCTGCGGGGGATGATGTCCCGGCGACGTCGCACCCGATTCCGTTGACCAATGTGTTCCGCGAGGACGTTGTGGGCCACACGTTCACGGCTGAGCAGGCATTGTCCGGTGCTCCGGATGCTTACGAGAACCGTTTCAAGGTCCCGGCAATCCTGGATGAGGGCTAATCACATGACTGAACTGAAGAACGAACTCATCCACCACTCCGCTGCCGATCTCGCCGCGAAGTTGGCTTCCCGCGAGGTGACCGCCGTCGAGGTGACGCAGGCGCACCTTGACCGCATCGCCCTTGTTGATGGCGGAGCCGACGGTATCCACGCATTTTTGCACGTGAATACCGAAGAGGCTTTGGCTGTTGCAGCCGAGGTGGACGCTGCCCGCGCAGCCGGTGGTGCTGCTGCCGAGGAACTGCACGCCCTGGCTGGTGTGCCGGTCGCTGTGAAGGACCTCATTGTCACGATCGGCCAGCCCACGACGGCCGGTTCGAAGATCCTTGAGGGCTGGCACAGCCCGTACGACGCCACCGTGGTGAAGAAGCTGCGCGCGGCCAAGATGCCTATCCTTGGCAAGACCAACCTTGACGAATTCGCCATGGGTTCCTCCACGGAGCACTCGGCGTACGGCCCTACCCGCAACCCGTGGGACCGGGACCGCATTCCCGGCGGTTCGGGCGGTGGCTCCGCTGCCGCCGTCGCCGCTTTCGAAGCACCGCTGGCCCTCGGTACCGATACCGGTGGCTCGATCCGCCAGCCGGGCGCTGTCACCGGAACTGTTGGCGTGAAGCCGACCTACGGTGCTGTGTCCCGTTATGGTGCCATTGCCATGGCATCCTCGCTGGACCAGATCGGCCCGGTATCCCGCACGGTCCTGGACTCGGCGTTGCTGCAGGAAGTCATCGGCGGCCACGATCCCTTCGACTCCACGTCGCTGACCGACCCGTTCAACGATCTTGTTGCTGCTGCCCGGGTGGGCAATGTTGCCGGGATGAAGATCGGCATCGTCAAGGAACTTCACGGCGAGGGCTACCAGGCCGGCGTCGAGAACCGTTTCAACGAGTCGCTGCAGCTGCTGAAGGATGCCGGCGCCGAAATCGTTGAGGTTTCCTGTCCCAACCTGAAGTACGCCCTGGGTGCCTACTACCTGATCATGCCTTCCGAGGTGTCCAGCAACCTGGCCAAGTTCGACGGCGTGCGCTTCGGCATGCGCGTCCTGCCCAAGGACGGTCCCATGACCATCGAGCGCGTCATGGGTGCTACCCGTGCCGCAGGCTTCGGCGACGAAGTGAAGCGCCGCATCATCCTCGGTACCTACGCTTTGAGCGCCGGCTACTACGACGCCTACTACGGCTCGGCACAGAAGGTCCGTACGCTGATCCAGCGTGACTTCGACGCCGCGTTCGCCAAGGCTGATGTCCTGATCTCGCCCACGGCGCCCACCACGGCGTTCAAGCTGGGGGAGAAGTTGGACGATCCTCTGGCGATGTACCTGAACGACGTCGCCACCATCCCCGCCAACCTCGCTGGCATTCCGGGGTTGTCCCTGCCGGGCGGCCTGGCTGACGAAGACGGCCTGCCTGTTGGCATCCAGTTGCTGGCTCCTGCCCGCCAGGATGCCCGCCTGTACCGCGTGGGTGCGGTCCTTGAATCCATGCTCGAAGAGAAGTGGGGCGGTCCGATGCTTGCGCAGGCGCCTGCTCTCGGTGCAGTATCCAACACCGCCGGAGGTTCCAACTAATGTCCGTCGACGCAACCCTGAGCTTCGAAGAGGCCATGGAGAAGTACGATCCCGTCCTGGGGTTCGAGGTCCACGTGGAACTCAACACCAAGACCAAGATGTTCTCCTCCGCACCGAACGTCTTCGGTGACGAGCCGAACACCAACGTCAACGAAGTGGACCTGGGCATGCCCGGCGTCCTGCCTGTAGTGAACAAGACGGCGGTGGAGTCCTCCATCAAGATCGGCCTTGCCCTGAACTGCAAGATCGCCGAGTCCTGCCGCTTCGCCCGGAAGAACTACTTCTACCCGGACACCCCCAAAAACTTCCAAACATCCCAGTACGACGAACCGATCGCCTACGACGGTTACCTCGACATCGAGCTCGAGGACGGCACGGTCTTCCGCGTGGAAATCGAACGCGCCCACATGGAGGAAGATGCCGGCAAGCTGACCCACATGGGTGGCGCTGCGGGCCGCATCCAGGGTGCCGACTACTCACTGGTGGATTACAACCGTTCCGGTGTGCCTCTGGTGGAAATCGTCACCAAGCCCATCGAGGGGGCCGGAAGCCGTGCACCCGAGCTGGCCAAGGCGTACGTCGCTGCTGTTCGCGAGATCGTGAAGAACCTCGGTGTTTCCGATGCCAAGATGGAGCGCGGCAACGTCCGCTGCGATGCCAACGTTTCCCTGCGCCCGCACGGCCGGGAACGCTTCGGTATCCGTTCGGAAACCAAGAACGTGAACTCGCTGCGCGCCGTCGAGCACGCCGTGCGTTACGAAATCCAGCGCCACGCTGCCGTCCTGGACTCCGGCGAGCCGGTCATCCAGGAGACGCGCCACTGGCATGAGGACACGCGTTCGACGACGTCGGGCCGGCCCAAGTCCGACGCCGACGATTACCGCTACTTCCCGGAGCCGGACCTGGTTCCGGTCGTCGCCTCCCGTGAGTGGGTGGAGGAACTCCGCGCCACCCTTCCCGAGCCGCCGGCCGAGCGCCGCAAGCGCCTCAAGGAAGCCTGGGGCTACTCGGATCTGGAATTCCGCGACGTGGTGAACGCCGGTGTCATGGACTCCATCGAGGAGACCATTGCGGCCGGTGCTTCCGCAGATGTTGCCCGTAAGTGGTGGATGGGTGAGATCGTGGGCCGTGCCAAGGTGGCCGACGTCGATCCTTCCGAGCTGGGTGTCACGCCGCAGGTCATCGTGGAGCTGAACAAGCTGGTTGAAGACGGCAAAATCAATAACAAGATGGCCACCCAGGTCCTTGACGGCGTCCTCGCCGGCGAAGGAACCCCGGCGGAGATCGTAGAGAAGCGCGGCCTTGCGGTCGTGTCCGACGACGGTCCCCTCCTGGAAGCCATCGATGCAGCACTGGCAGCACAGCCGGATGTCGCCGAGAAGATCCGAGGCGGCAAAGTCCAGGCCATCGGCGCCATTGTTGGCGGCGTTATGAAGGCCACCCGCGGACAGGCTGACGCTGGACGAGTCCGTGAACTCATCCTGGAGAAGCTCGGCGTCGAGGGCTAACACCCGTTCTTCCCATCAAAGTAGGCCGCAGTTTTACTGCGGCCTACTTTGCTTTTTGGGCGCACAATGGATGCATGGCCACACTCTCACCGGGCCTCCGGAAGGCCCTCCTTGCCAGCGGGATCACCGTCGTCCTGAGCGGTGGCGGGGCCGCCGCTGTCTGGGCGGGCACCCAGCCCAGCCCCACGCCGTCGAGCGCTTCTGTTTCAGCCGGCCCGACCCCTTTGGGTAACGCCAAGTCCGCTGACGGGCGCGGGCGGGCTATTCACGGCGAACACGTCGTGAAGCAGCAGGACGGGAGCTACCGTACGGTCCTCACACAATCTGGAACCATCGAAGCGGTCAACGATTCAGAGGTGACTGTGAAGAGTGAGGATGGCTTCACGCAGCGCTACGTCATCAGCGCGGACACCCGGATCTCCACGGTTCCACCCGACCTTCCCGGGCGCAGGAACGGCAAGGCTAAGCCGTCCTTGCCCGCAGCTACTGCGGCCGACCTCAAGCCCGGCGATACCGTGCGCGTCAGCGGCACTCGGGAGGGCGATGCTGTTACGGCAACCAGGGTCGTATCCGGCGAGTTGCCTGCGGGCCTCAAAGGCGCTCACGGGCACAGGGGCCACGGGCCCAAGTAGCCGCGCAAACCAGCTACAGCGCCACAGTCCTGAAGCCCAGGTTGGCGCTGGCTGAGTCCGGGGTGTTCGAGCTCCGGGCAGCCAGGCGATAGCGGTTGCAGTAAGAGTCGTGGCAGAGGTACGAGCCACCGCGCATGACCCTGCCCCGGCCGATGGTGGGGCCCTGCGGGTCCTCGAGCGTTCCCTGCGCGAGGCAGGTCTTGTAGTACTTGGGCAGGAACCAGTCGCTGCACCATTCCCACACATTCCCGCTGGTTTGGAAGAGCCCGTAGCCGTTGGGGCTGAAGGACCTGGCGGGTGCGGTGGTGAGGTAGCCGTCGTCTTCGGTGTTGCGGGACGGGAAATCGCCCTGCCAGATGTTGCAGTTGTGCGCAGCGGTGCCGGATGTGTTGTTGTGGAGCTCGTTGCCCCACGGGTAGCGCTGCCCGGCCAACCCGCCCCGGGCCGCGTACTCCCACTCGGCTTCCGTCGGTAGTCGTCGGCCGGCCCATTCGCAGTATGCCAGGGCGTCGTTGTAGGACACGTGGGTGACGGGATGGTCAGGGATATCTGTCCAGTTCGAAAGAGGTCCGGCCGGATGGGCCCAACTGGCGCCGCGGACATTGAGCCACCATGGGACGTTGTTGACCCGGTTCAGAATGTCATGCGGCTCCGCTTTCACGGCGAGGTGGAACACGGCTGATGTTCCAAAGTTTTCCGACTCGGTGCGGTGGCCCGTGGCGTCGACGAACCCGGCAAACTCTTCATTGGTCACGGTGGTCGCGCTGATCCGGAATTCTGAGATGGATACTTCGTGCAGGGGCACTTCACCATCGGCTTCATAGCCCTCGTTGAACGGGTCGCCCATGGTGAACGTCCCGCCGGGGATCTGGGCGTCGTTGGTCTGGTTGGTTTGAGTGGTCCCGGCTGTAACGGTGGTCGGGTGTCCTCCCACCGCGCGCAGGGGGAGCGTCAGCCCCGGCGTCGAGTGTTCCCGGGCGCCGGCGCCCGGGCTGCAACAATCTGCCATGTCCACCTTCTGTCTGAAAACCAACTGCTTGTACTTTAGCGGGGTCCGGTGGCCTGCCAGAGGCTCCTTCCTTGCACTCGCCTCAACCACGCACCCGTTTCCTCCCTGTGCACCACTTGTGGCCAGGCGTCGCACCCGTTTCCGCCCCGCGACACGGTTCTTACGGGGGCGATCGGCGTGAAAGGGTGCGGCGAGCCCCAATGAGGAGACTTGGGGCGCACCCGGCACCACGGGCCAACGCCGACCGCACGCCACGTCCACCCCAACTAGCACCCGTTTCCGCCCCGCGCACCACTTGTGGCCGGGCGTCGCACCGGTTTCCGCCCTGTGCACCACTTGTGCCCGGGCGTCGCACCCGTTTCCGCCCCGCGCCACGGTTCTTACGGGGGCGATCGGCGTGAACGGGTGCGGAGAGCCCCAATGAGGAGACTTGGGGCGCGCCCGGCACCACAAGCCACCCTCAGCGCAAACCATCCCCCCCAACCCACCCACACCACAACCCCACCCCCCAAGCCAGCCCAACCCCCACCCGAAGTGACGAAAAGTGATTTCTGCACTCAGTTTCGATCATGTTCTTGCAAAAAGAGACGCGGGTCACTTATGGTTTGTTAAACGGTTAACGAGCGTGGCTTGAATCACATTGATGGTTCCGGCTTGGCACTTGAGGAGACACCATGAACTCGACGACGGAACAGGCTCCGGCATTGCCCGAAGCCCGCCGGGTCGCGGCGCCGGCACGGGGGAGCGCCCCTGGGGCCGGATCAAAGAAGCGGAAACGGAGCAAGCCCCCGCAGCAGAGTTTCCGGTCCCGCCTGCGACGCGACAAGCAGATGCTGCTGATGATGGTCCCGGGTGTGGCCTTCCTGCTGCTCTTCTTCTACATCCCCATCCTGGGCAACGTCATCGCGTTCCAGGACTACCAGCCGTATTTGGGCATCGGAGACAGCTTGTGGGTCGGCTGGCAGAACTTCGTGGACCTGTTCGGGAATCCGGACTTCATCCATGCGTTCTGGAACACCCTGTATCTGGCCGCCTGGCAGTTGGTCTTCCTGTTCCCGGTGCCGCTGGTGCTGGCGCTGATCGTGGATTCACTGATCAGTACCCGGGTGCGCCGCATTTTCCAGAGCATCGCCTATCTGCCGCACTTCCTGTCCTGGGTCCTGGTGATCGCGTTCTTCCAGCAGATGTTGGGCGGCGCAGGTTTCGTCAACAACCTGCTGAGGGACTGGGGCATGGATCCCATTCCTTTCATGACCAACCCGGAAACCTTCCCCGTCATGGTGGTCGTCCAGATGATCTGGAAAGACGCCGGCTGGGCAATGATCATCTTCCTGGCAGCCCTCGCAAGCATCGACGCTTCGCTGTACGAAGCTGCCGCCGCTGATGGTGCCGGTCGCTGGCGCCGGATGTGGCACATCACCCTTCCCGGGTTGAGGCCCGTCATCGTGCTCCTGCTGATCCTGCGCATCGGCGACATCCTCTCGGTCGGCTTTGAACAGTTCATCCTCCAGCGTGACGCTGTGGGCGCCGGGGCCGCGGAAGTGCTGGACACCTTCACCTACTACACCGGCGTAGTAGGAGGCGGCTGGAGCTCAGGTGCTGCGGCCGGCCTCGCCAAGGGCGTGGTCAGCGCGCTGCTGATCTACGGCGCCAACAAACTTGCCCACCGCTTCGGCGAAGACGGAATCTTCGCAAAACAAGTGCGCTGACAGCCACGCTGACCCGCGCGCCTGCCGCACAAGGAGAACCCCCATGGCAACAACACTTTTTACCAGGAAACCCCGGGAGCTTAGCTACAACCCCAAGCGCCCGGTGTGGAAGGAGAAGCCTTCCGCCCTGTACCAGACAATCAAAGCCATAGTCCTGGTCGTCTTCAGCTTGTCCATCCTCACGCCCATCCTGCTGGTGGTGTCGACATCCCTCGCTGACACCGAACAACTGGTCAAGGCAGGCGGCTTCGTGCTCTGGCCCGAGCGTCCCACGCTGGAGGCCTACGCCACCATCTTCAAAGGCCCCATGGTGCTGCAATCGCTCGGCGTCAGCATGCTGGTCACCGCAGTGGGCACCATCCTGGCCCTGTTCGTGACCATCACCATGGCGTATGCCACGAGCCGCACGGTGCTCTTTGGCCGACCGGTGATTCTCGCTGTCCTGTTTACGCTCCTCTTTGCGCCTGGCCTGATCCCGTCGTTCCTGATGATCCGTCAACTGGGCCTGCTCGATTCTTTGTGGTCGCTGATCCTCCCGGGCATCTTTGGAGCCTTCAACTTTGTGGTGATGCGATCGTTCTTCATGAATATCCCGGGCGAACTGATCGAAAGTGCCAGGATCGACGGCGCCAACGACTGGCAAATCCTGTGGCGCATCGTGATGCCACTGTCCAAAGCCGTGATCGCCGTCGTCGGGCTCTTCTACGCGGTCGGTTTCTGGAACTCGTTCTTCAACGCCCTGCTCTACATCAACGATCACAGCAAGTGGCCCATCCAGCTTTTGCTCCGCAACTTCGTGGTCCAGGGCAGTGGTGCGGCGGACCAACTGGGAATCACCACCACCCCGCCGCCGCAGTCCATCCAAATGGCCGTAGTTGTCGTGGCATTGGTCCCGATCCTGATGGTCTACCCGTTCCTCCAGAAGCACTTTGCCAAGGGCGTCATCACCGGCGCCGTCAAGGGCTAGCCCCCTCCCAAAGTCCAGAAAACAAAGCACTCAAACCTCAGAGAAAAGCAAGTAACCAGAAAGGGTTATGCCATGACGAGCACTACCTCTCAGGCTGGATTCAGCCGCCGCGGTTTCCTTGGCCTCGCCGGCCTGGCCGTGACCGCTGCAGGCTTGTCCGCCTGCGGTGGTGGCGGAACCGCGAGCAACGGAGGCGCCGCTGCCTCCGCGTCGGTCAAGCTGCCCACGTACAAGGAGTTCACCGGCGTCACCCCGGACATCGCGGGCAACGCCAAGGGCCTCCAAGCCGGCTACTTCAAGCTGCCCACCGCTGTGCAGTCCGTGAAGACCCCGCCGCTCAAGGGCAAGGTGACCGGCCTGACCGAAACCTTCGACACCATGAGCCCGGGCCTGAAGGACAATCCCTTCTGGCAGCGGCTCAACGCCAAGCTCGGCGGGGACCTGGAACTCCAGATCGCCGAAGATATTGGAGACGGCTACCCGGCCAAATTCGCCACGGTCCTGGCCAGCAACGATCTCCCGGACATGATGTGGGTACCGCCGAACCAGGGCATCCCCAACGTCGGCCCCATGCTGGAGGCCAAGTTCCAGGACCTGACGCCGTACCTCTCCGGTGACGCCGTGCTGGAGTACCCCAACCTGGCCGCACTGAAGCCCGATTCCTGGAAGACCGCCGTCGTGAACGGCAAGATCTGGGGAGCTCCCATCCCCAGTACCCCGTTCGGCCAGGTGTACCTGGGCAACCACGACATGTGGTCCAAGGTTGGCGGCTTTGAAGCTTCCAGCGCCGACGAATTCCTGGAGAAGGCCAAGGAACTAACCCGTCCGGGTGACCAGCAGTATGCGCTGGAGCCGGCCTACATCAACGCCCTCCACATGGTCACGGAATGGTTTGGCGCCCCCAACAGCTGGGCCGTCAACAAGGACCGCACGCTGACCCACCTGTATGAAACCGACGAGTACCTGGCCGGTGTGGAGTTCACTGCCAAGATGTTCGCCGCCGGTGTGTTCTACCCGGATTCCAAGGCCACGGACATCCGCTCCCGTGTGGCCAACGGAAGTGTGGCCGCGCAGGTTGTGGTGGGCCCGCACGATATCCGCAGCTACCGTGCCCTGAACAAGACCGCCCAGTTCGATGTCCTCATTCCCTTCAGTGCCGACGGCAAGGTCAAGCCTGTGTACGACATGGGCTACGGCACGGTGGGTTTCACGCCGTTCAAGAAGGCCGAAGAGGGCAAGATCCGCGAACTGCTGGCGCTCATCAACTACCTGTCGGCGCCATTTGGCACGGTGGAGTACATGCAGAAGAACTTTGGCGAGCTTGGCGAGGACTACACGATCGATGGCTCCGGAAACCCGGCGCGCACCGAAACAGGAACCACCAACGCACCAGGCCTGGTTTCGGCGCTAAACATCATGTCCAGCCCGGAGAACGTCATTTTCAACCCGGGATTCGACGACGACACCCGTTACGTCAGCCAGCAGGAGGAAAAGCTCCTCGAATTCGCGTGGCGCAACCCCACCAACGGTTCCTACTCGGACACCAACGCCAAGGTGGGAGCGAAGATCACCAAGCAGCTTCGCGACAAGGTAGTGGACATCATTACCGGCCGCGCCAAGATCGACGAGCTCAAGGATGCCGTCAAGCGCTGGAAGAGCGAAGGCGGCGACAAGATGCGCGATGAGTACCAGGCCGCGTTGGACCCCAACGTGCCGGTGTTCAGAAGCTAGCCTCAAACCAACAACGAACCAACGCGCCACGACAGAGAAGACCAGCAGGGGGAACCATGGCAAAAGCAAGCACCACCGGAGTCCGGCCCACCATCCGCATGGTGGCCGAACTGGCAGGAGTGTCCACGGCCACGGTCTCCTACGTGCTGTCCGGCCGCCGCGGTGACGGCGGACCTGGAGTTTCGGATCCGACGGCGGAAAAGGTCAAGGCGGCTGCGGAGCGGCTGGGGTACCGCCCCAACCAGGCGGCCCGGGCCATCCGGACAGGCCGCACCAATACTGTGATCCTGTCGCTCACCATGCTGTCCGATCCTTGGTCTCTGTCCGTGATCGAGGCCGTTCAAAAGGCGGCCGGTCCTTTGGGAATCACACCGATGATCCTCGGAGACGCCGACTGGGTCAAAGTGCTCGGCACGCACAACGCCGACGCCGTGTTCGTTGACGCCGTCCGTCCTGACCAGCGGGGTGCCTTGCGCAAGCTGGCGGAGCACGGAACCACCCTGGTGGTTTTTGACGAAGAGGTCGCAGCGGACGGCTTCGACGTTATTCGGTCCATTGCCGGCCCAGGCTGCCGTATGGCCGTGGAGCACCTGCTCCACGGCCATCGCAGGATTGCCTGCTTGACTCCCGCGACGGCGGCCGGCACGTCCGGCGGCACCCGTTACCGGGCCTACACCGAGGCGCTGGAGCAGGCCGGCATTCCAGAACGCGAGGACTACGTGGGGTTGTTCGATGGCACCAGCGCAGGGGCGTATGCCGCCGCAACGCGGGTGCTCAGCATGCCGGACCGGCCAACCGCCATCTATGCCACCACGGATTACGCAGCCGTCAGCGCCATCAATGCGGCCCAGCGTTTGGGTCTGTCCGTAGGCACCGATGTGGACATCATCGGCGTGGGCAACACCGTGGAGGGTGAACGGATGTCACCCTCGCTCAGCACCGTAGGTCCAGTGGATTTCTTCGACAAGCTTGCCCGGCTGCTCCTGCGGCGGGCAACCGGCCCTGCTGACACCACCGCAGCTGAGGAACCCGACTTCCTTGACTTCCCGTGGCATTTGTTCGTGCGTGAATCGGCGCCGCACCGCAGCGCCGCAACCAGACTTTACTAAGAAACAGCAGAAGGAAACAGCACACCATGGAAAAGGATTTGAAGGTCGGCATCGTGGGTTTCGGCTTGCGTTCAGGGCTCTGGAAACACGCCCACAAGCCAGGCCAGGGCTCTGAGGTCACCATCGTCTGCGACCTCAGCGAACGAGGCCGGGCAGATGCTGCAGAACGGATCCCCACGGCCCGCGTTACGGGGGATCTGGAGGAACTCCTGACCAGCGGGATTGACGCAGTCCTGGTCCTGACCCCCGATAACCAGCACGCCGCCGTCGCGGTCCGTACACTCAAGGCGGGCATCCCCACTTTCTGCGAGAAGCCGCTGGACATCACCATTGAGGCTGCGGACCGGATCCTGGCAACGGCCTACGAAACCGGCACGCGCTTGTACGTGGGCCACAACATGCGGCACATGCCGGTTGTAGTGCAGATGCGCCAACTCATCGAGGACGGCAGGATCGGCGAGGTCAAGGCGGTCTGGTGCCGTCACTTCGTGGGACACGGTGGTGACTATTACTTCAAGGATTGGCATGCCCAGCGCGCCAACGTCACCTCACTTCTGCTCCAAAAAGGTGCCCACGACATCGACGTGATCCACTGGCTTGCCGGGGGCTACACCAAGCGGGTTGCCGCCGTCGGCGATCTCGCGGTCTACGGTGACGTCGCGAACCGCAGCAACAACGCCGGAAAACGCATGGGTGACTGGTTCTCCATGGACAACTGGCCGCCCACGGAGCAGAAGGACCTGGCGGAAGTGATCGACGTCGAGGACATCTCCATGATGAACATGGTGCTGGACAACGGCGTGCTTGCCTCCTACCAGCAGTGCCACTTCACACCCGACTACTGGCGCAACTACACCGTCATCGGGACCAAGGGCCGCATCGAAAACCTCGGCGACGGACCTGGCGAGACCATCAATGTGTGGACCAGCCGGTCATCCGGCTACGCGGCACCGGACGAGGTGATTACCATCCAGGACGGCGAAGGAGGCCACGGTGGCGCGGATCCCCGCTTGATCGAGGAGTTCCTGCGCTTTGCGTCCCAAGGCGGCCAAACGCAGACGAGTCCCATAGCAGCCCGTCAGGCAGTGGTGGCCGGCATCCTTGCGGCGGAATCACTCCGCAGCGACGGCTCTGCGCGCGAGGTCCCGGAGCTCCCTGCCGAACTGGTGGAGTACTTCGACGCCGGCCAGCCCGCCCTGGTCCGCGACTGACGGCCCGCGGTTAGCGGGAGCTGGATAGCTCGACAAGCTCGGTCATGACGGTTTGAAGTGACTCGCAAACCGTCATGACCGATTTCCGTTTGAGGGTCTCCGGCCGGGCCAGGATGTCGATCTTGCGCACCGAATTCACGCCGGACAGCGGACGCAGCACCACTCCGGCATCCAACACGCGGCGCGCTGTGAACCGCGGCAGCAGCCCGATCGCCCCGCCCGCGGAAACCAACGCCGCAACGGTCGAATAGTCGTTGATCCGGTGCAGCACCTCGGCCGGCCGTCCGCTGACGGCGACGACGGCGGCCAACACGTCCGCAGGGGAGTAGCCATCGCGGCTGGTCACCCAGGATTCACCCACGACGTCGGATGGCTCCAGGTCCGGCCGGGCCGCCAGTGGATGATCCGCGGGGAGGGCGATGTCCAGGGGCTCGTCTGCGAGTGGAATCACCGCCACCTTGTCCTCCGGCCATTGCGGGCTGTTGTCCATCCGGTGTGCCAAAACGAGGTCGTACCGTGCGGCCAACCCCGGGAAGTCCTCCTGGGCCACATCCTCATCGGACAGTCGCAGGCGGGGTGACTTCCCGCCGTCGGACGCTGTCCCGGATGCCAGCAGCGCCGCCAACGGCGCGAACAGCGCCTGCCCCGCGCTGTGGAACGCACTCACGCTCACCGGCGCGTCCGGAGCATCGTGATAGGCGCCAATTGCTGCCCGCGCATCTGCCATGGCGTTCACGACGGCGGCACCCGCCTCGGCGAGGACGCGGCCGGCGTCGGTCAGCACCAGAGCCCTGCCGTCTTTGCGCGTCAACGGCACGTCCACCGATTTCTGCAGCAGTGCGAGCTGCTGGGAAACGGCCGACGGAGTGACCATGAGCGTCTCGGCCACCGCTTTCACGCTGCCGAGGTCGCCAAGCTCACGAAGCATCTGCAACTGGTGTATTTCCATTAGCAAATCCTAAATCGTTGATTGAGAAGAATCTAGTTGTGCTAAATCGTTGCCGGGGCTCTAATGGACTCAGCAGCAGCGAAGCAGCCCCGGCAGTGAGGAATCCCATGAAGGCTCTCTACAAATCCGGACCCCACGCAGGGTTCGAACTCGTCGAACGTCCTGAGCCCGAGGCGGGCCCCAGCGACGTCAAGATCCGTGTGATGACCACCGGTATCTGCGGCACCGACCTGCACATCCAGAGCTGGGACGCCTGGGCCCAGGGCATCATCGAAACGCCGCTCATCGCCGGCCACGAGTTCTATGGCGAAGTCGTGGAAATTGGCGAAGACGTCCGCGACGTCAAGGTAGGGGACCGGGTTTCCGGCGAGGGCCATGTGGTCTGCGGAATCTGCCGCAACTGCCGCGCCGGACGCCGCCAGATGTGCATCCACACCGTCTCCGTCGGCGTGCAACGCGATGGTGCTTTTGCTGAATACGTCGTCATCCCCGAAACCAACGTCTGGGTTCACCACGATGAATCCGTCACCCCGGAACTCGGTGCCATCTTCGATCCGTTCGGCAACGCCGTCCACACCGCGCTGAGCTTCCCGTTGGTCGGCGAAGACGTGCTGATCACCGGTGCCGGTCCCATCGGACTCATGGCCATCGCCGTCGCCCGCCATGCCGGTGCCCGCAAGATTGCCATCACGGACGTCTCCGCTCCGCGACTGGAACTGGCCCGCCAGATGGGCGTTGACCTGGCCGTCGACGTCTCCAAGATGCGCGTTCGCGACGCCCAGCAGGAACTGGGGATGCGCGAAGGGTTCGATATCGGCCTGGAAATGTCGGGACACCCCACCGCACTGCCTGAGATGATCGACAACATGAACCACGGCGGCCGCATCGCCATGCTCGGCCTCCCCAGCCAATCCATCGACATCGACTGGGGCAAGGTCGTCACGCACATGCTCACGCTCAAGGGCATTTACGGCCGCGAGATGTTTGAGACCTGGTACGCGATGAGCGCCATGCTGTCCTCCAACCCCGTGCTGCACCGCAACATCTCCGCGGTAGTCACCGACAAGCTCTCTGCCAAGGACTGGGAGAAGGGCTTCGAGATTGCCCGGAACGGCACGGGCGGCAAAGTGGTCCTCGACTGGACTGAACTGTAACTGGACCTGAACTGGTACGCGACCCGCGGCCCCCTCAACTTTAGGAGCACCCCTTATGTACTCAGCCATCAAAGACCAGCTGCAAGGCGAACTGGACGAGATCCGCAGCGCCGGCCTCTTCAAGACCGAACGCCACATCGACTCCCCGCAGGCCAGCCACATCGCCGCAGGCCAGCTCGGCCAGCCCGCCAACAAAGTGCTGAACTTCTGCGCCAATAACTATCTGGGCCTGGCCGACCACCCGGACATCATCGCCGCAGCAAAGTCCGCCATGGACGAGCGCGGCTTCGGCATGGCGTCCGTGCGCTTCATTTGCGGAACCCAGGACCTGCACCTGGAACTGGAGACCCGCGTCTCCACGTTCCTGGGGACCGAGGACACCATCCTGTTCTCCAGCTGCTTCGACGCCAACGGCGGCGTGTTCGAGTCACTCTTTGGCCCCGAAGACGCCATTATCTCGGACTCCCTGAACCACGCGTCCATCATTGACGGCATCCGCCTGAGCAAGGCCAAGCGCTTCCGCTACGCCAACCAGGACATGGCGGACCTCGAGGCAAAGCTGGTGGAGGCCGAAGGCTCCCGCCGGAAGATCATCGTCACGGACGGCGTGTTCTCCATGGATGGTTACCTCGCGCCGCTCGAGGCCATTTGCGACCTCGCCGAGAAACACGACGCCTTGGTCATGGTGGACGACTCCCACGCCGTCGGCTTCATGGGCCCCACGGGCGCGGGCACCCCGGAGCATGCCGGCGTTTCCGAGCGTGTGGACATCTACACCGGCACATTCGGCAAAGCCCTTGGTGGAGCTTCGGGCGGTTACGTTTCCGGCCGCGGCGAGATCGTCGCCATGCTGCGCCAGAAGGCGCGCCCGTACCTGTTCTCCAACTCCCTCGCCCCGGCCATCGTTGCAGCCACCATCAAGGCGATCGAACTGGTCCAGGAATCCGGCGAACTCCGTACCCGGCTGTTCGAGAACGCAGCACTGTTCCGCCGCCGCATGAGCGAGGAAGGCTTCGAGCTCCTCGACGGCGAGCACGCCATCATCCCCGTAATGTTCGGTGACGCCGTGGTGGCTGCCAAGGTAGCCGACGAAATGCTCAACAACGGCGTCTTCGTCACGGCCTTCAGCTTCCCCGTAGTGCCGAAGGGCGTGGCCCGGATCCGCGTGCAGCTCTCCGCTGCGCATAGCGCGGACGACGTCGAAGCGTGCGTTCAGGCGTTCGTCAAGAGTCGCGCCGCAATCGCCTAAGGCCAACGCTCTCTCACGTCCCTCGGGTTTGAGACGGATGCTCTCTCACGTCCCTCGGGCTTGAGGCGGATGCTCTCTCACTTCCTTCACGAGAGTGAGAGAGCATCGGCTCCCGTGCTAAAGGTGCCGGATGAATCTTTCCGGGGCGTCCAGAAATGATCGCCAATTGGTGACCAGATCCAGGTCGGCCCACTGCCTGGGGCGTAAGCCCCACTGCCCGACTTCAAGTATCTGGGCGCCCGGAAGGGCAGCAAGCAGTGGCGAGTGCGTCGACATGATCACTTGGGATTTGCCTCCGACCAGCAACTCCTTGAGAACTGACAGCAGGCTGAGGCAGCCGGTGAATGACAACGCTGACTCCGGCTCATCCAGTACCCATAATCCAGGCCCGCGGAACCGGTCAACTGCGAGCTCAAGAAACGATTCTCCATGGGACATGTCGTGGAAGGGCAAGTCGCCGAACGTGCTGGGGTTCTTCTCCAGATAGGTGAAAAAACCATGCATGGTCTCAGCACGGAGGAAGTAACCACGCCTGCTGCTTCCGGCATTGCGGATGAGTTGCAGGTGGTTGCCCAGTTCGGATTCCGTGGACCTGGTGGTGTGTCGGGCCCCTGTTGAGCCGCCCTCCGGGGACAAACCGTAGGCCAAGGCGATGGCCTCCACCACGGTTGACTTACCGGAACCGTTTTCGCCCACGAGGATTGTTGCAGGCGTCAGATCCAGACCTTGATCCAGAAGCTGGGTTACCGGTGGCAGGCTGGCTGGCCACCGGCGGCGGTCCAGCGCGTTGGTGGGATCTTCCGTCACTCGCCGGATGGGATGGTTGCGGTGCATGCCGTCATTGTTGCAGCCCTGGCCGACGTTGAGGCCGCAGGGACCCGGCGTGCATCGAGAAGTGAGTGTGCGAGAGCGTTCGGCGGAAGGGCGCGGGATGTGAGAGAGCATCGGTTCTGACAGGATGGAGCCATGGCTTCGAATTATGACGTGGTAATCGTAGGCGGTGGCATCGGGGGACTGTCCTTGGCGGCGGCTCTCGCAGGCAAGTGCACGGTTGCACTTGTTGAGGCCGAGCAGTCCTTGGCCTTCCACACGTCGTCGCGTTCCGCCCGGCAGCTTATCCCCAGTTACGGTCCGGCAGTGGTGCAGGAGCTGACGATTCGAACCTTGGAGATGTTGGCTGCCCGGGATTCCCAGGCGGCCGAACCCATCCTCACGCCACGCGGTTTCATGCTGGTGGGTGACGAAGAAACAGTCCGCGCCGAGGCCAGCGGCAACATGCACGCCATCACCCACCACGAGGCAATGCGTCTGTGTCCGGCCCTTAACCCCGACTCGTTCACTGCGGCAGGACTGGATAGCGGCTCCTTCGGCTGCAACGCTCCGCTCCTGTTGGAGGAACACCGCCGCACAGCGGAAGCTGCGGGCGTGGACATCATCACCGGAGCCAAGGTCCACTCCGCCCAGCGATTGGGGAGCGGCTGGCAGGTGGGCGCGGGAACCGAAGGGTTCCAGTCCGGCGTCGTGGTTAACGCCGCTGGTGCGTGGGCGGACGAGCTTGCCGTCATCAGCGGGGTGGAGAAACTGGGACTGCAGCCGTACCGACGGACGGCTGCAATCGTCAACGTTGACTCCCCGTTGACGCCGGAAACACCCATGGTGTGTGCCGCTGACGACACGTTCTATTTCCGTGCCGAGGGCAACCAGGTGCTGATTTCGCCGTCGGAATCCGTGCCGAGCGGAGCAGAGGATGCCAAGCCCTACGCAGGTGATGTGGAGGCCTTGATCAGCAAACTCAACGCCGTGACGTCCTTGGGCATCCACTCAGTGGACCGGGCATGGACTGGCCTCCGGACAGAAGCTGCAGACGGGATTCCAGTGGTGGGATTCGACGCAGAAGCGCCGGGCTTCTTCTGGCTCGCAGGGCAAGGCGGCTACGGCTTCCAGACATCGTCCGCCATTGCGGAGCTGGCCGCAGGACTGATCCTCGGCAACGTTCACGACGACAGTCCGGAATCCCGGACAGCGGAGCAGTTGGCGGCAGTGCGTTGGTCGATCCGGCGCTGAACAATAGGGTCATGAGCGGAAACAGGAACGGGAACAGCGGCAGCACAGTCATCACCAACATCGGCGAACTGATGACCCAGGACCTTGAACACCGGGTCCTGAAGCACGCCGCGATGGTGATCGAAGGAGAACGGATCTCCTGGATCGGCGCTGCCAAAGACGCTCCGGCTGCGGACAAAATGATCGACGCCGAAGGCCGCGCCGTCCTGCCGGGCTGGGTGGATTCGCATTCCCATCTCGTGTTCGCAGGGGACCGCACTGCCGAGTTCGAAGCCCGCATGGCCGGCGAAAGCTACAGCGCAGGCGGGATCGCGGTGACCACTGGTGCTACGCGCAGCGTCAGCGATGACGAACTCACCCGCCTGGTACGGGATCGCGTGGCCGAGGCAGTCTCTCAGGGGACCACCTACCTGGAGAGCAAGACCGGTTACGGGCTGGACGTGGAGAACGAGGCCCGCAGCGCCCGCATCGCCGCAGCCGAAGTGGACGAAGTGACCTACCTGGGCGCGCATTTGGTCCCGAAGGGCTCCGATCCCGAAGAGTACACGGACCTGGTCTGCGGGCCCATGCTCGACGCCGTCCTCCCGTACGTCCGCTGGGCTGACGTCTTCTGCGAGCGTGGCGCGTTCACGGAAGACCAGTCCCGTCGGGTCCTGACCGCAGCGCGCGACGCCGGCCTGGGCCTGAGGGTCCACGGCAACCAGCTGGGCGAGGGCCCAGGTGTTGCCCTCGCCGTAGAGTTCGCCGCAGCGAGCGTCGACCACGTCAACTACTTGTCGGACCCGGACATCCGGGACCTCGCGGGAACCTGGGCGGGCTGGGATCCGGCCACCGGAACGGGCCCCCGGGGCACAGTGGCAACCTGCCTTCCCGCCTGCGACCTCTCCACCCGTCAGCCCCTGGCGCCCGGCCGTGAATTGATCGACGCCGGCGTCCAGATCGCCCTGGCCGCCAACTGCAATCCGGGGACCTCCTACACCAGCTCCATGGCCTTCTGCGTCACCACCGCTGTGCTGCAAATGCACTTGAGCGTCCACGAAGCCGTCCGGGCGGCGACATACGGCGGCGCTTTGGCGTTGGGCCGGGAGTCCGGGAACGACGTCGACGGCGAACGGGCGGTGGGTTCGCTCGCCGTCGGACACCGGGCGGACCTGCACCTGCTCAAGGCACCATCGGCCACGCACCTGGCTTACCGACCGGGGATCCCGCTGACTCATTCCGTGTGGCGGGCCGGCGTACGGGCCGTCTAACACAACACAAAACAGGGGGCGGTGTTCCGGTAGGAACACCGCCCCCTGTTGTGAGGGGTGAAAAGACCTACGCGCAGCTGAACTTCGCGTCGGCCCAGTCCGCCCAGTCATCGCCGGCGTCGTCGCCGTTCTTGTCAGCGACCAGCTCGACGTTGCGGACACCGGTGATGTCCACGGTGAGGGGGAGTGCGGCGGAGTCCGCGCTCAGGACGGGGGTCCGCAGCAGTTCGCGCCCATCTCCCTTGACAATAAACACCACGGAACCGTGCAGGCCCTTGTTCAGCTTGGCGTCGTCCACTCCCACCACGGCGGTGAAGGCGTTGCACTTGGCCTCGGTGGCGATGCTGACCTTCGAGTCGGCGTGGACGCCAATGCCCTTGGAGTACACGACGCCGTCCAGCCGCAGTGCGGGCCCGTCGCCGGCGTTCTGCTCACCGTTGGCCCGGTCCCGTTCTGCAGGTCCCCAACCGTTGGTACTGCCGATCCAGGGCAGGTCGGAGGCGAACACGGTGCCCGACAGCACGGGTGCCGGGGGCTCCTGTGAGGTGGAGGAACAGGTGAACCTGGCGTCGGCCCAGTCAGCGTGGTCGTTGCCGTTGGAATCGCCGGCGTCGTTGGCCACCAGTTCCACGTACTGGGCTCCGGTGACGTCCACAGTGAGTGGCAGGGGAGCGCTCGCAGCGCCCAGAACCGGTGTGGTCACCTTGGTGGTGCCATCAGCCACCACGGAGAACTTCACGCTTCCCCGCGTCGGTTGGGCGTCGTCAACGCCCACGGTCGCGGTGAAGGCGGTGCAGTAGCCGCCCAGGTAGTAGCGGACCGTGCCGTTGGCGTGGGCTCCCAGACCCTTGGCGTATACCGTGCCGTTCAGTGTGAGCGGAGAGCCGTCACCGGCCCCGGTTCCACCATTGGACTGGTCCTTCTCCACAGGGCCCCAGCCATTGGTGGCGCTGACCCACGGGTGGTCGCTGGCGAACACGGTGGCCTGCGGAGGCTTGGGCAGTGTTCGGACGGCCGCGGTGGTGCTGATGGTGCGGCTGCCTGCGGGCGAAGAAGTGGTGCCATAGGTGGCGGTAGCCGTGATGGGGTAGTCGCCGTCCGCCGAAGCCGGTGCGGTGATCTTCCACGTGGTGGTCAGAGTGCCGCCGGCTGGCAGCGTCGAGGAAGTGGCAGGCGTGGACGGGGTTGCAGTCCACCCTTGAGGCAGTGCAAGGGTGACGGCGAGGTCGCTGATGGCGGCTGGTTCGTCGGAAGTAAACGTGGTGACGAAGTCCTGGGCCTTGCCCTGCTGGACAACATCGCCCTGGAGAGACGCTGAGAGCTGTGCGCAGGCCGGGACGGATTCGGAAGCGCCGAGATCCTCCACCAGAAAGTTGTCCAGGGTGAAGTCCGAACCATTTGCACTGCCCGTGCGCTGCAGTCCCACAAAGTAGTCTCCGCAGAAGCCGGTATCCAGGGTTTGCTCGAAACGTGTGGTGGACGTTGCGGCAGCGATGGCCTGGCTGCCTGTCACTGCGGGACCGGCTTGCGAGTCGTAGCCGGAAACCCAAGCGTATTGGCCGTCCTTGGAGTTTTGGTAGTCGAAGGACACCTTGTACTTGCGGCCCGCCTGGAACGGAACTGTTGCCTCCGTGGTCCGGTACACCATGCCCGGTCCGCCGTCTGGTGCGCGGTTTTCATCGTGCGCGATCAGCGACCACGTTCCGTCCAGTACCTCGTCGATCACGTTGGTGTGCCAGCCCTTTTGTGTGAACGGTTCGTTGCGTTCGGTGATGTGCGTGCGCGGGTCCGTGGAGCCGCCAGCATTGCCCTTCACGAAGGGCCCCCAGCCTTGGTCCACGTTTTCGAAGTCCTCGCTGAGCACGCCGGTGGTGGCCACCCGGGCGGTTTTCACTGCACGGAAGTCGTCGACGCGCACTGTTGCGTCGCCGTCGGCCGCTGAGACGGTGACCTTGGCCTTGGCGTTTTTGTGGGGAACGTCCACCAGTACACGGATGCGCTGGAATGCTGTGCCGTGTTTCTCGTCGCCGGCGACGTAGTTTCCGGCGTTGGAGGAATCAATGGTGACGCTTTCGGTCTTGCCGTTGATGTCCACGGACAGCGTGGTGGGTCGGGTCTTGCCGGGCTGGATTTCCACCCAGGTGCTCACGGACTGGGTTCCGGCGTCCAGTTTTATTTCCTGGCTGATGGACGACGGCGTTGCCCCCAATTCGGCGAAGCGGCGACCCTTGTCATCGCGGACCTGCGTGACGGTGCCGGCGGGGTTCCATGGGGAGAGGTCTGCGCCGTTGAAGCCGGGATCGTTGAAGGCCGTTCCTTCGCCGAAGGTGGCCTTCTTGGGCAATTCAGCTTTGTTGTTCTTCGGAGACAGGACATAGGGCTGTTTGGCATCTGCGGCGACAGTCACCTGGCCGTTGACTACGGGGACATCGGCAACTTTGACGCGGCCGTTGTCTGTCAGTTTGAACAGCTCCAGGGTGTCGGCCTTGGCGAACTCCTTGGTGAGCGGCCACGTGCTGGCACCGCCGGCGGGGTTGTAGTGGTAGAGCTTGTCGGCCTTGCCGTTTTCCTTGGACGACCACGGCAACAGGTAGTTTCCGCCCTGTAGGACTGAGGTGCCATCCACGGTGATATTCCGTTCTGCTGCCGTGTTTCCGGTGACAGCCACGCCGTCGGCGAGGTCGATCCGGTCAGCTGTCCACTTGGTGATCTGGTGGTGTTGAAGGAACTTGGCGGGCACGTTGGCTGTCCAGACGTTCTCGCTGAAAGCGTTGAAGTCGTTCTGCCCGGTCCAGCCTTCGAACTCCACAATGTGGCTCACGCCGAGCTTGGGATCGGGGTTCCAGACGTCCGACTGGGTGTTGTTGATGAAACGCAGGATCTGCGAGTTGATGCCCTTGTTGGTGGAGCCGCCGTATTTCTCATCGTTGGCCCAATGGGACCAGGTGTTGTTCCGGGAGAGGTGGTCGGCCCATTCGGAGCCCACCCGGAAGCCGTTCTTGACCAGTTCCTGCTGCAGGCGCTCGGCGAGCCATCCGAATTCGTAGTAGACGTCCACGTACACGAAGTCCAGGTTCTTGTCCGTGACTTCGCGTAGTTCCTTGATGCGCTGGGCGAGTTTGCCGGAGTTAATGTCCTCGCGCTGGTTCATGTAGTAGGACTGGTCCAGCCAGTTCCACCCCAGGCCTTTATCCGCGCGCAACAGGTCCTCGCTGAAGGATTTGGCTTCAGGGTAGATTTCCGTGGCGTTGATGTGGACGCCGAAGCTGGCGTTCCAGTCCTTGCCCTCTTTCACCAGCTTGTTGAGGTCTTCCAGTCCGCCTGCGCGGGCGTTGAAGTTGTTGCCGTAGTCCGTGTTGGCGGAGTCGTGCCCCTCGCTGGTGTAGCCCTTGAGCATGGCCACCTGCCCCAGTCCGTCGGTGGCCAGGGCGATGCGCTTGACGTCATCCAAGGTCCTCAGGAACGGGTGGGTTGCCTGCGAAGCAAAGTTGAACGGGATGTGCGTGATCACGTTGTCCGGCGTTTGTTCGGCCTTGTTGGGGCTGACCTGGATGGACCTCATGGCGATCGCTGCATCTTGCCAGTCCACACCGCCGTCGGCATTGGCATCGCTGGTGATGGCCACGCGTGTCCACGGAAGTTCCTCGGTGGTTGAGGAGCCTTCTGCGCGGTAGAGCCACTGGCCGCTGGCGATACCCATGGAAACGCCACCGGCCCCATCGCTGACTGCCTGGCGCCAGAAGCGGCCGCGGTCCTTCGCTCCCGGGCCCGACGACGTGTCGTACAGTGCGTTGGATTCGACGGCGGCACCCAAGGTGGCGGTGTTTGCCAGTGCGTAAGCCGAGCTCTTGGCGGTGGCATCCAAGGGAGTCGCGGTGGTGATGGGCGTGAATTCGTCACCGGTGACGCTGCGGTCCACGGACAGGTTGGCCGTGGAGACTTGCGCCCCGGGCTGGGTGGATCCGACGGTCACCAGGTTCAGCCGGGGGAGTTGCAAGGTTTTGACCTGATGATCAGCGGAGTCCTTGATCTCCGTGACGTTGAAGGACACCACGTTTTTCTTGACCGAGAGCCGGGCCTTGATGACGGCGTTGCCGAAGTCCGGAACGGTCAGCACGTACTCCCGGGCGTCGTTTCCGGACCCGGTGGAAGAACCGGCCACCGTGTATTCCACGCCATTGAGGGTGATGGTGCTGAGCCGGGTGATGTTGCCGTCCAAGCGGGCCTTCGTGACGGGGTCGGTGTAGCCGAGGACCTGCGGGAAGGTGGTGGAGACCTCCACGGCGAGCTGGCCGGAGGCGATGACGGCAGCATCGGCAGCACTGACGATGTCTGCTTGCGGGGCGAACGGAGCGAAAGGGGAGGATGGGGCTGCCGTGGCAGGTTGAACTGCCATCAGGCCGAGTGAGGATGAGGCGACGACGCAGGCCAAACTCAGCGATGCGAGGCGTCTGGGGGATGACAAGCCGGGCATGATGCTCCTTCTTGATTTTTCCGAACCGGTAACGATCATGTTCTTGCGGACTGTCTAAGACTGCTGCACGGGACAGAAGTTGACAAGAGTTAACAAGCAGTTAACTTAAATGCACACTCCGGCACACGCTTTCCGCGGCCGGCTGCCTATTCCGGCCGCGCGCGGTCAATGAGCAGGCTTCCCCCGTGGATGATCCTTGTGAGATCGAAAATGATCGTTTAGTGTTTCTATAGATCAGAAAACGTCATTAAGCTGAGCGGGAGCGGAACACACGATGAGCGAGAACACACTGGGCGCCTTCATGGAGGAAGAGCTGGTTTCCCAGCCCGACGTATGGCAGCGGGCTGTCCAGCAAGCCCGTGCCGAGGACTTGCTCCCGGCTGACGGAAAGCGCATCGCCGTGATCGGTTGCGGGACATCCTGGTTCATGGCGCAGAGCTACGCTGCCGCCCGCGAATCCGCCGGGAAGGGCGTCACCGATGCCTTCGCCGCTTCCGAAGCTTTCCTTAACAGCAACAGTGCAGATCGCCAGTACGACGCCGTTGTGGCCATTACACGGTCAGGCACCACCACTGAGGTACTTGAGATCCTGGCTGAGCTGCAGGGGATCGTCCCCACCGTGGCAATCATCGGCGACACCACATCCCCGATCATCGAACTGGCAGACGCCGTGATCGGACTGCAGTACGCCGATGAGCGTTCGGTGGTTCAGACCCGGTTTGCCACCACAGCGCTGGTGTACCTGCTGACCAGCCTGGACATCGATGTGCAGCAGGCCATCAATGATGCCCGCGACGCCGTGAGCGCGCCGGTTCCGCAGGAACTCCTGGATGCCGAGCAGTTCACCTTCCTCGGCACTGGATGGACGGTTGGGCTGGCCCACGAGGCAGGCTTGAAGATGCGGGAGGCTGTACAGGGCTGGACTGAGTCCTATCCCGCCATGGAGTACCGGCATGGGCCCATCTCCATCGCGGCGCCGGGCCGCGTCACCTGGTTGTTCGGGGCCCAGCCTGAAGGGCTGGACGGCGACATGGCCGTCACCGGCGCCCTCTACATCCACACCGACAAGCACCCGTTGGCTGAGCTGGCCAGGGTTCACAAGGTCACCTTGGAGCGTGCGCGCGTCCGTGGCCTGAATCCGGATCTGCCCCGCAACCTGACGCGCTCCGTCATTCTCGACGCCTCCGCCTAGGCTTCCGTCATGGTTCTCGGAGCCGCAGAATCACCGGTCCTCTCCTTCGATGTTGGCGGGACTGACATCAAGGCCGGCTTGGTGGATGCCCGTGGGACAGTTCTGGGCATGCGCCGCGTTCCTACACCGTTGGATCCCGCACGCCCCGGCGAAGCGGTCCTGGACAGGCTGGCCGAACTCAAAACCGAACTGGCTGCCGAATTCCCGGAGGTCCCCGCCAAAGCGGCCGGCATCATCGTCCCGGGCATCGTGGACTCCGTGGCCGGCGTCGGCGTCTACTCCGCCAATCTCGGCTGGCGTAATTTCCCGTTCACGGCCGAAGCCGAAAAACGGCTGGGGATCCCCGTGGCATTTGACCATGATGTCCGGTCAGCTGCCGCTGTGGAACACACCTTTGGCGGGTCCAAAGAGTTCAACGACGTTGTGGTGATGGTGGTGGGAACCGGCATCGCCGCAGCCGTCTTCTCCGGCGGCAAGGCGGTCACGGCCGGCGGCTTCGCCGGTGAGCTTGGCCATGCGCAGGTCCCGGACCCCGACGCCGGACCCGACTCTACGGGCTCCACCATCCTGGAAGCCGTCGGTTCGGCCGGTGCCATCGCCAAGCGCTATTACAGGGCCTCCGGGAACAGGGTGAACGGTGCCCGCGGTGTCCTGCTCAGGGCCGGAGACGGCGATGAACTGGCCGCGCGTATCTGGGCCGACGCCGTGGATGCCCTCGCCTTCACCATCTGCCAGTGCGTCAACATCATGGGGACCGAAGCGGTGGTGATCGGCGGTGGCCTGGCTGAAGCCGGTGACCAACTGCTGGAGCCCCTCCGGACCAAGGTGGACGGCATCCTTGACTTCCAGCGACGCCCACAGCTGATCCGGGCCGAACTGGGGCAAGACGCCGGCCTGCTGGGTGCGGCCTTGAACGCGCGCGCACTCCTGGGAGCAGCACAATGAAGCGAGCCAACGTGAACCGCATCATCACCGTCACCGCCAATCCGGCCATCGACATGACCTATGCCGTGCAGGGAATCACCGAGGGCGCCAGCCACCGTGTGCCCACGCCTTTGAGCCGGGCCGGCGGCAAGGGCATCAACGTTGCCCGTGTGACGCACCAGCTGGGCTATCCCGTCCTGGCCATCGCACCCACCGGCGGCGCCGCGGGGCAGACCCTTGCCGCTGAGCTCTGGACCAGCGGGGTTCCCCACACCCTGGTGGGAGTCGCCGCCGAGACCCGCCGCAGCATCGCCTTGGTGGATACGGTCGCCGGCGAAACGTCCATCTTCAACGAGGAGGGCCAGGCACTCTTGCCGGACGACTGGCGCTCACTCCGGATTGCCGTGGTTGAGGCCGTCAGCGGAAACCGAAACCTGCCGGCCTCCGTCCTGGTCGGTTCGGGAAGCCTGCCACCGGGTGCTCCAGCGGATTTCTACCCGGAGCTGGTGCGCCTGGCGCACGACGCCGGTATCCCGGCCATCATCGATACCTCCGGTCCCGGAATCATCGCCGCAGCCAAGGCGGGTGCGGACATCCTCAAGCCGAATCATCACGAGCTGGCCGAAGCGACCGGGGAATCCAGCCTTGAAGCAGCCGCCCTCGCCCTGATCGACATGGGCGCACGGACGGTACTCGTCAGTGCCGGTGCAGACGGCATGCTCGCCTTCGATCACGCCGCTCCCGGCGGCTACTGGAGCGCGCGCCTGCCTGAAGCGCTGAGCGGCAACCCCACCGGGGCGGGCGACGCCGGTGTGGCGGCTGCCGCCGTCGCACTCGCCGAAGGCATTACGGAACCGCGCGAAATACTCCGCCGGGCCACCGCGTGGTCCGCCGCTGCCGTGCTCATGCCGGCCGCCGGCGAAATTTCGCCGCGGTACCAGGAACTTCAAGACCAACTGATCGTGACATGGAAGGAGACCCGGTGACCCTGGTCAACACACGGGAACTCATGGACAAGGCCGCGGCCTCCGGCACAGGCCAAGGTGCGTTCAACATCATCCATATCGAAACAGCCGAGGGCCTGGTGGCCGGAGCCGAAGCGGCCGGTGTTCCGTTGATCCTGCAGATCTCCGAGAACTGCGCCAAGTACCACGGTGGGCTCGAACCGATCGCGTCAGCCGCCCTGGCGATCGCCCGCTCCGCCGCCGTCCCGGTGGCCCTGCACCTGGACCATGCGGAGTCCGAGGACCTCGCCCTGGCTGCGGTCGACCTTGGCTTCGGTTCGGTCATGTACGACGGCGCGCATCTGCCGTACGCGTGGAACGTCGAAGTCACCCAACGTGTCGCCGCCTACGCCCACCAGCGAGGCGTTTACGTGGAGGCCGAGCTCGGCAAAGTGGGAGGCAAGGACGGTGCCCATGCGCCGGGTGTCCGGACCGACCCCGCCGAGGCCCGGGCTTTCGTTGACGCCACCGGTGTGGATGCGCTCGCTGTGGCCGTTGGTTCCTCCCACGCCATGACCGAACGAAGCGCCGCACTGGACCTCCACCTGATCACCCGGCTGAAGACCGCTGTGGGAAAACCGTTGGTCCTTCACGGCTCCTCAGGCGTCACAGATGAGATGCTCGTAGCCGCTATCGGCGCGGGTATGACTAAAATCAACGTATCCACACATTTGAACGGGTTCTTTACCCGCGCCGTCCGTGAGTACCTCGATGCCAACCCTGAAGTGGTGGATTCCCGGAAGTACCTCAAGGCCGGCCGGGATGCCCTTGTGCTGGAGTCCGCACGTATGCTGACGCTGTTCGCCAAAGCGAAATAGCTCCGAACCCGCGAAAGGCTCGTCATGACGCGCACCGATCGGCTGACCGCCATCCTCGATCTCCTGGCCGAGTCCGGCCATGTGGAAGTCGAGGACATCGTGACGCGTCTGGGCGTGTCACCAGCCACGGCCCGTCGAGACCTGGACAGCCTCGCCAAGCAGAGGTTGCTCAGCCGGACCCGGGGTGGCGCCACCACAGGATCGGTGGCCTATGACCTCCCGGGCCGCTACAACCGTGACGACCACGCCCAGGCCAAGCAGGACATTGCCCAGGCTGCGTCCGCACTGATCCGGCCCGGAGCCGTGATTGGCCTCAGCGGCGGCACTACCAACACCGCCCTGGCGCAATTGCTCTCCACCCGTGAAGACCTCAACGCGCCCTCCAACAGGCCCACGTTGACGGTGGTGACCAACGCCATCAATATTGCCTCGCAACTGGCGGTCCGGCCCAACATCAAGATCATGGTTACTGGTGGCATCCTGAATCCGCGCTCCTACGAGCTCGTGGGTCCCTACACGGACGTCATCATGCAGAAAGTAGCGTTGGACATTGCCTTCATCGGCGTCAATGGCGTGGACCCGGACCTCGGTCCTACCATCACCGACGAGGGTGAGGCCATGGTCAACACCGTGATGGCACGGCGCGCCACGGAGTCCTACGTGGTGGCTGACTCCTCCAAAGTGGGCCGCCGCTCCTTTGCTGCCATGGCGGGTTACGACTTCAGGCACCTCATCACCGATGCCGGGATCAGTGCCGGGGACAAGGCCGCCTTCGAAGCCAAGGGCACGGAAGTCATCGTCGCTTCAGCCGGCTAGCCACCGGCAGGGTGGGTGCGCCGGCTAGAACCGCATTCTGGGTGCGTGCAGCACCGAATCATCAACATCCTTGGGCACCCACTGGCTGAACGGTGAATCGAGGGTGTACTGGCCGTCGTCGTTCCTGATCAGTGTGCGCAACTCGGCGTTGTCCGGGTTGTTGAGGGATTCGAAGTACTCAACCGTCCAATGGAACCAGCGCATGCAGAAAAGGCGCATGGTCAGTCCGTGTGTCACCAGGAGGGCGTTCGGCGCATACGTGGGCTTTTGCCAGTGGCGGTAGAGCGTCTCCATGAAGGACGACACGCGGTCATACACATCGGAACCGGATTCACCTTCGCGGAACCGGTAGAAAAAGTGGCCGTAGAGGTTGCGGAGCTCCTTTTGATCCTCGATTTCCCCGGCAATCTGGAAGTTGGCCCAGTCCTGTTCGCGAAGCCTGGGTTCCTCAATGACCCGTTCTATCAACGAGCCCAGGTTCAACGCCTCCAAGGTCTGGTACGCCCTCAAATACGGTGAAACGTAGACGCAGACCTGTTGCCCGTCGAGCTTCCGGCGAAGGTCTTCACCGGCAATGCGGGCTTGCTCCACACCGAGTTCGGTCAGTGGGATCCGGTAGTCCGGCACACGGTTGTAGATGGACGTGTCGGCGTTCGCGGCGGATTGGCCGTGCCGGATCATGAAAATTCTCGCTGGGGCACCCATCCCACCAAGCATAGGGTGGGTACATGTTCCTTGCTTCCCGCCGACGGCTGCGCGCCGAAGTACTTATTGTATTGGGCCTGTCCCTGGGCCAGTCGGCCGTATATTCCGTGGTGCAGCTTCTGGACAAGATGACGCGGGCTCCCTTGGCCGACGCCACCTCCACCTTGAACCGGTCCCAAAGCACCCGCGAATACTTTGACCTCACCTATCAACTGCTGGACATCATCTTCGCCCTGGTGCCTGTGGCCCTGGTGTTCTACTTCCTGTCTTCGCATATCCAGTCAAACCGCGACGGCGACAACGGCTCGGCGTTCGCCCGGCTCGGCTTCAACTTTGCCCGGCCGGGCAAGGACCTGCTCCACGGTGTGGGACTTGCTGCCGTGATCGGAATTCCGTCTCTGGGCCTCTACGCCGCCGGCCGGGCCCTCGGCATCACCACGGCGATTGTCCCCAGCGGCCTGGACGCCTACTGGTGGACCGTACCAGTGCTCATCCTCTCGGCCATGCGGCACGCGATCGTGGAAGAAGTGATCGTGGTGGGGTACCTCATGGACCGCTTCGGGAAGTTCGGTTGGAGCATGCCCGTGGCCATTGTGGTCAGCGCCGTCCTGCGGGGGAGTTACCACCTGTACCAGGGCTTCGGGCCGTTCATCGGCAACGTGGTCATGGGGTTGGTGTTCGCGTGGATCTATACCAAGACCAAGCGGGTCATGCCCTTGGTGATTGCCCACGCATTGCTGGACATCGTGGCGTTTGTGGGCTTCAGCCTGTTCGGCAAGGCGATGGGCCTGGGATAGGGCGCTTAAAAATATCCGGCCGCCATCAGTGGGTGACGTCATTGGCACCCGCTGATGGCGGCCGAAGTTCTTACCGGACAGGGATGACCGGTGCCGGGACGAGCCCGGTTGGATGGGGCGGTCAGATGGTGACGGCTCCGGAGGCGGTTTCGAAAGTTACTGACATGATTCCCGGAGTGCCGTGCGGTGCCATCCACTGGACAGCGACGTCCTCAAGCGGCTTTTCCACCGGTTCTCCGAGCCATTCTGTGACGCGTTCCGCCGAGCCCGCAATGGTGAGGCTGGACATCTTGACGTCGCTTTCGTAGATCCTGGACGGGTGCAGTGAGGGGTCGCCCTCCCACTTGAGCAGGTACGGGACCTGGGGGTCTGCGATCAAGCCCAGGATGCCGATCTGCTGCCACACCAGTTCGCGGCCGTCAGGGAACTTGCGGTTGCCCGGAACAGCGGAGCGGCCAAGGCGGTCCTCGAACGGTGCCAGGTCGTCAACAGCGACGCACCAGCCCATCCAGCCACCACCGGCGGCCGAGCGGGCACGAACTGCCTGGCCAAAAGGCGCTTTGTCGGAAGCGGGGTGGTCCAGGACCTCCACCACTTCCAGGTACTTGTTATCCGCAAGGGGAATGATCATGTTCCGGGTACCGAAGCGCGGGTGCACTCCGCCCCGGACAGCGTCCACTCCCAGTGCCGCGGAAATTCGTTCGGTAGTGGCCAGAAGGCCATCTCGTTCACAGGCGTAAGAGACGTGATCCATGCGCATGGCTTCATCTTGGCACTTTGTGATCGGGGTCTCAGCTAAGTCAAGCCTAACTAAGGTGGGATGTGTATAACCGGTGCCCGCAGGCGTCATGCAGGGACGCGAAAAGACCGAAAGATTCCACCGGCGTCACAAAGCTGTCTTAGGCTCCGGACACTTCCTAGACTGGCCCCAGCTCACACGCAGCACGTTTCCACAGAACCCATGCGCCACGAACAGGAGAACTCCATGTCCCAAGGATGGTCTTTCGAAACCCGCCAGATCCACGCAGGTCAGGAGCCCGACTCCGCGACGGGAGCACGGGCACTGCCGATCTACCAGACCACGTCCTTCGTGTTCCCCAGTGCCGAGAGCGCAGCCAACCGGTTTGCCCTGGCCGAGCTCGCACCCATCTACACCCGGATCGGCAACCCGACACAGGATGCCGTGGAGCAGCGGATCGCGAGCCTCGAGGGCGGCTTGGGCGCCCTTCTGCTGAGCTCAGGCCAGGCGGCGGAAACCTTCGCGATCCTCAACATCGCTGAGGCCGGCGACCACATCGTGGCGAGCCCCAGCCTGTACGGCGGTACCTACAACCTGTTGGCACATACCCTGAAGAAATTCGGCATCTCGGTGACCTTCGTGGAGGACCCGGACAACCTGGACCAGTGGCGTGACGCCGTCCAGCCGAATACCAAACTGTTCTTCGGCGAGGTTGTTTCCAATCCGCGCCAGGACGTACTGGACATTGAGGGCGTCGCCCGCGCCGCCCACGAAGCCGGCGTGCCGCTCATCGTCGACAACACACTGTCCACTCCCTACCTCATCCGTCCCATCGAGTGGGGCGCCGACATCGTGGTCCACTCCGCTACCAAGTACCTGGGTGGCCACGGTTCTGCCATCGCCGGCGTGATTGTGGACTCAGGCAACTTCGACTTCGGCAAGGACCCGGAGCGCTTCCCGGGCTTCAATACCCCCGACCCGAGCTACAACGGACTGGTGTACGCCCGCGATCTTGGCAAGGACGGTGCACTTGGCGCCAACCTCTCCTACGTGCTGAAGGCCCGGGTCCAGCTTCTTCGCGACCTCGGTTCCGCTGTGTCCCCGTTCAACGCCTTCCTGATCGCCCAGGGGCTGGAGACGTTGAGCCTGCGCGTCGAACGTCACGTAGCCAACGCCACCAAGGTGGCCGAATGGCTGGAAGCCCACGACGACGTCGAATCGGTCGCCTATGCGGGCCTGCCGTCCAGCCCGTGGTACCACCGTGGCCGGAAATACGGCCCCCAGGGCACCGGCGCCATTGTTGCCTTCAACATCAAGGGCGGCGTTGAGGCGGGCAAGCGCTTCGTGGACGGACTGGAACTGCACTCGCATGTTGCCAACATCGGCGATGTCCGCTCGCTGGTCATCCACCCGGCGTCCACTACGCACAGCCAGCTGACGGTGGAGCAGCAGCTGGTGGCCGGCGTGAACCCCGGCTTGGTGCGCTTGTCCGTGGGGATTGAGCACGTGGATGACATTATCGCGGACCTCGAAGCAGGCTTCCGGGCCGCCAAGGGAGCCTGAACCCGGCCCTGAAAGCTGAAGGCGGGACCGCGCCTGACGCCTTTCCCGGAATGCCGCCCGGGCCGATGATTATTCGCCGGGCGGCATTCCGGAGTGCTGATTCGTGAACGAAATGGCCCTGAACCGTCACACTGTTGTCACATTCTTCGCCAGAACCGCCCTGCATTTCCTAGACTCTTCGTATTAGGTCATGAGTGCCAGCGCATAGCCCCGGCTTGCTGGCCGGCAACCCTCCTCCGCGGTGGGGTGCCCCGGGTGAAGACCTGGCCTGTTCGCACGCAAGGCGACGGGCAAGCGCGAGGTTAAGGTGTCAAAGGAATGACCATTACTGCTACAGCACTTCCAAAATCCGGGGAAGAAGACGGAACCGTCAAGTACGCCGCCATTGGGCCGCTGGACCTTGAAGCGGGAGGATTCCTGCCCGACGTCGTCCTCGCGTATGAGACCTGGGGGCAGCTGAACGCCGATGCCTCCAATGCCGTGCTCATCCAGCATGCCCTCACGGGCAGCACGCACGTTGCCCGGGGAGCCACGGACGAAGAAGGGTGGTGGGAGCAGCTGGTAGGCCCCGGTGCCACCATCGACACCAACAGGTTCTTTGTCGTCTCCATCAACATTGTGGGCGGCTGCTACGGCAGCACCGGACCGTCCTCAGAGGCGCCGGACGGCCGTCCCTGGGGCTCCCGGTTCCCCCTGGTCACCCTGCGCGACAGCACCGAGGCCGAGGCGCGCCTGGCCGAAGCCCTGGGAATCGAGGCCTGGCATGCCGTGTTGGGCGGTTCGATGGGCGGCGCGCGCGCGTTGGAATGGGCAGCGACCTTCCCGGAGCGGGTGAAACGCTGCGCCGTGATATCCGTGGGTGCCTACAGCACGGCGGAGCAGATCGCCTTTGCGCAGGCCCAAACTTTGGCCATCCGCCAGGACCCGAACTTCAACAATGGCGACTACTACGGTGGCACCGCCCCTGAACACGGACTCGCGTTGGCCCGGCGCATCGCCCACATCACCTACCGCTCTGCGCTGGAATTGGATTTCCGCTTCGGCCGGGAAGCCCAGCACCAAGAGAAACCACTGGCCGCTGCGGTCCTGGGGGAGCGTGGCCGCTATCAGGTGGAGAGCTACCTGGACCATCAGGGAACAAAGCTCGTCCGACGATTTGACGCCAACAGCTACATCGCCATCACCGAGGCCCTGATGTCCCACGACGTCGCACGTGGCCGTGGATCGCTGGAGGCCGCATTGTCGCGTACCACTGCGGAGTTCTTCGTCGCGGCGGTTGACAGCGACAGATTGTATTTCCCGGCGCAATCACGGGAACTGGCGGAAGCCCTGCCGGGTGATGTTCCGGTTCACGTCATTGAAGCGCCGATCGGCCACGACGGGTTCCTGACGGAAATCGGCCAGCTCTCAGCGCAACTCCGCGGAGCCTTCTTCGCCTAGGTTGAGCGTCGGCTGCAAAGCGCCGGGTCGGCCGTCAGCCTAGCCGTTCATGATGTCGCCGCGCTGCTTCATGTAATCCTCCATGGCGATCTCCCCGTTGCTGAACTTCGCGTCCAGCTCGGCCAGCTTGCGGGCACGGAAGCCTTGCGGCTCCGAACCGTTGGTGGCCGGGAAGGGCGTGGGGGATGAAGGGTTCGACGGCGGCCCGGACTGCGGTGCGTCATCCACAGGGCGGATGACGGTGGGCCCGGATGGGTAGCCCGGGTAGCCCTGCGAGGGGTAGTTCTGCTGCCCCCGGTAATCCTGCTGAGGGTAGTCCTGCTGTGCCGGATAGCCGGGGCCGGGCAGGTTCTGTGGCGGGTAGCCGGGGCCGCGGAAGTTCTCGTTCTGGATCCGACGCGCGCGGGAACGGTTGTACATGCGGATCCCGAGCGGAATCAGCCACGAGCAGACGATGATCCAGAAGATCAGATTGTTCACAGTGCAGGCCTCCTAGGTCTTATCCCAGCTTAGACCGGTCGTACGGCGGGAACTCCGGGCGCCTTCAGTGAACCTTTCAGAGGAGCCTGGTCTCCATGCCCAGGAACCGCCCATATCGTTCCACTTCAGCGTCCAGGGCCATCTGTTCGGCAGGGCTTGCGGGCCGGTTCATGCGGACATCCAGTTGGCAGGCTCCGCCGGAAAATCCATGGCGCCACCATCCGGCCAACCTGCCATCCAACAGGACCACGTGTATGGGCCCGTTGTCCTCGGGGAAGTATGGGGCAGTCCCGCCCAGATAGTGCCGGGACTGCGAATAGCCCATGACGTATTCGTCGTAGCACTGGATGAGGTCGATGCGGGGGACTCCTGCGTCATGCGGACGCGACAGGCCCCCGGCATTGGTGAGCACGCCGACGTCTTCCGGGTTCAGGTAAAATTCCAGTCCGTCCAGGCTGACCGTAGCCAGAGCGCCGGGCGACAGTGTCCCGGCAACCTGGAGGCCCAGCTTTACGTCCTTCATGGTCAGCCCTGACCACACGGCGCAGTCCTTGATGGTGGCGGGCCCGCGGCTGCCGAAGTACCGGAGCGCCAACTTTCCGAGGGCCTCTTCACGGTCCTCCCCGGTCAATGGCGTGCGAACGAACCCCGGCACACGCTCCTCGAAAAGGGCATACGTCTGTTTCAGGGCGCCACCGGGAGAGCGGATGGGGGAGCCGCTCACCAGGATGCGGCTGATTTCGGCGTGCATGAGGTGGTAGATGAAACCCAGGCCTTTGCTGGGAAAGCCGGCCTGTCCCAAGACTTCGGCCAATTCCTCGCGGGTCTTATGGGCTCCATCTGCAACGGCTGCAGCAAGGATAAGGCCGCTTCGGCCGGCGGAGTCCTCATCGATCCCTGTTTGGCGGTACATGCCTTTGTTTCCCTGATGGAGGCGGTCCGCGGAGAGTCCCATCAGCCAGCCAAGATCGTCCCGGTGCACAAAGTGCCAGGTGGGCCGGAGGATGTGGGTTCGCAGGATGCTTCCCTCGGCGACGGCCTGTTCCACGTCCGGGGAAGTGGAAGCAGGTGTCCTTTGTGCAAGGGTCCACCGGGCATAGGGGAATTCTTGTGACTGGACGGCAAGGAGATTCCGGACCACTTCTCCGGGGCTTTCGGCGCAGGGAGGCCGCAGTTGCTGCCGCCGTAGCCGAATGCTGTGAATGGTCTCGGCGGTCACGCCTGGGCCGTCAGCCAGTGCCGTCATGTCAGCGCCGCGGCAGCAAGGTACCGCTGGGCCCGAAGACGGGACCCGGCGTCGGGCGCTTTGCGGTAATGCCGTCACCGGAGGACTGGTGCCGCAGTCGCCGGATGACCCACGGGACAAAGTACTCGCGTGCCCAGACGAGGTCGGAGGAGCGGGCCTCGCGCCACGTCCGCGGCGGCAGCGGCTTGGGCATCAGCGGCTCAAGGGTGTGGTGGACGTTGAGGGAGTCCAGGACCATCATGGCGATGGTGTGGTGGCCCAGCGGTGAGAAATGGAGGCGGTCCGCATCCCACATCTGAGGATCTGCCAACTGCCGCAAGGACCACATGTCCGCAATGACGGCGTCGTGCCGTGCGGCCACGGTCCTGAGGTTCTCGTTGTAAATGGCCACCTTGCCGCGGATCCGCCCCAGCACCGAAGCTGCGGTGTCCGGACCGTTGAACAGGACCACACTGGCGCCGCCCGAGCTCAGCTCTCCCACGGCGGCATCGAGTTTTTCGGCCAGGAGGTCGGGATCGCCGCCGGGCCGGATGAGGTCGTTGCCGCCGGCTGAGATCGACACGAGGTCAGGCTGCAGTTCCAAGCAGGGACCCACTTGTTCATCGATGATCTGCTGCAGCAACCTGCCACGGATGGCAAGGTTGGCGTACGCGAAGTCTTCCTGGCTCCGGCCCAGTTCCTCGGCCACGCGATCCGCCCAACCGCGGTGACCGCCGGGGTTCCGGGGCTCGGGGTCACCGATGCCTTCCGTGAAGGAGTCACCCAGTGCCACGTAACGGGTCCACGGGTGCTTCTGGACAGGATCGCCGGCTTTCAACAACTGATTGTTCTCACTCACGCTCATATCCTGCCCCCTTACCGCGAACCTACGCCACCGTAGGTTGTTACTTGTGGGTAACTGCAAGAATGGAACCATGACTGAAGCCCCCGCATTCCCCGCGCCCGTTGTCCTGTGGTCCCATGACGAAGCTGAGCGTGCAGGCAAACCGCTCCTGGTCCTGCTGCACGGTTACGGCTCCAATGAGGACGACCTCTTCAGCCTGGCAGGGTTGCTGCCTGACGGATTCGTGGTGGCTGCCCTTCGCGCACCGATGCCCATGGGGCCCGGCTTCACGTGGTTCCCGCTGACGGCATCGATCGACTACTCCTTGGACGCCGTGAAACTCGCGGCCGGGTACGCCCTTGAGTGGCTGGACACTGTCAAGGCCAACCACTCCTCGGTCACCCTGCTGGGCTTCTCCATGGGTATGGCCATGGCGACCACCATGCTCCGCTACCGTCCCGCAGACTTTGCCGCCGTCGTCGGGCTGTCAGGCTTTGTGATCGACGCCGGGGCTGACTCCGCCTTCCGGGACCACGAATTGGACGGATCGGTGCCCCTGTTCTGGGGCCGGGACCAGCAGGATCCCGTCATCACCCAGGACAAGATCGAGTACACCATGGGGTGGGTCCGGAAGCACGTTGACCTGACCAAGGTGCTCTATACGGGAATGTGGCACGGCATCAACCAGCAGGAGATCGGCCACGTAGGCGAGTTCCTGACCCACAAAGTCCTGACTGACTGACTGACTGACTGAATGACTTTTTGGACAGATAACGCCCCTAAAAGTCATTCAAAAGGGCGTTATCTGTACAAAAACCAGGGGCGTCAGGCGGCGGCGATCCGGACTGTCCGGCCGTTGACCGTCACGGTGTCGCCCACGTGGAGCTGGCGGCCGCGGCGGTCATCGATCTCACCGTTGACCTTGACCAAGCCGCTCTTGATGAGCTCCGTAGCCTCAACGCCGTCCTCCACGAGGTTGGCAAGCTTCAGCAGCTGGCCAAGGCGGATCATGTCGTCGCGGATGGGGATTTCTTCAATTTCCGGAGTGCTCATACAGCAATGATGCCTGAAGTAGTGTGGTGAAAGTGCCGCAGCCTTCACCCCGCCCTACCCTTCCGCTCGCCGTTGGCCTCCCTCTTGCTGTAGCAACAGGCTTGGTCATCCCGCTGCAAGCGCGGATCAATGGGGCCCTTGGCGCGAAATTGGACGACGGCATCGCCGCATCTGTGGTGAGCTTCACCACAGGGCTCCTGCTGATCGCAGCCATTTCACTGGCAACCCCCAGGGGAAGGGCGGGCCTGCAGCGCATCATCCCCGCTGTCCGGAACCGCAGCTTTCCCCGCTTCTACGTCATGGCCGGTGCCATCGGCGCGTTGTTCGTCTTTGCGCAGTCGTTCACGGTCGCCCTGCTGGGTGTCGCGTTGTTCACAGTCGCGGCCGTCACGGGACAAACCCTGAGTGGTTTGCTCGTGGACCGGATGGGCATCGGCCCCGGCGGTAAACGCGCCATCACGGGAGTGCGCGTGATCGGCAGTGTCCTGACCGTGGCTGCCGTCGCCCGGGCTGTCTCGCCGCGGTTCGGTGGGGATGCGGACATCGCTTCGTTGGCGCTTCCGGTCCTCCTGCCACTCGCGGCAGGTTTCTTCATGAGCTTCCAGCAGGCCATGAACGGAACCGCCACCGTCCATTACGGAACACCCATTGCCGCCACCCTGGTCAATTTCATCGCCGGATCGGCCATTCTGTGGATCGCGTGGCTCATCAAGCTGGCCGTCGCCGGACCCGGTAATCCGCTGCCTGCCGAGTGGTGGTACTACCTTGGCGGTCCCATGGGCTGCCTCTTCATCGGACTGGCGGCCCTCCTGGTCAGGAGCCTCGGCGTGCTGATCACCGGCTTGGGCATGATTGCCGGGCAGTTGGTGGGCTCGTTGGTGCTCGACGTCGTGATCCCCAGTCCCGGCGCGGTAGTCGCCTTGCCCACGGTGCTCGGTACGGTCCTGACGCTGGCCGCAATCATTGTGGCAACGTTGCCCTGGCCCAAAGGCGCCTTCGCACGGAGCGGCCCGGCCAAAGGCCGGTAGGGTAGGAGTCGCAGCACTTTCAGGTATCTTCGGGTACTTGCAGCAAACTTTCCCCCAGCACCCCGCCGGACAACCTCGTCCGGAATCCGGGGCAAACCACCGCGGACCGCACCCAGCGGCCCTGTAGAACAAATGGAGTTACCCATGGCAGCAAAATCCGTCCTTGACCAGGTCATTTCCCTCTCCAAGCGGAGGGGCTTTGTCTTCCAGGCCGGTGAAATCTATGGTGGCTCTCGTTCTGCGTGGGACTACGGTCCCCTCGGTGCTGAGCTGAAGGAGAACATCAAGCGCCAGTGGTGGCAGAGCATGGTCCGCGGCCGCGAGGACGTAGTAGGTCTGGACTCCTCCGTGATCCTTCCCCGCCAGGTATGGGAAGCATCCGGCCACGTGGACGTCTTCTCCGACCCCCTGGTTGAATGCCTTTCCTGCCACAAGCGCTACCGTGCTGACCACCTCGAAGAAGAGTATGAGGAAAAGAAGGGCCGCCCGGCAGAAAACGGCCTGAAGGACATCGCCTGCGCCAACTGTGGAACCCGTGGCGAGTGGACCGAGCCGCAGGAATTCTCCGGCCTCTTGAAGACCTTCCTGGGCCCGGTGGCCAGCGACGAAGGCATGCACTACCTGCGTCCCGAAACCGCCCAGGGCATCTTTGTGAACTTCAACAACGTGCTCACCACGTCCCGGAAGAAGCCGCCGTTCGGCATCGGCCAGATCGGCAAGTCCTTCCGCAACGAAATCACGCCGGGCAACTTCATCTTCCGTACCCGCGAATTCGAGCAGATGGAGATGGAATTCTTCGTCGAGCCCGGCACCGATGAAGAGTGGCACCAGTACTGGATGAAGGAACGTATGTCCTGGTACACGGACCTGGGCATCCGCGAGGAGAACCTCCGCTTCTTCGAGCACCCGCTGGAGAAGCTCAGCCACTACTCCAAGGGCACCACGGACATCGAATACCGCTTCGGTTTCCAGGGCTCCGAATGGGGCGAGCTCGAAGGCGTCGCCAACCGCACCGACTTTGACCTGTCAACGCACGCCGAGGCCTCCGGCACGGACCTGAGCTACTTCAACCAGGCCACCAACGAGCGCTACACCCCGTACGTGATCGAGCCCGCCGCAGGCCTGACCCGTTCCTTCATGGCGTTCCTGATCGACGCCTACACCGAGGACGAGGCACCCAATGCCAAGGGCGGCGTCGACGTCCGCACCGTCCTGAAGCTTGATCCGCGCCTGGCTCCGGTCAAGGCTGCCGTGCTGCCGCTGAGCCGTAACGAGGACCTGTCCCCGAAGGCCAAGGCGCTGGGCGCCCAGCTGCGCAAGAATTGGAACATCGACTTCGACGACGCCGGTGCGATCGGCCGCCGCTACCGTCGCCAGGATGAAATCGGTACGCCGTTCTGCATCACCGTGGACTTCGACACCCTGGAAGACCAGGCCGTCACCATCCGTGAACGCGACACCATGAGCCAGGAACGCGTGTCCCTGGACAAGGTTGAGGGCTACCTTGCAGCACGCCTGATCGGCGCGTAGCCATGGCTTTGGAGTACCGCGAATGGAAGGAGGGCGACGACCTCGCCCTCCTGGAAATCTGGGGCGGCCCGGAGACCCTTCCCGCTGAGCAGTTCCGTGCGGCCCTGGCGCCGTCCAGCAACCAGCCTTGGCGCCGCTGCATCGTGGCCGAAGACGTGGTGGACGGTGTTCGGATCCCTGTAGCCGCCGGCGTGGTCCACGAGGCATCCCTGCACCCGGAACGACTCTGGGCATACATCGAGGTTGCCAGGGACCACCGCCGTGAAGGCGTGGGTGCCACCCTGCTGACCATGCTTCGCCGCGAAGCCGGGAACTCGCCGTCGGGCGTTTCCAAACTGCGCAGCAAGGTGGAGCCGGACACCGCCGGTGCGGCCTTCGCAGCGGCGGCGGGACTTGCGCCCATCCAGCGGTCGCAACTGGTGGTAGTGGAGCCCGAACCCCTGTCCTTGCCGCGGTTCGGTGACGGTTCCGAGGAAGCCGCGTCCGAGCGCGTGGAGGACCTGGCGACGGGTTCGGTTGAGTTGAGTGACGTTGTCGGCAAGTACTACTCGCACGTCCACCACTGGGACAGCCCCGGGGAGCTCAGCATCGCCACGGTGCAGCGCTTGTTCCTGCATGACCTGACCGGAGCCCATGGCGCGATCGTGCTGCGCGCGCCCAAAGCCAGTGCTTTTGGCCAAGGCGTTCCAACAACCCGCAAGGGCAAAATCCAGGCCTTCGCCATCAGCTACGCCCAGGGTAACTCGGACGAACCGTCGGATGTTTTCCTGGGGCATGACCCCCAACTGTCGGCCGAGGATGCAGCGGCGGCGGTGCGTGATCTTTTGGCGCTCATCGCTTACCAGCACCCGGTGCTGCTGGAAGTGGACGAATCCATGACTGCTCTCCGGACCGTTCTGGGGCCACTGCTGGAATCGGGCAAAGCCCACGTGCGCGGCGCGGATACGCTGATCGTCAGCGACTGACCCGTGGTGATCCACGGGATCCCGTGCTGCCCGCTTCCTGCGGGCGGCACGGGATTCTGTGCTTTATGGCTGAGCTCTGCAGTGGGCCTGGTCCCGCGTAGGGTTAAGGGCATGAGGTTTTGCTGCTGATGGGCCACGGTCACTCCCACGGACATTCTGAAAGTTCCGAGCCAACACCGCAGGCCCTTGCCTCGCGGAAGAGGGCCAACTGGATTTTGGCGGCCATACTGGTTCCGCTGGGCGTCCTGACGCTCGTGGCCATGATGGTCATGTGGCCTTCCGGAAGCCGGGAGGGAATCACGTTCTCGAGCCCGTACCAGGCTGCCCCGGGCGTTACTTTCGATACCGGGCGGATCCAGAGCGTGGTGGTGGAAAGCTGCACGCAAACCGGCCAAACCGACACGGGCCAACCTGACACCGGACAGCCCAACACCGGTCAAACCGACCCCAACCAGGGCGGGCAGGCCGGCGGATCCCAGTGCACGTTCGCTTTCACGGAGCCGGACAAGGGCGGGGACGTGGTCAAGGTGGTCATCAACCCTGATGTGGCCATGTCCCACGGCGTGGACGTGGGGGACTCCATCAGGTACCTGAACCTCTCCGCAGTCCAAGGCGCCAACGCGGGCAGCGGGGCTCCGGCCTACGTCTTCGTCGACTTCGTCCGCAGTATCCCCATCGCCATCCTGGCCGTCCTGTATGCGGCGGTTGTCATCGCTGTGGCCCGCTGGCGGGGTTTCCGGGCGCTGCTTGGCCTGGTGGGTGCCTACTTCGTCCTGGTCAGCTTCATCCTGCCGGGCCTGGTGGAGGGCAAGCCGCCGCTGTTGCTGGCCCTGGTGGGATCCACGGTGATCATGATCGGGGTCCTGTATTTCGCGCACGGATTCTCGGCGCGGACATCAACGGCGTTGCTCGGCACCATTTTTGGGCTCAGCATTACCGCGTTGCTGGCGGCTTGGGCTACCGACGCCGCCAACCTGGCCGGCGTGGGAAACCACGATGCTTCCACCCTGGTGAACATGTCACCGCAGATCTCCATCTCCGGGATCATCCTCTGCGGCCTCATCATTTCCGGACTTGGCGTGCTCAACGACGTCACCATCACCCAGTCATCTGCCGTGTGGGAACTGTATGAACTGGCGCCCAACACCACGGCCCGCAAGTTGTTCACCTCGGCCATGAGGATCGGTCGGGACCACATCGCCTCCACGGTGTACACCATCGCTTTTGCCTACGCCGGCGCCGCCCTGCCGATCCTCATCATCGTGATGCTGTACGACCGCCCCCTGGCCGAAGCGCTGACCAGCGCCGAGCTGTCCGAGGAAGTCATCCGGACCCTGGTGGGATCCATCGGCCTGGTCCTCGCCATCCCCGTCACCACGCTGATCGCCGTCCTGGTGGTCAAGGCCACCGGCATGAAGCGCCTTGCCACTTCGGGCGGGCCGTCAGTGACTGCCGACGAGCTGAACGATACCGGTTCGCTGGCGGCCGCTGCTGCCGTCGTGGGTTCCGGTCCGCAAGCAGATCACGACGCCGGTGAGCGCCTTGACGCTCCCGGCCAGCTGGCGCGTCCGGGGAGCCGCCGCGCCCAGCGGGAAGCGGAGCGGCATGCCAGGGACGAAACGAAGTAGAGCTGCATCCGGTCCTCGTTCACTCGACTCGTCGGTCAGTGCAGAACTGGTCGCCGGACGGTGCAGAGCCGGGCGAACGGGGCCGGATTCCGGCAAGGTATCCCGCCGATTTGCCTCGCTTTGCAACAATGGATAGGTGACTGTAGTAGCAACGCCCCCCGCACCAAAGCTCGAGCTCCCGCCCCTGAAGCTCGGCGGGATCACCGTGGACACCCCGGTGATCCTTGCCCCCATGGCGGGCATCACCAACTCGGCCTTCCGCAGGCTCTGCCGTGAATACGGTGGCGGCATGTACGTGGCCGAGATGGTCACTTCCCGTGCACTGGTGGAGCGGACGCCGGAATCGTTGCGCATCATCTCGCACGATGAGGACGAGAAAGTCCGTTCCGTGCAGCTCTACGGTGTGGATCCGGTGACCGTAGGTGCCGCGGTTCGCATGCTCGTGGAAGAAGACCGCGCGGATCACATCGACCTGAACTTCGGCTGCCCCGTGCCCAAAGTTACCCGGCGGGGTGGCGGCTCGGCGCTCCCGTGGAAGATCGATCTCTTCACCTCCATCGTGCAGACGGCTGTCAAAGAAGCGTCCAAGGGCGGTATTCCGCTGACCATCAAGATGCGCAAAGGCATCGACGAGGACCACCTGACGTACCTCGACGCCGGCCGCATCGCCCGCGACGCAGGCGTGGCCGCCGTCGCCCTTCATGGACGCACGGCCGCACAGTTCTACTCCGGACAAGCCGACTGGTCCGCCATCGCCCGTCTCCGTGAAGCACTCCCGGATATCCCCGTGCTGGGCAACGGCGACATTTGGTCGGCGGAGGACGCCGTCCGCATGGTGCGGGAGACCGGCGTGGATGGCGTGGTGGTGGGCCGCGGCTGCCAGGGCCGCCCTTGGTTGTTCGGTGACCTCCAGGCAGCCTTCGAAGGCAGTGACCAGCGGCACCGCCCCGGACTCCGTGAAGTGGCTGAAGGGGTTTACCGGCACGCCGAACTCATGGTGGAAACGTTCGGGAACGACGAATACAAGGCGCTCCGCGAAATTCGCAAGCACATGGCCTGGTACTTCAAGGGCTACGTGGTGGGCGGCGAACTCCGCGCCAAACTGGCTACGGTCCCCACCCTTGAGGTGCTGCGCGAATACCTTGATGAACTGGACATGGACTCGCCCTACCCGGGAGTCGATTCCGAGGGACCCCGAGGCCGCGCCGGCTCGCCCAAGAAGCCGGCCTTGCCCAAAGACTGGCTGGTGAGCCGTCAGCTGAACGCTGAACAAAGCGCGGATATCTCGGCTGCGGAGCTGGACGTTTCGGGCGGCTAGCCTCACACGTGTAAGACTGACTCAAGAAGCTCCACACCCCGGCGCTTGAAGGAGGCAGATACCCATGGGAACCGAAGCGATACTTGGCCACGACGGGACGGCCCACGATTTTGTGCTGGCCATCCCCGGATACGCCGAGGCAGATTCCGCGCGGTGGGTTGAAGAGCCGCGCAAGAGCAACTATCGCTCCGATTTTGAACGGGACCGCGCCAGGGTCCTGCACTCTTCGGCCCTGCGCAGGCTCGGCGCAAAAACACAGGTAGTTGCCCCGGACACTGATGACTTTGTCCGGACCAGGCTGACCCACAGCCTGGAAGTGGCCCAGGTGGGCCGTGAACTGGGTCGTTCCCTTGGCTGCGATCCGGATGTGGTGGACACCGCATGCCTGAGCCACGACCTCGGCCACCCGCCCTTCGGCCACAACGGCGAGTCCGCGCTGAATGAAGTGGCGCACACCATTGGTGGTTTCGAAGGCAACGCCCAGACACTGCGCCTGCTGACCCGGCTCGAACCCAAAGTGCTGGCCGAGGACGGAAGGCCGGCAGGGCTCAACCTGACCCGCGCCAGCCTTGACGCCGCGTCCAAATACCCGTGGTCCGCCGTCGACGCTCCCGTCATCCATGGCCACCGCACCAGCAAGTTCGGCGCCTACGAGGATGATCTTCCGGTCTTTGAATGGCTGCGCGAGGGCGCCCCGGGAAACCGTTCCTGCATCGAGGCCCAGGTGATGGACCTGGCGGACGACATTTCCTACTCGGTCCACGACGTCGAGGACGCGATCGTAGCCGGTCACTTCCAGCTCAAATGGATGGACAACCCGGATCATCGGGCGCGCGTGGTGGGCTACACCAAACAGTGGTACCTGCCGCACAACGACCCCGCCGAAATCGATGCCGCCCTGGCCCGGCTGGAAGCCACCAAGGTCTGGGTCCGTGAGGCGGATGGCAGCCGTAAATCGATGGCCGCACTGAAGGATATGACCAGCCAGTTGATCGGCCGGTTCTGCCAAAGCGCCATGGAAACCACGCGGGCCCACTTTGGCCCGGCCAACCTGACCCGCTATGACGCTGAGCTCATGGTTCCCGAGGACACCGTTACCGAAATCGCGGTGCTCAAGGGCTTGGCCACCACGTTTGTCATCTCCACCGACCACCGCCAGCCGGTGTACGAACGCCAGCGCGAAGTGCTGCACGCACTCGTGGGTGTTTTGAATGCCTCGGGCGACCGCCACCTGGAGCCGATGTTCGCCGCGGACTGGCGTGACGCCCCCGACGACGGCGCGCGGTTGCGTGTGGTGATCGACCAGGTCGCCTCGCTGACGGACGTCTCCGCGCTGGCCGTCTACGAACGCCTTGTGGGCAGCCTTCCGTCACTCTGGTAACTCTGGAGTCGCTGACGTTAACGGCGGGGACTCCAAGGGCAAGCGACTAGGATGGTGACGTGGCTGGCCTGATCAAACGTGAAGATATCGACGAAGTACGCCAGCGCACGGATATCAAGGAAGTCGTTGACGGGTACGTCACCCTCAAGGGCGCCGGGCTGGGCAGTTTCAAGGGCCTGTGCCCCTTCCACGACGAACGCTCGCCCTCCTTCACTGTTCGACCGCAAGTGGGCAGGTACCACTGCTTCGGCTGCGGCGAGGACGGCGATGCCATCTCCTTCGTCCAGAAGATGGACCACAGTTCCTTCCACGAAGCTGTCGAGAAGCTTGCCGCCAGGATCGGCTACGAGCTGCGTTACGAGGACGGCGGCACCGGTCCCAGCCGCGAGGAAGTGGGAAAGCGACAGCGTCTGTTGGACGCCCACAAGATCGCCGACGAGTTCTTCCGCGCCCAGCTGCTGACCCCCGGCGCGGCCGAAGGGCGCAACTTCCTCGATGGCCGCGGTTTCGACCGCGCCGCTGCCGAGCATTTTGGCGTGGGATATGCGCCCCAAGGCTGGGACGCACTGCTGAAGCACCTCCGCGGACGCGGGTTCACGGACGCTGAGTTGAAACTCACAGGGATGTTCTCCGAAGGTAACCGGGGCATCTATGACCGCTTCCGGGGGAGGCTCATCTGGCCCATCCGCGACATCGCCGGGGACACCATCGGCTTCGGCGCCCGCAAGCTCTACGAGGACGATCAGGGTCCCAAGTACCTGAACACCCCGGAAACCACGCTCTACAAAAAGTCCCAGGTCCTCTACGGGATCGACATCGCCAAGCGGAACATCGCCAAGGAACGGCAACTGGTGGTGGTGGAAGGGTACACCGACGTCATGGCCTGCCACCTGGCAGGAGTCACGACGGCGGTAGCCACCTGCGGTACTGCCTTCGGTACCGAACACATCAAGGTAGCCCGGCGGCTCCTTTCGGACGACGGCAGCGGCGGCGAGGTCATCTTCACTTTCGACGGCGACGCCGCAGGGCAGAAGGCTGCTCTGAGGGCCTTCGAGGAAGACCAGCGCTTCACGGCCCAGACGTACGTCGCGGTGGAGCCCTCAGGTGCGGATCCTTGCGATCTCCGCCAGCTCAAGGGCGACGCCGCGGTGCGTGACCTCATCGGTACCCGGAAGCCCCTTTTTGAGTTCGCCATCCGGGCCACGCTTCGCCGGCACAACCTGGACACGGTTGAAGGCCGTGTGGCGGCATTGCGCGAAGCCGCTCCCGTGGTGGCGCAGATCAGGGATTCCGCCACGAGGCCCGGCTATACGCGCAACCTGGCCGGCTGGCTGGGTATGCCCATCGAGGAAGTCAGCAGCTACGTCGGGGCGGCCGCCAAGCGCGCCGCATCAGGTGGCAATGCGCCGGCTCCGGCCGGCCCAGGCGGGCAATCGGCCGCGGCAGTGCCGCCGTCGAGCAGTCCGGTCTTTCAACGGCCCGATCCCAGGGACCCCATTGCGGGTATGGAACGCCAGGCGCTGGAAGTTGTCCTCCAGGAACCGGGAGTGCTGGCCGGGGGAGCCTGGGAGCGTTTCGAGGCCTCGCACTTCGCCACCCCGGCGTATGCGGCGGTCCACACTGCCGTGCGGGCTGCCGGACTTGCCCACGCGGCCGATCCCGTGGCGTGGGTGGAGCAAGTACGCCAGGAAGTTCCCGAGCCTTTGCGGCCCTTGGTGTCCGAGTTGGCAGTGACACCCTTGCCCGCCAGCACACCGGAGGCCATGCAGCGGTACTGCCGCGATATCCTTGCCCGACTCTTCGAGCTGCAGATCACGCGCATCAAGGCAGACAAGATGGGCCAACTGCAACGCCTGGATGCAGGCGCCAATCCGGAAGAATTCCAGCGGCTGAACCGTGAGTTGATGCTGCTGGAAATGGAGCGCCGCTCCTTGCGATCGGACGGCTGAGAACCTCGATTTCGTTTTCCGGCGGGCCCCTGTTAAGCTAGTAACCGCTTCATTCCTCCGTAGCTCAATTGGCAGAGCATTCGACTGTTAATCGAAGGGTTACTGGTTCAAGTCCAGTCGGAGGAGCGCACAATACCCCCGTTCCGATTCTTCGGAACGGGGGTATTTTTATACCCCCGAGGGGTATCCGGAGTCGATTTCGCATTCCGGTAGAACCTTTGCTAAAGTCATAACCGCTTCATTCCTCCGTAGCTCAATTGGCAGAGCATTCGACTGTTAATCGAAGGGTTACTGGTTCAAGTCCAGTCGGAGGAGCATCAGAACCCCGCACCGGCGTCACGCCGGTGCGGGGTTCATCTTTTCCTAGACGAAATCCATCTCCACTTGCAGGAAACGGGCGGCCTCGGCCACAGCTGCCAGGAACGAATCCTGCTCAGTGGGCGGGGTCCTGGGTTCGCGCGGATGCCACTCGTGCGGGGCTGAGTAGACGCGGGTGAAGCCGCCACCGGGCGGGGCATAGAAGATTCCGAATCGCTGGACCGGCCACTCAGGGGAAGTCTCCGGAGCAACCAGCAGTGCGGCGTCGGCCTCGGGGTTGAACCACTGGGCGATGGGTCGGCGGCGGTCGTCCGTGAAGAGGCCTGCAGCGTAGAGGGCAGCCGACTGGGGGCTGGTCACCGAGCACAGACGGTCCCACCACAGCGGCAGGATGCGTTCATCCCGACGCTGCCACGGTGCCGGAAGCGGCTGCAGCTCTTGCCAATGTGGCACACCCCAACTTTATCGCCGGTTCGTGGCCCACAACAGGGGAAGCCCTAGCGGGAGAGTCCCAGCCGGGGGTAAAGCACCTCGAAACCCTTGGTCAGGCCCGCGTTGAGGGCCAGTCCCACGTGGCCGCCGTTGGGAACCTCGTAATACGTCACCGTCATGCCTGCCGCCTCTGCCGCGGCGGAGACAGCTTTCGCTGCGGCCACATACGTCACGTCGTCGGAGCCGACGGTGAAAACGGCTGTCGTATCAGGGAACTGCTTGCCCTTCATGATGTTAATGGGCTTCTGGGCGTCGTAGTCCGCCTGGTTGCCGCCGAAGATGGTTGCGAGGTTGCCTGCCGGGTCTTCGGCTCCTGGGAACTCTTCGCCGGAGATGTCCACCACGTTGCCCCACATCTTCGGGTACTTGACGGCGAAAGAGATGGCGCACTGGCCGCCGTTGGAGTAACCGGCGATGGTCCAATGCTCCCGGTCCGGAAGGATGGTGAGGTTGGCTTTGGCCCAGTTCACTACGTCCTCATTGATGTACTTCTCTACGTTGCCGTACTTGGCGGTGTCCAAACAGAGGTTGTCGTTCTCGTCCGGGCCGATCTGGTCGGCCACGATCGCGATAGGCGCCAGGCCGTTGTTCTTTGCAGCGAATTCATCCAGGGCTGCCGAGACGTACTGGGGGTCGGGAAGGCCGGGTTGGCCCATCATGAGGACGAACAGGGGCAGCGGGGGAGGATTGTCCGTCAGGGCTGCGGGAGGCAGGTAGATGCCTGCGGGCCTGGCGTTAAAGCCGGAGGCCGTCGCCGGGATCACCTGGGTGCCCACCTTGCCCTTGGGCGGCATGGTGGCCGGGGGTTTCCAGCTTTGCCAGAGTGGTCCTGCCGGGATGGACGCGTCCGGGTTGGGCTTGTTCAACTGGATGGCGCCCTCAGTGGAAATCCCCAGGGCCGAGCCCAAGGTCTTGTTCAGCCCGAACTCGGTGTTGATGCCGAGCCCCGCGACGAGGACAAAAACGGGGATGGATACTGCAGCCACCGCCTTCCGCCACGCCCGGCTGTGGCGGAAGCTGACCACGGACAGTCCCAGCGCTGCGAAGCAGGAGATGGCCCAGAACCATACGCGCGGAGTCAGGCCCACATGGAAGACGTCCATGACGTCCTCGATGATCCACACCGTCAGCCACCCCAGCAGCGCAGCGGACACAACGGCAATGATCGCGGTCCGCGCCCACCGGGCTGACGGCCTGAGAAAAAGCACCAGGAAGAATACGACGCCGATCACCCCGGCAATGGTCATGACCACGGGGCCGCTGATCTCAAGTTTCAGGAGGTCGTCCATGGCTAGGAACTCCGCCCGCTTCTCATGTTGCGGGCTCCCTGGCGACCATTTGTCTCAGGAGGCCTGCGCTTTGTGCGGGCGAGAGGCCCGGCAGGTAGGCGGAGCCCACCGCGATCCCAATGGATGGCAACGCCAAGGGGTCCTGGTAGTACATGTACAGGGTGCGGTGCTCAGGCTGGAACCGCGACTTGAAGGCGGCCAGGGACTTGAAGCCGTACATGGGCTCCAGAGCATTGCCGAGCAGCGCCAGGACACGGTCCAGGGAGCTCCGGTCGCCCTCCACGGTGTCAGCCCCGGCATTGGCCAGTGGCGAGCCCGACAGGGAGATCCGGGGGACGTCTTCCTTGAAGTGGGTGACGGCCGAGGCGATAAGGAACTCCATGACGCCCTTGAAACCGGTGGTCCGCCGCCGCATGAAGTCCAAGGTCCATCCCGAGATGACGCCGTTGCGGAACACGGGCAACCAACTGGTGACTCCATGGACCAAGCCCTCGTCGTCCAGGGCCACGCAGCAGAGGACTTCGGGATCCTTCAGCTCATTCAGGCCGCCCAGGGTGAAGCCCATTTCCGGGAGGGCTTTGTCAGCGACCCACTCTTCGGAGATCTCTGCAAGTTGGGCCCTGACTCCCGGCGGCATCCCCTGGTAGGGATACCAGTGGTCCCTGATGGACAACTTCCCTGCACGGTTCAGGGCGGTGCGCACGTTCTGCCACTCCTTGCCCTTGAACGTCATGGCCTGGACGTTGAGAAGGGTTTCTTCCGCCACTTCCAGCTTGCGGAACCCACGGGGGAGGAGCGGGCCGTCCAGTTCTGCAGTGGCTGAGTAGAAGCACGGGGTGAGTCCCAGGCCGGCGCAGTGCTTCAGGAACCCCGTGGCTGCTTCCGCGTGGTGCTCTTCAGCGCCGAAAGGACCCGCAACCGTCAAGGCCACGCCGTTGTGCACTTGATAGGCAACGCCGGCCTTGCGGTCCGGGGTGAACCAGTACTGGTTGTTGTCCCATAAGGCCATCCAGGACAGCGTGCCGCCGCCGTCATGGAGCAGTTCCCGGGTGTGCCCCAGATCCGCTGCAGGATCTGTGGCAAGCATCCTGAACCGCCGGAAGTTGTTCAAGACCAGCACCAGGATGCAGAGCCAGATGATGTCCCCGCCCAGCCCGTACACCACGGTGCTCAGCAGGCCTTGGGGGAGGGCCACCACAAACGGAACGGGGAAGGGGACCAGGATGTGGGTCAACTGCCCGGCAAGGTCCCACAGAGTGGAACGTCCCGGATTGCCTTCGACGAACCAGAACGCCACATAGAGAACTATTGCGGCGACTGCCAGGATCAGGGAGGTCCTGCCCAGGACCCTGTATCCGGCATCGCTGGACTCCACCCGGAACTTGTGGCGGTTGGCCAACAGCAATGCCACGATGATCACCGGTGCGAGGACCGCTGGAACTGCATAAAGCAGGAGGTAGCCGAAATCGTCATCGCCCAGGGCGACGTCCGGATCGGTGACGTATTGGACGATGGACAGGACCGTCACTGCTGCGAGGTACGCCTGGATCACCAGTGTCAGGCGGTAGGCGAGCCGGCGGCCGCGGCGGAGACCCTCGGCGCAAACAAGCAGCAAGAGGACCGGAATCAGCGTCAGGATTGCTGCGCCGAAGCTTTGGACGCCCACGATGCCCTGCAACGTGACGCAGTTGGTGTCGTTGTTGCAGGCCTCCTTGACTTCATCGGCGTCGGGGCTGGCTTGGAGCATGACGTCCGAAACCACGGACAGAGGGCCTATTTCCCACGTGCCGGTGAGTTGCGTGAGCAAAGGTCCCACCGCGAAGACACCCACCACAGTGCCCACCAGAAAGCGGGTCTCACGGAGAGTCGAGGAATGCAGGGAACCTGCCCTGCGGCGGAGCATCAGTGACTGGACGGCCCAGCCCGCCAGGATGCCCATCACTGCTCCGGCCAGCGCCTGAAGGGTTTGGGCTACCCCAACAAACAGGGCAAACATCAGCGTCGCGGCAAGCAGCCACGTCCTCAGCCGACGGCGCCACAGGGCGTCCAGCGCCGCCGTCGAGCATCCCAGCGCGGCAGCAGCGCCGCCGTAGGCTCCAACAACGTATTCGCCGCCCAGGAAGCTGAGCCACTGATCGCTGGCGTCGGTTCCGAACGCAACAAGCGCCACCAGGACCAAGGCGCTGAGGGCCGAACCCGCCACGAAGGCTGCAAGCGCCAGCCAAGGTCCCATGACGCGCTCGGCGATTCCCACGCCCACCAGGATCGCGGCCGCGCAGGCAAGGTAGTCCAACAGGGAAGAGGCAAAGAACGCCGACGTGAAGATTGACCACCACGGCCCAGGCTCCACTGCCAATCCCAGCCCCACTTGGTCCAGCAACGCCTCGCTGGGTCCATTCAGCAGGCTCCCTGTCGCAGCCCCCAGGATCCACAGCAGTAATGCCAGGCCCAGTGCCAGGGGCAGCCGGCGCACTGTTGCCCAGCCGCGGAAACCTCCCCGCAATCCACCAGCCGCGCTCATGTGATGTCCCCTTCACCGGTCCGGCACCGGTTAGCCCGGCTGGCCACCATTCTGCCTTGCGGGACGCTGTAAGGGGAGAGGCTGGACAGTCCCGACGGCGGCGGGTCGCGTTTGGTGCGGCGGGCCTAGTCCCGTTTCCAGGGGCCAGGGTTCACCCGGTAAAGGACGGCGGCGCCAATCACGGCACCGAGAATTGCGCCGAACAGGGCACTTCCCGCGGCGCGGCCGATGAGCGCGCCGGCAGTGGCGCCAAGCAGGGCGCCGAGGAAGAGGCCCCTGCCGTTGCGGTGCGGTTTCTTGGTCATGGTGTCAGCCTACGGGTGGCTTCCTAATGGATGGAGGGAACGGTACGGGGCCGGACCACCAGCCAGAGTGCGGCGATGGCACCGGTGATGCACACAGCCATGACGGAGCCCATGGGAACAGCGGAACTGACGCCCAGCCAACCCACTACCGGCGGGACAATTCCGGCCATCATGAACTGGGATGCCCCCAGGAGGGACGCTGCCGTGCCGGCCTGGGCTCCGTGATTGGCGAGGGACAGGACCTGGACGCAGGGGAACATGAAGCCGGTGGCGCAGATGTAGAACCACAACGGAATGAGGATGCCCCAGAGGCCGACGTGCAAGAGGTCAAGCACTACGATCACGAGGGCAGTGAACAGCATGAACAATGTTGCCCCGGCCACGATCCATTGCGGGGCCACCCGCCTGATCAGGCGGGAACTGATCTGGACACCCGCAACAATGCCCAGCGAATTGATGCCGAACAGGAGACCGTATTCCTGCGGGGAGAATCCGTAGATGTCCTGGAACAGGAAAGTGGACGCGGATAGGTAGGCGAACAAACCGCCGAAGTTCAGGCTTCCCACCAGCACCATGCCCACAAAGATCCGGTCCGTCAGGACCGATTTGTAGCGCTGCCCCACCGTGATGGTGGATTTGCCGCGCTGCGCTGCGGGCAGCGTCTCCCGGATGAAGAAGATGGAGGCAAGGATGACCAGCAACCCGTAGGCGGCCAGGAAGTAGAAAATACCGGGCCACGGGAAGGCCAGCAGCAACTGTGAGCCGATAACTGGGGCAAGGATGGGAGCGAGGCCGTTGACCAGTGACATCCTCGAGAACATGCGGACCATTGAATAGCCGTGGAACAGGTCCCTGACCATGGCCATGGCTACTACGCCGCCGCCTGCCGCGCCGATGCCCATGAGGACTCGGAACAGGGACAGCATCCCGATGTCTGTTGCCAGCGCTGCCCCGAGCGAGGAACCGATGTGGACGGCCGTGGCAAGGATCAGCGGGAGCCGGCGCCCCACTTTATCGCTGAAGGGACCTACCACCAGTTGGCCCAGCCCGAAGCCTACGGTGGTTCCCGTCAGGGTGAGCTGGATGGCCGCAGCAGAAACGTCAAAACTCTCCTCCAGCGCCGGGAACGCCGGGAGGTAAAGGTCGATCGTGAAGGGACCCAGCGCAGTCAGTGCACCCAGCAGGAGAATGTAGACAAGTTTTTCGCGTCGGCTCAGGGAGTCGCCCGGAGCAATGGGAGAGGTCACGATCATCTATCCTATGGCCCGGATCATATTTATTGGGCGTATGACGGGCGCGCCGCAGTGTGGTCCCGAAAGTTCAGCAGGAACCTGAATGATAGCTTTGAGGACAGGTGTCCGCGGTGAGAGATTTCAGTCCGCGTTCGCCCCATACGATGCCCAGAGGAAAGCAGTTAGGCGGAACCCATGAGTGGACGTCACACCGGCCGGACCAGTCAAGGACCTGCCATTCGTACTTTGCCGAAGACCCTCAAGCTCGTTGCACGGTTGGCCCCACGGCAAATCAACGACGAAATTGCCTTGGCAAAGGTGGAACTCAAACGCAAGGCCACCCAGGTTGGGATAGCAGGTGCCTTCTTTGGCGTGGCCCTGGTCTTCCTTGCGCTGTTGGTGATCGCTCTCGTTGTTGCCGCCATTCTGGGACTGGCAACCATCATGCCGGGATGGCTGGCGGCGCTGATCGTCGCAGCATTCTTCTTGATTATTGTGGCTATTGCATCCCTTATTGGAGTCGCCAAATTCAAGAAGGCCATGCCCCTGGTGCCCGAGGACACCATCCGCGGCATCAAGCACGATCTTGGAATTGCCAAAGAGGGCTCAGCCTTCGATGAGTCCATCCTCGATCCCAACTCGCCCGCTGCCAAGGCGGCCAAGGCCGAGAAGGAAGCTGCAGCGGAAAAGGCCAAGGCAGAGAAGGCTGCGAAGGAAGCTGCCAAGGAGGCGGACGCCGTCAAGGCACCCACGGAAGGGGAGCTTCGCTCGCGCCTGAGGAAGCGCCGCGAACACCTGACGGGGGTCCGCGACGAGCTCGGCGAACAGTTGGACGTCAAGAAGCAGGGCCAGGCCCTGCTGAACAGCGCCGGCGGAAAGCTCCAAGAGGGCAAGGACTTCGCTGCGGCGAAGTTTGCCGACCTCGGAGACTCCGTCCCCGAAAGCCTCACCGAGCGGCTCGCCGCCCGGTGGAAGGACCTCGCTGCGTTTGCCACGGCTGCAGTGGTCTTCGTTGTTGCCCTGCGGAAGCTGCTGAAAAAGTAGGTAGATAACCGCAGCGCCAAACACTGACAACGAGGAAGGGGGAACGCGTGAAATTGATCGGTGCCGGCTCGAACCCTGACCGGCCGCAGGTTGACCACGACCTCATCTTCACTGTCCCCAACATCCTCACGGTCCTCCGCTTCATGGGGGTCCCGCTGTTCGTGTGGCTCGTTTTGTCGGAGCAGGAGTACGGCTTCGCCGTCCTGGTGCTGGTGATCATGGGCAGCACCGATTGGGTTGATGGCTACATCGCCCGGCGCTTCGACCAGACCTCCAAGCTGGGCCGCATCCTGGATCCCATGGCCGATCGCGCAGCGCTGCTGGCCGTCGCTTTCACGTTGGCGATTGCCGGCGTCGTGCAGTGGTGGTACTTGGCTGCGCTGTTGGTTCCGGACGCCATCCTGGCCATTGCTTCCCTGATCTACTTCCGCAGCCACCCGGACCTTCCAGTGAGCGTCATTGGGAAAATCCGCACGGCGCTGTTGCTGCTGGGCACTCCGTTGCTTGTCCTCTCCAAATTGCCCATCCCGTTCACTGAGGTCTACTTCGTGGCCGCTTGGACGTTCCTGGGCTTCGGGTTGCTGGGACACTGGATTGCGGCCTACAACTATTTCTGGGCCATCTTGCGTAAGGGAAAAGAACTGAAAAACGACGACGGCGGACACGGCTGATGGTCTGGTTGGCGGTTTTCCTTGCAGTACTTGGTGCCTTCTTCCTCGCCATAGGCGCCCAACGGCAGGGCAGCGCAGTCAAAGCCGATACCGGCGGCCTGGCGCTGAGCTCCAACGGTTTCCTGAGGCTGCTGCGGAATCCCCGTTGGATGCTCGGGCTGCTGTTCCTTACCCTCGGAATGGGGATGAACGCCATCGCCCTGGTATCTGCCCCGCTCACCGTAGTGCAGCCCATTGGTGCCATTGCCCTGGTGATCACCACGGTGGTCAACGCCAAGGACCAGGGTCTGAGCATCAACCGTGCAACTGTGGTGGCCATCAGCGCATGTGTCACGGGGTCGGCCCTGTTCGTGTTGCTGGCAGTCTTCGTTACGCAAGAGAACCATCACGTCAACAGCGAGGACGAGCTGACGATTGTGCTCCTACTGGCCCTGGCCGTGGGCATCTTCGGAACTTTGGCTGTCCTGTTCAAACACCGGATGAGTGCCTTCATCTACATCCTGGGTGCTGGTGTCCTGTTCGGTTTTGTTGCCGTCCTGACCCGCATCATCGGCAAGCACCTGCTGGATCCCAACGGGTTGTTCCTGCTCAACGTCCAGTGGTACACCCTCATAGCCATCGTGGCCGCCGGGGGATTGGGATCCTGGTTTGTGCAGAGTGCCTACTCCGGCGGGCCACCGGACCTGGTCATCGCCGGACTGACCGTGATTGACCCCATGGTGGGCATCGCCATCGGCATTGTGATCCTTGGTGAGCTTCGTCCCGATGTCCACGCCGTGATGGCCATCGCCATGGCTGTGGCGGCAACGCTTGCTATCGTGGGTGTTATTGCCCTGAGCCGGCACCATCCGGAAGTCACCAAACGCAAGAAAGACGCGAAGGCGGCTGCCGCCAAGAAGGCCTAGGGCATAGCTGTACCTTGCGCCGCCGCTGTACGCGGACCGGCAACCCGGCGACACCGCAGTATTGCCACAAGCAGTGCTGTCCGCACCGTGAACATCAGGAGTTCTCCACGTGACCATTCCCGACACCAACAAGCCCCTCACTCTTCTGATTGCTGCGGATACTTACCCGCCGCACGTCAACGGTGCCGCTCAGTTTGGCTACCGCCTGGCCAAGGGAATGACGGCACGAGGACACAACGTCCACGTGTTGGCCTGCCGTCCGGACACGGGCAAGAGCTTCACGGAGTTCCGCGACGAAGCCACTGTCCACCGGCTCCGTTCCCATGGCGTTTTCACCCATGAGTACTTCCGCATTTGCTTCCCGTGGGAGATCAAGAAGGAAATCAGCCTGCTGTTCGACAAAGTCCAGCCGGACGTCGTCCACATCCAAAGCCATTACATGATTGGCGAGCAGGTCCTGTACGAGGCCGTTAAGCGTGGCATCCGGGTTGTTGCCACCAACCACTTCATGCCGGAAAACCTGAATCCCTTCCTGCCGTTCCCGCAGTGGTTCAAGAACATCGTTGGCCGCATCTCCTGGAAGGACATGGGCAAGGTGATGAGCCAGGCCGATGTGGTCACCACGCCCACTCCACTCGCTGCCAAGGCCATGCACCAGCACGCGTTCCTGCGTAAGGTCCTGCCGCTCTCCAACGGCATTGACTCCTCGGCTTACGAACTCCAGCCCGGCGAGACCATTGAGCCGCACACCAACCCCACGGTGCTGTTTGCCGGACGTCTGGCCGAGGAAAAGCATGTCAACGTCCTGATCGACGCCGTAGCAAAGACGTCCCCGGCGTTGAACGTGCACCTGGAAATCGTGGGGGGCGGCGAAGTCCGTCCTGCCCTTGAGGCGCAGGTAGCGAAGCTGGGGCTGGGGGACAGGGTCAGGTTCCTTGGACTCGCCAGTGACGAAGACTTGCGCGAGGCCTACATCAAGGCCGACATTTTCTGCATGCCCGGAACAGCCGAGCTCCAGTCACTGGTGACCCTGGAAGCCATGTCTGCGTCAACTCCGGTGCTGCTGGCCGACGCCATGGCCCTGCCGCATCTGGTCCGTGATGGTGAGAACGGCTATCTCTTCACCCCGAATGACAGCGATGAACTTGCAGCCAAGATCACCAAGCTGGTGGAGCTTCCCAAGCACGAGCTGGAAGCCATGGGCAAGTTGAGCCGCGAGATGGTGGAGCCCCACAGCCTCAACGGCACCCTCCAGACGTTCGAGGACCTCTACCGCGGGGCCTCTTACGAAGACAAAGTGGTGTGACAAAAGCACTCCCCGGCAGCTATTAGAATTGCTGGAGTGCTTTGCCCGGATCTGCTCCTTTGCGGTGGCTCTTCCGGGCATCACGGGGCTATAGCTCAGCTGGTTAGAGCGCGGGACTCATAATCCTAAGGTCCTCGGTTCAAGTCCGAGTAGCCCTACTTTTCACGCAAGAGCTGTGGCCGACAATCAATGATTGTCGGCCACAGCTCTTTTGCGTTCCGCCCCGGGTGCGGTAAGTTACTCATCAGTAACTTAGTCTTGGTCGCAGGTGACCACCCTTGAAGGAGCGAATATGTCCAACGCTGCATTCGACGCCACCAACCTTCCGTATGCCGACGGCGACTTCTATGCCTTTGAGCAGATGCTGACAGGAAAAGAGCAGGATCGCCTGGCTGAGGTCCGCGAGTTCCTGGCCCGCGAGGTCAAGCCCATTGCCGTGGATTGCTGGAACCGTGGCGAGTTTCCCATGGACCTCATTCCCAAGCTCGGCGAACTGGACCTCGTCAGTCCCGTCCGCCGCCAGGGGTACTCGAACCTGTTCGCCGGAATGCTGCATGCGGAGGTGACCCGGGCGGATGCTTCCATCGCTACCTTCATGGGTGTCCACGACGGCTTGTTCACCGGCTCCATTGAAGCCCTCGCTTCCCAGGAGCAGAAAGATGCCTGGCTCCCGGACATCTATTCGCTGAAGAAGATCGGCGCTTTCGGCCTCACCGAGCCGTTGGGCGGCTCTGATGTTGCCGGCGGCACCCGGACCACGGCCAAGCGCGACGGCGACACTTGGATCCTCAATGGCGCCAAGCGCTGGATCGGCAACGCTACTTTCTCCGACTGGGTGGTCATCTACGCCAAGGACGTGACCGACAACCAGGTGAAGGCGTTCCTGGTGGACACCACGCTGCCCGGCTTCTCTGCGAGCAAGATCGAGAACAAGATCTCCCTTCGTACGGTCCAGAATGCGGACATCACCCTGGACAACGTGGTGGTGCCGGACTTCTTCAAGCTTGCCAACGGCAACAGCTTCCGGGACACCAACAAGGTCCTCAAGGTCACGCGTTTGGCGGTCGCGTGGCAGGCGGTCGGGCTTCAAATGGCAGCCTTCGACGTCGCCCGCAGTTACGCCGTGGAGCGCCAGCAGTTCGGGCGGCCGCTGGCCGCGTTCCAGTTGGTGCAGAACCAGTTGGTCCAGATCCTCGGGAACACCGTTGCTTCCATGGGCATGATGGTCCGTCTGGCGCAACTCGAAGACGCAGGAGTCGCCAAGGACGAGCAGTCAGCCTTGGCCAAGGCCTTCACCACCGCACGCATGCGCGAAAGCGTCGCCCTGGGCCGCAGCATCCTGGGTGGCAATGGGATCGTCACGGACTATGGGATGGCCAAGATCTTCTCCGATGCCGAGGCCATCTACTCCTACGAGGGCACACACGAGATCAATACGCTGGTCACCGGCCGGGCCATCACGGGCGTTTCTGCCATCGTCTAGGAGTCCTGACAACAGCGGTGTCCCGCTGGGTGGGGAATCAGGAGAGCGGGAGCAGGATTGACGGACGCAGGTCCGCCACGAAACCCAGCGGGTTCAGATAGTCCTCGCCCCGGCGAACACCCCAATGCAGGCAGGTGCTGACGCCGCAATGTCCGGGTTCCAAGGTTCCTATGGCTTGGCCTTTGCGGACAACGTCGCCGGCTCTGAGTTCGCTGGTTACGGGTTCGAAGCTGCTTTTGAGGCCATCGCCGTGATCGATGGTCAGTACCGGACGATCAACCACGACGCCGGCAAAGGTCACCACGCCGTCCGACGGCGCGGTGACCTTTCCGCCGTCGGACGCTGGTCCCACATCCACGCCCCGATGGCCGCTCAGCCACGGTTTGTCCGGCGGGTCGAAGATCCGAAGCACGCCAGGTTTGGGGGAGAGCGGCCAACTCCACCGGCCGGAGTCCGGGTCCGGCGCAGCCGGCGCGGATGCGCCGAGTGCGCCCGCAGCCATTGCCAGGGCAGCCAGCAGGGTCGTCAAGGACTTTGCAAGGGTCATGGACCAAGCCTTCCGGGGAGACCGCGGCGGGTCGATCCCCGGTCTTTCGTATGTGGACAACGGGCTGCGATCGCGGTCAAACAGGTGGGGTCGCTGTAGTACACTTGGTGGAGCAGTTTGCTGTGCCCTCAAGCTTGTTCAGGAACATGTCTCATTCAGATATGTGAGGGTCCCAGGCTGACTACGCGTATCCAGCCCTCCACCAGCGAAGCCACGTGGCTTCTGGCTGCGGAGGATTGTGCCTCTTGCGGTCCGGACAAGCCTTTGGCTTCACTCCGGATGAGAAGCGCAATGGATGCCAGGAGCTGCGCCCATCCGGGCAAAAGCTAAACAACCGTCAACTATTGGCAGGGTAAGAGCAGCCCCATGGGCTCTCTCATGAATGACCTGCCGGAAGGAGCGTCGGCATGCCCGTCGTAACTATGCGCCAGCTGCTTGACAGCGGCGTCCACTTTGGACACCAGACCCGTCGTTGGAACCCGAAGATGAAGCGCTTCATCTTCACGGAGCGCAACGGCATCTACATCATTGACCTCCAGCAGTCGCTGTCCTACATCGACCGCGCCTACGAGTTCGTCAAGGCTACTGTCGCCCACGGCGGCACCGTCCTGTTCGTCGGCACCAAGAAGCAGGCTCAGGAAGCAATTGCCGAGCAGGCTACCCGTGTTGGCCAGCCGTACGTCAACCAGCGTTGGTTGGGCGGTATGCTCACCAACTTCCAGACCGTCGCCAAGCGTATCCAGCGCATGAAGGAACTCGAAGAGATCAACTTCGACGACGTCGCAGGCTCGGCTTACACCAAGAAGGAGCTCCTGCTCCTCAAGCGTGAACTCACCAAGCTTGAGTCCAACCTCGGTGGTATCCGCAACCTGACCAAGGCTCCCTCGGTTCTCTGGGTTGTTGACACCAAGAAGGAACACCTTGCTGTTGACGAAGCCAAGAAGCTGAACATCCCGGTTGTTGCCATCCTGGACACCAACTGCGATCCCGACGAAGTTGACTTCCCGATCCCGGGTAACGACGACGCCATCCGCTCCGTCAACCTGCTCACCCGCGTTGTTGCCGACGCCGTAGCTGAGGGCCTCATCGCCCGCAACCAGCGCGCAACGGGCACCACCGAAGCTCCGGAAGAGCCGCTGGCTGAGTGGGAGCGCGAGCTCCTCGAAGGCAGCAAGGCCGAAGAAGCAGCAGCAACCGAGGCTCCGGCAGCAGAAGCTCCCGCAGTTGAGGCTCCGGCAGCAGAAGCTCCCGCAGCTGAGGCTCCCGAAGCAACTGAAGCTGCAGCCGGCGAAGCCGAAGCAGCCAAGTAAATCTGGACCTTCCCTGATGCCGCAAACAGCATCGGGGGCAACTGACAGGATGGCAGCTCACATGGTGGGCGGCCGTCCTGTCAGTCCGTAAACACACAAATTCTAGACAGAGGGGTTCACATGGCGAACTACACTGCTGCTGACATCAAGGCCCTGCGCGAGCGCACCGGCGCCGGCATGATGGACGTCAAGAAGGCTCTTGACGAAGCCAACGGTGACGCCGAGAAGGCCATCGAGATCATCCGCATCAAGGGCCTCAAGGGCGCTACCAAGCGCGAAGGCCGTTCGACTGCTGAAGGCCTGGTTGCTGCCAAGGTCAACGGCGGCGTTGGCGTAATGATCGAGGTCAACTGCGAAACTGACTTCGTTGCCAAGGCTGACAAGTTCATCCAGCTGGCTGACAAGGTCCTCAACGTTGCAGTCGAGTCCGGCGCAGCCGATCTCGAGACCCTGCTGGCCACCGAGGTTGACGGCAAGCCGTTGTCCGAGGTTGTTGTCGAAGAGGGCGCTGTCCTCGGCGAAAAGGTTGTTGTCCGTCGTATCTCCCGCGTTGAGGGAACCACGGTTGACGCTTACCTGCACAAGACGTCCAAGGACCTCCCGGCCCAGGTCGGCGTCCTGTTCGCTGTTGACGGTGAAGGCGAAGCCGCTGCCACCGCCGCACACGACATCGCTGTCCACGTTGCAGCCATGGCTCCGAACTACCTGACCCGCGACGACGTTCCGGCTGAACTGGTCGAGTCCGAGCGCCGCATCGCTGAAGAGACCGCCAAGGCTGAAGGCAAGCCCGAAGCTGCTCTTTCGAAGATCGTTGAAGGCCGCGTGACGGGCTTCTACAAGGGCGAAGTTCTGGTTGACCAGGCATTCGCCAAGGATTCCAAGAAGACTGTTGCACAGGTCCTCGAAGAAGCCGGCGTCAAGGCAACCGCAGTAACCCGTTTCCGCGTAGGAAACTAGTAATTCATGAAAAGGGGTGGTCACTTCGGTGGCCGCCCCTTTTTCATGCACCCGTCCGGGTAGTACCTGCGCGGACCCACAGCACGATAATCTAGCCAGAGTCCACCAACGGGAGGCACCATGGAAACCGTCAACACTGCAATCCAGCCCGAGAAGACCCGCCGACGTGTACTTCTGAAACTTTCCGGTGAGGTCATCGGCGGAGGCAAGCTCGGCGTCGATCCTGAAACCGTCCGGGCCATCGCCAAGCAGATCGCCGCAGCTGTCTCCGACGTCGAGGTGGCAATCGTCGTAGGTGGCGGTAACTTCTTCCGAGGCGCAGAGCTGTCCCAGAGCGGCATGGACCGTTCCCGCGCCGATTACATGGGCATGCTCGGCACGGTCATGAACTGCCTGGCCCTGCAGGACTTCCTGGAGCAGGCAGGCGTTGAAACCCGCGTCCAGAGCGCGATCACCATGGGCCAGGTTGCCGAAGCCTACATTCCCCGCCGCGCCATCCGCCACATGGAGAAGGGCCGCGTTGTCATCTTCGGTGCAGGCGCCGGACTGCCCTACTTCTCCACTGACACCGTGGCAGCCCAGCGTGCCCTGGAAGTCCATGCTGACGTGGTCCTCATGGCCAAGAGCGGGGTGGATGGCGTCTACACTGCCGATCCCAAGAAGGACCCCACAGCCGAGAAGCTCGATGTCCTCAGCTACGACGACGCCCTGCGCCGGGACATCCGCGTCATGGACCAGACGGCCATGACCATGTGCAAGGACAACAAACTGTCCATGGTGGTCTTCGGCATGGAAGGCGAGGGCAACGTTACCCGTGCCATCCTCGGCGAGACGCTGGGAACCCTGGTTACTCCCTAGCAAGGGCTAGGATATTTCTAGGACCTTCCGCCTCTCACGGCGGATCTTTACTGTGCACTGCGGCCTGCATGAGGGCAGCAACTTATTTCTGAGGAGAAACCCGTGATCGAAGAGACCTTGCTCGAAGCCGGCGAAAAGATGGACAAGGCGGTTGAGGTAGCCAAGGACGATTTCGCTACGATCCGTACGGGTCGGGCGAACCCCGGTCTCTACAACAAGGTGATTGTCGAGTACTACGGCACCCCCACGCCGCTCCAGCAGTTGGCTTCCTTCGGTGTGCCCGACGCCCGGACCATCCTCATCACGCCCTACGACAAAACCGCTCTGCGCGACATTGAGAAGGCGTTGAGCGATTCCGAGGTTGGCGCCAACCCCTCGAACGACGGCAACGTGATCCGCGTGACCATTCCTGAGCTCACCAAGGAGCGTCGCAAGGAATACGTCAAGATTGTCAAGGGCAAGGGTGAAGACGCCAAGGTTTCCATCCGCAGCATCCGCCGCAAGGCAAAGGACACGCTGGACAAGCTCGTCAAGGACGGCGAAGCCGGCGAAGATGATGGTGCCCGCGCTGAGAAGGAGCTCGACGCCCTGACCAAGCAGCACGTTGACAGCATCGACGAGCTGCTCAAGCGCAAGGAAGCCGAGCTGCTCGAGGTCTGATGAACCAGGCTGAGCCGGCACCCGCTGGACGGGTCCCGACACGCGATACCCCTCAGCGCGCCAGGCGCGTACGGACGAACCCTACGCCAAAGGCCGGCCGGAACCTTCCGGCGGCCATCGGCGTCGGGCTTTCCATGCTCTTGGCGGTTTTGGGCGGATTGCTCTTCCTCCCCTTGGGTTTCGTGCTGCTCACCACGGCTTTTGCTGTGTTGGGTGTGTGGGAAGTTTTCCGGGCCCTTGAGGCCCAAGGCACCAGGATGCCGATCATCCCCGTGATGGTTGGCAGCCTGGTGATGCCGGTATCGGCCTATTTCGGCGGTCTGGAAGGTTTGCTGTTCACCATGACGGCGAGTTCCGTGGCCGTCCTGCTGTGGCGCTCCATCGAGAGCGCCGCTGGTGCGCCCCGGAGCGTGTTCGCCGGTGTGTTCACCTTGGCGTGGATTCCTTTCCTCATCAGCTTCGCGTCGCTGTCCTTGCACACCACCAGCGGCCCCACTCCTGTGGGCTTTTGGCCGGATGGGATTCCCGAAGGTGCATGGCAGATCGCGTCCATGCTGCTGTTGGTTGTTTCCAATGACACGTTCGGGTACATCGTCGGGGCGTCCTTCGGGAAGCACCCCATGGCTCCAAAAATCAGCCCCAAAAAGTCGTGGGAGGGATTCGCAGGGTCGGTGGGTGGAGCCATGCTGATTGGCGTCCTGGCCTGTATCTTCCTCCTCGACAAGCCCTGGTGGGTGGGCTTGGTCCTGGCCGTTGGCATGGTGGCCGCAGCTACGGCAGGGGACCTCGCCGAGTCCATGGTCAAACGTGAACTGGGCGTCAAGGACATGAGCAGTATCCTGCCTGGCCACGGTGGCGTCATGGACCGCCTGGACTCCATTGTGTTCGCGGCCCCTGTAGCCTATGTTCTGTTCGCGCTGCTCAGCGGCGTCTGACAATCAACGAAGGAAAATTAGTGTCCGTGGATATTCGACGCCAGATTCCCGCAACGTTCGATCGCGTGGAGCGCAGCAAGTACGGCTATAACGCCAAACAAGTTGACGAGTTCCTCCAGCGTGCCAGGACGTCGTTCGAAAACCCCGTGGGTACCGCTGACCAGGTGGCCAGCGTTGACGTGCGGGACGTAGCTTTTGACCCTGTCAAAGGTGGGTACGACGCCCACAGCGTGGACGCCGCCCTGGACCGGCTCGAGGATGCGTTTGCACGCCGCGAGCGTGATGACCTGATCAGCCAGCAGGGCGAAGAAGCCTGGCTGCGCCAGATCGGCAAACTTTCCGGCATCCTGCGGGGCCGGCTTCACCGGCCCGATGGCGAGCGGTTCCGTCGACCTTCCAGCAAGCGGGCGCGCAGCTACAACATCCAGGACGTGGACGCCCTGTGTGCTGAACTGGTGGGATACCTGGAGCATGACCAGGTCCTGAGCGTGGACACTGTCCGCCGGGCAGTGTTCCGGGCGGCCAAGGGCGATGAAGGCTACGAGGAAGCCCAAGTGGACGCTTTCCTGGCCCGTGCCGTAGAGCTCATGGCGGCCATCGACTAGTCCACACCCCGCTCATGGGGAGGGCTGGTGGGTGCTGGGGGAAACAGGCGTGTTGTTCTTCCACACTGCCAGGTAGCGTCTGTGGCCGCGGGCCAGCGAGGTGCCGAAGAAGGCCAGCGCGACCAGAACGGCCACGGGGACTGCCACCACCGGGGGAAGCCCGGCGGTCAGGAGTGCCGATCCCAGCAGCAGGGCGATCAAGGCCGAGTTGACGAACCCCATAAAGACCATGCTGCTGCCGGCAACCTGGCTGAAGTCTGTCCGAACGCCCAGGAAGTAATACGTCCTTTTGGCGCCTTCTTCGTCGTCGTGGGCTCCGGCCATGAGGTACGGCCCTATGCCGGGATCCATGTCGACGTAGGCCGCCCGCAGGCGGTTCATCGCCAGGACGTACATCAGGTCCTCCATGCCCACGCTCATGACGCGGACGTGAGTGAGCAGGCCAACCACGAGGTCGATACTAAGGACGGTCAGCGCGAAGGCCCTGAAGGCATCGGAAAATTGTGTGGCGTTACCCACCAGTGCCACACTCAACAGGCTCGCCGACGTGAAGGTCAGGAACATGCTGATGCGAGTGAGGACTTCGCCTTGGGTGGTACTGCGTGAGGCGAGCAGGCTCCAGTGCTCGGTGGCCAGCAACTGCGCGCGGACACTCGGTGACAACTCCGTCGGTCGTGCCGGCGGCTCTGGGCTGGCGGCGCCCGGTTCCTCGGACATGGCGTCATTGTCCACCCTGGCTGCTGCGCGGACAACAGGTCACTGCATCTGCGCGCCTAGCGCTCGGTGGCCACCGGCCGCTCCGGAACGTGCAGCCGCGACATGACGCGGTTCACGGACGCAGGCACGCGCCTTTTCGTTGCGAGGGAAACGATCACTGTCACCGCGAACGCTGCCGGCACGCTCCACGCCGCCGGCTGGGCAAGCCACGCCGGTGCGTTACCTGATCCCATGAGCGTACCCACCACCATGGCACCACCGCAGAGCAGCGCACCGGTCAGCATTCCGGCAATCGCGCCGGCGTCGGTCAGGCCACGCCACCAGATTCCCAGGAGCAGGACCGGGCAGATGGTGGAGGCCGTGAATGCGAAGACCAGGCCAACGCTCCCGGCAAGGGCCAGGGTGTCGGTCATCAAGGCAAAACCCAAAGGCACGACGGCGGCCAGCACCGCTGCGAGGCGGAAGCCCCTGACGCTTCCGCCGAAGAGGTCCTGGCTGATGACGCCTGAGAGCGAAACCACCAACCCAGAGGTGGTGGACAGGAAAGCGGCGAAGGCTCCGGCGACGACGAGGGCGGAGAGAAGGTCTCCAGCGGTGCCCCCTATCAGCTTGCCGGGGAGGAGGAGGACCAAGGCGTCGGCCTGGCCGGACTGTGCGAGTTCGGGCGCGAACATTCGTCCCACCGCGCCCGATACGGTGGGAAAAAGATAGAAGACGGAGAGCAGGCCCAGCACAATGAGTGTGGTTCTCCGGGCGGATTGCCCGTCCGGGTTGGTGTAGAACCGCACCAGGACGTGGGGCAGGCCCAGGGTTCCGAAGAGCAACGCCACCAACAGGGAAATGTGCTGGTACGCGCCGGCTGGCGCCTGGCCGGTGGGGTTGATGGGAAGCGACGCCTGGAGTGCCGTGCCGTTACCGGCCAGCACCAGCAGCACGAAGACCACCGGAACTGCCAGGGCAGTCAGCTTCAGCCAGTATTGGAACGCCTGGACAAACGTGATGGAACGCATGCCACCTGCCACCACCGTGAGGCACACCACCACAACAACCGCCGTCGAACCTACCCACGACGGCAGGCCGGTGGTGATGCGGATGGTGAGCGCCGCCCCGTGGAGTTGCGGGACGATGTACAGCCAGCCAACGGCAACCACCACCAGGCTGGTCACGCGGCGGACCAGCCGGGAATCCAAGCGGGCTTCGGTGAAGTCGGGGATGGTGTAGGCGCCTGAGCGACGGAGGGGCGCGGCGACAAAGAGCAACAGCATCAAGTAACCGGCGGTGTAGCCTACGGGGAACCAGAGCGCGTCCGTTCCCGAGAGCAGGATCAGTCCGGCGACGCCCAGAAAGCTGGCGGCGGACAGGTACTCGCCGCCGATTGCAGAGGCATTCCACCAGGGCGGGACGGTTCGCGAGGCCACGTAGAAGTCGCCGGTTGTCCGGGAGATGCGCAGACCGTAGAAGCCGATGACTGCTGTCGCCAGCGATACGGCAAGGAACGCGAACAGGCCTACCGCCGGGTTCACTTGTCCTCCACCAGGTCCTTGTACCGGGCCTCGTTGCGGGCCGCCGCGCGGTTGTACAGCCAGGCGCTCAAGCCAATCACCGGGTAAATGCCGGCGCCCAGCACCATCCAGTCCAGTGGGATGCCGAATATCCGTGTTTCTGCCACGCCAGGCCCGTACACCAGGAACAGTGCGATCACCACGAGGATGATCAGGAAGCAACAGGCCACCACCAGCGCCAAACGCAACTGCGAGCGGATCAGGGACCGGATGAAGAGTTTGCCTGAGTCGGAGTCTTCGGCGACCTCGCGCGGGTAGGGCAGCCGGCCGGGAGCCGCTGTGGCCGACTGGCGGGGCGCCGTCACCCGGACGCGCGTCATCCTTGCGGCCGGATGCGCGTGGTCTGCAGCTTGTCCCGGACAGAGGGCAGGTGGCGTCGGCTGATGGGCAATTCAGCTCCGGCCACGGCTACGCTGGGACCCGTCGCAGCCAGCTTCAGGTGCTGGACGTGGTTCAGGGCGATCAGGTACGAGCGGTGGATCCGGATGAACCCTGCCTCTGCCCACTTCTGCTCAAGGTCACTGAGGGGAACCCGGATGAGGTAGCTGGCTTCGGCTGTGTGCAGTCTCGCGTAATCGCCCTGGGCCTGAACGTAGGTGACATCGTCCCGGCGGATCATACGGGTGGTGCTGCCGAGGTCCACGGTGATCATCTCTGGTGCAGGGGTGCCTTCCTTGATCAGGTCACTGATGCGGTCCACGGAACGGGACAGCCGTTCCGCGCGAAGCGGCTTGAGCAGGTAGTCGATCGCGGCGAGGTCGAAAGCTTCCAGCGCGCACTCTTCGTCGGCGGTGACAAAAACGACGGCGGGTGGATGGCTGCTGCGGGAAATGGCCCGTGCGATGTCCAAACCAGACAATGCCGGCATATGGATGTCGAGGAAGACGGCGTCGACAGACTCGGTTTCCAGGGTCCGCAGGGCCTCAGCACCGGACGAGGCCCGGTGGATGGCACCAATCCGTTCATCCCGTCCCAGCAGGAAGGCAAGCTCCTCCACGGCGGGAAGTTCGTCATCAGCGACGAGCACGTTGATCATGCTTAAAGACTAACCGTCACCTCAGGCGTCATGACCGGGCTGGGACTTGGGAACCCTCATGGTGATCAGGGTTCCTTCCCCGGGAGCCGTGTCGATGACCAGCCCGTGCTCGTCCCCGTACACCTGGCGCAAGCGGGCATCCACGTTGCGCAGTCCCACGTGGATCCCATCTGTGTGCCCGGCGAGCACGGACCGCAGGTGCTCAGGGTCCATGCCCACTCCGTCGTCCTCGATGGTCACTTCAGCAAACGCACCGGAGTCGTTGGCGCAAATGGTGATATGGCCCGGGCCCTCCTTGGCTTCGAGCCCGTGCCGGACCGCGTTCTCCACCAAAGGTTGCAGGCTGAGGAAAGGGATGACAGTGCTGAGGACCTCCGGGGCGATCCTCAGGCTCACTTGGACACGTTCGCCGAAGCGTGCCCGTTCCAGCAGGAGATAACGGTCGATGCAGCGCAGTTCCTCGGCCAACGTGGTGAAGTCGCCGTGGCGCCGGAAGGAGTACCGGGTAAAGTCGGCGAACTCCACCACCAACTCCCGGGCCCGGGCGGGGTCGGTGTTGATGAACGAGGCGATGGCATTGAGGGAGTTGTAGATGAAGTGCGGGCTGATTTGGGCACGCAGCGCCCTGACTTCAGCCTCCATCAGCAAGGTCCGGGAGGCTTCGAGTTCCGTCAGTTCCAGCTGGGCGGCAATCCAGTCGGCCACCTCGCTGGTGGCCCTGACCAGCCCGGCGCCGGCCGCCGGCGCCAAGGCTGCCACCGAGCCGACCACCCGGGAGCCCGAGCGGATAGGAGCAATCACGGCACTGAAGTCGTGGTTTCCATGCTCGGCTTTGGCGGTGGTCCGATGCCCGGCGTGCGGCACCACCGCGGTTCGGCCAGTGGCCAGGACCTCGGCAGCAAGACGCATCAACGACGGCCTGAGTTCCTCGGCTGTACCGTCCCACGCGAGCACAGAATCGGTGTCCGTGATGGCCAAGGCATCGCAGCCCAGCAGTACGCGAAGCTGCTTACTCGCTTTCGCTGCACCGGCCGGTTGGAGGCCGCTCCGGAGATGCTGCCCGGCCCGGGAGGCCGCGTGCAAAGTGTTGTAGGTGGCCCGTTCAGCGTCGGTGCCCAAGTCCCGGAAGGAACGCATCACCTTCAACCCAACGCCCACGACGACGGCGATGGCCAGCACGATCACGGCGATGGCAGCGGCTGTGAACAGCGGGGAGTCGGGCATAAGGCCAGCGTAGCGGGATGCTCCTCCACCTCGGTCCGATTCCACTGAAGGTGGTTCACATCCCACCGTTTGGCGCAGCACCGCAACCGTTGAGCGATGGCAGCACGCGATGCTCTGGAACAGGGACCGGGCGGCGTTCGATAGTGATTGCAGTCACATTGGCAAGGCGTGTGGAGCTGGTGTGGACACATCACAATCAGGAGGAACCATGGGTAATGAGGCCCAACCCCAGGACGCAAAAGCGTCCGTGGACTTCCAGGAAGTTCAACAGACGGAACGGTTCAAGACACTGCGCAAGCGGCACCGCAGCTTTGTCTTCCCGATGGCAGTCGTATTCCTGCTCTGGTATTTCGCATATGTTCTCTTGGCCGACTACGCGGTGGGCTTCATGTCCATCAAGGTATGGGGCAACATCAACGTCGGGCTGATCCTCGGCCTGCTGCAGTTCGTCACCACCTTCGGCATCACGGCATGGTACGTGAGCTACTCCAACAGGAAGCTGGACCCCATCGCTGCTGAAATCCGCAACGAGATCGAGGGCCACGAATTTGATAAGGACGGCAATGTGATCAGCGGGGCAGCCAAATGAACACCATGGTCCCGGCAGCAGTCAACGTCGAAGCCCTGAAAGACACCACCCTGCTCAACATGGGCATTTTCGCCCTCTTCGTGGCAGTCACCATGGTGATCGTCTTCCGGGCCAGCCGGAACAACAAGACCGCAGCAGATTACTACGCAGCAGGCCGATCGTTTACCGGTTCGCAAAACGGCACGGCCATCGCCGGCGACTACCTGTCGGCGGCATCCTTCCTCGGCATTACCGGCGCCATCGCCATCAACGGCTACGACGGCTTCCTGTACTCCATCGGCTTCCTCGTCGCCTGGCTCGTCGCTTTGCTCCTGGTGGCTGAATTGCTCCGCAACACCGGCAAGTTCACCATGGCTGACGTTCTGTCCTTCCGCTTGCGTCAGCGCCCTGTCCGGATTGCCGCTGCCCTCTCCACCTTGGCCGTCTGCTTCTTCTACCTCCTTGCCCAGATGGCAGGAGCAGGCAGCCTGATTTCGCTCCTGCTGGGCATCAGCGACTGGGGCGGCCAGGCCTTGGTGATCATCGTCGTCGGGGCCCTGATGATTATGTACGTACTCATCGGCGGCATGAAGGGCACCACCTGGGTGCAGATCATCAAAGCCATCCTGCTCATTGCCGGTGCAGGGGTCATGACAGCCATGGTTCTTGCGATCTATGGTTTCAACCTGTCCAGCCTGCTGGGCTCCGCAGCTGAAGCCGCCAACAACCCGGCCATCCTGAACCCCGGCCTGCAGTATGGAAAGACCGAAACGTCCAAGCTCGACTTCATGTCCTTGGGCCTCGCACTGGTCCTCGGTACAGCCGCATTGCCCCACGTGCTGATGCGCTTCTACACTGTCCCGACAGCCAAGGAAGCCCGCAAATCCGTGGTCTGGGCCATCTGGCTGATCGGCCTGTTCTACCTGTTCACCCTGGTGCTGGGCTACGGTGCAGCAGCCCTGGTGGGGGCGGAAACCATCAAATCCGCACCCGGCGGCGTCAACTCTGCCGCCCCTCTGCTGGCCTTCCACCTGGGTGGCCCGTTGCTTCTGGGCTTCATTTCGGCGGTCGCTTTCGCCACCATCCTGGCGGTGGTGGCAGGCCTGACCATCACGGCGGCTGCCTCCTTCGCCCACGACATCTATGCAAATGTCATTGCCAAGGGCAAAGCGGATGCAATCACCGAGGTGAAGGTGGCCCGTCGGACGGTATTGGTAATCGGGGTGCTTGCCATCCTCGGTGGCATCTTTGCCAACGGCCAGAACGTGGCCTTCCTGGTGGCGCTCGCCTTCGCAGTTGCAGCCTCGGCGAACCTGCCCACCATCGTCTACTCCCTGTTCTGGAAGAAATTCACCACCCAGGGGGCGGTCTGGAGCATGTACGGCGGTTTGGCTGCGGCCATCCTGCTCATCACGTTCTCACCCGTGGTTTCGGGTGCCAAGTCGTCCATGATCCCCGGAGCGAACTTCGCCCTGTTCCCGCTAAGCAACCCGGGCATCGTGTCCATCCCGTTGGCCTTCTTCCTGGGTTGGCTCGGAACCGTTCTGGACAAGCGGCGCGAAGATCCGGCCAAGCAGGCGGAAATGGAAGTGCGCTCGCTGACCGGCGTCGGTGCCGAGAAGGCAGTAGACCACTAGCACCGGCTCGAACAAAGTCACCATCCAAGAGAAGGCCCCTCCGGCGAACAACGTGCAGGAGGGGCCTTCTCTTCATGGGCGCCGGCTGGTTCTTCTTCAGACTGCGTCTACTTCTTCAGGTTGAGCCACTCCGTCAGTTGTTCCAGCGGCCAGGTGGTGACAATCCGTTCTTGGGGAACGCCCAGGGCTTCGGCACGTTCTGCGCCATATTGCAGGAAGTCGAGTTGGCCAGGAGCATGGGCATCGCTGTCGATGCTGAACAGGCAGCCGGCGTCCAAGGCCATGGTGATGAGGTTGTCCGGTGGGTCCTGACGCTCGGGACGGGAATTTACTTCGACGGCGACACCCCACTCCGCGCACTCCTTGAAGACTCTCGCGGCATCGAACTCGGACTCAGGCCGGGTACCCCGTGATCCCTGGACGAGTCGGCCGGTGCAATGCCCCAGGACGTTGGTGTGGGGATCGGTGATGCCGCCCAACATCCGCGTGGTCATGGTCTTTTTATCGGACCGGAGCTTGGAGTGGACACTGGCCACCACCACGTCCAGTTGGCCCAGCATGTGGGGAGTCTGGTCCAGGGTTCCGTCTTCGAGGATGTCCACTTCAATGCCTTTGAGGAGGCGGAAACCATCCTGGGATGAGTTGATTCCCTCCACGACGCCGAGTTGATTCTCAAGCCGCTCCACGCTCAGTCCGTTGGCGATGGTGAGGTTGGGGGAGTGGTCGGTGAGGGCAAGATACTCGCGGCCGAGGGTCCGTGCCGCTGCCACCATGGATTCGATGGGGGAGCCGCCGTCGGACCAGTTGCTGTGGCTGTGAAGATCGCCGCGCAGCGCTGCCCGGAGCGTGTCTCCTCCGGATGCCAACGATTCCGTGCCACGTTCGCGCAGGTCCGCAAGGTACTCGGGGATCCGGTCTTCGAGGGCCTGTGTGATGACTTCGGCGCTGCGGTTGCCGACGCCTTTGAGGCTGGTGATCCGCCCGGTGCCCACAAGCCTTGCCAGCTCTTCGGGCGAAAGCTGCCGCACGGCGTCGGCCGCTTTGCGGAAGGCCTGGACCTTGAAGGTGGGGGCCTGGCTGCGTTCGAGCCAGAAGGAGATTTCGTCGAGCGCCTCTATGGGATCCATGGCTCCATGATCCACGAACCAGGCGCACCATCAACAGTGGGCAGTGTCAATGGTGCGCCGGTTCGGTCGCCGCCAACTAGTGGTGGCGACCCGGGTCCAGGGCGGGATTGGAGCCCTGGCCGTTTTCTCCGTGAGGGGCCTGGCCGTGCTCGCCATGCGGAACAGCGTGCTGTCCGGCCATCGAGGCGGCCAGTCCCGGTGTTGCCACTGTTGCAACAACGACGGCGGCTCCGAACGCGGCTGCCAGAAGCCGCCCGGTCCTTGGCTGGCCGTGGGCGCCGCCGTCGTTGGTCTTGTGCTGCCGCCTCAGCCAGCCGGCTCCGGCAAGTGCCATGAGCGTCAGGCCGAGGGCGGCAAAGTGGCTCACGTCCAGTGAGCGCAGGGAGCTGATCCCGGTAACTGTGACTGCGAGGTGCGCAGCGGCAGCAGCGGCGAGGACAGGAAGCGCGAATCGTGCCAAGACCAGGGCATTGCGGTGCAGCCCCCGCAGGGACCAGGCCAAAAAGGCCAGGCCCGCCGCGAGGGTTGCCACCCCGGCTGCCACCGTCCCGGGTGCCGCTGACGCTGTTCCGGTGAGATATCCGGCGGCAAGGGAAAGCTCAACCATCCCGGCGGCCATCGCTGCGAAGTACACGAACAGGAGGGTCGCTGCGTTCAGCGTGGGGTGGTGTTTGCTTTCCATGGTCCTTGCCGTCCTCTCGCTGTTTTACTCGGTGATCAGGTTTATTCGGTGATCAGGCGTCAGGCGTGGGCGCGGGTGGAGGCTACGGTTGCCTTGTCCTGGGACAGGGCAACACCCAGCAGGACCACAGCGCTGGCGAGGTGCAGCACGTTGTCTGCGCCGTTGAGGGCGATGATGTTCAGGGACGAACCCACCAGGAAGAGTCCAAGGATACCCACCAGCAGGTAGACGGCACCTACGGCCGTGTTGACGGACTTGGACAGGGTGACGCTGTTCATGCCGGCGTACAGAAGGGCAGCGCCGATGGCCAGGTGGATGATGTTGTGAAGGGGGTTCACGGCGAAGATGATCAAGTTGGCGCCCTCGGTGGCGAAGAAGCCGATTCCCGAGGTGACAAAGAATCCGAGCACGCCTACCAGGAGGTAGACAGCTCCGAAGATGGTGGCGATCAGGCGATTGGGCGAAGTACGCATGGTCCGAACCTTCCGGTGATGGCCGGATATTCCGGCCGTCCTGCTGAGCCCCGGGTGGGGCTCTCAAGCAGTGATTCGGACCATAGGCGCAGGTGGATGGGTGGTGGTACTGAAATTCTTTCCTGGAGCTAGGGGCGGAGGCGGATGCTGCTCATCTTGAGGTCGTTGCTGCCCTCGAAGACGTAGTGGAGATCGATGGTCTTGCCGTCGCACTGCAAGGTGCCGGAGAGGTCAGCCGTGTTGTTGCCGTTGTTGTTATTCACGTTCACCGAGCTGTAGTTGGGTTTGCACGAGCCATCAAGGTCCAGGCTGGCAATGCCGTCCACGAACGACTCCTTGTCCAGTTCGTCCTTCAGTGGCTGGCTCAGGTAGTTGTCGTAAGCCTGCTCGGTTTGGCCTGAGACCAGCAAATTGGTGAATTCGTCCGCCAAGGACCTGGCCTTGGACGTTGCATTGCCCACCAGGTTGACCAGCAGCAGCACGCCCACCACCGCCAGCACGATCACGCCGGCGACGATGCTGAGGACGATCCACAAAACCTTCCTGCTCTTTCGGGCCGGTGGCTGGCCGAATTGGCCCGGCGGGTACTGCCCTGACGGGAATTGGCCCTGCGGATAAGGGTTCTGGGCGTACGGCTCCTGGCCGGGTCCTGAGTACTGGGGTCCTGAGTGCTGGGGGCCGCCGGCCTGGGGAGCAGCGGACGACGGCGGCTGTTGCCACTGCGGCGCGCCGCCCGGCTGAGGGGGGTACCCGGGCCCGGGCGGCACCGGTGGCGGGTTCTGGCCCGGATAGTTGGGATTGGGTTGCTCAGGTTGTTGCGGGTTGCTCACGGTAGTGCCCCTTTCGGCAGCCTTAGGCAGCGCCACCACATGGCCGGGGTCCTCTGGCCGGCCCCCGGTACGTCCTCTTGCATCAAATCGCATGCGGGTTCGACGGGCAAGTACCGCGTGTCGAATAACCGCAGGTGAGGAGGGAGTTCAGTCCCCGGAGCGCCTTCCCAGGAGCGGCTGGACGCGGTAGGGGATCATCTCGCGCATCGCCAGTGCTGTGTCAGTCCGTTCGACCCCTTCGCAGCCGAGGATTTTTCCATTGATGCGGTAGAGGTCCTCCGCGTCCAAGGCAACAACGCGCAACAGCAGGTCCGCTGAACCGGTGAGGCCGAAGCCTTCGAGGATTTCCGGAATGTCTGCCAGGTCCTGCGCCAAGGAGGCGAGCTTTTGTTGTTGAACGTGGACGGTGATGAACGCCGTCAACGGATAGCCGAGCGCAACCGGGTTGATCCTTCGTTCAAAGGAGAGGAAGGCGTGCTTCTTCTCCAGCTGGGACATGCGGGCCTGCACCGTATTGCGGGAGAGGCCCAGCTTTTGGGCAAGGGCCACCACTGTCCCGCGGGGGTCCTTGGCCATCGCGGAAAGGAGCCGGGTGTCAGTGCCATCCAGGGGTTGCATAATGCGCAAGATTAGCACGGTGAGCTCAGCCGAAACAGGGCAGAATGCTCAATTTGCAGAAGGGTAGTTGTACCTGATGCGCGTTGTGAGTAGGGTCACAATTAACTCCGGCGAAGGTGCCGGAGGGCCGGTCTGCGGCAGGATCACAAGTCCAGCCAGCGCCGACGAAAACGAGCCGGAAGGTTGCGATCACCTGTGTTGACGGATCAGGCGGGCAAGGGAGTGCATCATGACACTCCGGGCCCTGGACATAATGCACATAATCCCCTGAGGACTGGCGGCAATCTGCTCCAGTTGGTGTCGCCGGAAGGCGAGCGGATCAGCCATCCCGAATTCGATGTCTGGGTCAAGGACGTCGGAGATGAGCAGTTATGTTCCTTGTACGAGGACATGACGGTCATCCGTCGCATCGATGCCGAAGCTACGGCACTCCAACGTCAGGGCGAACTGGCATTGTGGCCACCGCTCCTGGGCCAGGAAGCGTCGCAGATCGGTTCCAGCCGCTCGCTGCGCGATGACGACTTTGTCTTCCCCAGCTACCGCGAAAGCGGCGTAGCCTACGTTCGTGGAGCCCATCTCTCCGAGATCGCCAGGGTGTGGCGGGGCAATGCCTCCTTTGGCTGGGATCCGCAGCGCATCAACCTGGCAACGCCCCAGATCATTATCGGATCCCAGAGCCTGCACGCCACGGGCTACGCAATGGGCGTCCAGCTGGATGGAGCAAATACAGCCGTTCTGGCCTACTTCGGCGATGGCGCCACGAGTGAAGGCGACGTGAACGAGGCCATGGTATTCGCCGCCAGTTACCAGGCTCCCGTGGTGTTCTTCTGCCAGAACAACCATTGGGCCATTTCCGAACCTGTGCGGGTACAGTCGCACGTGCAATTGGCCGACAGGCCCACAGGATTCGGAATACCGAGCATGCGGGTTGACGGCAACGATGTCCTCGCTGTCATGGCTGCCACGAGGGTAGCGCTGGACCGTGCACGCAAAGGCGGCGGTCCCACCTTCATCGAGGCCGTCACTTACCGCATGGGTCCGCACACCACTGCCGATGACCCCACCCGCTACCGCGACCCGATCGAACTCGAGGATTGGGCCGCCAAGGATCCCATCCTGCGGCTGCGCAAGCTCCTGGAGGCCAAGGGCCTCCTCACCGAGGACGTCGAGGCCCGCGTCAAAGCGAAAGCTGATGCGGTGGCGGCCGAGCTCCGTTCCAGCTGCATCGAGATGCCGGACCCGCAGCCGCTGGACGTCTTCAACCATGTCTACAGCACGCCCAATTCCTGGATCGAACGCCAGAAGGACCACTACTCGCGCTACCTGAACAGCTTCAACCAGCCAGTCGAGGAAGGTGCACTCTGATGTCCAAGCTCACGTTTGCCCGGGCCATCAATGCCGGCCTCCGGAAGTCGCTCGAAAACGATCCCAAAGTGGTCCTGATGGGTGAGGATATTGGCGCGCTCGGTGGTGTTTTCCGCGTCACCGACGGACTCCAGAAAGACTTCGGAAAGCACCGGGTCATCGATTCCCCCCTGGCTGAGTCAGGCATTATCGGCACCGCCGTTGGCCTGGCCTACCGCGGCTACCGACCTGTGTGCGAGATCCAATTTGATGGCTTCATCTACCCTGCGTTTGATCAGATTGTCAGCCAGGTAGCCAAGATGCATTACCGCACCCAGGGGCGGGTCAAGATGCCCATCACCATCCGCGTACCTTTCGGCGGTGGCATCGGTTCACCTGAGCACCATTCAGAGTCGCCCGAGGCCTACTTCACCCACACCTCCGGTCTCCGGGTTGTGGCAGTGTCCAATCCGCAGGATGCCTACACCATGATCCAGCAGGCGATCGCCTCCGATGATCCCGTCCTCTACTTTGAACCCAAGCGTCGCTATCACGACAAGGGCGACGTGGACGAAACCATCGACCTCTCCACGGCACTTCCGTTGGAGAAAGCCGCTGTGGTCAGTGCCGGTTCCGACGTGACACTTGTTGCTTACGGTCCACTGGTGAAAACAGCCAAGGACGCCGCAATGGCAGCGGCCGACGAAGGCATTTCCGTGGAAGTCATCGACCTCCGTTCACTGGCCCCCGTCGACTACCCCGTGGTGGAAGCATCTGTCCGCAAGACGGGCCGTTTGGTCATCACCCACGAGGCCGGGCAGTCCGGTGGCCTCGGCGCAGAGATTGCCGCCAGCATCACCGAGCGTTGCTTCCATTTCCTGGAGTCTGCTCCCGTCCGCATCACCGGCTTCGATGTGCCCTACCCCTACTCGAAGCTCGAAATGCACCACCTGCCGGATTTGGACAGGATCCTGGACGGCGTCGACCGTGCCTTGGGCCGCCCCAACTCGCTGAGTGGACTGGAAGGATGACCGCCACCATGATCAAGGAATTCAGGCTGCCGGACCTTGGCGAGGGCCTCACGGAATCGGAAATCCTGAGCTGGAAGGTGGCTGTGGGGGACACGGTCACGCTGAACCAGGTAATCGCCGAGGTGGAAACCGCCAAGGCCGTTGTGGAGTTGCCCTCTCCCTTCGCAGGAGTGGTTGCAGAACTTCATGAGCAGCCCGGCACGGTGGTGGAGGTCGGCAAGCCGATCGTTTCGTTCGAAGTTGACGACGCCGGGTCCACCAACGGGGGTGGCACGCCGGCCGCCGGCAACGGGTCCGCTGGCAACGGGTCCGCTGGCAACGGGACCGCTGGTGAGGGGGCCGCCGTCGAAAGCTCTGCCAACGGCTCGCCGGCAACTGCCGGCGCTGAAGCGGTGGGGGCCCCCGCGAAACGTGAGCCGAACCTGGTGGGGTACGGCGCCGTCGTCGAACATTCAGGCCGCCCGACACGGCGCGCCCGGGGGCAGGTGCGGGACATCAAGGTCCCGACGGCGGCGAGGTCGGAAGCACCTGCGGCCCAGGAAGCGCCGGTAACCCCGGAAGCACCAGCGATCGTCGAGCCCGCAGCGGCGCGTCGTGCAGAGGAAGGAAGCCCTGAGCGACCACGTTCCACGCCGCCAGTGCGAAAGCTCGCCCGTGACCTCGGGATCCGCCTGGAAGTGGTTCGCGGAACCGGGCCGGGCGGACTCATTACCCGTGAGGACGTCCAGAACTTCTCCGGCGCAACGGAAGCTCCAGCCGAGGCCCGGGTTGCTGATGCACAGGGTGGGCGGGAAATAAGGACACCGATCAAGGGAGTCCGGAAGTTCACGGCCGCGGCCATGGTGCACAGTGCTTTCACCGCGCCGCACGTGACGGAGTTCCTGACCGTCGACGTCACGGCAACCATGGAGTTGTTGGCCCGGCTCAAAGGCAACCGGGCGTTCGAAGGCTACAAGCTGACACCACTGACCATCGCAGCCAAGGCGGTTCTGGTGGCGTTGGGGAACAACCCATCGCTGAATTCCCGCTGGGATGAGGCGAGCCAGGAGATTGTCCAGTTCAACTATGTGAACCTGGGCATCGCTGCAGCAACGCCGCGTGGCCTGACGGTACCGAATATCAAGGACGCTGACCGGCTGACACTTCGTGAGCTCTCCACGGCGCTCACTGAACTGACCGATACTGCCCGGGCGGGCAAGACGTCCCCGGCGGACTTGTCCGGTGGCACCATCTCCATCACCAACATCGGCGTGTTTGGCATCGACGCCGGGACTCCCATCCTGAACCCGGGCGAGGCCGCCATTCTGGCATTGGGTGCTGTGCGGAAGGCACCATGGGTGGTGAATGACGAACTCGCCGTCCGCCAGGTCATGTCCCTGAGCCTGTCCTTCGACCACCGCTTGGTGGACGGTGAACAGGGTTCACGGTTCCTCGCGGATCTGGGCTCCATCCTGGCAGATCCCGCCATGGTCATGACCATGATCTAGCGGTATTCGAAGCTGCGACGGCCCATCCCTTTACGAGTGCTTGCAGGAAACTGCGGTTAAGGGGTGGGCCGCCGCGCGTCAGCGGGCAGGTGGTGACAGTCTTCGGTTGGTGTCAGTCTTCGGTGGGGGTCCTCCGGTTGGAGTGGACGTTGCGCCAACTGTGTTCCGGCTCAAAACCCAGGAGCCTGCGCGCCTTGTCGATGGACAGCATGGTTTCATGCTCGCCCAGTTCTTTGAGGACCTCGACGCCGGGGAAGACTTCCGCCGCCAAATCGGCGCTGCTTCGGCTCATCACGGTATCAGCGGCGGCAATGATGAAGGTCTCAAAGCCTGGCACGCCATGTTCCAGCGCTCTGACCACTGCCAGTGCACCATCGCGGGCGTCGATGTAGCCCCACAGGTTCCATTTCCGAAGATTTGCGTCTGAATCGAAGGAGGGGAAGGCGTCGTAGTCTTCGGGGTCCATGACGTTGGAGAAACGCAGCGCCGTGATGCTCAGTTCCGGATCCCATCGCGTGAGCTGGATGGCCATCTGCTCCTCAAGATGCTTGACCAGCGAGTAGGTGCTTTCCGGCCGGGCAGCGTACTCCTCATCCACGGGAATGTAGGGGGGAGCAATGTCGAAGGGCAGTCCCAGTACTGTCTCGCTGGAGGCATAGACCACCTTCTTGATGCCGGCCCGCCGGGCAGCCTGGAACACGTTGTAGGTGGACACCATATTGTTCTCGAAAATGGCGGCGTCAGGGGCTAGGCCTGGTGCGGGGATGGCGGCCAGGTGAACGATAGCGTCCAAGCCGTGGTGCTGGTCATCCAGACCCAGGATGACATCCAGGACTTGCCCGTAATTGCGGAGATCGACGTTGACGTAGCCCTTGCCACGGGTGCCCTCACGGTCAATGTTGAGCACCTGGTGGCCATCCTGCGTGAGCCGTCGGACGACGCTCCTACCCAGTTTTCCGCTTCCGCCCGTGACGGCAATCCTCATGGTGTGCTCCTCGATAGTGGTGGTCCGTGCCCCCGTCGCCTTGTTGGTTCAGCTGCTTCATGGAGTCAGCAAGGTCCGGGTTTGTTTCAGCCTAGGCGGCGAGGCGGCAGAAAACAGCCTCTCAGGCTGGCCCTGGGAGTCCTAGGAAGACGCGAACGACCCAAGGGCGTACTTGGGCGCCGCCCGGCGCCGTTTTTGGGCGTGTTGATGTTCTGCCGACGCTTTCTATGTTCTGTGGGGCGTGTTTCGTTGGGGTGTGTGGTGGTGGTTGCGTCGGGGTGTTTGGTGTGGGTCGATGTGGGGTGGGGGGATGAACCAGGGGACGCCGGTTTTCATGTCGATGCGCCATTGTTC